>JAJDVQ010000042.1 GCA_022826045.1 Acidimicrobiia bacterium | reverse complement strand
ACGACATGGCCGACGACGACATGGCCGACGACGACATGGCCGACGACGACATGGCCGACGACGACATGGCCGACGACGACATGGCCGACGACGACATGGCCGACGACGACATGGCCGACGACGACATGGCCGACGAGATGTCGATGACCCCCGGCGACGGAGTCAGCGTCACATTGGGTCGTGCCAATTGGAGCACCGGCTACTTCCAAGCAGAGCTGTACAAGGACTTGCTCGAAGAACTCGGCTACACCGTCTCCGATCCGGCCGAACTCGAACTCGGCCCGAATCTTGGCTACATCGCCATGGCTGATGGCCAGATGGACTTCTGGGCCAACAGCTGGTACCCGGGCCACCTCGCTTGGCTGGCCGGCGAGCTGCCTGATGGCTCGCTTGTCGGCGACCACCTGACGATCGTGGGCGAGGAGATGATCGCAGGCGGCCTGCAGGGCTTCTTGGTGACCAAGTCGTTCGCTGACGAATACGGCGTCTACACGTTGGATGCGCTGAACAGCAATGCTGAGGCTCTGGCGGCCTTCGACGCCACCGACCCGGTGCCTGGCAATGGCATTGCCGACATCTTCGGCTGCCCCGAGTCGTGGACCTGCGACAACATCATCACCAACCAGATCCTGTTCTCGGGCTGGGACAACATCAACCAGACCATCGCCGGCTACGACGCCATGTTCGCCCAAGCCGTCGACTCCGCCAACGAGGGCGTCCCGATGGTGGCCTACACCTGGACGCCATCGGCGTACATCACGCAGCTGCGTCCGGGCGACAACGTGTACTGGATGGGTGTCGACGAGATCCTCGACGACTCCAACCCGTCTGGCACCGAGGGCGGCGAGCAGCACTCGCAGCGCGGCGATGACGGCACCGGCGGCTATGCGGCAATCGGGCCGGACCAGTGCCCGTCAGCGGCCGACAATGCTGACGGCCTGTGCCCGATCGGCTGGATCGCTGCCGACATCCTCGTCACCGCCAACAACGACTTCCTGGCTGCCAATCCGGCCGCCGCGAAGCTGCTCGAAGTGGTGAAGCTGTCAGTGATCGAGGTGTCGCTGGCCAACGTCGAGCAGGGCGAGGGTGCTTCGCCAAGCGACCTGGCCACTGACTGGATCGCCAACAACCGCGCCACGGTTGACGCCTGGCTCGACGCTGCTCGCGCTGCTGCGTAAGCAGGTGCACATAGCCGCAGCCTGATCAGGCCAGCGGCAACTACAAGCACTCAGCAGGGGGTGTCGGGCTGCGGCTCGGCACCCTCTGCGCGTCTGCTGCTGTTCAGTCCTCTAGCTCGGGCAGGCGCGCGGGGGTGTTCGAGGCCGTCACTCGGGCGAGCCCGCCGTCCACGACCAGCGTCTCCCCGGTGACGTAGCGGGATGCGTCGGACGCGAAGAAGAGCACCACCTCGGCGATGTCATCGCCGAAGCCCCAGCGCTTGAGCGCAATCTGGCCCTCGAGGTCCTCGATGAGCCCCGGCACGTTGTTGCGGGCGTCCTCCCAGATGGCGGTCACGATCAGGCCGGGCGCTATCGAGTTCACCCGGATTCCCTCAGGACCCCAATCTGCCGCCAGCGCGCGGGTCATCGCGTCGACGGCGCCCTTGGTGCCGGCATAGGCGACGCGACCGAGCGGTCCGTGCACGCCGGCGACCGAGCTGATGTTGATCACCGAACCTCCGCCGCGAGCGACCATCGATGGCGCCAAGCCGATGCTCAACATGACCAGCGACCTCACGTTGATCGAGAAGACCAGGTCAAAGTCGGCCTCGCTGAGTTGAGCAGGTGTGCGTCGCATCGGAATGCCCGCGTTGTTGACCAGCACGTCGACGCCGTCGACCTCGTTGAGAATGCGCCGTGCCAGGTCAGTGCCCGCTCCGGCTGGAGCGAGATCGGCCGTCAGGACCACCGGGTCATGCAGCAGCTCGGCAGCGACGCGTTCCAGATCTGCCGTGGTCCGACCCGTCAGCACCACCCGGGCACCCGCGCCGTCCAGCGCCCGAGCGCTGGCTTCGCCGATGCCCCGGCTTGCCCCGGTGACCACCGCCACCCTGCCGTCCAGCCGGATGCTGGTTCCGTGAGAATCGTCTGTGGTGGCTGCGTTCGTCATGCGCGCAAGCTAATGCGCGGCGTGTGCCCGAGAGGCGGCGGGACTCTCCGGCCTGCTCAGGGAGTGTGCTCGGCGAGGAACGCCGCGAATTGGTCCATCGCGGCGGTCCGGGCGTCGCCTTCCATCCAGTCCTCGATCAACGTGGAGTCGGGTGCCACCTCATGGACGATCCGCGACGACGATTCGGGGTGATACAGGTCGTTGCCGAGCAGCACCAGCAGCGGCGTCTGGACGGTCGCGACAAAATCGCGGTCCACGTTGAACAGGAAGTTGTTGCCGTCGTACATGTTCGAGCGGAACTGATCCCAGGCAGCGTCATCGGCCTCGGGATGGTCGTCGCGAATCGCCTGCGCCCAGTCATCGAACATGTCGTAGAAGGCGTGACGGTTCTCGTCGAGCCCGATGGTCTGGAACAGCGTGGCGCTCGCAACCCGCTCGGGCGCTGCCTGGATCAGCCCCATGATGTAAGGGCCGCCGATGCACATGCCCGCCAGGTGGAACTGCTCGCAGCCGAGGTGGTCCATGAGCGCAAGCTGGTCGGCCGTGTAGGTGGCCCAGCCGTCGTCGGCGGAGACCGGCGCCCTGGAGCGGCCTGCATTGCGCTGGTCCATCGCAATCACCCGGTACCGGTCGGACAGCTGGGTGATCGGGTTCCAGGGGGTCTGCTCCCAGAACGACGCCGCCGAGCGCATGCCGCCCGGAGCGATCAGCAGCAGGGGGAAGCCCGAGCCGTGGTCGTCGTAGTGGATGTCCACGGAGCCACGTGTGAAGTTCGCCATGGCGAGAGTCTGCACTATCGTGCGGCGGCGATGATGCGCCTGACCACCTCTGACGGTGAACACGCAGTGCTCCATGATCTCGGCGGGCACGGAACGCCCCTGCTGCTGACGCACGGCAACGGCCTCAATGCCGGCATGTGGGCCACCGTGGTGCCGCACCTGCAGGACACGTTCCGGTGCTGGGGACTGGACTTCCGGGGGCACGGCGCCTCGCGTCCACAGCACGACGACATGTCGGTGGAACGGGCGCGCTTCGTGGAAGAGGTGTTGACCGCAGTGAACGCCCTGGGCGGCGAGCCCCTTCTGGCCGCCGGCCACTCGCTGGGGGCAGCCAGCCTTCTGCTCGCCGAGCTGCAGCATCCGGGCAGCTACCGGGGCTTGTACCTGTACGAGCCAGTGCTGGTGCCCGACGGCTTTCCCATGCCCGATTCCGATCACGAGCTCGTGGTGGCGTCGCGGCGTCGACGGATCCGCTTCGCCACGATCGACGAGGCGTACGACCGCTTCGTCTCCAAGCCGCCGTTTTCTGGCTGCGAGCCCGAGGCAGTGCGGGCCTATGTCGAGATCGGCACCTACCCGTCAGGCGACGACGCCGTGCGGCTGTCGTGCTCGGGCGACACCGAGGCACGCATCTACGAGTCCGGCGAGTCGGTCGACTACAGCGCCTTCAACGCAGTGATGTGCCCCACGGTTGTCGCCCGCGGCGACTCCCCCGCCATGTGGAACACCATCCCGCCCCAGGTCGCGCAGCCCATCGCCGAGTCGCTCGGCAACGGCCGGCTCGAGGCTTTCGCCGAGCTGAGCCATTTCGGCCCCATGGAGAACGGCGAGCGGGTGGCAAAGTCCATCCGCGCCCACCTGGAGCCCCTCGCGGCTTAGAGCGTTAGCGGATTGATAAAACGACTGTATGCAATCGCATCGTCTGTCGTGTCGATGCTGCAGGTCAGAGACCCATCCAGAGGCGATTCCACGGCTCGAAATCGTTCAGAGCCGATCTATCCGCGCGGCCTCTT
>JAJDVQ010000064.1 GCA_022826045.1 Acidimicrobiia bacterium | reverse complement strand
CGCTCAGCGTCGCTCAGCTCGACCCGTACCGCCGGCCGTCCCATTCTCGCGCCCATCGCCGCCCCCCTTGGCATCGTCGGCGCAACAACACAGTACCGACCAGACCAACAAACACAGCGAACTTCACAGACGAGACACTAGATTCGTTGCAGTAATGGACTCGAGTCCGACAATCTTCGGTTCGTCTGATCAATGCGATGGACACCATCGCCTCACTCATCTCGAGAAAGGAAAGCGCCGGTGGCCAACCAGATTGAACACTTCCCACCCGAGATCGCAGCACTGCCAGACTTCGAGGGCGCCTTCGACGCCTACCGGCTGACCGCTGATGGCTGCGAGGTGCTGTTCGCCACCTACCCAGCCGGAACGTCCATCGAGACGCACACACATTCGACGAACAACGTCGGCGTCATCACCAAGGGCGCGCTGCTTCTCACCATCGGTGGCCAGACAACCAGGCACGGCGTCGGCGAGTGGTACCACGTCCCCGCCGGAGTCGAGCACGCGGCCCGCTTCGACACCGACAGCGCCGAGATCGAATTCTGGTTCAACACATGACGTCGCTCTGTGCTTGGCCACCGCGGTCCTGATCACCGCGCGCCTCATCGATCACAGCAATCGCTGGCAGCGCAACGCACCAGCACACCTGCTCGCTCGGGTCCTGCCGCGCGAGCGGTGGGCTGTCGTGTTGCCCACGGCGGTCGTATCCTCGCGCGCAGACTCCGCCAGTACGGCTTTTGAGCGTGGACCATGAAACGGACCGACTTGCAGCAGCTGATTGCAGGCGGCGAGAACTCGCGCGTCGAGTTCAAGCGGGACGACGTCCGGCCAGCGGCGCTCGCTTCAGAGATCGGCGCGTTGCTCAACCATGAAGGCGGCTGCGTGCTGCTGGGCGTGGAGGACGACGGCTCGGTGACGGGGTTGAGTCGCGAGTCGCACCGCGCAGAGGAATGGGCGATGCAGACGGCCAGAGACCACCTGCAACCGCCGGTCATTCCCAGCTGGGAGGTGGCGGAATGGTCGGCAGGCACGCAGGTGGGGATCGTCAGCGTGCCGTCCAGCGCCCCCGACAAGCCCTACAAGGTGAGGCAGGGCAACACGTGGGTGACCAAAGTCAGGGTTGGCACCACCACGCGCGACGCGAGCCGTGAGGAAGAGCAACGTTTGTACCAGCGGTCGGGCGGCTTGCGCTACGGAATCAAGCCCGTGCTTGGCACCTCGCCCCTCGATCTCGACTCGCGTCGGTTGCTGGACTACTTCGGAAGGGTGCGCGGCGACAGCGAGGTGCCCGAGCCCGACAGTCCGCAGTGGTTTGCCTTGCTGCGCAATCTGGAGTTGGCCGTTGAGATCGACGGTGCCACGTATGCAACTGTCGACGGCATGCTGCTGTTCGGGCCGCAGGCGGGCCGCTTCGTGCCGCAGTCCGGGGTGCGGGCGATCTGCTATCCGGGTTCGGTCCCGGACTATGCGGCGCGGGCAGATGAGGACATTCGCGGGCCGTTGGTGCCGCTCGGCGGTGCCAACGACATCATCTACGAGATCGGCCTGGCGGATCGCGCGTGGGACTTCGTCCGTCGCAACACCGAAGTCACTGCGCATCTCGAGGGCGCACGACGAGTCGACCGTTGGGACTACCCCGAAGCGGCTGTTCGGGAGGTCGTGGTGAACGCACTGGTCCACCGCGACTACAGCATCGCAGGCACTGATGTGCTGCTCGCCATTTTCGACGACCGTCTCGAAGTCCGCAGCCCGGGTCGTCTGCCGAACTCGGTCACCGACGAAGCGATCAAGTCGGGCGTGCGCTATGCCCGCAACCAGACGCTCGTCAACTTCTTGCGTGATTATCGCTACGTCGACGCCCGTGGCATGGGCATCCTGCACAAGGTGATCCCCACCATGGCAGCCCACAACGGCACCGAGCCCGATTTCGTCGCTGACGAGCACAGTCTCACCGTGCGTCTCTGGAAGTAGCGCGACGCTCAGTCTTCGCCGGTGCGCAGCCAGGCGTCGCCATTGAAGCGAATCCACTGCGGCGCTGCCCGGAAGAACATGAACAGGGTGAGCGCCGCCCACAGCCAGCCGATGCCCAGATCGAAGATGCGCACCGCGCCGCCGACGATCGCGAGACCCGCCGCTGCACCGGCCATCGCCTTTGCCAGAAAGCCCAAGTCGCCGGCGCCGATGAAGCCGACGCCTGCACGGTATCGCTACCAGAGGCGAGCCAAGAGCCCGCATGATCGCCGATCCGGATGCAAGAGTTGGGTTCTTGATATGCCTGCTCTCCTGCACATTTCCGACCTGCACCGAACGCCCGGCCCGCGCATACCCAACGAGCAACTGTTCGCAGCCTTAGCCAGCGACTCCGCACGATGGGATGCCGAAGGCATCCCGCAGCCCGATCTGGTTGTCGTCAGCGGAGACCTGATTCAGGGAGCCGGACCGGAGTCAACAGACCCCGATGCAGAGATCGCCGAGCAATACGCAGAGGCCGACGACTTCCTTCGGAGACTCGCGGCCGAGTTCGTTGGTGGGGACTTACGCCGTGTCATCGTCGTGCCAGGGAATCACGACGTCAGTTGGCACCGAGCAAGGGCTGCGATGGCGCCAGCGGAAGCTTGCCCAGACGGGATCGCTCGCAAGTCTCTCGAGGCGGAATCGGGCATGAGATGGGACTGGGCTTCACGACGGGCGTTCGAGATCGTCGATGACGAGGCTTAGAGCGTTAGCGGATTGATAAAACGACTGTATGCAATCGCATCGTCTGTCGTGTCGATGCTGCAGGTCAGAGACCCATCCAGAGGCGATTCCACGGCTCGAAATCGTTCAGAGCCGATCTATCCGCGCGGCCTCTT
>JAJDVQ010000053.1 GCA_022826045.1 Acidimicrobiia bacterium | reverse complement strand
AAGAGGCCGCGCGGATAGATCGGCTCTGAACGATTTCGAGCCGTGGAATCGCCTCTGGATGGGTCTCTGACCTGCAGCATCGACACGACAGACGATGCGATTGCATACAGTCGTTTTATCAATCCGCTAACGCTCTAAGTCGGGGGTGACCTCGATCTGCGCATCGAGGACGTCCGCAACAACGTGCACCGGCTGACCCATCAGCTCCGCGAAATGCGGAATAGTCCAGTCACGCGCAGCGAGTTCATCTGCGAGGTGCTCGCCAGGAGGAAACACCTCTGCTGCCACAAGCTTCGAAGACAAGTTGGCGTACCTCCGCTTCGACTTGCTGGGCCACGTAACCGACAGTGATCTGAACGGGCCAGAGCAGCGAGTCATCGCAGTCCTGGATGCGGTGCCGGTGCTCATGAGCGGTCCTGCGCCACTGCCGTCACCCGGTTCAAGATCGTACGATGGCTGCTGGTGTGCGGGTTGGCGGTCGTGAGTCTGAGGTCGCTGTGAGTGAGTACCTGTCGCCCGAGCAGTTAGCCCGTCGTGACATCGACGAGCAGTTGGTGGCTTGCGGCTGGGTGGTGCAGGACTACAAGAGCGCGGCCGTGGCGGCGGCTCTGGGAGTAGCTGTCCGGGAGGTACAGACCACGGCTGGGCGTGCCGACTATGTGCTGTACGTGGATCGTCAGGCTGTGGGCGTCATTGAGGCGAAGAAGGCCGGCATGACGCTGACCGGCGTTGAGCCACAGACTCGCAAGTATCAGGCCGCGTACCCCGAGGACCGGCCTGCTGTCGAGATTGAGGGGGCGCTGCCGTTCGGCTACGAGTCGACTGGTACTGAGACCCGCTTCACGAGTGGTCTAGACCCAGTGCCCGCGAGTCGTCGCGTATTCACGTTCCACCGCCCTGAGACGTTGGCGCGTTGTCTGGCGGACCATGCCGAGGGGAAGGGTCGCGAGCCCGGCCTACGTGCCGGTGTGGTGCATCTGCCTGGACTTGACGCGGATGCTGGGCACTTGTGGCCGGCGCAGGAAGAGGCCATCCGCAATCTTGAGCAGTCATTCAAGGACAACCGTCCTCGGGCGCTGATCCAGATGGCCACCGGTTCGGGCAAGACGTTCACAGCCGCCAACGTCTGCTATCGCCTGCTGCGATACGCGGGTGCCCAGCGGATTCTCTTCCTCGTCGACCGGGCGAATCTTGGCCGCCAGGCACTCCGGGAATTCCAGGGGTTCGCCACCCCCGACGACGGCCGCAAGTTCACTGAGCTCTACAACGTCCGCCATCTGACGTCGTCGTGGCTTGACATGGCGAACGAGGCGGCCACCAAGGTCCACATCTGCACCATCCAGAGGCTGCATTCGATCCTGCGAGGCGAGGACGAGCTCGACGAAGCGTTCGACGAAGAGAAGAGCGGATTCGATACGGCTCCGCCAGAGCCCGTGGAGGTCTCCTACAACCCCGCGGTGCCCATCGAGTCCTACGACCTGATCATCATCGACGAGTGCCATCGCTCCATCTACGGCGTGTGGCGGCAGGTGCTCGAGTACTTCGACGCCTTCCTCGTGGGCCTCACTGCAACTCCGGGCAAGCAGACGTTCGGGTTCTTCGATCAGAACCTCGTCATGGAGTACGGGCATGCCCAAGCGGTGGCCGACCGGGTGAACGTGGACTTCGACGTGTTTCGCATCCGCACCGAGATCACGGAATCCGGCGGTGTCGTTCCCGCTGGGTTCGTGACCGAGTTCCGCGACCGCGAAACCCGAAAGCGCCGCCTGGAGAAGGTCGACACGGACATCGACTACGACGCCGACCAGCTCGACAAGCGCGTGGTGGCACCCGACCAGATCCGCACGATCGTGCGCACGTTACGCAACTCGCTGCCGGAGATCTTTCCCGACCGTGAGCGCCGTGATGATGGCTCGTTGCGGCACGTGCCCAAGATGCTGATCTTTGCCAAGGACGACTACCACGCGGAAGACATCCTCAAGAGCGTCCGCCAGGAGTTCAACTTCGGCAACCAAGAGGCGGTGAAGATCACCTACCGCTCCGGAGACTCCGGCAACAAGCCCGAGGACTTACTGCAGCAGTTCCGCACCAGCTACGAGACGCGAATCGCGGTCACGGTGGACATGATCGCGACGGGCACCGATGTGAAGCCGATCGAGTGCGTCGTGTTCATGCGCATGGTGCGCAGCCGCAACTTCTTCGAGCAGATGAAAGGGCGAGGCGTGCGGGTGATCGACAGCGACCAGCTGCGCGCGGTCACGCCCGATGCTGCAGTCAAGGACCGCTTTGTGATCGTGGACGCCGTTGGCGTGACCGAGGCCGAGCTGCACGACACCGTGCCGATGGAGCGCAAGCGGACGGTGAGCTTCGACAAGCTGCTCAGCGACATCGGACTGGGCTCGACGGATCCCGATGTCGTGTCGTCGGTGGCGTCCCGGCTCACTTGGCTGAACCGACGGATGACAGCAGCGGATCGGGCTGAGGTTGAGCAGGTGGCAGGAATCGGGCTGACCGACCTGGTGCGCGGCATGGTGGACGCGCTCGATGTCGACCGCCAGTACGAGGCAGCATCTGCTGAAACTGATGGTGATCCGACACCCGAGCAGGTCAAGGCCGCCGGCGAGTCGATGATCCGCGAGGCCGTGAAGCCGCTGGCAGGCAACTCTGCTCTACGGGAGAAGCTGACCGACGTCAGGCGCAGCTACGAGCAGATGATCGACACAGCATCGAAGGACCAGGTGATTTCCGGTCAGTTCTCCCGGAAGGCAGCCGACCGTGCCCGTGCCCAAGTCGAATCGTGGCGGCAATTCATCGACACCAACCGGGACGAGATCACCGCGCTGCAGGTGCTGTACAGCCAGCCCTACGGCGGTGGGCTCAGCTACGCCGACATCAGGGAGCTGGCGAACGCGATCAAGCGACCGCCCCATCGCTGGACGCCTGACGCGCTATGGGAGGCCTACGAGACACTCGACAAGTCGAAGGTGCGTGGTTCGGGTCACCGTGTCAGCACCGACTTGGTGAGTCTCGTCCGCTACACGCTCGGCGAGGCCGATGTGTTGGTGTCATACCCGGACCTTGTCAACGAGCGCTTCGAAGCGTGGCTGATGCAGCAGTCGAACGCCGGCCGCACGTTCTCGCAGGAGCAGGCGGCCTACTTGGAGCTGATCAAAGACCGCGTCGCCACCAACCTCGGCATCGAGCCTGCCGAGTTGGCGGCACCACCCTTCAGCACCCAAGGCGGCCTCGGCAAGGCGCGCCAGCTCTTCGGCGACAAGCTTGACGCCCTGCTTGACGAGCTCACCGTGGCTCTCGCCGCGTAACCGCCCGGTACCGATCAAGCTTCCAGGGTGATGCACCGAAAATCACTTGGAGTCGGTCCAGGGCCCAGGGTTAGGCTGCGTCCATCGGTTCGAGTGCGGCGAGGAGGCGACCATGGCGGTTCGGAGTCAGAACACCTTGGAAGAGACTGCCCGGCGCGGCGACGAGATCTATGAACGAGACATCAGGCCGATCCTTGCCGAGGACCAGCGCGGCCGTTGCGTGGCCATCGACGTCGACAGCGGCGACTGGGCCATCGCCGACGAGGTGCTCGATGCGGCACAGGAGCTGAGAGCTCGGCATCCCGAAGCATCTGATGTCTGGCTTCTGCGGGTGGGCTATCGCGGGCTGTACGGCTTCGGGGGCCAGGGATCTCGGGCGGTGGAATGATCGAAGGCACCGTCAACGGCATCCTCGAACCGGTGGTCACGTTGGTTGTCTCGGGAGTCGCCGAGCGGACCAGCCGCGTCGACGCCCTCATTGACACGGGGCACGGCGGCGACCTCATGCTTCCAACAGATGTGGTGCGCGACCTCGGTCTGATGCGGGTGGGCGGCACTCGGCTCGTATTGGCAAATGGCATGGAGGAGTCCTTCCACACCTACATGGCGACCGTCGATTGGTCTGGCAACAAGCGGGGCGTCGCAGTGCATGCGACCAGCGCGGCGGCGCTTGTCGGCATGCGTTTGCTCGAAGGTCACAACCTGCAGATCGATGTCCGCCAAGGCGGTCGCGTCCTTATCGAGCCGTGACAAGCGGCAGGTCCGAACGCCACCGGTTCTTCGGTACGGGACCCGATGCCTTGCTTTGCCCCTTCACGCTGACCCTCACTGCATGACGGTAGACCTACCCCGGGGCTGGGCGTGGGCCAGATTCGGCGATGTCGCTGACACACAGCTTGGCAAGATGCTGTCGGCCAAGTCGAGGCAGGGTCTCGGTCCGATGCCATATCTACGCAACCAAAACGTGCAATGGCACCACATCGACTTCTCGAACGTGGCGTCGATGGACTTCACCGATGACGAACGCGCCAAATACCGGCTTCAGCCCGGTGACTTGCTGATCTGCGAAGGAGGCGAAGTCGGACGCTGCGCGAGATGGACACAGTCGTCTATCGAGATGTGCTTCCAAAAGGCTCTGCACCGGGTCCGGCCAAGGCCAGGAATCGAGACTGGCTGGATTGAGTTCTTCATGCGTTGGGCAGCCGAAACCGGTCGATTTGGTGACCGTGTCCAAGGGAGCACCATTGCTCATCTACCTCAGCGCGACCTGCGGGCTCTGGAAGTCCCCATCCCACCGTCGGCGGAGCAGCAACACATAGTCGGTGCGATCGAAGAGCACTTCTCCCGTCTCGACGCGACTGAGTCGATGTTGGAGCGTGGGCTGAGATCGGTCGCTGCGTTCCGAACGTCGCTCTTGACGGATGCCTTCAAGGTGGACGGAACGCTCCCTCAAGATTGGCGACGAACGGAGATCGGCGAGGTTGCGAGGGTGCAACTCGGCCGTCAACGATCACCGCAGCATCATGCTGGCCCGCAGATGAGGCCGTACCTCCGCGCTGCCAATGTCACCTGGGCCGGTCTCAGTCTGGGCGACGTCAAGCAGATGAACTTCGACGAGGGAGATTTCGAGACCTACCGCCTTCGGCCCGGTGATCTCCTCTTGAACGAGGCGTCGGGCAGTCCGAACGAGGTCGGCAAGCCGGCTGTGTGGAACGGAGAGATCGAGAGCTGCTGCTTCCAGAACACGCTGCTGCGTCTGCAAGCCCGCGACATCGACCCGGGCTACCTGTACTGGTATTGCTACATGGCGGCCTTGACGGGACGCTTCGGCGAGGCAGGTCGCGGCGTCAACATCCGGCATCTCGGCAAGCAAGGCCTCACACGATTTCCTATCCCTGTCGCCCCCAAGGTCGAGCAGGAACGCATCGTCACCGGGCTCGAAGAACAATTCCAGCAGTCGTCAGACTGCGAGGCCGCGATTCATCAAGCGCTCGAGCGGACGCACGCGCTGCGGCGCTCGATTCTGTCCGCTGCCTTCAGCGGCCGGCTGGTTCGGCAACGGGCCGATGGCGGGTCCGCGTCGGCCATGCTGGAGCGCATCGGGGCTGGTTCATGATGAGTGACGAGGCGACCGCTGGCGGTCCGCTGACGGGTCTGCCGTTTCCTGATGATGTGGTCGAGCGCCATATCGGGCTCGGTGAGGACAGCGGTTGGGAGTTCAAGGAGGTCGACTTCCGTGGCGACGAGGTAGCGAGTCGCCAGCGTGACAGTTGGGCCGACGAGATGGCGGCGTTCGCCAACGCAGACGGGGGCGTGCTTCTGCTGGGTGTCACCGACGACGGCATGGTGACCGGCATGTCGCGGGCGCAGCTGGACTCGGTTGAGCGGGCGGTGCGCGAGATCAGCGCGGATGCCGTGAAGCCGCCGGTGCGGGTGCGGACCCACCGCCGGTTGCACCAAGGCCGCCGGTTTCTGCTGGTGGCGGTTCCGCGGGGCGATGCTCAGCATGACGGCCCGGGCGGGGCGTTCCAGCGTGTCGGAGCGGCGAAGGTGCTGCTGTCGCCTGATGAGCGTTTGCGGCTGGCGCAGCGTCGCGGTCAAGGCCGGTTCGTGGGGTTCGATCATCAGCCGATGGCTGCGACCGGCTTCGCGACGCTGGATGAGGGCTTGTGGCGGCCGCTGCTCAGCGATGAGGGCTTGGCAGACCCGCAGGTGGGTCTTGCCAAGCTGGGTCTGCTGACGCGCGACGAGACCGGCGAGGTGCGTGTCTCGGTGGCCGGAACGCTGTTGTGCACCCGCCGGCCGGAACGGCTCATCCCCGCAGCGGCGATCTCGGCAGTGCGCTACCGCGGCGCG
This sequence comes from Acidimicrobiia bacterium, assembly GCA_022826045.1. Lineage (GTDB taxonomy): Bacteria > Actinomycetota > Acidimicrobiia > Acidimicrobiales > Poriferisodalaceae > Poriferisodalis. Next base: position 53,012 of record JAJDVQ010000053.1, on the reverse strand, counting down.
GACCGGGCATCGGGCCAGCTCGATGCGCAGATCATCGACGGGCCGCTCGACTGTCAGATCCGCGACGCGGTGCTGTTCGTGCATCGGAACATGCGGGTCAGCGCCCGCAAGGCGCCGGCCAGGGAAGACCTGCCCGAATACAGCCTGCAGGCGGTATTCGAAGCGGTCGTGAACGCGGTCGTGCACCGCGACTACGCGCAGCGGGCGAGCCGAATTCGACTGTCGATCTTCTCGGATCGGATCGAACTGTGCTCGCCGGGGTCGCTGCCGAACAGCCTGACCATCGAGAGCATGGGCGAGCGGCAGGCGACTCGCAACGAGCTGCTGACGTCGGTGTTCGGACGGCTTGACACGATCAGACCCACTGACATAGGAGTTCAACGAGGCAGCGTTGTTCGCGACCTGCTCTATCCGAACCGCACGACGTATGCACCTCTGCGGATCGAAATTGATTGGCTCTTCGTCTTTTGTTGAGGCCTGTCAGAATTCGACAGTCCCGGCACTGGCCGCAGGGCGACGAATTCGGCCCAGTAGCTCATTGCCAGCCAGTGCCAGACCCAGAAGCCCGCGGCGAGCCACAGACCGGAGAAGAGCAGCAAGCGCAGCACCCAATCCTTGCGCCGCCGTCCGTATCGCACGGAATGCCACTCGAAGCCAGCCGCTGCGGATGCCCCGGGTACCAGTGCAACGAACGTCAGCGCTGCCGTGCGTGCGATGGTCTCAAGTTCAGGAACCAACGCTGTACCTCCGGTACCGATGAGCCGCGGGGTGGAGCTTCGCGGGGTGGCTCGGCAGCACAAAGTGGTTTTCTCGCGAGGCAGAGCTCACGTGGGGCTGGAGCTTCCCGCCGTCCATCCCGTCAAGCTACTCACGACGCCCCACGGACGACGCTGATTTTCGCGAGGGCGGAGGCAACTTCCGGGCATCGATCTGGACCGGATTCGCTTCGAAAGCCCTGACGCGCTGGACGCGTCGCTGCAACGGCAGTACGTCGCCGCGAGGTGCCGGACACGGCCGATGCCAACGATTTCGACGGCATCAGCGCGGTCGCGGTCGTCTGCATGTCCACCCACAACCGGGGCATGAGGAGCCGGGTCGTGGTGGGGAGGACGCTGAGGCCTTCTCGGCGTTCGTAGCCATCGATAGCCCGCTTGTGGGCAATTCAGGTGCCAGTTTGTGGGCTATCGCAGCAAGACGGCTATCAGCTGTAGGCCGCAAGCTGATCGTCCAAGGTCCAAATCTCGGCCGTGACGTATGCCGTCTCGCGCAGGAACTGGTCGCGCTCCACCAGCAGGGCCACATCGCCAGTGCCCAGTCGGCCGTCACCGAGGAGCGTCATGAGGTCGGAACCGGTCGAGTCCCCGTCGAGCAACTCTTGGATGAACTGTTGATCGATGGCTGCGGGGCGGATAACCCACGGCGGATCGGCGAGACGTGCTGCTTGCAGAACGGCTTGGAGGCGCTCCGCGAGGCGTCGGCGGTCCGACCGCTGCTGGGCGATCCGGTTTCCGGTCTCCACGATTGCGGTTGCCGGAATGACGAACCGCTGCCCGTCGGCCGCCCGTGATTCGAATTCTGCCGCGATCTCGCGGGCGGCTTCGTCGCCGTCGATACCGACGAGACGCAGGAGGATGGAGGTGTCGATGAACACCACCGACCAGGCGCTGGACACTGGTCAGAGTCCGAGTACGTCGACAAGCGACCGCGGCTCCGTCGGCTCGTGCTCCTGCGGCCTCAGGCGATCTCGAATAGCCGATGTGCCCAGTGGCCCTCCGCCGATCACCTCGAAGTAGTCGGGGAACTCGGTGAGCTCCGTGGCCCGAGTCCAACCATCCGAATCGCGGCTGCAAACGACAACCCCCTTGTGGTCGTCACCGGTCAATGCGTCGAGCATCGCAGGGCTGTGAGTTGTAGCGAGCGTCCTGGCGCCGGTCGCCGCTTCCAACTTGAGACGCTTGAGCAGCAATTGCACCTGCGATGGGTGCAGGCCGTTCTCGAGTTCCTCGACCACCAGCAGCCGACGGGCAGCGGTCAAGTCTCCAGACTCGTCGGTGGCGGGCCGAGCTTCGAGCAACGCCGCGGCTATCGCCAGAAAACGCAATGTGCCGTCACTCATGAGGCGCGCGGGGATTGGGTGCAGATCGCCGCCGAGTCGCTCGCGCAGCGTGGTCATCACGTCCCCGAGATCACTCCTGACGACGCCCAGGTCGGCTGCTTGCGCCTCAGAGAGCGACTGCGTCATCTCGAACAGCGCTTCGCGCGTTGGCTCCTCGCGCATGAGGTCGGCGAGCGCTGCGGAGAGATTGTCGGCATTCCTGCGAAGGCGTGCGTCCTTCTCGGGCACGTACTCACGCATCTGCTGAGGAATGGGATCCAGAATGAAGATGCCGCGGAGAGCTTCGAGCATCTGCTCGGCAACGTGGTGAATCTCGCGACCTGCCTGCGTCTTTGCAGGCACTCGGGCAGCTACCTGTGAGGTGAGCAGTTGCGTGGCCCGGAACGTCACCGCGGGGTTCGGACCCTGCTTGCGATTGTCCCAGCGGGCGGTGATGTCGCCGGAGTCCGGCTGCGGGCGGTCCGTTGCCAGCAGGTCTCGGACTTCGCCATCGCGCCGTGTCCAGAGCCGCTCGCTCACAATCTGCACGCTTGGACGGACTGAGATTCCGATATCGAGGCGGTAGATCTTGCGACGTAGAGAAGCGGTGCAACCGATCTGGAACGAGTCCCGACCTGCTGGGGCGCAGCCTTCGGAGCCTCCCCTAACGAGGGGGCCGTCACGGCCTCCGTCGAGCGTGTCTCGGATCGTGGCACCGCTGGCTAGGGCAGACAGCACCGCCGCGGCGTCGATGATGTTGGACTTCCCACTGCCGTTGCGACCGACGAGCAGTGTCACCGGACCGAGGCGGACATGCGCGCCTCGCAGGCTCTTGAACGCTGGCAGTCTGAGTTGTCTCAGCGTCGCCGCCATAGCGGCAAGCGTACTGATACCTCGAATGGCCAGACAGTCTGGGGTTGGTCCGAGGGCGGGGAGGGCGGCGTAGCGTGAGCGGGTGCCTGCAGAGGATCCGAAGGCGTTGGTGCAGAGGCTGTGGGACTTCTGCGATGTGCTGCGCGACGACGGCTTGTCGTACGGCGACTATCTGGAGCAGCTCACGTATCTGCTGTTCTTGAAGATGGCCGATGAGCAGTACGTGCTGCTGGGAGGCGATCGCATCGTGCCCGTCGAGCACGATTGGCAGTCGTTGCTGAGCCGGTCCGGGGCGGAGCTCGAAGACCACTACAGCGATGCGCTGTCTGCGCTGGGCACCGGCGAGGACATGCTGGGCGTGGTGTTCCACAAGGCGCGGAACCGCATCCAGACGCCCGCGAAGCTGGAGCAGCTCATCAAGGAGTTCATCGATCGGCACGAGTGGATGAGCTACGACGCGGACCTCAAGGGCGACGCGTACGAGGGCCTGATCGAGAAGACCGCGCAGGAGGGTGCGAGGGGAGCGGGTCAGTACTTCACGCCCCGAGCGCTCATCAACGCCATCGTCGATGTGATGCGGCCCGAACCCGGCCATCGCATCTGCGATCCGGCGTGCGGCACCGGCGGGTTCTTTCTTGGCGCGTACCGGTCGATCGTGGATCGGCACTCGCCGTTGGAGCCCGACCAGGCTGACCACCTGCGGTCGGGTGCGTTCACCGGTTGGGAGATCGCTGACCTGCCTGCCCGGCTGTGCGCGATGAACATGCTGCTGCACGGCATCGAGAGCCCCGAATCGGACTCGCCGATCGTCGTCGACGACGCACTGCGGGATTCGCCGGGCAGGCCGTTCGACATGGTGCTGACCAACCCGCCGTTCGGCCGGTCGTCATCGGACAGCTACGAGCGTGAGGACTTCTGGGCGACGACCCGCAACAAGCAGCTCAACTTCGTCCAGCACGTCGTGAGCCTGCTGCGCATCGGCGGCGACGCGGCCGTCGTGGTGCCCGACAACGTGCTGTTCGAGGCCGGAGCTGGCGAGACGATCCGCCGCCGACTGCTGCACGACTGCGACGTCCACACGCTGCTGCGGCTGCCGACGGGGATCTTCTACGCCCAGGGTGTGAAGGCCAACGTGCTGTTCTTCCGCCGCCGCGAAGGCGCAGAGGACCCTTGGACCCGGGAGCTGTGGGTGTACGACCTGCGCACCAACAAGCACTTCACGCTCAAGCAGAACCCGCTCGCCAGAGCCGATCTGGATGACTTTGTCGCCTGCTACCGCGTCGGCGCCCGCCACAAGCGCACCGAATCCGAACGGTTCAAGCGTTACGCCTACGACGAGCTGATCGCCCGCGACAAGGTCAGCCTCGACCTGTTCTGGCTCCGAGACGACAGCCTCGAAGACGCCGACAACCTGCCGCCTCCCGATGTCCTCGCCGCCGAGATCGCCGAAGACCTCGAAGCCGCCTTCGCCGAGATCCAGGCCCTCGCCGAGAGTCTGACGCGCAGTGCCGAAGCCGAGTGAGCTGCCATTGGTCGCGAGTCGCGTGGCGTCCGTCGGATGGCGTGGCCCTGTCGTCGGCAGCGGAACCCGCGTACTCTCGTCAGGGATTCTTGTAACACCCCTGGTGCACGCTGGAGTTCGTGCACTTGCCGACGAGTCGCTGCCCCGAGCGACACGCAGGTCGACTAATCGTCCGACCGTCCATCTGCCGAAGGGAGGGGATCGTGAGTGACCGCACCGGCATCGAGTGGACCGAGGCAACATGGAACCCGACCACCGGATGCGATCGAACATCGGTCGGCTGCGACAACTGCTACGCGCTGACGTTGGCCAAGCGTCTGAAGGCGATGGGCAATCAGCGCTACCAGCGAGATGGCGACCGCGACCTGAGCGGCCCGGGATTTGGGCTGACACTGCACTACGACCTGCTGGATCGCCCTCGGAGCTGGCGCAAACCCCGGTTGATCTTCGTCAACTCGATGAGCGATCTCTTCCATCCTGAGGTACCGCTGGACTTCATCGAGAAAGTGTTCGCGGTGATGGCCGACACGCCCCAGCACACCTATCAGGTGCTCACGAAACGCTCAAAGCGGCTTGCGACCGTCGCCGACAAACTCGATTGGCCTCCAAACGTGTGGATGGGCGTAACCGTCGAGACGCCTCGCTACGCCTTCAGGATCGATCACCTGCGTTCGGTCGATGCCGCGGTTCGATTCATCAGCGCCGAACCGCTCTTGGAAGCGTTGCCTCGCCTCGACCTGACCGGGATTCACTGGCTTATCGCCGGCGGCGAGAGCGGTCCGCGTGCTCGACGGATTGAGGAGGAATGGGTGTTGGATCTCAGAGACCAGTGCGCTCATGCAGATGTGGCGTTCTTCTTCAAGCAGTGGGGTGGTCGTACTCCAAAGGCCAAGGGTCGCGAACTCAGAGGACGCTTCCACGACGAGATGCCAGCGGTGACTAGCTCGAGCTCGATCCCTGTTGTTTCGCGCGATTCGGAATCGGCGCGTGATATCGCCGTGAATCTCTCGATTGCATAAGCCGGTGCAAAACGGTGAACGCCCCCGAAGCTGGGGCTTTTGGACTCGCAGTAAGCTAGACGTACTTCGGAAATACCTGACGGCCTATGCGACGGCCACAAAGAGGGCCAGTGAACGCATCTATCTTGATCTCTTTGCAGGTGGAACCCAAAACACCGATCGAGTCACGGGCGAATACATCGAGAGTTCAGCACAGATTGCGTTGAACGTCGATAATCCTCGATTCACTCGACTTCGATTCTTTGAGCTAGAAGAAAGCGCGGAGTCGCTCCGAAGGTGGCTCGCGACAAATTATCCTGATCGGGACGTCGGTGTATACGGTGGCGACTGCAACGCCAAGATTACTGAAGCACTGCGGAATCTCCGACATAGTGCATGGGCCCCAAGCTTTGCATTCATTGATCCGAATGGACTTGAGGCCAAATGGACGATGCTAGAAGAATTGGCTGCGTTCCGATCCCGTGGCAAGAAATGCGAACTCTTCCTGCTGTTCTCTCCCCAAATGTTCACTCGACTTCTGCCGGTTGCTGGGGGTTCACTTCGCGATGAAGATGCTATTGCGATATCGGGCATCTTCGGAACTGAAGATTGGTCGAGAATCTATAGGAGTCGTCTCGAAGGACATATCAGTGGAGGAGAAGCGCGAGAAGGCTACGTGAACCTAATGCGATGGCGGCTCGAGAACACTCTCGGTTACCGCTGGACCCATCCACTCGAACTCAAGAACCTCCGAGGGGTTTCGATCTACTACATGATCTTCGCAACCTCTGATCCTACAGGCGACAAGATCATGAGGCACATCTACAATAGTGCCGCAAAGGAATTCCCTCAGATGCAGAGTGAGGCCCGACAGCGTCTTCGCGCGATTGAAGAAGATGCCGCAGGTGTGCAGCGGCTCTTCGATACAACGTTTGAGCTCGAGACGGTTCCACTGGAGAACGGTGAGCTGTATAGGTATCAGTCACCGATAGACCCGGCAGATCTGGCCTGACCGCCCAACGTCGCCGAGACTTCTAGGCGGGTTCGAATTGCTCGAACCAGGACGTGTCGACTTCGATGTCCTCGATCGTACGGATGCGGGTGGCAACTCCGAGCTTGTATTCCTGGAGCAGGTCGCAGAGATCTTCACCGTCAATGAGCTGGACCGGTGGCGTGCCGTCCCGGTTCGCTTCATCGCGGGCGCCGCGGGTGAAGGTGCCTGTGGTCACCAGGAGACCCTTCTCGCCGCGGCCAGCCATGACTCCTCGGAAATCCCGGACGGCACTCGACGGGACTGAGCCGTTGTAGCGCTTGCACTGGAAGTAGATCGGGAACGAAACGAGCGACAGTCGGTAGACGCCGACCCCGTCAAGTCCCCCGTCGCCACTCCGCCCAAGGACTTCGACTTCTCGAAATCCGGCCTCACGTAGCAGCCGTTGAGTCAGGCGCTCGAACGCAGCAGGGGACATCTCCAACAGCCGCTGCAGCAGGGCCGATCGCCATTCAGTGTCTGGATCTGATTCCTCGCCGAAGTCGAGTTCGTCCTTGCTGTCCGTGTCCGTCTGCTCGCTGAGCTTTCGCTGCGCCGCGCGGGCCGCAAGCTCTGCTCGAACGGCCCGCAGCTGTGTCTCGATCGAGCCTTCGCGTTTTTTTGGGATGAGGAAGCTGGGCTCGGTGCTGGGGGTCATGTGGATGACTCAGCTAGTAGCAGCGACGTCGAAGAGGACACCCTGTTCCGCTCCGGAAACGAGCGGAGCCGTGTCGGGGGACGTATCGGCATCGCCGTCATCGAGGAGATGCCCTAGGTCGTCGAGGTCCGAGATGGGTACAGCGCCGCGTCGCTCAAGAACCTCGTTGCCTGATCCCTCGCCCGGTCCTCGCCACACGGCGACCCGACCGAACTTGTGGTCGAGCGCCTCGGTGCCGCCGGACCAGGTGCCGCCCCTGCCCTCGTCAGTTGCAACCACGAGCGTGAGCGTCGATTGTGCATAGATGAGCTTGTTTCGACCCATGGCGTTGCCGGCACTGAAACCGACGTCGGGGTTGTAGGGCGTGCACATGAGGGCTTGTCCGCTGTGGATCGCTGTACGGACATCGCTCTTGGCAAGCCTGCGGGAGAGAGAATCTGCCAGCAGCCCGATGACTGCTCCGCCCGAGTCGAACGCCGAATTCATGGCGAGTTGATCCACTCCCCGGGCTCCGCCCGACACCAATGGAATGCTGTGCCGAGAGGCGCACTTGGCCGCTTCGACGGCAACCTCAGCCCCCGACGGGCTCACGTCTCGGCTGCCCACGACCCCGAACCCTGCGATGTCCAAGAGTTCGACCGGCCCGGCTGCGTACAACAGGGGAGGTGCCTTGGGTCCGAGTCGTCGCGTCCAGTTCTTCGGATAGTGCTCGTCGAACGGAGTGAGCGTCTGGACACCGGAGTGTTCCAGTCGTTCGAGCTCGAAGGCGAGAGCCGTCGCCCGATCCACCAGAGCGACCACGCGGTCTGCTAGCGAGTTTGCGATTCCAGAGTCCACCGCCAGATCAGCGGCGCTCTTTCCCAGCAGGCTGCTCGGACCAGCTTCGAGGATCGCACTCAGTTTCCAATACTCCGATGCCTTCAACGGCCGTACGTCGCCAACGGACAGCCGACTAACGAGGGCCAGTGTCGCGAGCGCGTCGTCACTGCGTCTCACGAGATCGACCTCTCCGAAGCGTCGGCGAGCGCGAATGGGACGACCGGGCCTGACCCAGCCTCTCGCAGCATGTGGCCGACGGCTGTCAGCGTCCACCGTGAGTCGACGACATCGTCGACGAGGAGCACAGGCCCAGCGGGCACGGGGTTGTCGACGCTGAAGGTTCCTGCAACGTTGCGGTACTACTGGTGACTGTTCTGCATCGACTTTTGCGGCCGTGAGTCGCGGATCTGGCGTACGACATCCTGACACGGCAACTCCAGTGCCTCGGCGAGGCGTCGGGCGAAGTCTGCGACCAGCTGCGGATGGCGGCGGGACGGCACGAACGTCACCCATGCCGGTTCGGGGTCAGGCTGCCACCGCTCACGAATGAGGGCGACGGAGGCCTTCACCAAGCGATTCCGGAATCTCCCGTCTGACTGCTTGCCCTTGCGCACCATGCTGCCCCAGCCGCCGTCGCCCCATCTGGACAGCACCCGTCCCTCCTCCAGACGGGCCGCCGCCGGAATGGACTTGCGATCCGGCCACTGCTCGCGCGGTTCAATGACCATGCTTGCGCTGCGCATGAATTCGACGGCTTCTTGGATCTGATCGGGCTCGAAGGCCTTCTCAAGCGTGACTCCGGTGCAGTTGTCGCACATGCCGCAAGGCTCACTGACTGGATCGTCGAGACAACTCCTGAGGAACTGCATACGGCATTGGTCGGTGTCGATGTACTCGTAGAGCTGTTCGAGTTCCGAGCGCCGAAGTGACGTGACAGCATCGACGCGGTCATGGTCGAAGGTCCATGGCAGCAGGGTTCGCCGCCATTCCCTTCCAACGCGCTCTATGACGCCGTCCACCTCCAGGTTCTTCAGGAGGTTCTCGAGCCGTCGGGGCCTCACGTTGGTTTCCTGGAGCAGCTGGTCTGTCGTCATCGACTCGTGATCGCTCTCCAGGAGGGCGACTACCTGCTGAGCCTGTGACAGTTCGGGGAACGCGGAAGTGATGAAGAAATCCTGAATGTCGGCGTCTTCGCTGCCGCGGAGCAGGATGCCCCACGACTCGCTCAACCCCCGACCCGCACGACCCACCTGCTGGTAGTAGGCAATTGCAGAACCAGTCGACTGGTAGTGGATGACAAACGACAGGTCGGGTTTGTCGAATCCCATGCCCAACGCAGATGTTGCGACAACCGCCTTCACGGAATTGCTCAGCAACGACTGCTCTATTCCTGGTCGAGTCTGAGCATCGGTCGCACCGCTGTAGGCGACCGCCTCGATTCCCCGCGAAACGAGCCAGCCCGCAACTCGTTCGGTGTCGCGCACCGTGGAGCAATAGACGATCCCAGTGCCCGGTAGTTCGTTCAATGTGGATGCAAGCCAAGTCAGTCTTTCTGGCGGCGAGAGAATCGTGAGCGCGTGCAACCGGAGCCCTTCGCGACCGAGCGGGCCACGTACCGACTCGAACTGCGACCCAAGCCGGGCCGTTACGTCGGAGATGACTCGATCGTTGGCCGTAGCGGTGCAGCACAGCACCGGCACCCCACTGGGCAGCAAGTCCAGGACCCGGACCAAGCGGCGGTAGTCAGGTCGAAAGTCATGGCCCCAATCGGAGATGCAGTGGGCTTCGTCGATGACCAGCAGGCCGCAGCGACTTCCGATTACCGGCAGCACATCGCTACGGAACTCCTGATTCGCCAGTCGCTCTGGCGAAATCAGGACGATGTCAACTTCGTCTTCCTCGATCTGATGGATGACCAATTCCCACTCGGTCCTGTTCGAGCTGTTGATGGTGACTGCGTGGACGCCCATCCTCTCTGCCGCCTCGATTTGATTCCGCATGAGGGCGAGCAACGGTGAGACAAGCAGCGTGGGGCCGAGCCCTGCGTCTCGCAGCATCTTGGTCGCGATGAAGTAGACGGCGCTCTTGCCCCAACCGGTTCGCTGCACCAGCAGGACACGGCCCCGGTTGTCAACCAACTGCTGGATCACCTCAAGTTGGTCATCTCGAAAAGCCGCCTCCGAATCGCCTGTCAGCTTGCGGAGTAGCCGCCGAGCCCTCTTGGACGAGAACGACGAGCTCATCGAGTTCTGATCTGCTGCAGATGTCGGCGTGATTCGTGCACCGCGCGGAAGGTACCCAACCGGTGTGACAACAATCGAGCCAATATCGCTCCCCGGTTCGCCGTCTCAGTAGGCGATGTCGAGGGCGTAGCGGAGTGCGCGGTCTAGCTGGGCTCGCTTGATGGTGTCGAGCTGGCCGACGGGGTTGGCGTCGAGGCGGGTGATCGGCACGGTGAGGATGCTGTCGCAGCTGATGACGGATGGCTGTGGCAGTCCTTCTTCTGTGCCGACTTCCACTTCTGAGCGGATGCCTCGGATCGTGCGTGTGATGGGAGCGCACACGACTGCCGTCAGCACAGAGGCCGCGGCGTCTCTTGACAGCACGACGACGGGTCGTCGGCCGCTTGGCTCTCCCAGATCGCTCCAGTAGATCTCGTTGCGGGCTACCACGGGGGCGCTGTCTCGGCCGCCAGCCGCTTCGCTGCCTCGACGAGGGCTGGATCCTGCGGCGCGCGACGGTATGCAGCGACCAATTGGGCATCGGCGGCGGCCAGGTCTGCAGCATCAATGACCGCGCGTGCGCCTCGGCGAAGCAGTGCCGACCTGCTGGTTCCCTCGGCAGTGGCGATCTCCGCGAGGCGTTCGATGAGTTCGTCGTCGAGTTGGACAAGCACTTCGCGTCGAGCCATGACCATATGGTATGGCATATGGCCAGAAGGCGGCGACGCTGCAGGGCGATTGTCCGCAACAGACATGTCGGCACCGTAACGAGCCCAAGCGGCACCGCTCCAACGGTTTTCCTGCTGACCGCATGACCCGTGGACCCGTCGGGAAACGGATTGGTAGCGGCGGGGTGCTGGTACGTTGACCGGCCGTATGCCTCATGACACCGATGCAATTGCCTCAATGGACGAACGGTTCACCCGGCCTGACTGGGTGCGGCGCATCAACTACATGGCCGACTCGATCGGCGGCCGGCCGCACGACCTCGTGCCGATCGACGCCGGCGACCTGCTCAAGCGGGCCTCCGACGCGCTCGGCGGCATGCCTGTCGGCGACCTAGACGACCCGGGATGGCAGCCGCGCTTCGAGTCGCTGGTCGCTGCAGTCAACAACGCGCCATTTCATGTGCTCGGCCGGCTGATGACGAAGCAGGAGCTGCTGCGCTCGCTGCGCACCCGGCTGCTCCTCACGGCGGCGATCGACGCTGCGCCCGAGATCACCGCCGAACCCGTACGTGCACCGGTGATGATCGCCGGCCCCGCCCGCTCGGGCACGTCGATCCTGTTCGAGCTGCTCGCCCTGCATCCAGACCTGCGTGCCCCGATCGCAGCCGAGGCGCTGCACCCGGTGCCGCTGCCCGAAGGCGGACTTGCCGATCCGCGCCTCATGGGGGAGTGCGAGCAGGACTTCTGGGCCGACATCCAGCCTGAGCTGCTGGCCATGCATGAATTCCGAGCCGACCTGCCCGTCGAGTGCATCACCCTCACCACCGGCAGCTTCGCGGGCTTCCACTGGAACCTGTTCGGCCCGATGGAGGGATGGATTGCCGACCTGGTGGTGAACTACGACTACGAGCGGCAGATCCTCCAAGCGCTCCAGCACGGTCGGGGCCCCACCCAGTGGGCGCTCAAGACGCCCGGCCACCTGTTCACCATGCCGCAGCTCTTCGACGCCTTCGACGACGCCTGGGTGGTGCAGACACACCGCGATCCCGCTCGTGTCATGTCCTCGGTTGCGAGCATCACGTCCATCATTCAGTGGACGCGCACCGACGAGGTGGACGTGGTGGGCAACACCGAGATCGTGCATGCGGCGTTCGCCGCCGCCCTCAACGACTCGGCCGACCTGCGTACGTCTGGCGCCGTTCCGGCAGAGCGCCTCGTGGACGTTCACTACACCGAGCTCGTCAGAGACCCCACGACGACGCTGGGCAATGCCCTGGAGCAGATGGGTCTGCCCTTCACCGACAGCTATGCCGCCACCGTGCTCGACTACTTGGCCCACAAGCCCAAGGGCAAGTACGGCGTGCATCGCTACGAGCCCGAGGACTGGGGCGCTACGGCTGAGGGCCTGCGCGCCGCAACTGCTCACTACATGGAGTACTTCGGCGTCGTCGAAGAAGGCTGAGCCAGCACCGCTCATGGACCCGCTTCCCGAGACCGAGTCCCGCCGGGCGCTCGCTGAGCTGCTCGAGACGCTGCGTGACGCCGACCAGCGCTGGGTGTCGCCCGAGTGGAACCTGTACACCGCCGACGACGCCGTCGAGGCGCACCGCGCCCTCATGCACTATCTGCAGTGGGGACTGGCGGGGCTGTTCGAGCGCGACCCGTCCGCTCCCCGGTTCCGCCGCTTGGTGACGCCGAGTCGCAAGCTGCTGGGCGACAACCCCGACACCGTCTACTTCGAGGCCCCGGTGTCGGCAGGGCACGTGTACCGCGTGACCGGCGAGACCAAGGGCGCGATCTACCTGTCGATCTCGATCGAGTCGAGCGTCGGGTGGGGGTCGATGGACAACCAGGTGCTCAGCGTGCTCAACGACACGACCCTCGACGTCGACGCTGACGGCCGCTTCGAGATCATCGTCGGCGGCGAGCCCCAGCAGGGCAACTGGCTGGAGCTGCCGCCCCAAGAGGGGGCAATCATCACTCGCCACTACTTCGAGGACACCACGCACGCGGCGACCAATCCCGCCCGGATCCCGGAAATGGACATCGAAGTCATCGACGGCACGCCCCCGCCCCGGCCATCCGACGACACGGTCAGCGCCGGCATCCGCCGCATTGCGGCGATGATCCGCGAGCTCACCGTGGATCGCGTCCCGATGGCTCAGGGCGAGCCTCGCTCGTGGGTGTCGCTGGTGCCCAACGAATTCCCGCCGCCCGGTTTGCCCGGCGACCTCGGCCTGTCGGCCATCGATGCCGCGTACGCGCTCGCACCATTCGTGATCGGGCCCGACGAGGCGCTGGTGATCCGGGGCTGCTGGCCCGAATGCCGCTACGCCAACATCAGCCTGTGGAACCGCCACCTGCAGTCGCTCGACTACGCGAACCGCTCGATCTCGCTCAACCGTGCACAGATGGTTGCCGACGATGACGGCCGCTTCACCGCCGTCATCGCCCACGCGGATCCCGGCGTTCCGAACTGGCTCGACACCGAAGGCCGCCCCTTCGGCATCGCCTTCTGGCGCTTCATGCTGCCCGAAGGCGACATCGAGACACCCCGAGCCGAACTCGTCCCCCTCGCCGATCTCCCGACTCGCCTCTGAAGCGCTGTTCGCGGGTGCCCGCGAGCCGTCCTGATCGCCGGCGAGGCCTCAGCCGGCGAAGGCGTCGACGAGAGGTTGGTAGCGGTCCAGGAAGCGGGCCAAGCGATCGCCGCCGTCGGGGGCGCCGAGGACTACCCGTTCGGCGCCGAGGCTGCCGTACAGCTCCAGCTTCTCTGCGTCCGGGCTCGCATAGCAGTACATCGAGATCGGGATCGCATCGGGGTCACGGCCCGCTGCCTCCACCGCGGTGCGGAACCGCTCGATGCCCACCCGCACGTCGCGGAACCCGACATCAAGGGGGCACCAGCCGTCTGCGTACTCGGCGACGTGGCGCATGCCGATGCGTCCCCGGCAGCCCACCAGCACCGGCGGCCCGGGCTGCTGAGCCGGCTTCGGGTACACCCACGAGGGCGCGAAGTTCACGAACTCGCCCGAGTAGGCGGCTTCGTGCTCGGTCCACAGCAGCCGCAGCGCGGCGACCGTCTCCCGCATGGCGTTGTAGCGCTGCGCCCACGGCACATTCGACACATTTGCCAGTTCCTCGCGGTTCCACCCCACGCCGACGCCGAAAAGCAGCCGGCCCTCGGACACCTCGTCCAGTGTCGCCACGCTCTTGGCGAGGTCCAGGATCTCGTGCTCGAGCACGAGGCAGACGCCCATCGCCAGCTTGATCTTCGACGTCGCAGCCGCCGCCGTCGCCAGCGAAACGAACGGGTCGCGCATGTGCCAGTAGAACTCCGGCAGATCGCCCCCGTCGGGGTGAATCGTCTCCCGGCTGGCAGGGATGTGGCTGTGCTCGCCCACCCACAGCGAGTCGTAGCCACGCTGCTCCGCCTCGACCGCCATGTCGGCGGTCGCCGGTCCGTAGTCGCTGTTCGTCGGCGCCAAGCCGATCTTCATGCCGGCTGGCTCACTCGGCGCGCTGGGTGCCGACCTTCAGCTCCCGGAACGGGCTGGTGGTGTCGATGCCGGGCTCCTTGGGAAGGCCCAGCACCCGCTCGCCGACGATGTTGCGCATCACCTCGTCTGAGCCGCCGGCGATGCGCATCGCCGGGAAGCCCAGCACGTAGCCGGCCCACGAGAACGTGCCCCACTCGCCGGAGTCGACCACCAGCTTGGGGCCGATGGTGTCGGCCACGAACTCGCAGGTGGCGTTCATCTGGCGGATCAGCCCCATCTTCGACAGCGACATCTCGGGCCCCGGGGTCTTGCCGGCGCGCAGTGCATCCATCGTGCGCTGGTTCGACCAGCCCAGCACCTTGCCGTGGGTGTAGATCTCGGCGAGCTTCTGGCGGGCCAAGGCGTCGTCGGCCATCCCGTAGTGGGCGGCCATGGCCGACAGCTTGGTGAAGCTGCCCCCGCCAGTGCCGCCGCCGGAGCCGCCGCCGATCGCAGCGCGCTCGTTCATCAGCGTGGTCAGCGCCACGCCCCAGCCCTGGTTCACCTCGCCGAGGCGGTGCGAGTCGGGCACGCGCACGTCGGTGAAGTACACCTCGTTGAAGTTGGCGCCGCCGGTCATCTGCCGCAACGGGCGCACCTCCACGCCGGGGGCCTTCATGTCCACCAGGAAGCCGGTCAGGCCCTGGTGCTTGGGCAGGTCGAAATCGGACCGGGCGATCACCTCGCCGATGTCGGAATAGTGCGCGCCCGAGGTCCAGACCTTCTGGCCGTTGAGGATCCACTCCTCGCCGTCGCGCTCGGCCCGCATCTGCAGGCTGGCCAGGTCTGAGCCGGCGCCCGGCTCGGAGAACAGCTGGCAGCCCACGATGTCGGCCCGGTACATCTGGGGCAGCACGTCGGCGGACACGTCGGGCTGGGCGTGGGTGAGGATGGTGGGGGCCACCATGCCCAGGCCGATGCCGAAGAAGCCGCCGTCGGGCGTGTCGAACTGACTCTCGAGCTGGCCCCAGACGCGCTCGAACTTGCGGGGCATGCCGCCGCCGCCCAACTCGGCCGGACCGCTGATCCAGCCGAAGCCGGCGTCGTACTTGGCGGCCCGCCACTCCTTCGACGCCTCCAGCTCGGCGCGCTCGCGCTCGCGGTCGATCTCCTCGAAGAGCGCCGCGTTGTCGGGCCCCTCGCCCCAGACGAACTCGCGCCGCTCGGCTTTGCGCTTGGCGTTGGCCTCCAAGAACTCCAGCGCCTCAGCAGCGAACTGCTCCTCGGTGATCTCAGCGGTGTCGGCAGCGGCCATGTCGGGCTCCTGTTTCGTGCAAGAAAGGCGGAATATCCGGGATACGAGCAGCCCCAAGCTAGCGACATATGTCGCTACGCTCATCGGCCATGGGTCAGCCCGTTCGAGTAGCAGAGCGACCGTCGTCCGTCCGTGTGGGCACGGTGCAGTTCGAGACCAACCGCCCGCTGACCGGGGCAGGCCATCGCTACTACAACAGCGCCGAAGATGCCGCCAGCGCCGAGGATCCAGCCGACCTGCTGGCGTGGCGCCTGTTCCAGCGGGGCGGCGTCGACCACATTCACGTGTACGGCAACGTGGCCACCATCGACCTCGCCCGGGGCCACACCTCCGACGGCATCGCCGAACTCATCGAAGAGCTGTTCGCCCACTACCGCTAGCTACTGTTTCTTCATGACCGAAGACGAGTTCCGTTCCGAGCTGGCAGCGCAGGGCTATGGCGAACCGCGCAACGCCGAGTTCGAGCCTGACGCCAATGGCGAGCTTCACAGCCACGAGTTCTCCGCCATGGCAATGGTGACCAGGGGCGAGTTCCGGCTTGGGCTGGAGGACGAGACCCGGGTCATGGGAGTGGGCGACTGGTGCGAGGTTGCCGCCGGCACGCTGCACAGCGAGATGGCGGGCCCAGTCGGCGCGACCCTGCTGGTCGGCACGAAGTAGCCGGCCCAACCCCTGTCCAGAGGCTGCAGGGGTAACGCACGCACGGAGGTCGTCTTTGGCTGCGAGGTGGTCGGCACGCCGTAGAGGCGCGGCGGCGAGGCAAAGCAGCAACCATGGCGACGCCCATACTGATGTCAGCGATTTCTGACGTCCCAGCGCCAGGATCGGCAGATCAGTTGCCGTTGGTGGACCAGTGCCAGGGCTCGCTCGGCAGGTTGAACAAGCCGTAGGCGGCTGCGTTGGCATTCAGCCATCTGAACGCTGTCGAACTGCGGCTGTTGACCGACCGGCCGTTGTGGACGAAGTCGACAGCGAGACCGCGCTCGTGCATTGAACGCCCGGGTCGAGCCGTCGGCGGACGGCACTGGTAGGAGGGCCGCTGCCAGATCGCCCACTCGCTTGTCCCGCAGTTCGCCCGTCGGAGAGCGATCTGCGAAGCAGCACTCCGGTAGCCGCCGCCGTACAGCCCGATCCCCTCACGGGCGGCATGTGCCAGCAGGTCGTTCACGTTGTTGGCAATGGACTCGTGCACCTGGATGCTGCCTACCCGGATTCCGTTCTCCACGAATCCGCCGACCCAGGTGAGTTCGCTGCGGTCGAAGTCGTTGCTGACCGGCTGTCCTGCGGTGCCTTCCCGCCGCCGTCTGGCTTCTTGTTCTGCCTGCCATTTGCGGCATCGTTCTTCATCGCTTCGGCGCTTGAGCTCGGTGGTGATTCGTTGCTGCTGGCTGATGGCACCGGCGATCTGGCTGGTGGTCTCGGCGACATCCGCTGCAGCGTCGGCATCCAAATCCTCCAGCCAAGCTTGCTCGAACAGCAGTTTGTCGAGTCGGTTCTCCAGTTCTTCGAGTACGACCGCTTCCTGTTCCACGGCGTCGAGGAGGTCTTCAAGAGCCAGCGCAGATTCCTCACGGCGGATGTCGCGCAGCTCTTCGGCTCGCTGGAATTCGCGCACTGCTAGCTCGGCGTCCACCCCAAGGGCTCGCAGCTGATCGCCGGTCACGGTGAGGTCGCCCAGCGCGGCGCCAATCAGCACTCGGATGCGGGCGGCGTCGTAGATGTCCCCGGTGCGCACCAGACCATAGGAACCCTCCACCGAGGCGTCGTGACCGACGTAGGTCTGCACGATGAGTTCCACTACTCGTTCGCCCAGTTCGGCGTGCTGAGCATCGAGCGCCAGGACACGCTGGATTCCGGCTTCGACGGAGGCTTCGGCTGCGGCGAGTTCGAGTTCGGCCTGGTCGAGATCGGCCCGTTGTTCGTTGACGAGCACCTTGAGCTGATCGGAGGTTTCCAGCACCTCGTTGACGTCGGCGGTGGCGAGGTCGACTTGGCCGACTTTGGCGAGCAAGGCGGCCTGTGCTTCCTCGCGGGCGCGCTTTTCCTCGTCGAGTTCCGCCTCGAGCGCCGTCTGATCTTGCTCCAATTGCTGTCGACGCTCTCGCAACTCTGCGTTGGTTGCGCCGGTTTGTGTGGCGCTGGTGCGCGCCACCCGTGCGCATAGCCGCGACATTTCTGCGTCGGATGGCTGCGACTGGGCGCCTCCGGCTGCGAGCGGCACGACACTGATGACGAGGGCGAACGCGATCGCAGCAGCTCCACGGCGCGCAACACTGCGACGCCCAGTGGCAGAGCGTGCCGCGGTGCGGCATGCCGTGGTGGGGCGCGATTGCCGCTGTGAACCTCGCACCGGGCGTGTCCTCGCTGCGGCCGGCCTCGGGCCGGCGCCGTTGTCAGCCTGCGGTCGCCAATGGTCGTCGCAAGCGACGACCGGAACCTTCGGCCCAAGGTACCGATGGGCGGTCGGTCGTGGGTGTCGCCCGCAGAGACTCTCAGCCGGCTCTCAGCTTGATCGCGCTTGGGCGATGCCGCTGGCCCGAAGGCACGGGGGCGGAACGGGCCGTGTGCCGCTACTCGTCGATCACCCGGTTGCGGAGGACGCCGATGCCGGGAACTTCGAATTCGATCTCGTCGCCCGCAACCAGCCAGCGCGGCGGGTCGTGCGAACCGCCGGTGCCCTCGGGCGAACCCGTGGCGATGACATCGCCGGGTTCGAGCGGCATCACCTGCGACAGGTACGAGACGATCTCGGCAACCGAGAAGATCATCTCGCTGGCGCCGGCCCGCTGGCGTTCGGCGCCGTTCACCCGGCAGATCACCTCCAACTCTGCGGGGTCGGCGATCTCGTCGGCGGTCGTGACCCACGGGCCCATCGAACCGGAGCGGTAGAAGTTCTTGCCGGCGGCCACGCTGTGGCGCTGCCAGTCGCGCACTGAGCCGTCGTTCAGCACCGAGTAGCCGCCGATGTGATCCAGGGCGTCGGCCACCTCGATGTGACGCCCGGCTCTGCCGATCATCACGGCGAGCTCCACCTCGTAGTCGAACTGGACCGACACCGACGGCCGAACGAGATCCTCCTCGTGTGCCACCAGCGTGCCGGGCGGCTTGTTGAAGTACACGGGCTGCGCGGGGGCCTGCACGTTGCCGCCCAGCGGGTATTTCTTGTGGTAGTTGGCCCCTGCGCACAGCATGCGGGCATCGGGATCGACCGGCACGGCAAACGCGATCTCGTCCCAGGCCGTCGATACAGGTGTCGCCGAGAGTGTCACGGGATCAGCCATCGCCGCAGCGATCGCGTGGCCGATGGAAGCGATCGGCTCGCCGCCTGCATCGAAGCCGTCGAGCTGGGCCACGCCGTCGGCGGATGCCATGCCGACGTGAGCCGAACCGTCACCGGCAAGGGTGTAGCGCAGCAGTCTCACGGCGAGTCACCGTACCGGTTGTGCAGCGTCCGTCCCTGGGGCAGGTGAGCGTGGTCGCTGCGCGTCGGCGGCTCAGTCGCTCGCCGTTCGGCGCAAGGGTTCGCCGCCGGTGGCGCGAATCGTGCCCTCGAACCTGTCGAGGTCAGTGCCGTTCACATGGCCCGTCCAAGGCTCGCCCACACCGCTCGCGTCAAGAGACGGCTCGACGGACACCTCCACCCGGGGGCTGTCGGTGCGCAGCACCAGCGTGGCATCGCTGCCCGAACTCCAGCGGGCGACGACGACTGCGCGCCGGAAGCTGATGTCGGCCAGCACGAGACCAGCGTCGGTGGCCGCCAGCAGGCGGTGCACGTTGAAGAGCAGCTGATGCGCGACTGCTGCCGCCACGATCAGCAGCCAGCCGATGCCCCACGCAATCGCCAAGCCGGCCCCGAGGGAGAACGCGGCGATCCGCACGATCATGATGCGCCGGTGCGCTCGGGCAGTCTCGATGTCGGTGACGACCACGGCACTGCGCACGCTGACACCCAGCTCGCCGAGCAGCTCCACCGCCCGTTCCAGAGCCCGGTCTGCCGGATTCACGGCGCTGGCGTCACGGCAGGGTCGCTTCCCGCTCTTGTTCCCCGTACGCATTCGATACGGGCTCACGGGCCGCTCGGGCCGCGGCGGCATCCGGCAGCGCAGCTTCTCGGGGCAGGTCGCGCAGCGAGACGAAGCCGCCGGCGTCGGCGATTTGCTGAGCCACGGCGAGCAGGAGCAGTTCGTCTCCATGCGCGGCGTGCATCTGCACGCCCAGCGGCAGCCCGTCGGCGTCGAGGGCCGTCGGCAGCGAGACGGCCGGCTGCCCAGTGACGTTGGCCTGGTTCACGAAGGCCGCCAGCTCGGCGACCCGCCGGGCGCCGTCGACCGGATCAGACAAGCAGCCGAGAGTGGGCGTCACGTCGGCGAGCACCGGGGTCATCAGCAGGTCGAAACCGCGCCGGAATCTGGTGGCCGACGCTGCTGCCGGAACCGCCGTGGCCGGAAATGTGGCTGCCCGGACCTCGCGAG
Organism: Acidimicrobiia bacterium; assembly: GCA_022826045.1. Lineage (GTDB taxonomy): Bacteria > Actinomycetota > Acidimicrobiia > Acidimicrobiales > Poriferisodalaceae > Poriferisodalis. The sequence continues at coordinate 32,861 of JAJDVQ010000053.1, read as the reverse complement.
CCGGGTCCCAGAACGCCATAACGCGCCTGCGCCAGCGGGCGAGCTCTTCGAGCGCCCCGACGTAGGCGGCGGCCGGCAGCGACCTGCCCAGCTCGGCAGACCACCAGTTGGCCGGCTCGACATCGTCGGCCGTCATCGGGCGGCCCAGCCGTTGCGCCCACCCAGTGAGTTCGGCTGCCATGCCGACCGTGCGTACGGCAACGGTGTGATCGGTGAGGTCTGCGCTGTACCAGCCGTCAGGCGCCGTGTCGGGTTCGATGCGGTGACCCAGTTCGCTCAGCAGCGTCGCCGCCTGCTCGACGCCGCGCCGGACCGGCTGGCTCGCGCGCCCCGGAGCCCCCCACGACACGGCAATGCGCACGGACGGCGGCGGGGCTGCCAACGCGTCGGCGAATGACTCGCCCGGTCGCAGCGGGGGAGCGATGTAGGGATCGCCCGGTGCGGGGCGGCTGATGATGTCGAGGCAGCGTGCGGCATCTCGCACCGTCCGCGTCAGCATGCCGTCCACCGCAAAGCCGCCGCGGTGCTCGCCGAGGCGCGGCGCAGTCGAGACCCGGCCCCGGGTCGGCTTCAGCCCCACCAAGCCGCACGCTGCCGCGGGAACGCGGATCGAGCCGCCCCCGTCGTTGCCGTGAGCGACCGGCACGATGCCCGCCGCGACGGCCGCCGCCGAGCCGCCGCTGGAACCGCCGGGGGAGCGGTCGAGCGACCACGGGTTGGCCGTCGGGCCGTAGGCATCCGGCTCGGTGGTGATGGTGGTGCCGAACTCGGGCGTGTTCGTGCGCCCCACCGAGATCAACCCGGCACCGCTCAGCAAGCCGTAGAGGTGGCTGTCGAGCGAGCCCCGCCAGCCCAGCTCGGCCAGGAATCGGGCACCGGCGTGGTGAAACTCGCCGGCCTGCTCGCAGCCGAGGTCCTTGATCGCCATCGGCACGCCGTCGAACAGCACGCCGTCGTCCGGCATCTTGCCGAGCGCGTCGCCGTCGGCCCGTCGCCGCGACCAGCGTTGCGTCGACGCCTCTGCCTCTGCCAGCGCCTGCTCCGGGCGAGGATGGATGACCGCGTTCAGAGCCGGATTCAGCCGCTCCATCCGTTCGAGCGCAGCCTGCATCGCCTCGGCGGGATCTGCCTCGCCCGTGGCAAATGCCTGTGCCAGCGCCGTGGCATCGGTGGAGCGGCGGTCAGCAGACATGTCCCCGCTTTTCAGCCTCTCGACTTCTCAGCAGCCGACCTCAGCCGCTGCCGGCCCACAGGCCCGGCACGCGGCCCGCCCACGGTGCCGCCCGCTCGAGCTGGCCGGCCAGCGAGAGCAACATCTCCTCGCCGGCATGCGCGCTCACGAACTGCACGCCCACGGGCAGATCGCCGGCAGCCCAATGCAGGGGCACCGACATCGCCGGCTGGCCGGTCACGTTGAACTGCGGGGTGAACTGCAGCAGGTCGCTCAGCCGGCCGCGGCCGGTTTCGGGGTTCCGCAATTCGCCGAGGCGAGGCGGCGGTTCGGCCATGATCGGCGACACCAGCACGTCGTGGTCAGCCCACCAGGCGGCGAGCCGCCGTGTCCAGGCATGGCACCACTCGAGCGCCGAGACGTACTGCGCCCCGCTGACCTCGCGCCCGATGTTCATGAGCGCCCATGTGTCGCCTTCCATATCGGCACGGCTCATGTGCCGGCCCAAGGCCTCCTCGAGACCGCCCAGCATGACGACGTTCTGCACGGACACGATTGTGCGGAAGTGCTCGAAGAACTCCGGGTGGAACAGCTCGGCTGGCACCGAGTAGCTGACGTGGTGTCCAAGGCTCTCCAGCAGCCTGCCGACCTCCTCCACGGCCTGACTGCATTCGGCGTCCACCGGACCCCAATCCGAATGTGGGCACAGCCCGACCCGCAGTGCCTGCGGCTCGCGCCCGGCCGCAGCTTCGAACGTGCCCGACGGCGGCGCCGCCCAGTAGGGGTCGCCGGGCCAGGGTCGGCTGATGCCGTCGAGCACCCGTGCACTGTCGCGCACACTGCGGCTGACCACGCTGTCGACGCTGAAGCCGGCCCAGCCGTCTCCCGAATCGGGACCCAGCGACACCCGGCCCCGGTTCGGCTTCAGCCCGAACAGCCCGCAGTTGGCGGCAGGCACACGGATCGAGCCGCCCCCGTCGTTGGCGTGGGCGATGGGCACGATGCCTGCGGCCACTGCTGCTGCGGCGCCACCGCTCGACCCGCCGGTCGAATGGCCGGTGCTCCAGGGATTGGCTGCCGGCCCGTACGCCAGCGGCTCGGTGGTGATAGTGAGGCCGAATTCGGGGGTGTTCGTGCGGCCGAAGTTCACCAGTCCCAGCTCAGCGAACATCGTGGCCAGGTGAGCGGTGCTCGACGCCGCGTGCCCCGCCTGTTTGAGTGCGGCGTTGCCGGCGTGATAGGGCTGTCCCTGCGTCGTGCAGGTCAGGTCCTTGGTGAGGAATGGGACACCTGCCAGCGAACCGCCGGTCTCGCCGGCGCTGCGTGCGGCATCGAGCTGTTCGGCTGTACGACGGGCGCTGTCGTCGAGCCGTCCGATGATGGCGTTGATCTCCGGGTTTACCCGGTCTGCCCGGGAGATGGCCTCGGCCAGCAGTTCGACCGCCGACGCTTCGCCCGAGGCGAACAGCTCGGCGGTGGCCACGCCGTCAGGCAGGTTCCCGTCTGGTGTGCTGACCGATGTGCCGGTGGATGACATCTCAACCATGGGCGCAACGTAGTTCGGTTCCCGGGCGGTTGGGCTTCCCCCGGAATCTAGGAGGCGGCTCCTCAGCGCTCTCGTGGTGGCGGGACGCGCGCACATCTTCACTGTTCGGCGGGGATGAGGTGCGCTCATCAGGCGGACTGAGATATCTGGCACTAGGTCGCATTAACCCGCCTCGGTCCGGCGATGAGCGATGCCGTGCATGTCAGGAGCCGTTGGCGTTCGCTCGAAATGGTCGGCGGTACGCTCGGATTGCTCGCCGCTGCAGGGTTTGACTATGTCCAATTACGATCCGAAACGACCTCGGCCCAGCATCGATGCGGCGGCGGCACTCCCCGGTGACGCACTCGCAGACGCGGAACCCGAGACGCTGCCGGCAGCACCGGGCGACGACGCCGAGCACGATGCCGATCCGGCACCCGCGCCAGCGTCGCACCTGTTGCCGCGACGGGCCGAACCGGTCGACCGGCGGCTGCTCGCAGCGTTCGGGGGTGCCGTTGCCGTCGGATGGCTGGCAGCGGCTGCGCTTGCATGGTGGCTGTGGCGTCGTTGGCGTCGGCAGCCCTGAACCATCCGCGCCCGCGATGACCGGATCGGCCACGCTGTGAATGTGGATCCCCACGCCGGCGGCGTCGCTGTCGGCATTGCCCGCGATGTCGAGGTGCCCCGAAGCCTGAGCCCCTCGGGCGCGTCCACCTTCCGGCAGTGCAAACGGCGCTGGAAGTTCCGCTACATCGACAAGCGGCCCGATCCGCCGGGCGCGCCTGCACTGCGCGGCACCTTCGTGCATCACGTCCTCGAGGAACTGCTGGCGGTGGCTCCGGCTCATCGCACGCTCGAACGGGCTCGTGCCATCTGCCGTGACCAGTGGCCCGCACTGGCCGGCAACGCCGACTTCGCAGCGCTGGAGCTGTCAGCCGACGACGAGCGCGCCTTCCGGTGGAACGCCTGGCGCGACGTCGAGGGGTTCTTCGATCTGGTCGATCCCGCCGGAGTCGATGTGGTCGACCGAGAGCGCGATCTGGTGGCGACGCTCGACGGTGTGCCGTTCCGCGGCATCGTGGACCTCGTGGACCGGGCGCCCGACGGTCTGCGGATCACCGACTACAAGACGGGTCGACCGCCGCGAGAGCGATTCGTGGACAGCCGCCTGACACAGGTGTGGCTGTACGCGGCGGCAGCCGCCGCACTCGGAGACGAGGTGAGCGAGGTGCGGCTGCTGTACCTCGGCGAGACAGGCAACGGGTGTGACACCCGCGAGCCGGTCGAGATAGCGCGCTCGTTCGATCACGACGCCGTGCACGCTGCCGTCGACGAGCATCGCGTCACCTGGGACCGAATCGCGCAAGCCGCTGGCAGCGGCGAGTTCGAGCCGACCACCGGTCCGCTGTGCAGCTGGTGTCCCTATCGCGACGACTGTCCCGAAGGCCAGGTCGAGCACCAGCGGAGGACGGGCATCGCTGCGTGAGCCAGCCCGCATCGAGCACTGATCGCCGCGTGAGCACTGCTGCGCGCTCAGCGGCCATGCTGTAGCCCGACCCTGCGAACTTGGGAGCATCGAGATGGAGTACGAGCAGATCACCGTGACCGACCGCGACGACGTGCGGGTGCTGACGCTGAACCGGCCGGAGAAGCTGAACGCGTGGACGCCGCGCATGCAGTCGGAGCTGACGCACGCGGTACGGGCCGGCAACGACGACCCGTCAGTCGGGGCGTTCGTCATCACTGGTGCCGGTCGCGGCTTCTGTGCAGGCGCCGACATTGCCGAGGTCTTCGCGGCCCGCATCGACGCCGCCGACGAAGCGGGCCGCAGCGTGGGCGAAGCGGCGGCCCACGATGACTCCGCCGCCGACGACTGGGTCGAGCTCGTGCGCAGCTCCAAGCCCATGGTGGCGGCCATCAACGGCGCCTCGATCGGCGTCGGACTCACCATGATCCTGTCCATGGACTTCCTCATTGCCCACAGCGAGGCCAAGCTGTCGTGCCGCTTCGTGAAGATGGGCGTCACGCCGGAGCTGGCGTCGTCGCACATCCTCATCCAGCGCTGCGGCTGGGGCGCAGCCTCGGACCTCGCGCTGTCCGGCCGGATTGTCACGGGCGACGAAGCGGGCGAGATGGGCCTCGTCGACGACGTCACCGACGGCGACGTGCTCGAAGCGGCCCTCGCACGCGCGAGCAGCTATGCCGAGAACCCGCCCACGATGCTGCAGCTCACCAAGCGGTTGCTGTCCGCCAACGGATCCGACACCGATCTGGGTGCGGTGCAGCGTCGTGAGCTCGAGGCGCTGAACGTCGCGCGTGCTTCGGACGATCACCGCGAGGCCGTGGCCGCGTTCTTGGAGAAGCGCCCGCCGAAGTTCCGCTGAGCCCGGCGTGAGGTCCCACGATCCGGTCGGCGCGCCGGGATGCTGTGTGTCGCAACGTCATGCCTGAGCTTCCCGAGGTGGAAGTCGTCCGGCGGCAGCTCGAACGGCCATTGACGGGGCGGTGCATCGTCGAGGCGTGGGCTCACCCGTCGCGCAAGTTCGCTTCGGGTGCGGATGCGCTCGGCAGCGAGATCGAGACGCTGCGCCGGCGGGGCAAGTACCTCATCGCGGAGCTCGACTGCGGGCGCGAACTGGTCATCCATCTCGGCATGACGGGACGGCTGTGCTTCGCGGCGACCGCCTCAGGCCCCGATGTGCCCCCGATGCCCGCGGTCCAGCCTCGGGACGGACCCGCGACCGAGGTCATGGAGGCTGCGGAGGTCACGCTCGCCGATCCCTACGTGCGGGCCTGGTGGCGCCTCGACAACGGCGAGACGCTCTGCTTGCACGACGTGCGGCGGTTCGGCCGCATCGCCGTCTGCGACCGGGGCGACTACCGGGAACTGCCCACGCTTGCTGCCATGGGCCCCGAGCCGCTGGAGGAAGGCTTGGACGCAGCCGCGTTCTGGCGTGCCAGCAGGCGGTCCAGCCAGCGCATCAAGACCCAGTTGCTGAACCAGCGGCTGGTTGCGGGCATCGGCAACATCTACGCCGACGAGGCGCTGTTCCTGGCGCGCATCAACCCGTCGGCCCGGGCGATCTCAAAACCGCGAGCCGAACGGCTGCTGGCGGCGCTGCGAGATGTATTGGTCGCCAGCATCGAACGGGGCGGCAGCACGCTGCGCGACTACTACAGCCTCGAAGGTGCAGGCGACAATCAGAAGTACTTCGTCTGCTACGGCCGCGCTGGCGAGCCGTGCGTGCGCTGCGGCACCGAACTGCGCCGCCGCGTGCTCGACCAGCGCTCCAGCACCTGGTGCCCCCGCTGCCAGCGCCGTTGAAGCAGCGCGCCTGCTGACGCGGCAACGGGCTCGCTGGGGCGGGGCATACTGGCAGCGAGTCCATCGCGCGATCGGGGGTCGGTGTGGACAACGAACTGTGGCGGTGGGTGTGGGTCGCCATGACCATGGTGATGGGCATCGGCGAGATCTTCACTGCCGGCTTCTTCCTCCTGCCGTTCGCGCTCGGCGCCGCGCTCGCAGCGGCAGCGGCGTGGCTGGACCTGCACGGCGCCGTCCAATGGCTGCTGTTCTTTGGCGGCACTGCGGTTTCGATGCTGGTGCTGCGCCGATTCATGGGCCGCCAGGACCGCCCCGACGACCTGCCGGTGGGGGCTAACCGCTATATCGGCATGGAGGCGCGGGTCATCGAAGACATCGATCTCGTCGCCAACACCGGACGTGTGCGCGTCGAATCGGACGAGTGGCGGGCCGTCGCCGAGAGCGGGCCGGTCGCCGAGGGCTCGTTGGTGCGCGTCACGGCACTGCACGGCACCAAGCTCGACGTCGAAGTCCTCGAACCGCCACCGCCCGACTACGTGCGTCGCGACGCCGTCGGCGCGCCAGCCTCCGAGGCGGTCGCAGCAGACGACGCCGGCGAGGAAGCAGCAACCGAGCCCGAACCGTCAAGGAGCGATTGATGGACAGCATCAGCCCCGGAGTGATCCTCTTGGCAATCATCGCGCTCGCGATCTTCGTGATCGCGGCGAAGGGCCTGCGCATCGTGCGCCCCTACGAGCAGGGCCTCATCGAAAACCTCGGCAAGTACCGCTCTACGGTGGAGCCGGGCCTGCGTTTCGTCATCCCGTTCGTGCAGCGGATCCTGAAGGTGGACATGCGCGAGCAGGTGGTGGACGTGCCGCCGCAGGAAGTCATCACCAAGGACAACGTGGCCGTCACCGTGGATGCCGTCATCTACTACGAGCCCACCGATCCGGTGAAGCTGAAGTACGCGGTCGGCAACTTCATCATCGCCGTGACGAAGCTGGCGCAGACCAACCTCCGCAACGTGATAGGCGACCTGCAGCTCGACGACGCGCTGGTGTCCCGTGAGGTCATCAACTCCAAGCTGCGGCAGATTCTCGATGACGCCACCGACAAGTGGGGCACCCGTGTGGTCCGCGTGGAGATTCAGCGGATCGAGCCGCCCGCCGATGTGACCACTGCGATGCACCGCCAGATGAAGGCCGAGCGCGACCGGCGTGCCGCTGTCACCGAGGCCGAGGGCGAGAAGCGTGCGGCGATCCTCCAGGCGGAGGGCGTGAAGCAGTCCCAGATCCTGCGGGCCGAGGGCGAGGCTGAGGCCATCAAGCGAGTGGCCGATGCCGACAAGTACCAGAAGCTCACGGTGGCCGAGGGCGAGGGCCAGGCCATCGAGCGGGTCTTCCAAGCCATCCACAACGGCGACCCAACCGACGACCTGATCGCCATCAAGTACCTCGAAGCGCTGCAGGGCGTTGCGAATGGCCAAGCCACCAAGATCTTCCTGCCGCTCGACACCAGCGGGGTGCTCGGCGCCGTCGCCGCGATGGGCGAGATGTTCCGCGACCGCACCGCCGACGCCGCTTCCCCGATCGGGGCCGCCGAGGAGTAGCCCGCCATTGCTCCCGGCGGCCGGGCTCTGCCTCCGAAGCGGCGCGGCCAGCGCGCAGCCCAACGCGTAGGGTGCGCGGCCATGGCGTTGGGATTGCCGTCGGTGCTGGTCGGATCGTGGACCGACGACGACGCAGCCACCGGGGTGACCGTGGTGCTCCCGCCGGCGGGCACCTTGGGCGCCATCGCCGTGCGTGGAGGCGCGCCCGGGACTCGCGAGGCCGCTGCGCTGAGTTCGACGGGTGGCGGCGTGGAGTGCCATGGGGTGGTGCTCTGCGGCAACAGCGTCTTCGGCCTTTCTGCGGCGGACGGCGTTGTGCGCTGGTGCGCCAGCGAGGGCCGCGGGCTCGATATTCGCGGCAGCATCGTGCCGGTTGTGGGAGCGGCCGTCGTGTACGACATCCAGTCGCCGGAGAGCGAGCGCCCCACCGCGGCTGCCGGCTGGGCTGCATGCGAGGCTGCCAGTGCCGACGAACCCGCCACGGGACGGGTCGGCGTGGGGCGCGGTTGCACGATCGGCAAGGTCGCCGGCAGGGACTTCTCGGTGTCCGGCGCGCTTGGCGCCGCGGTGGAGCGTTCGGGCGATGTGGTGGTGGGCGCGCTGGTGGCGGTGAATGCTCTGGGCGACGTCATCGACGCAGACGGGACCGTGCTGGCCGGATGCTCGGCGCCGCCTGGGTCAGAGCGGTACCCGTATGACGCGATCGAGGCCATTCCCGGATTTACCGGGCGCGGCAACGAGGAGTCCGAATCGCCCGAGCGAGGCAACACGACGATCGGCTGCCTGGTCACCAACGCCCGGCTCACCAAGCCAGAAGCCTGCCGGGCGGTCGATCTGGCGCACACGGGCATCGCCAGGGCGATCGAGCCCCCGCACACGAACTTCGACGGCGACGCGCTGTTCCTGCTCGCCACAGGCGAGGTCGACACGCAGCCGGATCTGGTGGCGACGCTGGGTGCTGCGGCCGTCGCCCGAGCGATCCGATCGGAATTCGTTCCCTGATCCAGCCGTGACTGTGGCAATCTGGTTGCACCAGAGAAAGGGGGTGGTCCAAGCAATGCCGAAACGCAACAGGACTCTGGAGGTGGCCGGGCGCTGAGGCGACCCGCTTCCGAGAAGGGGACGTCTCCATCAGGTGGCGACTCCAACCCGGACCACCGAACCCCACAAGATCCGCGCGCTGGTCCTCACGCGGCCGATGCCCCGCCAACCGGCGGAGGCGCGAACACGATCTTCGGGCAGCAGCGGGCCCCGGTTCCCTCACCGGCACCGGGGCCTGCTCGCGCCCGTGTACGGCCGTCGGCGTGGCCCCGGCGCATGCAGAGTCCGCTCGCCGGAGACAGCAGACGGTATGGTGATTGGTATGGCAACGCAGAAGGTGACCGTCACGCTGGGAGCCGAGCAGGTTGCTTCGGTGAAAGCGCTGGTGGAGGCCGGCGACGCGCCGAGCGTCTCGGCCTTCGTGCAAGGCGCGGTCGGCGCCGCTCTCGATGATGCAGCTGCCTGGGGCAGAATCCTCGCCGAGGCTCTGGAGCAGTCGGGCGGGCCGTTGACGCATGCAGAGCGGGCATGGGCCGACGAGGTGCTCGGCGATAGCGATCCTCACGCCGAGACCGCCGCGTAGTGCCGGGGACGGTGCTCGACGCTGGCGGGTTGATCGCACTGGAGAGGGGCGACCGCGGCGTTGTCGCTCTGCTGTCGCGCGCTCATGAGACCGGCGCTGACATAACGATCCCTTCGACCGCTCTGGCTCAGGCCATCCGACGGCCGCAGCGTCAAGTGCGGCTGGCGAGGCTGTTGCGATCGCCGCACACCATGGTGGTCCCTCTGGACAGGTCTGATGCCATCGGTGTCGGCCGTCTGCTTGCTGCCAGCGGCACCGCCGACATCGCCGACGCCCATGTCGTCCTGTGCGCCCGCCGCGAGCGCCAGCGAGTCGTGACCTCCGATCCCGACGACCTTCGACTGCTCGATCCAGAACTTGAGATCGTCAGAGTCTGAAGCGACGTGATGGCTTCTGCGCCGGTGCCATCGCGGTGATCTGAATCGGCCCGCCGGGGTGCCGTAGCCTGCGCATATGGATTTCGACTGGCCGGACGATGACGATCCTCGCCGCGTCGCCGTGCGCGACTGGCTCGACGATCACGACGGCAATCCGAGCCAGGAGGCGCTGGCACACGCCGGATACGCGGCGCCGCACTGGCCGAAGCCCTACGGGCTGGAAGCCGATCCCATCACCCAGCTGCTGATCGACGAGGAGCTGGCCGCTGCCGGGGTGAAGCGTCTGGCGGGCGGCATCGGGCTGGGCTGGGCCGGCCCGACGATCATCGCCGGCGGCACTGACGCCCAGAAGGAGCGCTACCTGTGGCCGATCCTCACCGGCGAGGAGGTGTGGTGCCAGCTGTTCTCCGAGCCCGACAGCGGCTCGGACTTGGCAAACCTGGCCACACGGGCGGTGCGAGACGGCGAGCGGTACATCGTGAACGGCTCGAAGATCTGGTCCTCAGGAGCTCACCGCAGCAAGTTCGGCATTCTCATCGCCCGCACCGATCCCGACGTGCCCAAGCACCGCGGCGTGTCCTACTTCATCTGCCCGATGGACACGCCCGGCCTCGAGTTGCGCCCGATCATCGACATGACTACGGCCTACTCCTTCAACCAGACGTTCTTCACCGACATGGAGCTGCCGGTGGAGAACCGGATCGGCGACGAGAACGACGGCTGGCGGCTTGCCAAGATCACGTTGGGCAATGAGCGAGTGTCGCTGTCGGGCGAAGGGGCGCTGTGGGGCAGCGGCCCCAGCGCGGCCGACCTGCTCGACGTGGTGCGGTCTGCCGGGGGCGTGTCGGATCCGGTGATGCGCGACCGGGCTGCACGCTTGCACATGGAGGGCGAGGTGCTTCGGCTCATCCGGCTGCGGACGCTGAGCGCCCGTCTGCACGGCCGCCAGCCCGGCCCCGAGGCCAGCGTTCGCAAAGCGCTGGCGGACGATCACGGCCAGCACGTCATGGGGCTGGCCAAGGATCTGGCCGGCGCTCACGGACTGCTCGCCAACACGGGCCCGCTGGGCACGTCGCCGGAGTTCCCCAAGACCCAGGCCGTGGTGGAGGGCTGGAACGGCTGGCACGGCGGCTACCTGTTCAGCCCTGCACTCACCATCGGCGGCGGCACCTCGGAGGTGCAGCGCAACATCATCGCCGAGCGGGTGCTGGGCCTGCCCCACGACGTCGACGTGGAGTCCGGCAAGTCCTGGTCAGAAGCTCGGGCCGCCTCACCTGAAAGTGTGGCTATAATGTAATTACATTCCGGGCATCGGAGATCGTGCCCGATGGAGTGCGGAGGCCAGCATGGACGCCAGAATCGTGCCGATCGGCAACTCACGTGGCGTCCGGCTGCCGAAGCCGCTCATCGAGGAGGCCGGCTTGGGCGAGCTTGTCTCGTTGCGCGTAGTGGACGGAGGCGTGCTCATTGAGCCGCGTCCCGAGGCGAGGGCCGGGTGGGCCGAGGCTGCTCGGCTGGCCCATGAGCGCGGTGACGATGTTGCGGTTGAAGCGTGGCCCCCAACTCGCTTCGACAGCGAAGAGTGGGAATGGGAGTTCGCGAATGAGGACTCTCAGTGACACCCCGACGCGGGGAGGTGTACCTGTGCCACTTGGATCCCACGGTCGGCTCGGAGATTCGCAAGACGCGCCCGGCAGTGGTGATCTCGCCCGACGAACTGAATGAGCACTGGCCGAGCTATCTGGTCGCGCCGATGACGACCGGCAGCCGTCGCTATCCGTTTCGGGTTGCCTGCCGGTTCGACGGTGCGAACGGCCATGTCGTGTTGGATCAGATGCGGGCGGTGGACGGCGTACGGCTTGTGCGCAACCTTGGTCACCTTCCATCGCCGACGATGGCGCGAGTGCTTTCAGTGGCTCGCGAGATGTTTGCGGACTGACGAGTTGAAGAACGCTCGCAGTGAGCTGTAATGCCCATGGACCTTGTTGACAGTGCGGGTCGTGGGATGAGTTGAGCCTCTGTGGCAGTGTGGGGTCTGTTGATGATCCCGGACTGCGAGCGGAGGCTCAGTGGTCAACGGTGGTCAAGGATCGGCTCGGCGGGGTGCGCCGCGGTCGAGGTTGTCGCCGCATTCGAGGCTGGTGATGGTCGAGCGTGTGGCGGCGGGTCAGTCCAAGACGGCGGTGGCGGCGCAGATGGGCTGCTCGCGTCAGACGGTCGACAAGTGGATGAAGCGCTGCGAGGCCGAGGGCTCAGTGCTGCTGCTGTGCCCAGGCGGTGAGGCGTTCGACGGTCTGGATCATGTCGTCGTTGCTGCCCGCGAACGAGAACCGGATGCAGCGATGACCCTCTGCAGGGTCGAAGTCGATGCCGGGCGTGGTGGCGATGCCGAGTTCCGCGAGCCAGGTCGCGGCCAGATCGGCGCTGTCGTCGGTGAGGTGATCGACGTTGGCGTAGATGTAGAACGCCCCGTCAGGCGGGGCGATGCGGTCGATCCCTGCTGCGGGCAGGCCATCGAGCAGGATCTGACGGTTGGCGGCGTAACGGGCGACGTTGGTTTCCAGTTCGTCGATGCTGTCGAACGCACCGAGCGCGGCGTGCTGGCTCACCGTGGCAGCGGCGATGGTGGCGTTCTGGGCGAGGCGCTCGACGGGTGAGACCAGATCGGGCGGCAGCAGCAGCCAGCCCAGCCGCCAACCGGTCATCGAGAAGTACTTGGAGAAGCTGTTCACCACGACCGCGCTCGGGCTGTGCGCCGCGGCGGTGGCGGCCTCGGTTCCGTAGGCGATGCCGTGGTAGATCTCATCGGAGATCAGCCGCACACCGGCGTCATGGCACCAGCGAGCTAGCCGGCCCAGTTCGTCTGCCATGAGCATGGTGCCGGTCGGGTTGGCGGGACTAGCCACGACCAGCCCATCGAGCGGGCCGGCGCTCGTCACCATGTCTGCGCTCAACCGGAAGCCCGACTCGGGCGTGACGGCAATCTCGACGACCTCGATGTCCAGTGCTTCGAGCGTGTTGCGGTAGCAGGGATAGCCGGGCGCAGTCACCGCCACACGGTCGCCGGCCTCGAAGCACGCCAGGAACGCGAGCGTGAACGCCCCGCTGGCACCTTGGGTAACGACAATGCGACCGGCATCGGTGTCGTGGCGGTACCAGTCGGCGTAGTGCTGGACCAGCCTCGTGCGCAACGGTTCGATGCCCACGGCCGACGTGTATCCCAGCACGTCGCTGTCGATAGCGGCCTTGGCAGCAGTGCGCGCTCCGGCCGGTGCGGACGTGGACGGCTGGCCGACCTCCATGTGCACGACATCGCCGCCGGCCGCTTCCCGGTCGGCGGCAGCCCGCATCATCTCCATCACAAAGAAAGGCGCGATGTCCGCCCGCTCGGAGACCTTCAAGCCGCTCACGAAGCGCCGCCGTACCGTTGCATGGCGTCAGAGGCTAAGAGGCTGGACCCCGGGGCCCGAGCGACCCGCGAGCGGCAGCGAGCCGGAGTCCCAAGAGCGGGGCGTCGTGGGGCTCGGTATCCCTCAGGCCGAGCGGAGCGCCTCCGTGGGAGATACTCGCGATGCCCTGATTGCCGGATACACGCCGGCGATCACGCCGATGGCGACCGCCGCAGCGAACCCGCCGATCAAGGCGACCGGTGGAATGATCACGCGCCATCCTTGGGCGAGCGAGTATCCGTAGGTCACCGCGACCCCCAAGAGCACACCTGCTGTGCCGCCTAGGGTCGCGAGCGTCAGCGCCTCGGTGAAGAACTGCCGGCGGATGTGTGCCCGCGTTGCGCCGATGGCGCGCCGCAGCCCGATCTCCCCGCGACGTTCGATGACCCCGATCACCATGACGTTTGCCACGCCGATGCCGCCCACCAGCAGCGCCACCGCGCCTAAGCCCAAGAACAGCGAGGTGAAGGAGCTCTCCGCGGCTGATCTGGCTTCGAGCAGGTCCGACGGCCTGCTGATCTCGGCCTCTTCGGGATTCTCGGGATCGACCGTCGCGGCCAGCACGTCGCGTGTTGCATCGATGTGGTCCTCGTGGACGCGCACGTACACCGTGGCCGGAGCCAGCTCGGTGTCGTAGTAGCGCTCGGCTGCCCGGTCGCCGATCAGCACAGCGCGATCGAGGTTGGCGGCGAGGGCGAATGGCTCCAGCACGCCTGCCACCTCGACCCAGCGGTCGCCGATGTACAGCCGCACCGGCTGGTCGAGGTTGCGGACCCCCAGGCGTTCGGCGGCGACCGCCCCGACCACCGCCACCGGATGGTCGCGGGTGGCCTCCGTCAGGAATGAGCCGCGGGCGATCTCGCCGTTGAGGGCGCCCAGGAGACCCGGATCGGTGCCGTACACGCTGATGCCCCCGGTGAGGTCTTCGGGCACGAGATCGTTGCGGTACACGCCGGCGTCGACTGCGTACACGGCCGACGTTGCCTCCACCGTGGGCACGCGGCTGACCGTCGCAACCGAGGTCTCGGGCAGAGCCGCATCGCCCGCACCGAAGCCCGAGCCTGCCTCGATGGTGAGCAGATTGGTGCCGAGCGCGCCGATCTGGTCGAGCAGCGCCGACTTCGACGAGTCCGACAGGCCCAACACAGCCACCAGCGATGCGATGCCGATGGCAATGCCTAGCGCCGACAATGCCGAGCGGAGCCGGCGCGCTGCCAACGATCCGAGACCGACGCGCGCGGTCTCGGATGGACGCAAGCGGCTCGGCGCCAGGTTCATTGCGGGACCGTCCCGGTGTCGCGCACAAGACGCCCGTCGAGAATCTGCAGCTGCCGGGGCATCGCAGCGGCGATCGCCTCGTTGTGGGTGATGACGACGATCGTGCGACCCTCGCCATGCAGCGAGAACAGCAGCTCGATGATCGAATTCGACGAGGCGGAGTCGAGATTGCCGGTGGGCTCGTCGGCCAGGACGAACGCCGGCTCGCCGACGAGCGCCCGGGCAATGGCGACACGTTGCATCTCACCGCCGGACAGCTCGTCGGGCTTGTGCCATCTGCGCGCGCCGAGCCCGACACGCTCGAGCACAGCCTCGGCCGCCTCGCGCCGACGCGGCCGGGCCGCGCCGGTGTACAGCAGACCGTTCGCCACGTTGTCGATCACTGCGATCCCCGACAGGAGGAAGAAGCGCTGGAACACGAAGCCGACGCGCCGACCACGGATCGCCGACAGCTGGTTGTCGGTCAGCAGCGAGGTATCGGTGCCCTCGATCAGCACCGAGCCGCTGGTGGGCTGATCGAGCGTGCCCATCACGTTGAGCATGGTGGACTTGCCGCTGCCCGACTGGCCGACGACGGCGACCATCTGACCCCGACCGATCTGTACCGAAACGTCGTCCAGCGCCTTGACGGGCGGCGATCCCGGATAGATCTTGGAGACGTCGCGCAGCTCGATAGCCGGTGGTTGCGGGTCGGGCACGGCCCTCCGGTCGCTCAACGGGGAACCACCACTCGCATGCCGGCCTCGAGTTCCGGGCTGAGCACTTCGACGTCGCCGTCGACGAACAGCCCCGTCTCCACGCCGATCAAGCGAGCGCTTCCGTCGTCGGCGAGAACCTCCACGGCGCTCCCGCCCTCGACGAGGGCAACCAGCGCGGTGGCGGGCACGACCAAGGCATCTGCAATGAGGGTCTCGGTGATTTCCACCATTACCGACGCGCCGATCCATACCGCCGAGGCTGGGCTATGGAGCTGAATGGTCAACTCGACGACGTTCTCGCCCGTCGCGGGGTCGGCAACCGGGGACGGGTTGATGGCGACAACTGTGCCCTCGACATCGGTGCCGTCGGGCAACTCCACGTTGACGATGATCCCCTCGCTGACGAGATCCCGGTCGCCGAGGGGAAGGTTGGCGGCGACGCGCTGGGTGGTGGCCATGACACCGCCGGTCGGCGACTCGATCACCGTCAGCGACGCAAGCGTCGTACCAGCTGGCAGATCCTGGCCCACCTCGACGCCCGCCGACCAAGGCCCGATCTGCACCGGACCATCGACGAACAGCACATCGGCGGTGCCCACTGTCGCGTCGACGCGGTGTCCGACGTCCTGCTGCCAACGCTGCACTGCCGCGGCCGTGGCCTCGTCGAAGACGCCGTCGGCGACCCGCTGTTCCCGATCGAGGTAGCCGAGCTCGACGAGGTTCTCCTGGAGCTGACGGACATCGTCGCCGGAGGTTTCCGGCTCCATGGTGCGATATGCGGGCATGTTGCCGTACAGGACGATGAGCGAGTGCTGACTATGGCTGAGATCAGCCCAGTTGGCCTCAGCGGCGTTGAGCCCTGCTTCAGCACTCTGGACTGCCGCCGTGAGCGTCGCGAGCTCCGTCTCCGACGCGGGAGCCAACAGGTCGGCCAGGGCCTCTTCCGCAACCAAGATTGCTGCGTTCGCGGCGTCGATCTCTGCGTCTGAGGGGCCGGCGCGCAGGTCCGAAAGTGCTTCTGAGGCAGCGGCGAGATCGGCCCGTGCCTGGGCTCGCGTCGCCTCGGTGGGATTGTCGAGCAGGTCGAGCGTTTCCTGTGCGGCGAGCACCTGGGCTTCGGCATCGCCGATCTCTGCGTCCGACGGGCCGTCGGTGAGACCGTCGAGCGCCTCCTGAGCGGCGAGCACCTGTGCCTCTGCCTCATCGACCTCAGCTTCGGTCGGACCGGCGAGGAGTTCGTCGAGCGCCTCTTCGGCGGTCAGCAATACGGCGCGCAGTTCATCAATCTCGGCGTCGGTGCTGCAGCACTGCTGTTCTTCGCGGAGCCGTTCCCAGGCGATCGCCACCGCCGCTTCGGCCGATTCGATCTCGGCTTCCGATGGCTCAGCGAGCAATTCTGCGAGCGCTTCTTGCAACGTCACCAAGTTGGCCTTCGCAGAGTCGATCTCGGCTCGTGTTGCTCCGGCAATCAACTGGGCGAGCTGCTCTTGGGCAGCGGCGAGGTCGGAGCGGGCCTGCGCGCGTGCGGCATCCGTGGGGTTGTCGAGATGCTCGAGTGCTTCCGCAGCAACGGCCACAGCGGCCTCGGCCGTGCGGATCTCAGACACGGTGGGCGCTGCGATCAGCTCGTCCCGCGCCTCGACGGCCGTGGCAACATCGGCTCGTGCCGCGGCCATGTCGGCGTCCGAGGGCCCGGATCGGGCGCTGCTCAGGTCGTCTTCAGCAGCCATGAGCGAGTCCTGCGCCGATGCGACTTCGGCCAGCGCATCGGCGGTTTCCGCGTCGGTCGGGGGATCCAGGATCAGGTAGATGGATTCGCCCCGGCCCACGACGGTGCCCTCGGCAGCAAGATGAATCAGCGATCCGTCGCTACGGGCGGCGAGTGTGACTGTGCCTTCGTAGTCGAGCGTTCCGTCGATCTCGAGGTACTCGGTGAGGTCGCGCTGTTCGATCACCGTCGTGGTGAGGCTCGACTCGGCCGCGTCGCTCGAGGTGTCGTCTGAGTCATCGCGGAGGAGTACGAGCGCGACGATGAGCACGATCCCAGCAATGACGATGAGCAGGCCGGAGATTGCGGCAACCCTCGACCATCGGCCTGCGCGCGACATGCTCATCGTCCCGCCTGCGGCTGACCGGCACGTCGTCCCAGGGCAATTGACACTTGTTCGGCGCAGATGTCCATCGCGGCGCTCACATCGGGATCGTCGAAGTCCACGTCTCCGAATGGGAGGGCTGCGCCGCCGCCTCCGCCGGGGCCAAATCCGCTGGTGTCGGGATCACCGACATCGATGCCGTTGTCGCGCAGGCACTGGGCGAATTCGAGCAGTCGGTCGGCCCGCTCGGCCTGGGCCTCCGCGAAGTCCTGACTGCCTCGGCCGAACGCGAGGCCTTCGAGAAGGCCCCCGCATGCGTCGCGCGCTGCCGGCAGGTCCGGATCGCGCCCGATGCGCTGCAGATTCTCTGCCGACTGGGAGGCACCGCCGGCGCCCGGCCGCAGACCGAAGCTGATCGTGCCGTCAGCCTCGACGATCGGGTCGGGAAACTCCACGCCGTTGTCGCGCATGCACGCTGCAAACTCCAGCAGGCGCTCCTCGTCGCCGACGGCTTCGGCGGCGCCGTCCTGTTCTGCGTCAGTCGACGCCGTGTCGGCCGATGCAGGAGCTGTGGTTGCGCTTGGTGAAGCGGGCACCTCGGAAGGTCCGTCAGAGCCTGCAGCCGTGAGCGCTTCGGCGGCACTGGTCGACGTGCTCTCCAGCAGCGTTGGCAGGCCGTTCTGGTTGCCTCCTGAGCAAGCCATTGCCACCAGTGACATGACTGCCGCGACCGCGAGCAGCGATGGGCGGAAGAATCTCAGCACGCGGTTCGCCTCCGAGTAGCCGTAAGGGGGTGCACGCACGGTACGAAGCCGAGATGAGAAGAATCTGAGAACGCGGCACACGGGCACGCGCTCACAGCGGCTCAGTAGTCGATGCCCTTCTTGGCCGCGATCCCCGAGTCGTAGGCGTGCTTGGCCTTGCGCATCTCGGTCACCGTGTCGGCCAGGTCCGTCATCCACTCCGGTGCATCACGCCCGGTCAGTACCAACGAGACATGCTCTGGCCGTTCCCTGAACGTGGCCTCCACGTCTGAGGCGTCGATCCAGCCCCAGTTGAGCGGGTAGGTGATCTCGTCGAATACCACCAGCCGGTGCTCGCCCGCCGACACCAGTTCCTTGCCGTGCCGCCAAGCCTCGCGGGCCTCAGCTTCGTCACGCGTCAGGTCCTCGCTGTCCCAGGTGAAGCCTTCTCCCAGCGACCAGAAGTCGATGCCGAGCGGCTCGGCCATCAACTGCTCGCCGGTCACCCAGTCGTCCGACTTCAGGAACTGCACGACGGCGACCGGCCAGCCACGGGCGCGTGCTCTCATGGCGGTGCCGAATGCCGACGACGACTTGCCCTTGCCGTCGCCGGTGTTCACCACTACGAGGCTGCGGGCGGTCCGCAAGCCACCAGGTCGCGGATCCTCGGTCGGCGGCGATTCGGCATCTGACGGTACGTCGTTCATCACGACTCCTTGCTGGTTGCGAGTGCTGCAAATTCGGCTGCCCCAAACTCGGGCGCGGGCGCGGAGGTGGGGACGATGACCGGTCCCTCCGGATCGTCGATGACGCGGACGTGTGCTCCGAAGTGCTCGGCGATGGTCTCCACCGTAAGCACCTCGGCAGGTCGACCGCACTGCGCGATCCGGCCGCCGGCGAGCACCGCAACGCGGTCGCCGTAGCGGGCTGCGAGCGTCAGGTCGTGCAGCGTTGCGATGACGGTCAAGCCACGCTCGCGCCGCAGCGTCTCGACGAGTTCGAGCACATCTTGCTGGTGGCCGAGGTCGAGCGCTGTGGTCGGCTCGTCCAGCAGCACGACCTCGGTCTGCTGCGCGAGCGCGCGGGCCAGCACAGTGCGCTGGCGCTCGCCGCCGGAGAGCGACTGCACGGTGCGATCGCTGAAGCCGCCGAGATCTAGCCGCTCCAACACTTCGGCCGCGATTCTGCGATCGGTGACGGTCTCGGCCGCGAAGACACCGCGGTGAGGAGTGCGCCCCAGCAGCACGTAGTCGGCCACGAGCATCCCCGGCGGAATCACCGGCGTCTGCGGCACGTAGGCCACGTGACGGGCTCGTGCTGAGCGCCGACGGTCGCGCAGGCCGTTGATGTCGATGCTTCCCCGGAACGGCACAAGCCCGAGCACGGCCCGCAGCAGGGTGGTCTTGCCGGCGCCATTGGGACCGATGACGTTCACCCATTCACCCGCCGCGACATCCAGGTCGACGCTGCGCAGCACCTGGGTGCTGTCGAGCTGCACTGCGACGGACTGGATTCGCACCGCCATCACCAGACCTCCCGGCGCGAGGTCCGCAGCACGAGCACGAAGAACGGTGCTCCCAGGAACGCGGTGACGACGCCGATCGGCAGCTCCGCCGGCGAGAGCACCGTGCGCGCCGCCAAGTCGGCGAACACCATGAAGGCGCCGCCGAACAGCACCGACAGCGGCAGCACGACCCGGTTGCTGGCGCCGAACGCAAGCCGCACGGTGTGGGGCACGATGATCCCGACGAAGCCGATGAGCCCGCTCACAGAGACTGCCGCGGCGGCAGCCAGTGATGCCGCCAGCACCACCACCAGGCGAACTCGCCGCGGATTGACTCCGAGGGCTGCAGCCTCCTCGTCGCCCACCGCCAGCACGTCCAGCGCCCGGCGGTAGCGCATCACGACGGCGGCGGTGATCACGAAGTAGGGGAGCATCAGCGCAGGCTCCGACCATCCCGACGTCGCGATCCGGCCGAGGATCCAGGCGATGATCCTGCGAAATGCGTCGCTGTTGGCCTGCAGCACGTAGGTCTGGCAGGCCGTCAGGAAGCTGGCGACGGCGATGCCGGCGAGGATCAGCGACGCCGTCGAGCGCCCGCCAAGATGGCCTGCGGCGTACGACACCGTCACCGCCACGAGTCCTCCGGCGAAGGCAGCCAGGGGCACTGGGTCGAATGCGCCGGCGCCATCGCCCACGTTGGCGGTGATGGCGATAGTGGCGCCGAGACCTGCGCCCGCAGCGATGCCCAGCAGGTACGGGTCGGCCAGCGGGTTTCGGAATGCGGCCTGGTAGGTGGCGCCGCTCATGGAAAGCGTCGCTCCCACGAGCAGTCCGAGCACGACGCGGGGCAAACGGATTTCCCGCACGATCGCGGCATGGGCATCGCTGAGCCCCGAGTCGAACGCCAAACCAGGTAGCGCGTCCGCGAGCTCGAGCACCACACGGTGTGCACCGATACCGACCGGCCCGATGGTCAGCCCCGCGACCACGGCGACGACGACGGCTGCCGCGCCGATGCCGAGCTGTCGCAGTCTCAGATCGGCCGCCTGCAGCGCAGTGTCCGCGCCGCTCCAAGTCGTGGAACCGGCCGCACGAGCTTCGGTCACGGCTGCACCCGATCAGCTCGCAGCACCGATGTCGACCAGGACGCCTGAAATGGCGGCGATGAAGTCGACCAAGCGCGGTCCCCACCGGGACACGATGTCGTCGCTGAGCTCGACGACAGTCCCGGCCTGCACCGCGGTGAGCTGATTCCAGCCCGGGCGCGCTGCCACAGTCTCGGCGTTCTGGCCGCAGCACAACGTGTCGGCCAGGAAGATCAGGTCGGGGTCTGCGTCAACCAGGTATTCGTCGTTGAGCTGGGGGTAGCCGAAGTGGCTGCCGTCGGCGTCGGCCGGATCGGCGACGTTGTCGAGCCCGAACAGCCCGTACACCTGCCCGATGAAGGTGCCGCTCGTGACGCTGTACAGCGTGTTGTCGAGCTCGTGGTAATAGGTCAGCCCGGAGGCATCGGGTGCAGCGGCGATCAGGTCGGCGATGTCAGCCTGCATGTCGGCGGCGAGCTGGGCTGCCTCGTCGACCTGGCCGGTGACGTCGCCGAACTGGGCGATCTGGGCGTAGACGTCGTCGAAGACGGAGGGCGCGTCGTGGGCGAGCACGGCGATGCCCAGTGCCTCGAGCCCCGCGATGAGGTCGCCGTTGGTTTGCAGCACTACGAGGTCGGGCTCGTACGACGCAATCGCCTCGAGATTCGGATTCCAGCCGTCGAGGTCGGTCACGGGGGCCTCGGGCGGGTAGTACGAGAACTGGTCGACGGCCACGACACGCTCGCCTGCGCCGATGGCGAACAGGATCTCGGTACCGGTGGGCGAGATCGACACGATCCGCTGGAACTCGTGTGCTTCAGCCGGCTCGGCGTCGCTGCTCGTGCAGGCTGACGCCACAACGGCGAGAGTCAGCAATGCCCAGAGCAGTCGCAGTGGCAGGGCCGCTCGCTTGGTGGCGGTGCGGTTCATGGTGTTCTCCCTTCTGCTCGAGTTCAGGGCCGAGCAGCGGGAGCACCCACCGCACGAGCCGCTCCTTACCTCGAGGAATCGGTTCGCGTGATGGCGGCCGGGAGGCGACCGGACTCGTCCCCCGAAGGGGCATCACCGTTGCGGGACAGTGCCGGGATCTCACCGGCTTCGCTCACGACAACCGGGTGCGAGTCTATGGCGCGGCCGGGACGCGAAGGGTTAGTTCGTAGTGGACTCGCCGGAGTCGGCCGCGGAGCTGCGAATCAGCCGCCAGTAGCTCACCAAGACCGGAATCACGAGTGCGAGCAGGATTACCGAATTCACGCGGCCGGTGATGCCTTTCGAATAGAAGGGCTCCACGAGGTAGTGAGAGGCAGAGCCGGTCTCATACGGTTCCCGCCCTGCTTGAAGGAGGAACCACTTCTCCCAGGTGGTCAGCGGGCAATCGGAACCGGTGAGGTTCACCAATCCGGCTGCGCCGAATGCGGCGAGGTGCCACTTCATCAGCTTCGGTCGGCGCTTCGCGGCAAACCCGCCGACCAGCAGGAACACGATGTAGGCCAGATGCGACACGGCCATGAGCCGCGCCAGCCCGACAGCAACCATCGTCGCGACGCTACTGGCGAGCGGCGAGATGCCGTCCCAGGCGAGTCGCATCGCGCACGGCCAGCGTCAGGTAGAACAAGCCTCAGCAGATAGGTGCCGTCTTGCGGGGCCTCAGGCAGCGCGGAGATGATGCATGCCCGCAAGCGGCGAAGTCGCCAAGAGCATCTCGAAAATCGAGGGATTCGATGTGTCGTTCGTCGACGACGACGGCAATGTCGTTGACGACGCAGATGTCGGGCCGTACCGCTTTCAGCGAGCGGCCAAGAGCACTTGGACTCTCGCGCAGTGGCGGGAGAAGCGGATCGACGCTGAGTATCCCGACCTGTGGTTGGTGGCGTGGCGGCTTGATGGCGAGGAGGCCCACGGCAGGACGCGGCTCGAGACCCTGAGACGCATGAACGCCGAGTCCGATTGGGATGACGGAGCTGACCGTGCTGACGAATGCGATGACGATTCAGCCGCGCCCGCGAGTGAGCGCAGCACGGCTGAAGGGGTGAGTTCGGTCAACGATGAACCTGGCCGGGGCGACCTCGCTGACATCGAGCGGACTCTGTGGGCGGCAGCCGACAAGCTGCGCGGGAGCATGGACGCTGCGGAGTACAAGCACGTCGTGCTCGGGCTGATCTTCTTGAAGTACGTCTCGGATGCGTACTCCGAGGTTCGAGCGCAGCTGGAGGATGAGATCGACGACGGCGCCGATCCCGACGACATTGACGAGTACCGCTGGCGCAATGTCGCCTGGGTGCCGCCGCCCGCTCAGTGGCACACGCTCACTGCCCAAGCGCGTCAGCCAACGATCGGCTCGATTGTGGATCGGGCGATGGATGAATTGGAGGCGATGAACGAGGCGCTGCGGGGGGTGCTGCCCAAGGACTACGCCCGTCCCGCGCTCGACCAACAGCGGCTTGGGCAGCTCATCGACCTGCTGGGCAACGTCACGGTGGGTGATTCGGCAGCCCGTTCTCGCGACGTGCTCGGCAGGGTGTACGAGTACTTCCTGTCGATGTTCGCCGACGCCGAAGGCAAGCGCGGCGGCGAGTTCTACACCCCCCGTTGCGTTGTGAGGCTGCTCGTCGAGATGATCGAGCCGTATGAAGGCCGGGTATACGACCCGTGTTGTGGCTCGGCCGGCATGTTCGTGCAGTCGGTCGACTTCGTCGAAGCTCACGCCGACGGGAATGGGAACGGCGGAGGGCAGCAGCGCGGAACACGCACCGACATCTCCATCTACGGCCAGGAGTCCAACTACACGACATGGCGCTTGGCCCGCATGAATCTTGCGATCCGCGGCATCGGAGGCCAGATCGAGCACGGTGACTCATTCCACGGCGACCGCCACCCGGATCTGCGGGCCGACTTCATCTTGGCGAACCCGCCGTTCAACGTCTCCGACTGGGGCGGCGACCGCCTGACCGGCGACCAGCGCTGGCGCTACGGCGTGCCACCGAAGGGCAACGCCAACTTCGCCTGGGTGCAGCACATGGTGCACCATCTCGCGCCAAGGGGCGTAGCCGGCTTCGTGCTCGCAAACGGCTCGATGTCGTCGCAGCAGTCAGGAGAGGGTGAGATCCGCAAGAACCTCGTCGAAGCCGATTTGGTCGACTGCATGGTGGCACTGCCCAGCCAGTTGTTCTTCTCCACAGCGATCCCAGCGTGCCTGTGGTTCATCGCCAAGGACCGCTCAGGCGGAGACGGCCTGCGTGACCGCAGCGGCGAAGTTCTGTTCATCGACGCCCGTGGCTTGGGCCGCATGTTCGACCGCACCCACCGCGAGTTCACCGACGACGACATTGCCAAAGTCGCAGCCACCTACCACGCCTGGCGTTCTGAGCCTGTCGGCGATCGCAGCAGCAGCGATGGTGCCAGCGAGGGCAGTCCTCACGACGGCCCGAGTGCTGACGCGGATGCCGCGCGCTACGGCGACGTCGCAGGATTCTGCAAGAGCGCCACCGTCGAGGAAATCCGCGGCTACGACTACGTGCTCACCCCGGGCCGCTACGTGGGCGTCGCCCCCGAGCCCGACGACGGCGAGCCGTTCGCCGACAAGATGACCCGTCTCGCTGTCCAATGGCGCGCCCAGCAAGCCGAAGCCGAGAAACTCGACACTCAGATCGAAGCCAACCTGCAATCCTTGGGCTTCTGAGGTCCATAGCGGAGTCGACCGCTATAGGCGACTTGAGTATCGAAGGAGGCAGGATGACCAACAGCACGGCCGACACACGCAAGAAACAGCGCCGGCCGCTGACGGTCAAGGACCTGATCGCAGCGTTGGCCGAGTACCCGCCGGACCTCAGAGTCGTTGTCAACGGCTATGAAGCCAGTTTCGACAATCTTCATGTCGATAGCCTGAGCACCATGAGCATTCGGCCGAAGCCCGACCATGCGGAATGGGAAGGTGAGAATGAAGAAGCGTGGTTGAATCCCGGTGCGAATGAGTTTTCTGCCGTATGCATAGCGCGAAAGTCGCATTGACTCCATGTCACGTGCCGAAGCCGAGGTTCATTCAGGATGCAATCCTTGTGACCCTTTGGAGCAGCCATTCGCAGTACGACTGGGCGATGTCGCTGAGATTATCATGGGACAATCACCGCCGGGTGACGCGGTAAATCCAGATGCAGGTGTTCCTCTTCTGAACGGACCTACGGAGTTTGGTGAGCACAATCCCATTCCACTTCAATACACCACTGAGCCAAAGCGCATTGCAGAGGTTGGCGACATACTATTCTGCGTACGTGGATCAACTACTGGCCGAATGAACTGGGCCGACCAAGAATATGCTATCGGTCGCGGCATCGCGGCAATACGGCACAGCACTAATGCCAGCTTGCAACCGTTTCTTCGTGCCGTGATCGAAATGAGATTGCCAACTCTTCTTAAACAGGCTACCGGCTCGACCTTTCCAAACGTATCGCGCCATCACCTTACGCACATCCCGTATCCGCCGCTCCATCTGGATGAGCAGCGAAAGGTTGCGGAGGTTCTGGGAGCACTGAACGCGAGGATCGAGTTGAACCGGTGCATGTGCGAGACGTTGGAGGAGATGGCCCAATCGCTCTATAAGGCATGGTTTGCAGACTTTGAGCCAGTGCGTGCAAAGATGGAGGGCCGATGGCGTGAGGGCGAGTCCCTTCCTGGCCTTCCCGCCGAAACCTACCAGGTCTTCCCAAGCCAACTTGTGGACTCCCGACTTGGAACCGTTCCTGCCGGGTGGAACATCGAGCAGCTAGGTGATGCTATTGAACTTGAATACGGCAAGGCACTCAAAGCGTCAGAACGTAAGTACGGGCCGGTCCCGGTATATGGCTCGAACGGTCAAATTGGGTGGCATGACGAACACCTCGTTAAAGGCCCAGGAATCATTGTCGGCAGGAAGGGTAACCCCGGCACGGTCCGCCGGTCGCAGGCTGACTTCTTCCCAATCGACACGGCCTTCTACGCTGTCGCTCGCGGTGCGGGATTGACAATCGAGTATCTGTATTACATGTTGCAGCGACAACAGTTGCCTTCAGTAACATCAGATTCAGCGGTGCCCGGGCTCAATCGAAATCTGGCCTACCGGAATCTATACGCGAGGCCCTCGGACGATGCAATTGCAGCCTTCACTGAGGCTGTGTCAAGTCTTTGGGGTTGTGAGCAATTGATACAGGCAAGCTCTCAACTCTTGGGTGATCTTCGGGACGCTCTGCTGCCGAAGCTGATTTCTGGTGAGTTGCGCGCATCTGCGCCAGCGGCCGGGCAGGACTGATGAAGCTCTACCGGTATGTGATGACCTATGACACTGGCTTGGCTCCGAATCCCTATCATGGATATTGCACGCTGGCGCTGTGCAAGCCGCAGATTCGACGTACAGCTCAGGTCGGAGACTGGATCATGGGACTAGGTAGCAAACGACGTGGGTACGAGTGTCGCCTCGTGTTCGCTATGCGTGTTGCTGAGGCTTTGACCTTGGAAGAGTATTGGCAGGATCGCCGTTTCGAGGACAAGAAGCCCCGCGAGAGCGAGCGATACGAAGATACATGTGGAGACAACGTTTACCAGCCACACGAGTCCGCTAGCGGTTGGATCCAGCTGCCGTGCTTTCACTGCGATGACGATATCGCCACCGACACTCGAACCAATCGTGTGCTGATCGCCGACAGATTCGTTTATTTCGGCAGCGATGCGATTGAGTTGCCGGTCGAATTCGTGGCTCAAGGTGAGAACTACTTCTACGGGTTTCGTAACCATCAAGTCCACAATCTGCCAACGCGCTTGAAACACGACGTTATCGAATGGCTCGAATCGCTGTGCCAGGAGGGCGGTCGTCGTGGTTATCCGGCTCAGCAGGGGAAGATCACGGGTGCGACAGAGGAGGTGATTTTGTGCTGACGCGGTTGGTGATGCGGAACTTCAAGCGGTTTGGAGAAGCTGAGGTTGAGTTGGCCAACCCGGTGGTGCTGATCGGTCCGAACAACTCTGGCAAGACGTCGGCGCTGCAAGCTCTGGCGTTGTGGCACGCTGGGTTGCAGCTGTGGAGCGAGAAGCGCTCGGGCACGTCGGCGCCGGAAAAGCGCCCTGGCGTCGCGGTCAACCGTCGTGACCTGGTCTCTCTGCCGGTCCCGGCGGCGAACTTGCTGTGGCACGAGCTGCGCACACGGAACACGCACCGCGTCGACGGCCGTCAGCGTACGGAGAACATCCGCGTCGAGATAGTTCTTGAAGGCGTCGGTTCGAGCGGCTCTTGGGAGTGCGGCCTGGAATTCGACTACGCGAACGAGGAATCCCTCTACTGCCGCCCGCTGCGAGTGGAGCCGCCGTCGACGGCCGATCGGATGCCCATTCCCGACGAGGCGTATGAAGTGGAAGTCGCCTTCTTGCCGCCGATGTCTGGTCTGACCGGAAGCGAAGTCCGCCTGGATCGGGGGGCGATCGACGTGCGCATCGGTGAAGGCCGCACGGCTGAGGTGCTGCGGAACCTGTGCTACCGCGTGCATGAAGAATCACCTGAGCGCTGGAACGACCTCAGCAGGCGAGTCGACGAGCTGTTCGGCGTGGAGATCGAAGCACCGCGCTACGTCACTGCCCGCGGCGAGATCACTATGCGCTACCGGGAGCACGGTACGTGGCTCGACCTGTCCTCCAGCGGTCGCGGCTTTCAGCAGACGCTGCTCCTGCTGGCCTACATGTACGCCAATGAGGGAGCAGTGCTACTGCTCGACGAGCCCGATGCCCACCTCGAGATCCTGCGGCAGCGTCAGACGTACGGGGTCATAAATGACGTCGCCGCGGAGACCGGCAGCCAGATCGTCGCCGCCAGCCACTCCGAGGTACTGCTCAATGAAGCGGCCGGACGCGACACGGTGGTCGCATTCGTCGGCCGGCCCCACCGCATCGACGACCGCGGCAGCCAACTGCTCAAGTCGCTGCGCGACATCGGTTTCGAGCAGTACGCGCTCGCAGAGACGATGGGCTGGGTCCTCTATCTCGAAGGCTCGACCGATCTGGCGATCCTGCAGGCGTTTGCGGACAGGCTCGGCCACGACGATGCCAAGGAGGCTCTCGCGCAACCCTTCGTTCACTACATCGGCAATCAACTGCCGAATGCCCAGCGCCATTTCTTCGGCCTGCGGGAGGCATTGCCGGAGCTGCGTGGGGTCGTGCTGTTGGATGAACCTCCCGGCGATGATGGCGGAGACGGTCTCGAGTGCCTCGTGTGGCGCCGTCGTGAGATCGAGAACTACCTGTGCACTCCCGCAACACTGGAAGCCTTTGCGGATGCCACGGCAAGAAGCGCCGTCGTCGGCCAGCTGTGGGAAGCCGGCGAAGTCGATAAGCGTCGAGCGGCGATGCGAGATGCCATCGCCGAGATCGAGTCGGCTCTGCGAACACTGAGGCAGATATCCCCCTGGGACCCGGACACCAAAGTCAGCGACGACTTCTTGACCCCGCTGTTCGCGTCCTACTTCGAGAAGCTCAACTTGCCCAACCTGATGCTCAAGCGCAGCTTCTACGAACTAGCCCAGCACGTCCCTCTTGAGGACATCGACCCCGAAGTCACCGAGAAGCTCGACGCCATCGCCCGTATCGCCGATCTCTGACCCAATTGGTGTGCGGCCTTGTGTGTCCGTTAAGGATGTGACTCAGTAGACGATGTCGCTGGATCGGAATCACCAGAAAGCGTCGGCGATTCCGAGCGGTCTACGAGTGTCTGTAAGCCCAGCGTAATGAGTCCGCCCAGAACCGCTCCGACTAGAACGGGCAAGATCTGGTGCCGCCAGTCGATCTTCTTCTCAAGCTCCAGTACTCGGTCGGCAAGCACATGTGGGGTGAAGACGTCGCCCTCCATGTCCCTCGTGTCCCTGTCGTTGAACTCAGGTCGTCCGCCCTGCCGGTCGTAGAGATCGAGAGTTGGTCTGTTGAGACCGGTGA
Organism: Acidimicrobiia bacterium; assembly: GCA_022826045.1. Taxonomy (GTDB): domain Bacteria; phylum Actinomycetota; class Acidimicrobiia; order Acidimicrobiales; family Poriferisodalaceae; genus Poriferisodalis. The sequence continues at coordinate 4,454 of JAJDVQ010000053.1, read as the reverse complement.
ACCATATGAGGAACGTAGGCGTGCCTCGCGAGATGGGCACCGGAGATGGGCCGGCGTTGTAGACGGAGAAGCGCAATCGTCCTTGGAAGCCCGGGTCGACATGAAAACCTGAAACGTTCACGAGCCCTAGAGATTTTATGCCTGATTTCATCGAGATCAGTCCGAGTGCATCTGAAGGGATGCGTACTGTCTCTTCGGTCAATAGCTGCGCGAAATGGCCAGGAAGGATTCTCAGCTGTTCACCTTCGTTGAGATCATGACGAACCTTGTCCTCACCCGTAAGGAGTGCTTGGGGTCCCATGCCCAGTTCGTAAGCACAGTTCTTGATGCGCTTGGGATCGAACGGCGTTACTAACCGTTCTTCCACAAAGCGCGATCGCATCGTCTCTGACGACCAGAATCCAGCCATTCTGTAGTGCCTCCGAGATCATCATTGGATGGCCGCGCGACAGCAGCAACTTGGCTGCTCTGCCCCGCCGCCGTGCGTTACGGGTGATCGACTTCGGACGACGGAAGGCGCTCGTTGCACACGGTTGCGACCTTGACACCGAAGACGGCGATGTCTGCCAGCCTCTCGTCACGAAATGTGTCCCAGCTCCCTTGTTCGAGGCTCTCAGCGAGCAAGCCTGCCAACTTGGTGACGTGGAACGTGTAGTGCCGCAACTGGTCCGCTTTGGACAACCCGAACACGTCAGGGTGGAAGTGCCGATCATGCGCGACTTGCGCGGCCTGCACCTCGTCCCACCGGCGCGCACCTGCCAGAGCGTCGGCACCGACGAGGTGCGCTGTCGAGGAATCGGCGGCGCGAGCCAGAAGGCTTGAGGCCTCGACACTGCGGATCCTGTCTTCGTAGGCCTGACGAAGGGAGACATGCGACCGCTCGGCCAGCTCGGCTGCGATGCGGCGCATCGCTTGTGCGGCAGCGATCACTTGGTTGGTGCTCGCCGGTTCGTTGTGCTCGATGTGCTCGCAGAACGAGGCACACGCGGAGGCGGCGCGGACGAGGCCGAGGGCCGCCTGAGTCAGGTCGGACTCGCTCGGGTGCGGCTGGTTCGTGCTTTCTAGGTTCTGGGCCGTCATAATCTGTCTGCCCTCAAACTACACGCCGGTGACTCTAGCCCCGCCGGGTGCCGCGCCGGGACGGATTCCCGGGCTGGTTGGCTCGACGCGCTATCGGGCCTTCGGCGGCACCCGCGCCCGCCGGGCACGGACAGTCGCGGCTGGCGAAGGGAGGGCTGCATCGGCTTCAGGTGGTCGTGGGGCTGAGTAGCTGGCGGTGCTGGTTGGTCGAGATGCCGTGCCCGAGTTCGGATACGGGTGGGGCGCAAGTGACGGCGTGGATCGACAACGGTGCAGCGTTCTCGGCCGTGTCGCCTGGGCGCAGAGGCGAGAAGTCGAGGCGTGTGCGACCAGGGGTACGGGCCTTCAGCGTGATGTGGCGTGTCCTGCTGCCGCCGAACAGCGTTTCCTCAGCGTCGCACTGGGATAGCTGGTAGCGGTCACTGACGACCTCGAACGCTGAGTCCGACTCGATGGCCAATGTCCACTCGTGGCCTGACGCAGCCATCTCGGGCAGTGCTACGTCGATCTCGTCGTCGACCTCGAGCACGATCTCGCGCTGGTTGTCGGCCAGCGTGAGCTGCATTACCGAAGCGCGGGGATTGTCCGGGCGGCGGCCTCCAAGGAGAGCCTGCTTCAGTCGGAGCGGAGACTCCTTGGCGAACGCTCGGGCCTGGGCAGACGAGATCTTCTGTAGGGCTCGGAGCTGCGTCACAGCAGCTAGGTAGCTGACGCCGAGTTCCGCTGACATGAGGTACACGTCGGCCGCCCCGAGCTCGGGCCGGTTTGGGTGGTGACCCCGGTGCTCAAGGCGTACCTCGACGGCGAGTTCGGACATCAGCAGGCTCGCGGCGAAGGCCTGCGCCTGGATTTCCTGCGGATCGTGCATCGGTTCCGAGATGGTGGTCTCGGTGTCCAGGTGCGACGTGTGGCCAAGCTCATGGTGACCCAACTCGTGTGCCGCGGTGAAGCGTTGCAGGGGTCTGGGCCGGGCCGCGTTGATGGCGATGCCAGTTGCCTCGCCTATGCGCTGGTAGATGCCGAGGAGGCGGTCCAGCCCTGCCTCGAAGCAGAGCCAGATGCCACGGTCTTCGATCAGGTCGAAGATGGGAACGCGAGCGCCGGGCGCGATGTCGGCCTCAGCGAGCACGTACTCCGCAGCAAGGACGGCCTCGTATTCGAGGCTTCGGCGGTTCATCTTGTGTTTGGGCCGTCGCGGTCGGGGGGGCGTGCCGGTCCGGCTTCATGCAGGAATTGTGCGAACCGCAAGACCTGCTGCCGGTCGTCCTCGGAAAGCTCGGATGTAGTGCGGAAGAGCGCCTGAGCTGTCGCCTCGGCGGCCTCGTCCTCGCCGTCCCCTGAGAAGTAGGAATACGGCCTCCGATAGAGCGCGGCGAGTTGCTTGAGTTCGAGGAAGGTGACCCTCCGGCGTCCAGTCTCGATATCTGAGACTGATGCGCGCGGAATGTTCAGGTGATCTGCGACAGCGGCTTGAGGGAGGCCGATTGCCTCCCGAGCTTCTTTCAGGCGGCGACCGAGCGCTTCTGACTCAGAGAACGAGGGACCTTCGGGCGTTGCGTTCATGCCGACACCTGAGCAGCGGTCGCCGCGGCCCCCCGCTTGTCGGCCACAGCTGCAGATCTGGATGCGGTCACGACGGCGATGGCGAAGCCCTCCTCGTGGGTCAGGCTGCACTCGAAGCCGTGCAGACCTGATCTGGCAGCGCACTCGATAGCAGCGTCGCTCAAGTGCAGCGTCGGCGCTCCGCTGGCCGATGTGCAGACAACGACGTCGAGCATGTCGAGGACGCGGACGCCAGTGCCCAAGGCCTTCAGCGCAGCTTCCTTCGCCGCGAATCGAGCTGCGAGCCGTTCGTTGTCGCCACCGCAGTCGGCAAGTTCGCTCTCGGCGAAGATCGTTTCGAGGACGAAACGGTCTCCTTGGATGTCGGCTTCGAATTCCGCGACGCTGACGGCATCGACGCCGACCGCTGTCGTTCGTAGGTCGACCGTCGTCTCGGACGCTGCGATGGTGGCAGTTGCAAGCTGCGCTGCCATTCGCGTTCGCTGACACGGCGAATCCACCGGGAGCACGGCGACGGCGCGACGATGGAGACTGTGCAGTTCGGCCCGGCCGAACCCCTTGGCAGTGCCGATTTCGGCGTCGGCATGGGTTGCGACGACGGTGACCGTACCCAACTTGAGGCCTGCGTGGTGGCACAAGGCGCGACCCAGTTGGCTGAGCCCGAGGTAGTTCCCGTAGGCCTTCTTCACGAGGTGCTGATTGCGGTACAGGGCTGTGAGGTGGACGGTTCCATCCTGAGCGGTCAGTGAGATGTGGCTGAGGCACGGGAACCCGTAGGGGTCACCGTTCCGACCAGGCAGCTGTGTGCGCAAGTCAAGTACGGGGTCCTCGATGGCGACTTCGTATGTGCTGCTGTAGCGGTACGACAGATCGGGGTCTGCATAGCGACGAAGCTTGGAAGCCACCTCAAGCAGTTGGTTGACCGGTTCACCCTGAGGACCGGGCCAAGCGACCATCCGGTGGCAGTACTCGCCGCCGGGTGATGCCAGTCTGGCGAACTCGAAGCCTTCGAGATACAGGTCGCTGAACTCCTCGAGGGCGTTGGTGCCGCTCTCCTCGTCGTAGAGCTCAGCGGCGAAGATGGTGTTGGCGACGGTGACGACCGGCCAACGCGATCCGTGCTTAGAGGATTCTGGTCGGCTGGCGATGAAGTTGTCTAGGACTTCCCGCACTGCTGGCACCTCGTCGTCGGCGTGCCAGCTCGTGATGGCGTTGACCGCTGAGCCACCGGCATCGAGCACAGCGCCGAAGGTGTCGATCCAAGCCTCCGAGAGCGTTCGTCGGAAGATCGAGATCACGCGATTGCCAGTTCCGGCTGTGTCCTGGAGGCCAACAGCTCGATCAGGTTTGCCACGCTCGTCACCTGATCGGGCTTGAGGTCAGCCTTCTTCACGGCCCTGCTGAGACCCAAGCCCTTGCACACCCGGGCGATGACGACCATTGCCTTACGTGAGGGGATCCGGGCCTCGGAGCCAGAGGTCAGAGCCGCCTCGACGCTGTCGCGATTGAGGCGCAGCTTGGGAAGTTCGCTGAGGACGAGCTCTCGGATCATGTCGCGGTGCTCGCCGGTCGGAGTTTGGATGGAAGGCATTCTCCCTGCTCCTTCATTGTCGCCTATCACGACACTATAACCCCTATATGTCGGAAAATACGACAATGGGAGGTGGCTCTCTAAGAGCGTTAGCGGATTGATAAAACGACTGTATGCAATCGCATCGTCTGTCGTGTCGATGCTGCAGGTCAGAGACCCATCCAGAGGCGATTCCACGGCTCGAAATCGTTCAGAGCCGATCTATCCGCGCGGCCTCTAA
>JAJDVQ010000087.1 GCA_022826045.1 Acidimicrobiia bacterium | reverse complement strand
AAGAGGCCGCGCGGATAGATCGGCTCTGAACGATTTCGAGCCGTGGAATCGCCTCTGGATGGGTCTCTGACCTGCAGCATCGACACGACAGACGATGCGATTGCATACAGTCGTTTTATCAATCCGCTAACGCTCTAAGTGGTCGGTGGCGAACGCGGCGTGGATTGCCGAGGCGTTCCGGCGTTTATTCAACGCACCAGAGATCACCGGCGTCATCGTGGGCGGCAGATCCGAGGATGCCGACAGCGAAGACGGTGTCGAACGGTACTGGCGCGATGTCGTGCGCCATTCGATCGACGGCGATCTTCAAGCGGTGCTCGACGAGCACTGCCACATGCTGCGCGACTGGCTCGGTCACCTGGGTCTCAGCGACGACGATCAGCGCGCGGCGGCGGCCGACGACCTCGGGTACAAGGTCGCAGAGGCACTGAGTCTTCGCACGACATCGTTCCGTATCGACATACCGCAGAGAGCCACAAATGGCCAAGAGTTCATGCTGGAGGAGCATCGGCTGCGCACAAGATTCGCCGTCGCCTTCGGCAGTCAGAAACTCGACGACGAGAGCGGCGAAGAACGCATCGGCACTGTGTCACAAGCGTTCAATTCCCCGTTTTGGCCGTTCGTGCTCACCTCCACGTCGGTCGGGCAGGAGGGCCTCGACTTCCATCTGTGGTGCCACGCAGTCGTCCACTGGAACCTGCCGACCAACCCCGTCGACCTCGAGCAACGCGAGGGACGCGTGCACCGGTACAAGGGTCACGCCGTGCGCCGGAACCTCGCCGCGACACTCGGACCGGATCTGCTCACGAACAGAGCGGCGCCTGATGGCGACTTGTGGGACGAGCTCTTCGACACCGCGGCGCAGGAGGGCCAAAGCGCCGCTGGTGCGGTCGGGAATTTCGCTTCGGGCTGGGGCTGGCTCGTGTTCGACGGTTCGGGCGGAGACGGAGGGAACTCGCTGCGCATCATCCAGACCGATGATGCCCAGACGCCCCTGACAGACGGCCTGAGAGCGCTGCTGGTGATCGACGTGTGGGAGCACGCCTACTACCTCGACTACCAGAACGCCCGGGCTGCCTACGTGGATGCGTTCGTCGAGCACCTCATCAACTGGGAGTTCGCCTCAGCCAACTACAGCGCTGCACTCGACGCCCACGCCTAGCTCAAGAGAACGGCCGTCACGCAGCCGGCCCCTGATTGCCCTTGCATCCGCTTGCGTCCCTGTATAGTTTGTAATACAAACTAGTTTGCATCGCGGACCTAGGAGGTTGTGATGTCGACAGAAACCGGCGAATCGACAGCTCTGAAACCCGACGAGAGCTGGGAAACCGTTCTCAGCACCATGCATGGAGCTCGCAGCGCTCTGTACACCGCCGGGAGCACAGCGATCTTGCTGATGTGGGCGGGCATCATCTCGATCGCCTACCTCGCCCAGTACGCAGTGTCCACGTTTGCGACCGACTTCGCCGATCAAAATCCGTGGTATCCGGGGCCGCTGTGGGCGATCATCACGTTCCTCGGCGTCATCGGGAGCATGACCATCGGCTATCGCGCTGGGCGCGCGGTCTCGCCGGGCCTCGCCATGCAGAGCGCCGGGATCCGCGTGTTCGCCTACTGGATGACGGTCATCGTGGCGGCCGGGCTGCTGCCGGGTGCAGCGGGCCTGTGGAACGAAGCCGGCGCAGAGAAGGTCCCCTTCGTCTTGATGGGGGTCATCGCTCTCGGGTACGTGCTCTTCGGCATCATGCACCGGACGGTGATCGCCGTCTTCGGCGTGGGCATGGCCATGGCCTTCTACATCCCGCACTACCTGTTCGACGACATCGCCCCGGCAGTGTCGGGAATCGTAATGCTCGCGCTGCTGGCGGCCATCGTGATGTGGGTGCGCAGGACCGGCGAATGGTAGATCCCAACGGGGTGCCCGACGGCGGTGCCATCGACCTCGACGAGATCATCCACCAGCCGACGCGGCTGCAGATCATGTCGTTGCTCGTGTCGCTGGATGACCGGGACCGGCTCGCCTACGGCTTCGTGCAGAAGCAGCTGGGCCTGACGCCGGGCAACCTGACGACTCACCTGCGCAAGCTGGAGCACGCTGACTACGTGGAGACGACCAAGGAGTTCCGCGGTGCCAAGCCGCGCACCTGGATCGAAGCCACGGTGACAGGACGCAAGGCGTTCGCCGGGTACCTCGTCAACCTCGAACGGGCCCTCGGCGTGCGCACCAGCTCCTGACTCCGCGATCGCCCATTGCGGCAGACGGTTGGCATCGGCGCGAGATCCTCATGGCTCAGCACGTCCTGAACAGTGGGCTGACATCATTAGGCTCAGCCCCGCATGGTGATTGGCGATGCCCGATGCCGGTAGAGGCTGACGCCCGGACGCTCGCCGATCTGGAGCCCGAGGTTGAGCGACTCCTCGCGCGCCATCTTCGGCAGACCAAGGAATGGCACCCCCACGCGCTCGTGCCCTGGAGCCGGGGCGAAGACTTCGCGCCCGACTACGAATGGTCACCCGAGGAGGCCAACCTCACCCCCGAGGCTCGCAGCGCCCTCTTCGTGAATGTGCTCACCGAGGAGAACCTGCCGTACTACTTCCGTGACAGCGAGCGGCTGTTCGGCCGTGAGGGCGCATGGGGCGAATGGGTTCGCCGCTGGACCGCGGAAGAGGGACGGCACGGCCGGGTCATCTACGACTACCTGTCGGTCACCCGCGCCCTCGACCCCGTGGCACTGGAGCGGGCGCGCATGGCGCAGGTGCAGTGCGGGCAAGTGCCCCAGCCGCCGAGCCTGCTGGAAGGCCTTGCCTACGTGACGCTGCAGGAATTGGCCACCCGCATCGCGCACTTCAACACCGGGCGCCACATCGACGACCCCGCCGGCAAGGCCATCATGCGGCGGGTCGCCTTCGATGAGAACCTGCATTTCCTCTTCTACCGCGACGTGATGAGTGCCGCTGTCGAGATCGACCCCTCCAGCGCGGTGGTCGCCATCGCCAACCAAGTCAAGAGCTTTGCGATGCCCGGGGTGGGCATCACCGATTTCGACACCCACTCCCGCATCATCGCCGAAGCCGGGATCTACGACTTGGCCATCCACCACGACCAGATCCTGCAGCCCGTCGTGCTGCGCGACTGGAACCTGCCCGGCCTGACCGAGCTGTCCGGTATCGCGGAAGCGGCGCGCGACCGTCTCATGACGATGATCGATCGGATCGGGCGGGTGGGCCAGCGCCTCGCCGAGCGCTACGCCGAGGCTCGCGAAACACTGCACCACAACGCGGCACTCGTGCAATAGACCCGTCGCAGCGGGGCAACAACGCAGCTAGTGGTCGCCCTTGGGGTCGAGCAGCTCAGCAGTCATGCTGCGGGAACGTCAGACCAGGTCAGACCAGCTCGATGAGCGCCATCGGGGCGTTGTCGCCCCGGCGGGGACCCAGCTTCAGAATGCGGGTGTATCCGCCCGGCCGCCCCTCATAGCGAGGACCGATCTCGTCCATCAGCTTCTGGGCCATCTCCTGGTCGCCGTTGAGGCTGGCGATGATCTGGCGGTGGCGTGCCAATCCGCCCTTGCGCGCTTTGGTGATGAGCTTCTCGGCATAGGGCCGCAGCGCCTTCGCCTTGGCCTCGGTGGTCTCAATGGCCTCGGCGGCGAACAGCGACGCAGCCAAGTTGGCCAGCATGGAGCGTTGGTGGCTCGGGCTCCCGCCCAGCCGGCGGCCCTTGGTGGGCGCGGGCATCCTCAGCTCACCGCCGCTGGGGTGGCTGAGGGATCCTGCTCGGCCGGCTCCTCGGTCGGCGTCGGGCTCATGCCACGCAGTGCCAAGCCCCGCTCGTCGAGCTTCTCGATGACCTCGTCCAGCGACTTCTGGCCGAAGTTCGGCACGGTCATCAGCTCGTCCACGGATTGATCGAGCAGATCGCCGATCGTGTTGAACTGCGCGCGCTTGAGGCAGTTGCGTGCCCGCTCGGACAGGCCCAGATCCTCGATCGGCCGTTCCAAGTCGCTGGCGCGGCCGTCGCTCACCGCCACATCGGCAATGTCAAGTCCGAGGTGCTCCGGCGACAGCTCGGCAATCATGAGCATCAGCCGGCACAGGGTGTCGCCAGCAGATGCGAGTGCCTCGCGGGGCGTCATTGCGCCATCGGTCTCGATGTCGAGCACCAGCCGATCGAAATCGGTGGACTGCTCCACGCGCACCGGCTCGACTTCGACGGCCACACGCCGCACCGGGCTGAACAGCGCGTCGATGAGAATCACGCCGATCGCGCCGCCGATGCGGTCGCTGTCAGGCGCCGAGTAGCCCCAGCCACGCTCGACCGTGAGATCCATCGCGAGCCGCGCTCGGTCGCCCAGCGTCGCGATGTGCAGATCGGGCGTGAGGCATTCGACATCGACACCCCAGTCGACATGGCCGGCGAGCACCGGGCCCACACCGCGCTCGTCGAGACGCACAGCAACGGGCTCGTCGCTGTGGCACCGCAGCACGATGTCCTTGAGGTTCAAGACGATGTCGGTGACGTCCTCGACCACGCCTTCGATGGTGGTGAACTCGTGGAGCGCATCGTCGAATTGGACCTGAGTGATCGCAGCACCGGGGATCGACGACAGCAGCGTGCGACGCAGCGAGTTGCCCAGCGTGTGCCCGAAGCCGGGCTCCAGCGGGCCGATGGCGAAGCGCTGCCGGTTGGCATCGGGCTCGCCCAGGATGTCGATTGTCGGTCGGTGCATGACCAAGGCGTCGGAGACGGACACATTGACCCCTTCGTGGGTGATTACTTGCTGTAGAGCTCGACGATGAGCTGCTCGCGCACCGGGATCTCGATCTGAGACCGGATCGGCAGCTCGCGCACGGTGACCTGCTGGCTCCCGTCGCTCGCCTCGAGCCAGGGCGGCGGCGTGCGATCCAGCACGTCGAGATTCCACCGGATGGTGACGATCTCGCGGGACCGCGAACGCAGCGAAATGACGTCGTCGGGGCGGGCCCGGTAGCTGGGAATGTTCACCCGGCGACCGTTGACGTCAATGTGGCCATGGCTCACGAACTGGCGGGCCTGCGGGCGGGTCGCAGCCCAGCCGGCCCGGTACACGATGTTGTCGAGACGCAGTTCGAGCAGCCGCAGCAGGTTCTCGCCGGTGACGCCCCGCTGGCGGGCAGCTTCCTCATAGAGATTGCGGAACTGCCGCTCGGTCATCCCGTAGGTGAAGCGGCACTTCTGCTTTTCCTGCAGCTGCATCAGGAACTCGGAATTCTGGCTGCGTCGGCGTCCACGGCCGTGCTCGCCGGGCGGGTACGGGCGCCGGTCGAGGGCCTTCGTCTCGCCCTCAGTGCCCCAGATGTTGGTGTTGAGCCGCCGCGAGACGCGGGCCTTGGGACCTGTGTAGCGAGACACGTCAGACCCTCCGGCGCTTCGGTGGCCGACAGCCGTTGTGCGGCACCGGTGTCATGTCACGGATGCCCTTGATCTCGATGCCGGAATTCTGGATCGAGCGGATGGCAGTCTCACGACCCGAGCCGGGCCCCTTCACGTGCACGTGCACCCGGCGCACACCATGCTCCATGGCGCGCTCGGAGGCCTGCTCGGCGGCCTGCTGCGCGGCGAACGGAGTCGATTTGCGGGAACCCTTGAAGCCGGCATTGCCCGCCGACGCCCACGACACGACGTTCCCGCCGAGGTCGGTGAACGTGATGATCGTGTTGTTGAACGAGCTCTTGATGTGCGCCACGCCATCGCCGACGTTCTTGCGCTCCTTGCGACGCCCGCGACGAGCCGACTGCTGCTGGTTCACTTCCGTCCGCCTCTCATGCGTCCAGTCTGAGGTTGCCGACAAACTCGGCCGCGCACGTTCACTTGCGTACCTTCTTCTTGCCCGCCACGGTCTTGCGCGGGCCCTTGCGGGTGCGTGCGTTGGTGTGGGTGCGCTGGCCCCGCACCGGCAAGCCGCGGCGGTGGCGGACGCCCTGGTAGCAGCCGATCTCGATCTTGCGCTTCACGTCCTGGGCGACATCGCGCCGCAGATCGCCCTCGACGGTGAGGCTGGCGTCGATGTGGTTGCGGATGCGAGCCACCTCGGCATCGGTGAGGTCGCGCACACGGGTGCGCTCAGCGATGTTGAGGTCCTCGCAGATCTGCTGGCTGGCGGAACGTCCGATGCCATAGATGTAGGTCAACGCGATCTCCACACGCTTCTCGCGCGGAATGTCGACGCCGGCAATTCTGGCCATCGATACGGGACTCCTGTCTCAGCCTTGCCGCTGCTTGTGCCGCGGGTTCTCACAGATCACCCGGATCCGCCCGTGGCGACGGATCACACGGCACTTGTCGCAGATCTTCTTGACGCTCGGACGGACTTTCATCGGGGGACCTGCGCTGTAGACGAGCGAGCAAGTATAGGGGTCACGGCGCCGCCTCGATGGCCGCCACGATGCGCTGGTGCACCTCGGCGGGAGTGCCGAGGCCGTCGACGGCGACCAGCACGCCTCGATCGGCGAACAGCTTGCGCAGCGGCGCCGTCTCGGCTTCGTACAGCTCCAGCCGGCGGGCAATCGCCTCGGGAGTGTCGTCGGCTCGGCCACGATCCAGCATCCGCCGCGTGACGATGTCGTCCGCCACATCGAGGTCGATCGCCCGGCTCACCGCGTGCGGCGCCAGCAGGGCGAACAGCCCGTCGGCCTGCGCTTCGGTGCGCGGAAAGCCGTCCAGCAGAAAGCCGGCGGCGGTATCGGGCGCCTCGAGGCGCTCGGCGACGATGCCCAGTATCAGCTCGTCGCTGACGAGCTCGCCGACGTCCATCACCTCTTTGGCCTGGCGGCCCAGAGGGGTGTCAGCGGCCACCGCGGCACGCAGCATGTCTCCCGTGGAGATATGCGCCACGCCGTAGCGCTCGACCAGCAGCTCGCACTGGGTTCCCTTGCCGGCCCCCTGCTTGCCCAGGATGACCAGCCGTCGGACGGCAGCGTCGGACATCAGGCCAGGAATCCTTCGTAGTTGCGCATCAGCAGCTGGCTGTCGACCTGCTTCATGGTCTCGAGTGCCACGCCGGAGGCGATCAGGATCGACACGCCGCCGAAGCCGATAGCCGCGCCGGCGCCGCCCGAGCCCAGAGCATCAAGGTCGCTCGTCAGCGACAGCAGCACGCTGGGCAGCAGCGCCACCATGGCAATGAACAGCGCGCCGGGCAGCGTGATGCGGTTCAGCACTTTGGCCAGGTAACGCTCGGTCTGCGGCCCGGGCCGGATGCCGGGAATGAAGCCGCCCTGCTTGCGGATGTTGTCGGCCTGACGCACCGGGTCGAACGTGATGGCCGTATAGAAGTAGGCAAAGCCGACGATCAGCCCGCCGAAGAACAGGATGTAGGCGATGTTGTCGGGCTGGGTCAGGTACTCGTCGACGGCGGTCTGCAGCCAGCCCCAGTTCGCCACGTTCGACAGCAGCACCGGCAGGAACAGGATCGAGCTGGCGAAGATGACCGGGATCACGCCCGACTGGTTGACCTTCAGCGGGATGTAAGTGTTCTGCCCGCCGTAGAGCCGCCGGCCCACCTGCCGCCGGGAGAACTGCACCGGGATGCGACGCTGGCCCTGCTCGATGAAGATGATGGCGACCATCATCCCGATGGCGACGATGATCGCCGCCGCGAGATACACCGTGCCCTGCACCGCCATCAGGCGGGCCCCGTCGAAGGGAATCGTCGACACCACCGAGGCAAAGATCAGCAGCGACATGCCATTGCCTACGCCACGCTGGCTGATCAGCTCGCCCATCCACATGAGCAGTGCCGTGCCCGCCGTGAGCGACAGGATCACCAGCGCCACGCGATTGAACGTGAAGTCGGGGATGACGATGACCCCAGCCGTGTTGCCGAGCGCCGTTCCTTGGCCTCGCCCGAAGATGAAGGTGATGCCGGCGGCCTGCACGAAGGCGATGCCCAGCGTCAGGTAGCGGGTGTACTGGGTCAGCTTGCGCTGGCCCACGGCTCCCTGCTGCTGGAGCTGCTCGAAGCGCGGGATCGCCACGGTGAGTATCTGGATGATGATCGATGCCGTGATGTACGGCATGATCCCCAAGGCGAAGATCGCGAAGTTGGTGAGCGCGCCGCCCGAGAACAGGTTCAGCAGCGCCAGCACGCCGCCGGTGGATGAAGCCTGCTCGCGCAACGACACGATGGCGTCGAAGTCGATGCCCGGCACGGGCACCTGGGAGCCCAGCCGGTACGCCGCAATGATGAACAGCGTGAACATGATCTTCCGGCGCAGATCCTGGATCCGGAAGATGTTGCGCATGTGGCCGAGCACGACGAGCCCCTAGCGATTGGTGTGTTGATTGCCCTGAGCCGCTGGCCGCGGGCCCTTGAAGGTGGGCGGCAGGATCTCGATGCTGCCCCCGGCGGCCTCGATAGCCGCACGAGCCGAGGCGGAGGCTGCGTGAGCCTTCACCGTGATCGGCCGGGTGATCTCGCCGCGGCCCAGCACCTTGACCATCGAGCCCGCCGACACCAAGCCACGCCCCAGCAGTGCCTCAGGCGTGATGTCGTCGAGGCCGCACGCATCGAGCGTGTCGAGGTTCACCGGCTGGTAGGCCACCCGGAACGGGTTCGTGAAGCCCTTCCGCTTGGGAATGCGCACCTGCAGCGGCAACTGGCCGCCTTCGTACCAGACCGGCACGGTCCCCCGTGCCCGGGTGCCCTTGGTGCCGCGGCCTGCAGTCTTGCCGCCCTTGCCGCCGGTGCCGCGGGCCACCCGCTTGCGCTTGCGCTTCGCTCCCGGCGGCGGGGTCAGGTCATGCAGTTTCAGCATCGCCGACCTCCCCTGCAATCTCTTGAACGGTGATCAGGTGGCTGATCTTGCGCAGCATGCCGCGGATCTCGGGTCGGTCAGGAAGGGTACGGCTGCGGCCGATCTTGTTGAGCCCGAGGGCCCGCAGGGCGCCTCGCGCCTTGGGCTTGGCCCCGATGGCCGAACGCACCTGGGTCACGACGATCTGGTTCATGACCGCGCTCCCGCGTCCGCATCGGCCAGCTTGCGAGTGCGCTCGGTCTCCCGGTAGGCCTCCAGCAGACCGGCGGGGATGCACTCCTCAGCCGACAGCCCGCGCAGCTTGGCGACCTCGTCGGGACGCTTCAGCGCAGCCAGCCCGGCGATGGTCGCGCGGGCCACGTTGATGTGGTTGGACGAGCCCAGGGACTTCGCCAGCACGTCGCTGATGCCCGCCTCTTCGAGGATCGCCCGCGCGGCGCCGCCGGCGATGACCCCGGTACCGGGCGCAGCGGGCTGCAGCAGCACCTTGCCGGCGCCCATCACGCCCAGTACTGGATGGATGATCGTGGAGCCCGCCAGCGGCACATCGAACAGGCTCTTGCGCGCCTCCTCGGTGCCCTTCTGGATGGCCAGCGGCACTTCTTTCGCCTTGCCGTAGCCCAGGCCCACCCGGCCGGCGCCGTCGCCGATCACCACCAGCGCGGAGAACGAGAAGCGGCGCCCGCCCTTGACGACCTTGGCGACACGGTTGATGTCGATGACCCGCGACTCGCGCAGGCCGTCGTCGCCGCTGTTGCGGGGGTTGTCCAACTGCCGCTCGCGCGGGCGCCGACCGGCGCCGCGCTCCCGTGGAGCCTCGGTCGTAGGTGCATCTGCCACGAGTTCCCCCTCAGAACTTCAGGCCGCCAGCACGGGCGGCATCTGCCAGGGCCGCGACGCGGCCGTGGTAACGGTTTCCGCCGCGGTCGAAGACCACGGCCGTGGTGCCGGCCGCCACGCCGCGCTCGGCGATCAGCCGTCCGACTTCGCCGGCAGCGGCGACGTTGCCGCCTCTCGCGGTTGCCAGCGGAGCTTCGCGAGTCGACGCGGCCGCCAAGGTGCGGCCTGCATCGTCGTCGATGAGCTGTGCACTGATGTGCCGGTTCGACCGGAACACTGCAAGGCGCGGGCGCTCGGCGGTGCCCGACACCCGCTTGCGGACACGGTTGCGGCGTCGAGCCCGACGTGCCGCCTTGGGGGGGACGCTCACTTGGCCGCCTTTCCGACTGTGCTCACTTGGCGGCCTTTCCGGCCTTGCGCTGCACACGCTCATTGACGTAGCGAATGCCCTTGCCCTTGTAGGGCTCGGGCTTGCGCAGCTTGCGGATATTGGCGGCGACCTGGCCGACGAGTTGCTTGTCGATGCCCTTGACGATGATCGACGTCTGGCTCGGCACCTCGAACTCGATGCCCTCAGGTGCCTTCACCGGCACCGCGTGGCTGAACCCCAGCGACAGCTCGAGCGTTGAAGGCCCGCGGGCCGCGGCCCGGTAGCCCACGCCGACGATCTGCAGCTCCTTGGAGAAGCCCGCCGAGACGCCTTCGACCATATTGGCCACCAGTGCCCGGCTGAGTCCGTGCAGCGACCGCTGCGCGCGGCTGTCGTCGGCTCGGCCCACGGTGGCAGCGCCGTCGTCGACGTTCACAGTGATGCCCGCGGCCAGCTCACGGATGAGCTCGCCCTGCGGGCCGCTGACCGTCACCACGGCACCAGCGGCCGCGCCGACGGCATCGGGGGCTGGCTGTGCGGTGACCGTCACCCCGTCGGGGATCGAGATGGGCGCCTTGCCCACGCGTGACATCGCCGCCTCCTACCAGACGTAACAGAGGACTTCGCCGCCCATGCGGTTGCGGCGAGCCTCGCGGTCAGTCATCAGGCCCCGGCTCGTGGACAGCACGGCAATGCCGAGGCCGCCGAGCACGCGGGGCACCTTGTCGGACTTGGTGTACACACGCAGCCCGGGCTTGGAGATCCGCTGCAGTCCAGAGATCGTCCGATCGCGGTCCGATGTGTACTTCAGGTTGATCGTGAGCTTGCGGTCGGAACTCCCGTGGGAGCCCTCCACCTTGAAGTCGCTCACGTACCCCTCGCGCTTGAGGATCGCCGCGAGGCGCTCCTTCTGCTTCGAGGACGGCATGGCCACCTCGTCCTTGAACACCAAGTTGGCGTTGCGGATGCGGGTCAGCATGTCCGCAATGGGGTCGGTCATCGACATGTGCGCACCTCCCTCACCTGCTGGCCCCTCACCAGCTGGCCTTGGTCACGCCGGGCACCTCGCCGGCATGGACCATCTCTCGTAGGCACACTCGACACAGCCCGAACTTGCGGTACACCGACCGCGGCCGACCGCATACGCGACAACGCGTGTAGGCGCGCACCTTGAACTTGGGGGTGCGCTGCTGCTTGTTGATCAGTGCCTTCTTGGCCATCAGTACTGCCTTTGCTGGAGGTGTGAAGTGGGGTGCTAGGGGGTGGGACCCTGTCGGAACGGGAATCCGAGCGCATCGAGCAGGGCACGTCCGCCCGCATCGTCGACCGCCGACGTCACGAGCGTGATGTCCATGCCCCGGATCTGGTTGACGCTGTCGTAATCGATCTCTGGGAAGACCAGCTGTTCGGTGATGCCGAACGTGTAGTTGCCGTGCCCGTCGAAGCTGCGTGGCGACAGTCCGCGGAAGTCCCGGATGCGAGGAATCGCCAGCGACACGAGCCGGTCGTAGAACTCCCACATGCGATCGCGGCGAAGCGTCACCCGAGCGCCGATGGCGTTGCCCTCGCGCAGCTTGAAGCCCGCGATCGAGCGCTTGGCCCGGGTGATCGCCGGACGCTGACCGCAGATGCGGCTGAGGTCGTCGATGGCGCCTTCGAGCAGGCCCCGGTTCGTGAGTGCCGCGCCGACACCCATGTTGACGCTGATCTTGCTGAGCGCGGGCACCTGCATGATGTTTCCGAGCCCCAGATCTTGGCGGAGCTGGGCGCGCACGGAGTCTCGGTAGAGCGCCTTCATCCGCGGCTCGGGCCGCGCCGGGGGGTTAGCAGCCTCGGGAGCTTCGGTCACGCTCATGACGGCAGTTCCTCCCCGGAAGCCCTGTGGTAGCGCACCTTGCGTTCGCCTTCGAGACGGAACCCGACCCGACCCGGCTGGCCCGTGCGGGGGCACACGACCGCGACGTTCGACACGTCAATCGGCAGCAGGTAGTCGATGATCTGGCCTTCCTGGTTCTGCTGGGAGGGACGCTGATGCTTGTGGCCGACGTTCACGCCCTCAACCGTGAGGCGGCGGCGCAGCGGGTCGACCGAGACGACCTCGCCTTCGCGGCCCTTGTCGGGGCCTGACATCACGCGCACGCTGTCGCCCTTGCGGACTCGCAGCCGGGGCAGCTGGTTTCGCTGACGTGCCATCTCCACTCCCCTCAGAGGACCTCTGGCGCGAGCGACACGATGCGCATGAAGCGCTTGTCGCGCAGCTCGCGGCCGACGGGGCCGAAGATGCGGGTGCCCCGCGGCTGGCGGTTGTCGTCGACGAGCACGGCAGCGTTCTCGTCGAATCGGATGTAGCTGCCGTCGGGACGCCGACGCTCCTTGCGTGTGCGCACCACGACGCAGCGCACCACGTCGCCCTTGCGCACCGAGGCGCCGGGGATCGCATCCTTCACGGTGGCGATGAACACGTCGCCGATGGAGGCGTAGCGACGACCCGTGCCGCCGAGCACGCGAATGCACAGCACCTCGCGGGCGCCCGAGTTGTCGGCGACTTTGAGTCGGGATTCTTGCTGGATCATCAGATACGCGGTTCTTCTCTGGCTCGGGGCTCAGCGGGCCCGCTCGGTGATCTCGACCAGGCGCCAGCGCTTGGTCTTCGAGATCGGACGTGTCTCCATCACGCGCACCCGGTCGCCCGGACGCGTGTCTCGGTCGGGGTCGTGGACGTAGAGCTTCTTCGTGCGCTGCACGGTCTTGAAGTAGCGGGGGTGGCGCACGCGCTCGGTCACCGAGACCACCGCGGTGCGGTCCATCTTGGTGGAGGTGACGATGCCCTCACGGATCTTGCGTCGGTTGCGCTCAGCGTCGGGTGCCGACTCTGTGTTCATGAGGGGTCTCCTGTCTCCGCAATGCCGACTCCGGCCGAGCCCTGCGAGGCGCCAGCCAGCCCGGCCGAGCCCTGCGAGGCGCCAGCCAGCGCATCGGCGGCAGCGATCTCACGCTCACGCAGCACGGTGTGAATGCGTGCGATGTCACGCCGGGTCGCCGACATCTGCGCGGAGTTGTCGAGCTGTCCGGTAGCGAACGCGAACCGCAGGTTGAAGAGCTCCTGGCGGGCGCTCTCGAGCTCGTCGAACAGCTGGTCGTCGGACAGCGTGCGAAGCGTCGCGGCCTTGGCCATCAGATGGCCTCCTCGCGCGAGATCACACGTGCCCGCACCGGCAGCTTCTGGATGGCGCGCTCCATGGCGCCGCGAGCCAGCTCGGCGTTCACGCCGCCCAGCTCGAACATCACCCGACCCGGCTTGACCACGGCCACCCACTTCTCGGGGTTGCCCTTGCCGGAGCCCATGCGGGTCTCCGCGGGCTTTGCGGTCACCGGCTTGTCGGGAAAGATGTTGATCCACACCTTGCCGCCGCGCTTGACATGGCGGGTCATGGCGATTCGAGCAGCCTCGATCTGGCGGGCCGTGATCCAGCCTGGCTCGAGCGCCTGGATGCCGTAGTCGCCGAAGTGCACGGCCGTGCCGCCCTTGGTGCGGCCCTTCATGCGGCCGCGATGCGCCTTGCGGTGCTTCACCTTGCGAGGCATCAGCATCAGTCGTCTCCCGGCCTGAAGTTGGGCGTCTGGGACTGGTCGCGCGTGGCGCGCTCGATCTGCTCTTCCTCTTCGAGCAGGCGCTCGAATTCGGGATCGGCCTCACGCAGCAGCGGGACGGGCTCCTCGGGCAGTTCGTCGAGATCGTTGCGTCGGCCGGCCGATGTCACGACTCCTGCGGGGGGCGCGCCGTCACCGGAGGTCTGTCCGGTTGCCATGGCGGCCTCACGGTGAATGCGCTCATCGGAAGACACCTTGTAGGGGAGGATGTCGCCCTTGTAGAGCCACACCTTGACGCCGATGCGCCCGGCGGTCGTACGGGCCTCCCGGAAGCCGTAATCGATGTCGGCGCGCAGCGTGTGCAGCGGCACGCGGCCCTCGCGATACCACTCGGTGCGGGCCATCTCAGAGCCGCCGAGCCGGCCTGAGCACTGCACCCGGATGCCGAGCGCGCCCGCCTTCTGCGCGTTCTGCACGGCGCGCTTCATGGCCCGGCGGAACGCTACGCGGCCGGCGAGCTGATCTGCCACCCCCTGGGCGATGAGCGCTGCTTCCAGCTCGGGCTGCTTGATCTCCTGGATGTTGAGCTGCACTTTGGGATTGCCGGAGATCTTGCCGAGCTTGGTGCGCAGGCGGTCGGCCTCGCTCCCGCGCCGTCCGATGACGATGCCGGGACGGGCGGTGTGCACGTCAACCCGCAGGCGGTCCCGGGTGCGCTCCACCTCGATGCGGCTGATGGCTGCGTGCGGCAGCTCAGTCCGCAGGAAGTCGCGGATCTTCCAATCCTCGATGAGGTAGTCCTGGTACTCCTTGTCGGCGTACCAGCGCGACTTCCAGTCGGTGGTGATTCCCAGGCGGAAACCGTACGGGTTGACCTTCTGACCCATGATCAGTTCTTTTCTTCGGGGTCGTCAGCTTCGGGGTCAGCGGCTTCAGCCCCGCTGATGTCGCTGTCTTCGGAGGATTCGACGCCGTCAGTGCCGTCTGTGACCTCATCAGCAGCAACGGCATCAGGCTCAGTGCCGGCATCGACGCCGACCGCCTCGACCGCTTCGACGACTCCTGCTTCGTCGAGATCTGCCTCGGAATCGGGCTCGTCGTCGCCCGTTTCGGCTGCACGGCTCGCGGCCACTCGTGCCGCGCGGGCCGCGGCGGCGGTCTGGGAGCCCGAGGCCGCCAAGCGAGCCTCACGCATCTCGAGCTCCTCTGGACTGAGCTGCGCAACGATCACCGTGATGTGGCAGGTCTGCTTGTGGATGCGCGTGGCGCGGCCCCGTGCCCGCGGGCGCCAGCGCTTCAGCACCGGTCCCTCGTCGGCCCAGCATTCGGCCACATACAGCTCGTCGGCGTCGAGTTGTTCGTTGTTGGTGGCGTTCGCCACGGCACTCTCGAGCACCTTGGACACCACTTCGGCAGCGCCGCGCTCGCAGAATCGCAGCCGGTCGCGAGCCAGAGCCAAGTCTTCGTCGCGGATGAGATTGAGCACCACCCGGGCCTTGGACGCCGACAGCCGGCCGTAGCGAAGCGTCGCTTTGGCCCCTGCGATGACGTCAAGATCGATGAGACCGCTCATCGTCGGCCCCCTCGCTCCTGGCCGGCGTGGAACTTGAACGTCCGCGTCGGCGCGAACTCGCCCAGCTTGTGGCCCACCATCGACTCGGTCACGTACACCGGCAGGTGCTTGCGCCCGTCGTGCACGGCAATGGTGTGACCGATCATCTCGGGGATGATCGTGGAGCGTCGGCTCCACGTCTTGATGACCTTGCGCTCGCCGCTCTCGTTGAGTTCATCCACCTTTGACAGCAGGTGGTCATCGACGAACGGGCCCTTCTTGAGACTGCGCGGCATCGCTCTACCTCCGGGACCCTCGTGTCCGGCGACGGCGGACGATGAGGTCGTTGGACTTGCTGTTCTTCGATCTGGTGCGGCCCTCGGGCTTGCCCCACGGCGAGACCGGGTGGCGGCCGCCGGAGGACTTGCCCTCGCCGCCGCCGAGGGGGTGGTCGACAGGGTTCATGGCCACGCCGCGGGTCTGGGGGCGCACGCCCTTGTAACGATTGCGGCCCGCCTTGCCGATCTTGACGAGGTCGGCCTCGGCGTTGCCGACCGAGCCGATGGTGGCGCGGCAGTCGATCGGCACCCGGCGCATCTCGGTGGAGGGCAGCCGCAGCGTGGCATACGCGCCCTCCTTGGCAACGAGCTGCACACTGGAGCCAGCTGAGCGGGCCATGCGGCCGCCGCCTCCCGGCTTCAGCTCCACGTTGTGCACGGTGGTGCCGACCGGCACGTAGCGCAGCGGCATGGCGTTGCCGACTCGCACTTCGGCGTCTGAACCGTTGGCGAGCTTGTCGCCGACCCCGATCCCGGCGGGCGCCAGGATGTAGCGCTTCTCGCCGTCGTGGTAGTGCAGCAGCGCGATGCGTGCGTTGCGGTTGGGGTCGTATTCGATCGTGGCGACCGTGGCGGGCACCCCGTCCTTGTTGCGGCGGAAGTCGATCACGCGGTACCGCTGCTTGTGGCCGCCCCCGCGATGGCGAGAGGTCTTGCGCCCGTAGTTGTTGCGACCGCCGGTGGAGTGCTTCTTGGCGATGAGGGTGCGCTCGGGCTTGGTTGCCGTGAGGTCGGCGAAGTCCGAGACCGTCTGGAACCTTCGCCCGGGACTCGTCGGTTTGCGTACTCGAATGCCCATGACGAGTCCTACGAATTGAAGATCTGAATCGAGTCGCCCTCGACGAGGGTGACGATGGCCCGCTTGGTGTCCGGCCGCTTGCCGACGGTGTTGTTGCGCCGGTTGCGCCGCTTCTTGCCCTTGCGGTTGAGCGTGTTGACCTTGGCGACCTTGACGTCGAAGATCGACTCGACCGCTTGGCGGATCTCGGGCTTGCTGGCCGAGGGATGCACGCGGAACACGTAGATGCCCTCTTCGAGGAAGTCGTACGACTTCTCCGAGATGACCGGGGCGATCAGCACGTCGCGGGGGTCTTTCACTGTGCTGCCCCCTCGGTGTCAGCGTGGGCGCCGGCGGGATCGGCGCTCGTCGGCAGCGTGTCCGGCGTGAAGACCAGCCAGTCCGAGCGCAGGATGTCGTAGGCGTTCAGCTCGGACGGGCTGACCGCGCTGACGGCAGGGAGATTGCGGAAGCTGCGACCGGCAGTGCGGTGCGCGTCGCTGTCACCCAGAACGAGCAGAACCTGCCCCGAAAGGGACAGGTTCTCGAGCACTGCGATCGCGTCTTTCGTGCGCGGCTGGGCAAAGCGCCACTCGTCGATCACCATGACGCGCTCGCTGCGAGCCCGGTCGCTCAGTGCCGAGCAGAGCGCTAGCCGCACCGTCTTGCGATTCACCTTCTGGCGGTAGTCGCGCGGCTTCGGTCCGTGTGCGATGCCGCCGCCGGCCCACTGCGGCGAGCGGATCGAGCCGTGGCGAGCCCGGCCGGTGCCCTTCTGGCGCCACGGCTTGGCCCCGCCGCCCCGCACTTCGGCCCGGGTGAGGGTGCTGTGAGAGCCGCTGCGGCGGGCGGCGCGCTGGGCCGTGACGGCCTGATGCAGCGCCGCCATGTTCGGCTCGATGCCGAAGATGGCTTCGTCGAGCTCCACGGTGCCGGCTGTGCCGCCGTCGGGAGTGCGAACGTCGAGCGTGAGTGTCATCAGAATCTCCTCACGCTTCGATCGTCGCTGTGCTGCTTGACGCGCCTTGCGGCGCTTTGACTGCGTTGCGGACGACGACCGTGCCGCCCTTGGGCCCGGGGACCGAGCCCCGCACCAGCAGCAGACCTCGCTCGGCGTCGGCCTCGACCACCGAAAGGTTGAGCGTGGTGACCTTCTCGCCGCCCATGCGGCCGGCCATGCGGGTGCCCTTGAACACCCGTGAAGGCGTGGCGCATGCGCCGATGGCGCCGGGGGCCCGATGAACCCGGTGCGCGCCGTGACTGGCGCGCTGGCCCGAGAAGTTGTGCCGCTTCATGGTGCCGGCGAAGCCCTTGCCCTTGGAGGTGGCTGTCACATCGACCAGCTCTCCAGGACTGAAAAGGTCGGCACCCAATTCGGTGCCGACCGTTACTTCGCTGACATCGTCGAGCCGCAGCTCTACGAGGCGTACGCCGGGGTCGATCCCGGCTCGCTCGTAGTGACCATTAATGGGCTTGTTGATCTTGCGGGCCTCGCGGTGGCCGTAAGTGACCTGCACCGCGGTGTAGCCGTCCTGCTCGGTGGTGCGGACCCGGGTGACCCGGCAATCGTCGACGCGCAGCACGGTGACCGGGACGACGCGGTTGTCGTCGTCCCAGAGCTGTGTCATGCCGACTTTGGTGGCGACCAGCGCCTTGTTCGCCATGGACGTCTCTCTCGTGCCTTCGCCGTGCGTCTCACCGCCCGCACAGCGAGCAGTTGTCCCTTCGGCGGCCCGCTCTTCGGGCCCCTGTCTTTGCGGCTGCCCGCAGAGCGGGCCGCCATGCGAACGCTCCGCACGGCTGCGCCGGCGGAGCGGTTCTGGAGGTTGTGCCGACCGGTTCCGAACACCCGACCCATTGCGGGGAGGCATCCGGCCTCGCCGGACGTCAGTTCGACGCAGGAAGTCCGCGCCGCGAATGAAGCAGGCTACCGATCCCCCACGACCGCCCCAACCTCGCGCCCGCTCAGCCGGCGGGTTGGGAACGCGCTCGTTGATAGGCCGCGAACAGCATCACTTCGCTCGCCAGGACCAGGTGGAATGCCGTCGGCAGGTAGGCAGTGAACCACTTCCCTGCAGCGATGCTCTCGTCGCCGAACGCGCCAGCATCGCCGAGGAGCCCGACTGCCAAACGCGCCGCCATCACAGCGAAGTACAGGACGCCGAACCAAGCGACTGGTCGCTCCCAGCGCCGCCTGAAGAGGTTCCGACCAGCTCGCATTCGCAGCGTCGCTGCTGCGATGATCATCAAGATCACCACTTGGGCCGCGAACAGCGCCGGGAACGGCAGGCTGCTGCCCTGCCAGGCGTCCTGGGAGGGCAGGAAGGCCACGTCCCACCAGCGCTGTGCTGCTTGACCCGCGACGCGGGCCAGGAATGCCAGGCCGAATACAAGGCTTGCCGCAGCAAATCGGGTGTCGCTCACCTGTCCTCCAGCGGCACCAGGACGGCCGCGGGATCGAGCCGCAGACCCAGCCCGCCGCCGCTGCGATCAGGCACGTCGCGTCCGCGCAGCATGCCCCCGTAGCCCCACATGATCGTCCGATCGGTGAGATCACGGGCCAGCAGATGCGTCCCGAAGGCGCCTTCGGCCCCCACAAGGGCACCCGGAGCGCTCGCGATGACGGGAAGTGCCGCCCGAGTGAGCAGGCTCGTCTCCCCCACCTGGCAGCCGACGATGACGTCAATGCCGACGCTCGCTGCAGCAGCCACCACCTCCAGCGACCTGACGATCCCACCCATCTTCGATACCCGCACGTTCACGATCCACGCCGATGGCTCCAGAAGCGCTTCGAGCTGCCGGGTACGTCGCACGCTCTCGTCGGCGATGATCTTCACCCGGCACTGCTGCGCGACGCGCATGCAGCCGTCGACATCACCCGCCTGCAGCGGTTCCTCGACGGCGAATGCGATGTCGCCCAGTTCATCCAAGTGCTCTGCGCATTGCTCGGGCGTCTCCCAGAGGTTGTTCGCGTCGAGGCGAACCATCGCCGGGCTCGACCCCCGGGAAACGAACGGGGCCAGCTTGGCGCGGTCACGCCGCGGCGAACCCGAGAGCTTCACCTTGAAGTCGTTGAAGCCCCGGACGCGGAATCCGCGCAGCTGCCATCGATACAGCAGCAGGGGCATGTCGCCCAGGACAGCCGTATAGGCGACGTCGGGCGGCCCTGAAGCAACACCCAGCAGCTGCTCGATGTTGCGGCCGCTCGCCTTGCCCAGCAGGTCGAGGGCGGCCAGCTCCATCGCGCAGAACGCAGCCGGGTTCTCGTCGATGGCATCGCCATGGGCGTCGATCCAGGAACGCAGGTCATCCACGCTCCCGACTTCCGCGCAGAATGACGCCGCGTGCTGGTTGACGAAGGCGGCGCAGCCCCCGACGGTCTCGCCGGTCACGTACAGCCGCGGGCACCCTTCCCCGTAGCCGATCGTGCCGTCGTCAGCGTGGGCCGCGACGATGAGGTTCTCAGCGTGGCGGCGACTGGCAGCGGCATGCCGGAAGACGCGCTTGAACGGCACGGGGAAGGTGAACGTCTTCAGGCGGCGGATCTGCACGCATGCACCTCGGCCAAGCTCGCTCAGGCCGGAGCTGCGAAGTCGTCGAAAGGAAACTGGCAATCGGCGCTGTATTGCAGCCGGAGGTACTTGAACTGCACGTCGCGCTGGCCGTCTGCGACGCGCTGGCGCCTGAATTCATCGCCGGTGCCCGCTGCAAGCAACCGGACACGCAACGGCGCCAGCCGGCCGCTGGCTCGCTTCTGGTCGTACTCGACATTGGTCTGCCGCAGCGCTCGCTCGATGCTGCTTGACAGTTCGCCGGCAAGTTCGGCTCCCTGTGGGCCAGCCGGTGTGGTCGCCAGTTCCACATTGAGCGTGTAGCGGGACGCTGCGACGTCGGCCAGCATGATGAAGAACGGCGCCACGGTGCCGAACTCAGTGGCCGCGGCGGTCACGGCCGACATCACCTGGAACTCGTACAGCTTCTCGCCCGTGATGCTGGTGACGCCTTTGCCTTTCTGGACGAAGGACAGGACCGGCGTGCGGTCGACGAAGCCCGTCACCCGCACGATGTCGTTCATGTCGTAGCGGTACAGACCGTCGGCCGTGGTCACGATGACGTAGTAGTCGCGGCCGGGCTCGAGATCGGCAAGCGTGCAGGTCTGCTGGCCACGGTCGGCATCTTCGGCAGCGGCCTCCCATTCTTCGCATTCGGCGAACTCGAAGAAGTTGTCCTGCAGGGTCGCGACGCAGGAGCCTTCGATGGGATCGATGTTGACAGTGCCGCTGACCTCGCTGGCGAGATAGCCGAGTTCGAATACCGGGCAGTCGGGTGTCAGCATCGGTTGGAGACGCTCGATCGCCAAGCCGCAGCTCCCCCCGGTCCACGTCACTACTGCGCGCAGGTCATTCCAGATGTCGGCATAGGTGAGTCGGCCTGCGGCCTCCAGGCGCCGACCGAGCGCCGCCGCTCGCTTCGGGTCTGCGCGGAGTCCGAGCTGGTAGTCGCGCCCAAGCACGTTGCAGCCAGCGGGCAGCCGCCCGGCGGCCACTGCGTCGAGCACCACGTCGGCCGAGTCATTGAGCACGTCCATCAGCCGGATGAACGTCGACGGGTTGGCCGTCGCCATCGTGGTCACGGAGCCGTCAGCTGCGCCCAGCACCGCCATGGCCAGGTAGCGGGCGTCGTAGTCGGCGATGTCCGATACCGGCGCTGGCAGCACATACCGGCGCCGCAGGAGCTTGCCCTGGCTCGCATACAGCAGCCCTGACGCTGAGCCGTACGGCGTGCCTGCTGGCATGGTGCCCTCGTGCGCGGCACCGGTCACCGCGAACACCTTGCCGCCAAGCGCGGCGGTGCACCGCGACAGCGTGTAGGCCGCGAGTCGCTGCAAGCGCTGGATGCGGGCGAGGCCGGCATTGGTGAGCGGGATGTTCTTCGGCTCGGCGACGGTGCCGCTGGTCTGGTTGTAATAGACCGGCTGCTCGGCAGTGAGGCACCGCTGGCCGGTGGCTTCCTGCCGCTCGATCGCCTCCCTCAGGTCTTCGTAGGTCTGCACCGGCACGGCACGGCGGTAGTCCTCGAAGCCGGCAATCGAGCCGAAGCGGTGATCAGTGCCGAACACCGTGCCGGCGTTATCGGAGAGGATGCGCTGCAGCACCTGATCCTGGACCGCCGCCGGATCGGCGCACGCACGGACGAGCCCGCGGTAGGTGCGGCCGCTGGCCGCGGCCAGCCCGGCCCGAAGCAGTCGATAGCTGAGACCGTCGATCCCCGAAGTGCCCGTCACGACGGCGTCGCCGTCCCGGCTGCTCGCTTGTCGAGTCCTCGAATCAAAGGGGTTCGCATCTGCGCCAGAAAGCCTGCCGGGTAGTCGCGGTTCAGCAGACCGAGCCGTCCGACCGCCGCGTTGGCGGGAAGGTACCGCGTGCCGAACAGCACGTCCCAAATGATGAGGTTGTTGCCGAAGTTGTGATCGGACTCGGCCGGCAATTCGGAGTGATGCCAGCGGTGCAGCTCTGGGCCGCTGATGAGGTAGTTGAGCCAGCCGAGGCGCACATCGCAATTGGAGTGCTGGTAGAAGCCGTTCAGCGCGTAGAACACGAAGTAGGCCGCGAGCACGTCGCTTCCCACGCCCACCAGCACGAACGGCAACGCGTCGACGCAGAACTGGACTGCCTTCTCTCCTGGGTGGAAGCGCCCGACGTTCAGCCAGTACAGCCGGTGCGGCGAGTGGTGCACGGCGTGCCAGCGCCACATGAAGGCTGAGCCGTGGAACGCCCGGTGCAGCCAGTAGCGGAAGAAGTCGGCCACAGCCATCATCAGCGCCGCCTGCAGCGCAACGGGCCAGCTGTGAGGCCACAGGCCTCCGAGGGTCAGGTCGCCCTCGCGCAGCCATCCGGCAAATGCCGCCGTCGCTGCCAGCGAGAGCAGCAGCGGCAGCACCACCTGGACGGCGACCATGAACGCCACATCGGCTCGCACGTCAGCACCCTGGGGGCGCCATTCGGGGCGGTAGGGCAAGACGATCTCGTGCAGCGTGACGAGCCCTGCCCCAACGAGCACGGCAACGTAGGACGCCGCCACGGCCGGCATCCCGAGCGATCCGGCGGCGGCGTAGATGCCGACTCCCAGCAGGATCACGGCCGGATACGAAACCCGGACCGCAAACCTGCCCGCTGCGGTAGGCCGCTCCGAGTCGGGTGCCAGATGTTCAGCCTCGACTCGCCGCGGCGGATCGGCGGCCGTCATGAGCCGAGCCTATGTTTCGGCGCGCCATCGGTCACCGACAGCCGAGCGGCTGCGATCATCCGCCCGCCGTGGGCGTAGCGGCAGGAGCGGAGCGTGGTGGTGCAGGCACGAACGTTCCGTCAGTGCTGAGCCTGAGCCAATTCGGAGGCTGCTCACTCGGCTGGTCCGCACAGAGCCTCGCCACACTCATCTCGACGTTCAGATTCGCCACATCACGACGACGGAGATGTTCGCGCAGGTGACGGTAGATGAGATCTGCTGCAGCCGGGTCGAAGCGACCGGCAACCATTTGATACTGGCTGCCGAAACGAATCTGCCTCACGTCGATCTGCAGATAACCATCGGGTTCGACGAAGCACCACGACAGCAGTTCTGCGTTGTCGCCGAATCTGACCTCGTAGTCGTCCGCGTCATCCCAAACGCAACCCGTCAACGCGCCGACAACACACAAGACGAGTAGGCACTGTCGAGCACTTTGCCGGATTGCCGACCGTATCAAGATCGGGATATCACCTTGAAGCAAAAAAGCGACTTCCGAATGGCGTGTCGTACCCCGCGTAGTCCTGCACATACTGAAGAATATAGGTGCCGTTCTCGTCGGACGGATTCTTGTGATCCACAAGCAACGAAACGACACCCTCTGCGCCGCGCAAGTGTGCGCCGGCCAAAAGGCCGGAGAGCGTTATCTCTACCTTGTTGTCACGTTTTCCGGGCGGCGGGCTTACTGGTGGATCCAGTTGATCCCAATACACATATGTTCCGAGATAGTCTCCGAGATTCTTGCCTCGATCCTTGAGACCAGCAACGATGCCTTCGTATTTGTTCGCGAAATGGTCCTTGATCACCAAAATGTGCTTATCCGGTGTGGTAAAGTCTTCATAAGTGTTGATGCCGTTCTTGCCCGTGAAGAAGTCATCACGAAAAACGACGGCGTCACGCACAAGTGTGGGCACCTCGACGATCGGGGGATAGGCGAAGAATTGTCTAACGTCGTTTGCCCAGTTGCTATTCGGGACGTCAACGTAGTGGATCGGATAGGTAGTCTGCATCATGGTGATTGTTTCGTATTCGTAGTATCCGAGATCCACGAGATCAGATTCTTGGAACTGAAAGCCGACGAACCCGAGGTAGTTGATCACGTTTGACTGGATGAGCTTCCAATCTGGGTTAGGATCATTCGGGTGATATAGACCGCCGATGCCAATAACATGGAAGAATTCTTCAATCGTGAGGTTGTATGCCTCGACAGGGTTGCCATCGTCATCACGAATGACGCGACCAGGGAAGTCGACTTCTGGATATGACCCCACGACAGGGTTATCCCAGTTGTCATTGTAGTAGGACTGCTGCGACGGCTCGATGTCGGACTCATAGGCCCATACGGCATCGATGAATTCTTCGTAGGTCTTCGAAGGCGCAACGACTTCAGCGTCTTCCGCTCCTGCCGGGTGCACGGAATACCACACGGATACGCTCAACAGCGCAGTGAAAAATAACGACATCGCAAATGGTCGGCGAACACTTGCGTTGCGCTGGCGCGGCGACGTGCGTTGTTTCATTGATTCTCTACTCCTGATGTCATTGGGACATCGAATGGGGACTCATGAACAGCGGACGCAGATGCCAATTCAGAGGCAGCCGATGGGTCGGCAATGACCGTGGCGTTGGGATGCAGCTGCAGTGCAGAGGCGGGGATCATTTCGGTGACCGGGCCTTCAATGGCCCGAGCGAGTGCGCATGCCTTTGAAGGTCCGCAGGCAACCAGCAGCAGTTCCCTCGCAGCCAGGATGGTGGCGATGCCTTGTGTGATCGCTGTCGTGGGCGGCTCAGTACGTCCTGCGAAGAACCGCGCATTGTCGGTTCGCGTTTGCTCGCTCAGCTCGACCACGCGAGTCGTACCGTCCAATGCCGAGCCGGGCTCGTTGAAGGCGATGTGGCCATTGGTTCCTATGCCGAGAAGTTGGAGCCCGATCTGCGCGCCGCGTACTTCCTGCTCGTACCGGTCGCATTCAGCACCCAGATCTGTCGCGTGCGGATCCGGCGAATGCACCGCAGCAGCCGGCACGTCTGTCCGGGACACGAAACGCCGGTCGACGGCGCTCCTGAACGTGTCGCGACCACCGGGTTCGAGACCGATGTACTCGTCAAGCAGGTAGATCTCAGTGCGAGCCAGACTGAAGGCCCCGCGCCGGTGACGTCGCACAACTTCGGCGAGAGGTTCCTCCATGGTCGCACCGGTGGCGATTCCCAGCACAGCCGGCGCTGTGGACTTGACGAATCGTTCGATGATGTCCGCCGTGAGCTTCGCCGCGGACGCTCGGTCAGGTGCGACGATGAGCCTCATTGCCGGCCCGACTGATTCGACGCCGAATCGAGCCGACCCACTGCGGCGGCCGCGCCCACGATCCCAGCATGGACTCCCAGATGGGCGACGCTGACAGGCTTGGACAGATCGAGCCGGGATGCATATTGCTGAAAGTTCTCCGTGAGGCCACCGCCGAGAACCCACCGGCCTGGGTTGAGGAGCGTTTCGAGCAAGTCGAAGTAGGGCTGCGCACGTTCAGCCCATTGGACCGGCGTGAGGTCGTGCTCTGAGATGGCACGCCCCGACGCAACGTCCTCGAACCGACCTGAGCCGCTCGTGATCTCGCCGAGCTCGGAGTTCGGGATGAGATGACCGTTGTGGAGCAAGGCACTGCCGATGCCGGTGCCGAAGGTGAGCACCACAGTGAGGCCGTCGGCGTCGGGCTGAGGACCGCCATAGATGAGCTCGGCGAGTCCTGCCGCGTCGGCATCGTTGATCAGCACGGCTGCGGCGTCTGCGCTGACGAGCAGGCAGTCCAAGGCGCCGTCGCGCTCCCAAACGCCGGAGAGATTGGGCGCATGGCACAGTCGCGATCCAGAGATCACGCCCGGCAATGCGATGCCGATGCCGTCGATCCAGCCTTCCGCCGCTGCGATCTGCCATACGAGTGCAGCTACTTGTTCGGGCGTTGCCCCCTGAGGAGTCTGTACGTTATGGGTCTGCCCGGCGAGTTGGCCGCTGCGCAGATCGACGATTGCCCCCTTGATGCTGGTGCCGCCGACATCGACGCCGAGTTGCATGCGCGGCCTGTCGTCGCCGGCAGTCTCCGCGGTGGCCGCTGCTGCAACCGAATCCGCCGCCGACATCGGGCTTGGGCGGCTCATGAGTGGGCCTGCTGGGATTTCGCGCCGGTGATGTAGGCCACGAGGTCGTCTTTGGTGACGTCGCCGACGGCGACCTCGGCGGTCTTGCGTCCTTGGCGCAGCACAACTGCCCGGTCGCAGACTTCGCTGACCCGATCCATGTTGTGGGTGATGAGGAGCACCGCCGCGCCGCCCTCCCGCAGGTTCAGGATGAGTTCGAGCACACGGGCCGCCTGTTCCACGCCAAGGGCGGCTGCAGGCTCGTCCAGCATGACGATCTGCCGTCCCCATGCGGTGGCCCTTCCGATGGCGACGGCTTGGCGCTGGCCGCCTGACAGCGCGCCCATGGGGTGTCGCAGCGACGGGATGCGAATGCCGAGCCGTTCGAGTATGTGCCCGGTCTCGTTTCGCATGCGCTTCTTGTCGAGCACGCCGAGCCAGGCGCCGATTGGCCCTCCGCGGGTGTGCTCCCGGTTGAGGAAGAGGTTCTCCGCAACGTCGAGCGTGTCGATGACGGCGAGCGTCTGATGGACGGTCTCGATGCCCAGCGCGCGGGCCGAGTCGGGGGTGGTGATCGATGTCGCGACACCGTCGACTCTCAGCACTCCCGCATCGGGCGCGTACACCCCGGCGACGCACTTCACGAACGTCGACTTGCCCGCGCCGTTGTCGCCCAGCAGTGCCGTGACCTCGCCATAGCGGAGGGTGAGATCCACATGATCCAGAGCTCGCACCGCTCGGAACGACTTGCACAGGCCCTCCGCCTCGAGCGCTGCAGCCGGTGCGGCGGCGTTCATGCCGGCTTCCCGAACTGGACAGGGTCGCCGAAGCCGTTCCAGACTCCGACAACTCGGGGCTGGCCGCCTGCCACACCGGCGACACACGTGACGAACGCCCGGGTGACAAAGGCCTGCACGCGGAAACCGAAGATGACCGTCGAGCCCTCCTTGAAGGTACGCGGGCTTTCGGGAACCAGCTTGGCGTAGTAGTCGATTGCTGCGGGGCTGGGCATGTCGACAGGCACGGGCTGTGTCGAGATCTCTGACGGGTCGCCAGCCACAACAGCCCGGACTCGGTAATCACCGAACACCGGGTCGATGTACAGACCGCCGCCGAAGCACAGCGGCACGCCTTGATGCATGTGTGCGATCTCGCTGAGATAGAGCACCGCTGGCAGCTCGGGCAGCTCGCGGATCGCATGCAGCGGCGTGGTGCCGCTGAGGCCGTGTCCGGGCTCTACCTGGGTCGCTCCGGCCTCGGCCAGCAACGGCAGCACATCGGTCGAGGTAGTGCCGGGAGCGTTGAGCTGCAGCTGTTCAGGGCAGGCACGATGGCGGCGGGCGATGTCGGCGGCCCTGCCCAGCGTTCTCATGTTCGGGGTGATCCGGGCGCTCTGGGATGACTCGTCGTACAGCAGCGCAGGGAAGGTGGTGAGCCCGGCGAAGGTCGCTCCGTCAAGCGAAGCGATGTGACTGATCATCGCCGGTAGATCGCTCAGCGCAATCCCGCCCTCATGACCTGCGTAGAACTCGTCGCCGTCGTCGAAGACACGCACCAGCAGCGGTTGTGAACGGCCGTGGCTGCGAGCGGCAGCGGCGGCTTCGTTGGCCTTGTTGCGTGAGAACACCGTCCAGTAGCCGGGCGCGAAGCCGGCAGCCTCGGCCGCCTCGCCGCGCGGCACCTGCACGAGGTGGCCGAGATGGCCGACGCCGTGGCCGCTGCGGACGATCGGGCGCGCGCACGCCATGTCCACGGTGACGAACCCATCGGCGCCGCCGGCCGCGATCGCATCCAGTGCCGCAGGGGCGCGACCGATCTGCTTGGTCATGGCATAAGCGGTGAGGTGCAGTTCGTGAGCACGACGGCACAGGCCGGCCGTGTTGGCTTCGATCGCGTCGAGGTCCAGCACGTAGCTGTTGGCCGGGATGAGACCGGCTTGGTGCAGTTCGACCGCAGCGCGCACGAATCCCCGATTGCGCTGCAGGAGCGTGCCCAGGAACACCTCAGGTCTCCTTCTGCTCTCGCATGCTCAGCGCGACAGCGAGGATGATGATTGCCCCGCGGGCGATGAGCTGATCTGCGACGCGCAAGCCCATCAGGATGAGGCCGTTGTTGAGCATCGCCATGACGATCGATCCCGCGATGGCACCCGCGACCGAGGCGCGCCCGCCGAACAGGTTCGTGCCCCCGATGACGACCGCAGCGATCACCGTCAGCAACAGGTTTTCGCCGAGGTCGTGCCGGCCGATGGCAAGCCGGCCGGCCAGCAACATCCCGGCAAGCGAGGCCGCTGCGGCGCTGGCGATGAGCGCAGTGATGCGAACCCGGTCGGTCTTGATGCCCAACGCCCCGGCAGCGGACCGGTCGGCGCCGACGGCGAGCACATGGCGGCCCCAGCGCAACTGGTGCAGCACCAGATGGCCGACGACACCGACGATGACGGTCCAGATCAGCAGCGACGAGATCGGGCCCAGCGATCCGGCGCCGAACACGTTCAGGTAGGTGTCGTTGCGGATCGGCAGCGATTGCAGGTTGTTGAGGTTCCGGGCGACGCCGCTGACGATGCCGAGCGTCCCCAGCGTCACCAGGAATGACGGGATGCGGACCTTGACGGCGATGACGCCGTTGACGGCGCCGATCCCCATGCCGATCGCCAGCGTGATGGCGACACCGGCCGCGAATCCGAAGCTGCCGATCGCATCAGCCACCACCAACGACGACAGCGCGGCGACCGAGCCGATCGACAGATCGATCTCGGCTGCACCCAGCGCGAATGCCATCCCGACCGCCATCACGGCGATCGGGGCCGCTTGGCGGCCGATGTTCAGCAGATTCGAGGCCGTGACAAATCCGTCGTCGCGCAGCACCACAGCAAACAGGCCGAAGATGAGAACCGCGGCGGCATAGACCACGTACTGGCGAGGCGCAGCGAACTGCCGACGCTGCAGAGCCCGTTTGATCGCTGATTCAGTCAACTGGACGACCGCAACTCACTCGTGTAGGCGCAGATGGAATCCTCGTGCCCCGCCGACGAGTCTCGCCGCCGGGGCACGAGCCACGGGAGGGCTTCCTCGTCAGCGGTCCAGCGCGTCGAGCACTTCTTGGGGAGGATCGGCCGCCAGCGACTGCTGGTAGCCCTCGACGATGTTGTCGGCGGTCACGCCGATCGCCGGCACTACGACAAACGCAGGCGCCGACTTGCCCAACAGCCCGTACGCCCCTTCCAGCGCCATGGTGCGGCCGAGGTTGTACGCCTCGTCGGCCGCGATTCCCACGACGTTGCCGCCCTCAACAAGGTCCAGAGACACGTTGGTGTCAAGGTCCATCGTCACCAGCGCGACATCAGAGGCGCCGGCCGCACGCAGGGCAGCCAGAACGCCGTCGGCTGGGCCGGCTGACCACGGGGCGTAGATGCCGTCCAGATCGGGGTGGCGCGTCAGCATCGCCGTGGCGATCTCCTCAGCGGCCGCCGGGTCGGCAAGCCCCTGCTCAGCGACGATCGTGACGCCGGGATAGTTGATCTCGATCCACGACTTGAACGCCTGATCGCGCTGGTTGGTCACGTAATAGGCGGCATCGTGGAAGATATAGCCCACCTCGCCTTCACCGCCGAGCGCGTCAGCGAGCAGGTTCGCCGCTGTGATGCCCATGGCTGCCAAGTCGTCAGTCACGATGCCCACATAGTCCTCACCGTGCACATAGCCCTGCGGGATATTGGACAGGAACACCAGGTGCACTCCCGCCTCCACCGCCGGGCGGAACGCCTCCGCGCCCGCATCAGGGCCGATGGCAAGGCTGATGATGACGTCGGGCTGCTGGGCCATGACCGTCTCGACGTCATTGGCCTGCTGAGCTGCGTCGAAGTTCGCATTCGTCTCGGCGATCACCTCGATGCCCAGCTCGGCAAATGCGTCGCGGGCGCCCTGGCTGACGGCGTCTGTGAACGCACCGGCCGTATGCCACAGCAGCGCGGCCGTGTAGCCGCCTTGCTGCACTTCGGCGATCTCATCATCGCTCAAGGTGATCTCGCTCGACGCCACTGCCTCCTCACCGCCGGGTCCTTGCGTCTTCGGCGGCTCGGGCACCGGCTCAGGTTCGGGCGCTGGCTCGGGCTCCGGTTCGGGCTCGGGCGCTGCTGCGGCAGCGGTGGTCGCCGGAGCTGCACCGTCGTCGTCATCGCCGCACGATGCGGCGAACAGCGCGAACGCTGCAATCAGCGACATCCACAGCAGCAGCCGGGATGCCCTTCTGTTCTTGGTCATGTCCCCTCCCAGGGTTCCGTTTACAGATCAGTGATCTCGCACCACTCGGCGATGAAGTGGGCAAGCGTGCGTGTCGCGGTCACGAGCTCATCGATGCTGAGCCGCTCGAACGGCGTGTGGCAGTTCGAGATGTCGCCCGGGGCGAAATAGACGCTGGGAATCCCCAGGTCCCGCAGGAACGACTTCTCCGACCAGAATGGGGCGCCGTCGATGCGCGCCGGCTCTCCGGTCACAGCCTCGATCGAGCCGGCCAGCACCCGTACGCCGGGATGGCCAGTGCCGACCTCGTCCGGTGTGCCGCCTACCGGGTGGTCGCGGGCGGCGTTGAACTCGACGTCGCAGTCCACACCTTCGGCCTTGGCCACGCCGACAGCGATCGAGCGGATCTGCTCCGCCGCTCCGTCGAGGTCTTCACCCGGCAGGAGCTTGCGAATCAACGACAGATCGAATCGTCCGGGCACCGCGATGTTGCCGCCGGCAGATACCGACGTGACCAGCAAGAACGCCTCGCCCAGCAGCTCATGGGGCGGCACGGACTCCCGCAGCTCGTCCGAGCAGTCCCACAGCCGCGCCAGCAACGAGTGGCCCGCCCGCAGCGCGTCGACGCCCAGTTCAGGCCTGCCGAAGTAGGCCGACACGCCGGTGTAGGTGATATCGGCGATCAGGAAACCCATCTGCGCCGTGTAGATCGCCGAGGTGGTGGGTTCGGTATAGACCGCAAAGTCCGCTTTGGGAACCGGGCCGGTGTGTCCGTGCGCTGCCGCCCGTATGCCGGCCGACACGCCGCTGCCAGGCTGGCCCGACTCCTCGTCGCATACGAACAGTGCTGACACCTTGCCGACGGGCCGAAGTCCGGCACGCCGGACCGCGCTGACCGCCTCGACGATGGCGCAGATCCCCGCCTTCTGGTCTGCGACGCCGCGGCCCCAGATCTCGCCGTCGATCACATGAGCGCCGAATGGGTCCGCGCGCTCAGTGCCCTGCCAGTGCTGCGACCAATCATCGGTGGCGACCGTGTCCATGTGGCCGGCGAGCAGCAGCGACCGGCCAGATTCACCGCCAGTCGAACCCCACACGTTCGGCCGGCCGGGTTCGAACTCCGCCGCGCCCGTGACATCGAAAGCGCCGGTGGAATCCATAGTGTCCAGCACCCATCGGGCGAAGGGCCCTTCGTTCGGCGTCACGCTCGGGATGGCGGTGGCTTCCCGCACCAGCCGAACGACCTCGTCGCCATCCACTGCAGCGGCGGCCCGGTCAGCCACCGAACTCACTGCTGCTCTCCGAGCACTTCTGAGATCAGCGACTCGCGCACGTGCCGCTGCGACACGGACGCTGCGCCGATGAGCGTCGCCCGCTCCCCCAAGCTCGACGCCATCAGGGCGGGAGATACCGTCACGAGACTGCCAAGACGATCGCGCACAGCTTCCACGAACATCTGGTCCGCGCCGATCGGGCCGCCGAACACAATGCGAGTCGGGTCTGCGATGAGGCAGAGGTGCGACACCGCCAACGCCATCGCATCGACCACTTCGCTGAACACAGCAGCAGCGGCCGAATCGTTGTGGCGCGCCGCGACGAAGATTTCAGCGACATCAGCACTCAGATCCAGCGCCGACTCCCGGCCTTCCTCGATTGCCTGACCCAAGCGCTTGCGAATCGACGGCGCCGACGCCACATCCTCGAGCGTCACTGGCGCCGCGCCCAACTCGGGCATCGCCACCACCAGCGACCCCAGCTCTCCCGCCGAACCGGTGCCGCCGCGGTACAGCTCTCCCCCGACCACCAAGCCCAGACCGATGCCGGTCCCGGCGAACACCGCGGCGAAGTCTCCCCCGCCGTCTTCATCGTCCAAGCACGTCAGCTCGCCCAAGGCGGCCAGGTTGACGTCGTTCTCCACGAACACTCGAGCGCTGAATTCGTCGCCCAGAAGCCGGGCGACTGCCACATCGTCAAAGCCGGGCAGGCTGAGAGACTGCTCGACCCGATCCAGTTCTGGTCGGTAGATCCCCGGCACACCGACACACACGGCATGACACGGCGATCCAGCCGCCTCAAGCATCGGCGACACTGTCTGAATCAGCCGCTCGAGGGCCGAGCGCGCATCGGGACCGGTCTCCACCACGGCCTCGGCGACGACGTTGCCCAGCAGATCTGCAAGACCGACTCGCAGCGTTGTCGCGCCGACATCGGCAACCACACAGTGACGAGCCGAGGGCACCAGCTCGTACAGCGCCGCCGGTCGCCCGATCGAACCCGAACGGGTGCTGCCTTCTGCCAGACGGACCAATCCGACCGACTCCATGTCTGCCATCAGCGCCGACACCGTCGGCTTCGACAGTCCGGTTGCGCGAGCAATTTCTGCGCGAGACATGCGCCCCGGATGTGCAGCGAACAGCGCGTCAGCAATGCGCTGGCCGCTCAGCAGCCTCAACATCGAGGTGCCAGATGCTGCCCCCGACGCCGCTGTGCCCGATGCTTCCGGCATATTGTTAGTAATATTACCTTACAAATAGTTGATGTCAAGACTCGCGTGGCAAACCGAGTCCCTCCCGTCTAGGTCGTGCCGACAGTCGCCAGCGCAACTATCGTCCGCTGCCGGGAGTGCCGCCGCTGGACGGCAGCGCTGCCGATTCCGCCGCTATCCGCCGCACACGAGGGAGATGCGCCGCATGAGATACGCCGCGCCGACCACCATTGACGAGGCCAGAGCCCTGCTGGCCAGCGATGCCGATGCCATCGTGTTCGCAGGCGCAACCGACGTCGTGCCGCAGATGCGCGCCGGGCGGCCTGAGCCGTCGATGGTGATCGACCTCAAGAAGATCGACCGTCTCATGTCGGTGAGCCTCGACGGCGACACCTGGCAGGTGGGTGCTGCGGCCCCCAGCTCGGCGCTCACGTCCAACGCCGCCTTTGCTGCCGACTTCCCCGGCCTGACCGAGGCTGCAGGACTCATCGGGTCCGACCAGATCCAGAACCGCTCCAGCCTCGGCGGGAACCTCTGCAACGCCTCCCCCGCTGCCGACTCCGTGCCTGCCCTGGTGGTGAACGATGCGGTGGCCGTGATCGCAGGCGCGGACGGCGAGCGGCGGGTGCCCGTCGCCGACGTGGTGACCGGGCCCGGCCAGACATCGCTGGCGCATGACGAGATCGTGGTGTGCTTCGAGCTCGCCCGGCCAGCCGGCGGCACCTCCGACGCCTACCTGCGACTCATCCCTCGCACCGAGATGGACATCGCCGTGGTGGGTGCCGGGGTGCGCATCTCGCTGGACGGCGACGGCGTTGTCAGCGCGGCCTCGGTCGCGCTCGGCGCGGTGGCGCCGACCGTGGTGCGGGTGCCCGCCGCTGAGGCGGCGCTTGTGGGCAGCAGCCTCGACGACGCAGCGTTGGCCGCCGCAGCCGCAGCCGCCAGCGATGCCTGCAACCCCATCGACGACAAGCGGGGCACGATCAACTACCGGCGTCAGGTCGCCGGCGTGCTCACCCGTCGAGCCGCCGGCATTGCCGCCGACCGGATTCGCACACGCAACGGACAGAACGGAGCGTCCTGATGAGCCGCACACATGTGAACTGCGAGGTCAACGGCGACGCCGTTGATTTTCTGACCGAAGACGGCGAATCGCTGCTCAATGCCCTGCGAGACGAGCTGGGCTTGATCGGGGCCAAGGAAGGCTGCGGCACCGGCGACTGCGGCGCCTGCTCGGTCATCATGGACGGGCGGCTGCAGTGCGCCTGCCTGATCTTCGCTCCGGAGGCCGACGGCGCCGCCATCACCACCTGCGAGGGTCTCGCCAGCGCAGATGAGCTGCACCCGCTGCAGCAGTGCTTCCTCGAAGGCGCGGCGCTGCAATGCGGCATCTGCACGCCCGGGTTCCTCATCGCCGCCAAGGCACTGCTCGACGAGAACCCCGATCCCACCGAGACCGAAGTGCGCTACGCGCTCGCCGGCAACCTGTGCCGCTGCACCGGCTACGACAAGATCGTGCGCTCGGTGCTCGAGGCCGCCGTCCAGATCCGTACCCCAGCCTGATTGACATCGGCTGGCTGAGACTCTCCTGATATCGCAGAAGGACACCTGAACATGAGCACTACTGAAGCTGCTGCAAGCACCGGCACCAATGGCAACGGAGCCAGCGGCTACCGCTGGGTCGGCACCCGCCCCGTCCGCCATGACGGGCTCGACAAGGTCGCCGGCAAGGCCCGCTACGCGGCCGATCTGAACCTGCCGGGAATGCTGTACGGGCACATCCTGCGCTCGCCGCATCCCCACGCACGGATCGTCTCGATCGACACCTCAGCCGCCGAGGCGATGCCCGGCGTGAAGGCCGTGGTCACCGGGGCCGATTTCCCCGAAGCACCGCCCAAGGGCGCGACGCGCAACCTGATGTGCACGGTCATCGCCCGCGACACGGTGCTGTACAGCGGCCATGCCGTGGCTGCGGTGGCGGCGTCCACCCGGCGCGAGGCCAAGGCAGCGGCGGAGGCCATCGAGGTCACCTACGAGCTGCTGCCCCACGTGCTGAACATCTCCGACGCGATGGCCGACGACGCGCCAGTGCTGCACGACAACCTGTTCACGCGCGGCGTCGAGCCGCGGCCCACCGAGCCGTCGAACATCGCGGCCCGCACGGTGTACGAGCGCGGCGATGTCGAGCAGGGGTTCGCCGAGGCCGACATCGTGATCGAGCGGGAGTTCTCGACCCAGGCGGTGCACCAGGGCTACATCGAGCCGCACGCCTGTGTGGTCGACTGCGACCAGGAAGGCAAGGCGGTCATCTGGGCTTCGTCGCAGGGCCACTTCAAGGTGCGGTCGGCGACGGCCGAGGTGCTGGGCTGGGATACCTCGCGCATCAAGGTGATCCCGGCCGAGATCGGCGGCGGCTTCGGCGGCAAGACGACCATCTACATCGAGCCGGTGGCGGCGCTGCTGTCGACGAAGGCCGGCCGGCCGGTCAAGATCGTGATGAGCCGTGAGGACGTGTTCCGGGCAACCGGTCCCGCCCCGGGGGCCATCATCAAGATGAAGGTGGGCGCCCGCAACGACGGCACCATCACCACGGCCAAGGCGTGGCTGGCCTACGAGAACGGGGCCTTCCAGGGCATGGCCGCGATGCTCGGCTGCATGTGCGTCGTGTCGGCCTACACCCTCGATCACCTCTATGTGGAGGGCTTCGACGTGGTGCTCAACCGGCCGGTCAACGTGGCCTACCGGGCCCCCTCGGCGCCGGCAGCAGCGTTCGCGATGGACTCGGTGGTCGACGAGATCGCGGAGCGTGTCGGCATGGACCCGATCGACCTGCGCATCCACAACTGTCCCTCGCAGGGCGACCCGACGCCGTACGGACCCAAGTGGCCGATGATCGGCCTGCGCGAGTGCCTCGAAGCAATCCGCGACAGCGACCACTACCAGTCGGCGCTGCCTGCCGGGCAGGGCCGCGGCGTGGCCAGCGGGTTCTGGTTCAACATCGGCGAGGCGTCGAGCGCGACCGTCAACCTGAACGAGAACGGCACCGCCACGGTGATCACCGGCAGCCCCGACATCGGCGGCAGCCGGGCGTCGATGGCGCTGATGGCCGCCGAGGAGCTGGGCCTCGATGTGCACCTGATCCAACCGGTCGTGGGCGACACCGAGGTAGTCGGCTTCACCGACGTGACCGAGGGCAGCCGCGCCACGTTCGCGACGGGCATGGCGGTCGTGGAGGCCTGCCGCGATCTCAAGGAGCAGCTGCGCAAGCGTGCGGCGAAGACCTGGGATTGCGATGTCGAAGAAGTCGAATGGGTGGACGGCTCGGCCGTGCACGGACCTGGCGAGCAGGAACCCCTGACGCTGGCCGCCATCACCGGCAACGCCAAGCGCACCGGCGGCCCGCTGGGCGCCACTGCGTCGCTGAATGCCCGGGGCGCCGGCCCGGCCTTCTCGGTCCAGGTCGCCGACGTGTCGGTCGACCAGGAAACCGGGCGGGTGACCGTCGAGCGCTACACCACCGCGCAGGATGCCGGCACGGCGATTCACCCGAGCTACGTGGAAGGCCAGATGCAGGGCGGCGTGGTACAGGGCATCGGCTGGGCGCTCAATGAGGAGTACATCTACTCCGACGACGGCAACCTCGAGAACCCGGGATTCCTCGACTACCGCATCCCGGTGGCATCAGACCTGCCGATGATCGAAACCTGCATCGTGGAGGTTCCGAACCCGTCGCATCCCTACGGCGTGCGCGGCGTCGGCGAGGTGGGCATCGTGCCGCCGCTGCCGGTGATGGCCAACGCTGTGGCCGATGCCACCGGCGTGCGCATCAGCGACCTGCCGCTCTCGCCACCGCGAGTGCTGGAAGCGCTGACGGCCGCCGAGAGCTGATCGCAGCCCGAAGCCGCTGAGCCGATTCGTCGGGGCGACTCGATGGCGGTCGTTCATTTCTCGACCGACCAGCGCCAGCACACCGGCGGCACATCTGAGGTCACCATCGACGCGGCGAACGTGCGCGACCTTGTGCGCCAGCTCGCAGAGCGCTACCCCTCGCTCAACGCGCACCTGGTGGAGACGTCGTCGACGGCAGTCGCCATCGACGGCGAGATCATCCCCGACCCCTGGCTCGAAGAACTCACCCCAACGTCAGAGGTGCATCTAGTCCGCCCGCTCGCGGGCGGATAGTCCGACCCCAGCTTCAATCCCCAATCCGCCCCGGCAGAGCTAACCGCGGGGTTGCCTACCTCCACAGACGGCTGACGGGCACAGCCCAGAGATGGTCGCCGAAGCTGGCGCACATCTCGCCGTCGTAGACGACTGCGCCGCCGACGAAGCGGTCGCCTGCGGCGGTGGCGAGGCGCCGCAGGCCCCGGAAGTCTGACGCTGTGACAGTTGCGGAAGCCTTCACCTCGATGCCAGCCA
This sequence comes from Acidimicrobiia bacterium, assembly GCA_022826045.1. Taxonomy (GTDB): domain Bacteria; phylum Actinomycetota; class Acidimicrobiia; order Acidimicrobiales; family Poriferisodalaceae; genus Poriferisodalis. Next base: position 6,820 of record JAJDVQ010000087.1, on the reverse strand, counting down.
CTCGTCGGCTGCCTCGCTCGATGACGATGTCGACCTCTGTGCCGTCCTTGTCGCGATAGTGGAAGAACTGGTGCGCGTCGGGATGGGCACCGGCCTGGCGATGCAATTCGCCGTAGACGAACGTCTCCATGAGCTGGCCGAGGAGCTTGCGGTCGCCGTTGAGATCAGCGGCGCCGACGCCGAGCAGGGCGCACGCCAGACCCGAGTCGCCGACGTGCAGCTTCGGGGTCTTGATGATCCGTTTGTGGCGGTTGGAATGCCAAGGTCGCAGACGCTCCACCAAGAACAGGCGCTCGAGCACCGACAGGTACTCGGTCACGGTGGGCCGACTGAGCTGCAGCAGCCGCGAGAGATTGCTCGCATTCAGCAGTGCGCCGGTCTGCGCTGCGCACATCTCCGCAAGGCGAGGAAGCGCATCGGGCACTCGCACTGTGGACACATCAGGGATGTCGCGCTGGATGATGGCGTCGAGGTAGTCGCTGTACCAGTTGGACCGGCGAGCGCCGCTGGGCCGGTCCAACGCTGCGGGATAGCCGCCTGCTGCGATCCGTTCGGCGAGGCGGGTGCCCTCGCGTTCTCGCCGTTCAGTACCGAAGCCGGAACCGAACAGAGTGTCCACAAAGCCAGGCCGCGACGCTGCGCCAGCATCGGTGTGCTGGGACATGTCGTCATCGATGTGCGCATCAGAGGCGAACTCGCGCTGAGCGAATGGATGCAGTCGGACAATCTGCATGCGCCCGACCAGCGAATCCGCCGATGACGGCAGCAGCAGCAGATTGGTCGAACCAGTCAGCACGAACCGCCCGGGACGCCGGTCCCGGTCCACAGCCAGCTTGATGGCTGGGTAGAGCTGCGGCACCTGTTGCACTTCGTCCAGCACGACATTGGGGGGCAGGCCGTCGACAAACCCCAATGGATCGTCGCGAGCCGCCTCAGCCGCGACAGGATCATCGAACGTCACATACGCGTGCGTCGATCCGGCCGTCTGCCCGGCACCCCATTCATGTGCACGGCGGTCGCTTCGGGCGAGCTCACTCGGAGCACACACCATCTGGGCCAGTGTGGTCTTGCCGCATTGACGAGGGCCATGCACCACCACGACCGGCGAGTCGGCCAGCGCCTCGCGCAACCTCGGCGCTGCAAGCCGTTCGACCAGCTTCGATGAAGCCATCGGCCAATTGTATGGCTTGTTAGCGGCTGATTGCAGATTTGTTACCGTCCAACTGCAGATTGTGAACCAGCTAATTGCAAACTAGAACTGGACTGCGGGCTCGATCTCTACCGTCTCGGCTGAGGAAGAGACCGGCCAGGTCGCTCACTCAGGCTTGGCTGACGCGGCGAGGCTGTCGGCGAGGGCTTGGATCTCTGCGAGGGCGTCTTCGAGGTCTTCTGCTATCTCGGCGGCAAGGACGTCGGGGGGCGGCAGGTTGTCGGCGTCTTCGAGGCTCTCGTCTCTCAGCCAGAACAGGTCGAGGCTGGCCTTGTCGCGGGCGATTAGCTCGTCGTAGGCGTAGCGCTTGAACCGTTCGGATTCGGTGCGCTTGTGGCGGGCGTCGGGTCGGTAGCAGGCGACGAAGTCATCCAGATCGGCTCTGGCGAGCGGATTCTGCTTGAGCGTGAAGTGCTTGTTGGTGCGCAGGTCGTACACCCACAGCTCCCGGGTCCACGGGTCCTCGGCGCCCTCACGGCGGCAGAAGAACAACACGTTGGCTTTCACGCCCTGGGCGTAGAAGATTCCCGTCGGCAGCCGCAGCAGCGTGTGCACCTCGCAGTCAGCCAGCAGCCGGCGGCGGATCGTCTCGCCGGCACAGCCGGCCTGTCATGATCAGCCGCAGACATGATCCTCCCCGGCCCCCAGCCCCCGGCTGCGGACCCTCAGATCACGCCGGTTGCACAAACTTTCCGACAGTCCGCAGCGTCCGCCTCGCCTGATTGCTCCGCCGGCGCATCAAGTTGGACTGTGCCGTTATGCGTATCTGTGGTTGTTGTCGTTGTGGGGCGGGCGGATGCATGGCCGACCTGTTCGCACTCCGATGTGTCCGCAGCGTGCTTGCGTCTTTGAGGTTTCTGTCTTTTGGGACAGAAGAGCTTTGGCTTGTTCCCATGTCTCATCGTGGGTTGATGTCGGTGCGGGTCGCGTGAGCGTGTCTTGGCATGCAGAGGTCCGGCCGGACATCACGTCGTATAGCTTTTCGACGATCTCGGTATCCTGAAGATGCGCGGGCAAGGATGCTGCTGCATCCAAGACTGCTTTGGGGACGGATTCGGACAGTTCTTCGACTCGTGCCATAGTCTCCTGCCTCGAAAGGCGCAGAGCGTCGGCGCATGCTTCCCATTCTTGACGGCCCATGTGGTCAGCGTTGAAGGAGTCGCCGCATTTCATGGCCATCTGGATGTGCTTGCCGAGTTTCCATGGTGCTTCGCTGCATACGTCGTACAGCGGGCACAGCGCCACGTCGCTTCCGTCGAGGCGCAGGCTGTAGTTCTTGGCGTGCGCGTCCCCTGCGAGCAGGACCCAGTTGGCGATCAGCGCATCTCTGAAAGCTCGGACGCAATGAGCAGCGTCACCGGATTCTTCCCGCAGGATGCGGGCGATTCGCTCAGGTGACGGACCGCCTGCCCACTGTTGTCTGTTGTGCGACGGCACATTGGCTGCTTGACACAGATCTTCTTGATGGCAGCGGTACAGGTGTCCGTCGGGATCGGTTTCTCGGTCGAACCGAGTGATGCAGATGGCACGTTCTGATCCGAACTCCACGATCTCGGTCATCGCCGCGGCAAGACCTGCCTTTCCGATGGCTTGCATGCAGATGTGCTCGATGATGTCGTTGCCGTCCCATCCCGGGCTTGAGATCTTGAAGATGTGCGTTGACGGTTCGTTGCCGTAAAGGAGCGCCCATTGTCCGTCGGGCATCTGACGAAGGGCGATTTTTGTTTGCGCTCCTGAGAGGCTGAACGACAGCGGTCTGCCCATCTGAGCCGCCCATGCATCAGCGCCACGGCGAAGAGCTGTCAGGCCTTTCTCGACTTCAGTGTCTGTCAGGAGCGTCAGCCCGCTTGGTCGTGCCGTCTCTGCGGAGACTGTCGTCCAGCGGAAAGGCGAGTGACAGCGGAGTCGGATCGTATTGCTCCAAGTGGGACGGCTCGTAGCGCATGACGGCACTCTGGGGACCGGTTTTCGTGATGTGTCCGACGATCCTGTCATGCAGTGTCACCGTGAGATCGTGGTTCATCGGTTGTCTCCGGCTCGGTCTGCCATATTCGGGGTGTGCCGGGGACGGATGACCAGTTCGTGTTCGAGCGCCTTGAGTATGCGGATGATGTTGGCGCTTCCTACGGACCGGTTGGCGGTTTCGAGGTCGCGGACGCACAGACGCGACACGCCAGATGCTTCAGCCACTTGCGCTTGGGTCAGACCCTGTTCTTTCCGTATCTGCCTGACTGCGCGCCCTAAGCGCGTGCTGTTGGTGAGCCCTGTACGAAAATTCGCCGAATGCATGACATGTCATCCTTCTGGGCCAGCCATCTAAATGGAAGGCATGACATACATTCTAGCGGCTCCGCCTCGTTGGCATTCACGAACGAGAAGGCAATCAGTCAGTTCGCCTCAGAGGCCCAGTATCACAAACACCAGCACCATGGTCGTGAACAATGTCACCACGTAACACTCGAACGCTTCAGCGTCGAAGGTCGGCATGCGCTTGAGGACACGGGGCAGAGTGCTCTTAAGCGAGCGCACGATCCCTCCCTACCCGACCAGGACCCTCACACAGCTACTCCACGCGCAAACGCGAAGCACCGGATTAGCTGCACCTGTCCTGAAGAAGTTCCTGCATGAGAACTACGATATCGATGACGAGATAGCGCTTGCGCTCTGCTTCCTGGTTCCGACATTGGCCAAGAATGAACGATTGCTTGACTTACTGAGAAATGCTGAGCAAACAATCTCCGAGTTGCGTGGCTTGCCGATTCCGCAGTCAGATTGCGGCGATTGGTGGGCAACCACTCTTCTGCAGAAATCCAGAGAAATGCTATCCATGCTGCTGCAACGCCGGTGGCTGCATTGGAAGTTTCACAAGCCTCGACTCATATGCAGCGACACTCTGGTGGATTTTGTGCCGCGAGCGACTGGGGCCGACATGGTTCTGCGCGGCTTCTCGAACGCGGCGGAGATATATGTCCCCCTTGGCGCCCGAGACCTGCTCATCCTGTCCTCCCACGAGCAGACTGACCGCACCACAAGGACTGACAGCACGCGATGGACTGTCCCCAAAGAGGTTGAACCGCATCTCGCATCGCATTTCAACAACATCATGCTGATGGATGCGAAAAGCCAGGTATTCTGCCACCCGTCCGTGCGATATCAGGTCCGTCAAGAAGTGGCGTGGTATGAGGGGCTAGCGAGCAGCCCAGAAGAAGCTGCCGCAGGGGTAAGTCGGCGTCTACACAAATGGCTGAATGGCGATCAAGGCAAGTGGATCGACGAATACATCGCAGAACAGGCAAGGCTGCAGCGACAGAGAGACTGACGCAAGAATAAACGACTGCCGGAACGCGTTGGGAAACTTGACGGTGCGCTCAAGCCGTCTGTATTCCTCGCTCAGATCAGCCGACAGGCTCTCGTCTACCTAGGCAGGTATCCTGAGTTCGTGTTGCGGCTAGACGAAGTTCTCGACCGGGATATGCCGGCACCGATCTAGGCCGCGTGCCGACTTTGTGTCATGCTGCTGCGATGGTGGCGTTGTGGTGGTCTGTCCATGATCTGGCTTTGAATATCCCGATGAGCCACAACGGGACGAGGATGATCCATCCGGCGACCCATGCCACGCTGCTCCGCCAATGAGGTGCGGAATGTAACCGTTCGGCCTCATGCCGAAATGTAACCGTATAGCCTCATTTGCAGAATGTAACCGTGCCGTGATACAATAGCGGCATGTCAAGCGAGACGTTTCTCCCGATGCTGCCGAATGTCAGCACCATTGGGCACGTCGTGCGCGCCGAACGCAAGAGCCGAGGACTGTCACAGCAGGAACTGGCTGATCTTGCCGGTGTGTCACGGAAATGGCTCTCCGAATTGGAAAACGCCAAACCGAACGCTGAGATCAAGCCGGTCCTCGCTGTTCTGCAAGCATTGGGCTTCACATTGCAACTGGCGAAACAACCGACTCCCGCCTTCGATTTGCAAGAGCACATCAGCCGATACTCATACACTGACGAATCATGACAGCAGTCATCATCAATGGCGAACATGCGGCGACACTGACACTGAACAAGAAACCGGTTCTGGCATATGAGCCGTCGTATCAGTCCGCTGACGCAATTCCGCTGTCCATCAATCTGCCCGTCGGAAACACCGCCTTCGCCGGTTCGCCGGTTCGCAACTGGCTGCTGAACTTACTGCCGGATGATCAGGATGTCATCCGCTTTCTGCGCTCCGAATACGAAGTGCCTTCGATCGATCCCCTGCATCTGCTGGATACACCCATCGGTCTCGACTGTGCCGGCGCAGTGCAGTTCTGCCCTGACGACCAATTGCCCTCCGTGCTCGCACAGCAAGGCGGCGAAATACCTGTCAGCGAGAACGAAATATCTGAATGGCTGCGGCAGTACCCGATTCGTCCTCTGCCTCCTGACGGCGAATATCCCGACACCGGATTCAGTCTCGCCGGGATGCAACCGAAAGTCGCTCTTCGGCAAGGAGCTGGCGGAGCCTGGTCACGTCCATGGGGGCAGCTTCCCACCACACACATTCTGAAAGCAGCACGCAGCGATCACTTCCCCGATGAATGCGTTTTCGAGCATATCGCCCTGAGCGCAGCAGTGCGGCTCGGCATCGCCGCGCCTCCTACCGACGTAGTCGACTTTGACGGCATGCAAATCCTCATAGTCGAACGCTACGACCGCACGTCAGAAGGCCTGCATCGCATACACCAAGAGGACATGTGCCAGGTGACCGGTCGGCACCCGAACGAAAAATACGAGTACGACCGCGGCCCGTCCATCGCAGACATCAGCCGAGCACTGCGAGCATCCCGTGCGGAAACAGCCGACACGAACATTGACCGTTTTCGCGACCAGCTGCTGTACGGCTGGCTGATAGCGAACAACGACGGTCACGCCAAGAACTACAGCATATTGCACGGAGCAGCCGGACAGTATGTGCTCGCTCCGCTGTACGACGCCTGCAGTTGGCTGCCGTATCGGCGGAACCGTCCCGTCTCGAAGATCAAAATGGCAATGAGCATGGGAACCGGCTTCAACCTGCGCACCTGCGACAAGTTCGAGATGCTTGAACAGTTTGCCGAGCGCCTCGGACAGAACCCCGAAGTGGTGAGCGCTCGCGCTGTCGAGTTGGCAGATTCTGTGGCAGCGGCAACACAGGACGCGATCGCAAAGCTGCCGACGATCCCATATGACGAAGAAGCCGTCGAGCGTCATAGGCAAGAAATCGAGATTCGCGGCGAACAGTGCCGCCAGATTGCCGAAACAGCACATGCACAGGCTGTCCAGGCGCGTCGCAACAAGAGTTCTGGCATCCAGCGCAAGGATGCTTCAAACCGCAGCGCGAGATGCCAGCATGTCGGAGTTCGCTCACGGAAACAATGCATCCGCCGACAGCACACCGACAAACAGCACCGTTATCAGTGAATATGCCCTCAGACATTGTCGGCTCTTCGCGTTTTAGAGGCCGCGCGGATAGATCGGCTCTGAACGATTTCGAGCCGTGGAATCGCCTCTGGATGGGTCTCTGACCTGCAGCATCGACACGACAGACGATGCGATTGCATACAGTCGTTTTATCAATCCGCTAACGCTCTTA
>JAJDVQ010000067.1 GCA_022826045.1 Acidimicrobiia bacterium | reverse complement strand
AAGAGGCCGCGCGGATAGATCGGCTCTGAACGATTTCGAGCCGTGGAATCGCCTCTGGATGGGTCTCTGACCTGCAGCATCGACACGACAGACGATGCGATTGCATACAGTCGTTTTATCAATCCGCTAACGCTCTAAGTGTGGCCATCGTCGGGCGCGGCCCACGGCGGCTGCGCCGCAACCGGCGACTCGGGGCCCGGGGATCCGGCGGCTTCACGGGCAGCGACAACTGCGACGGCGTCTTCGGGGGCGGCTTCGCCGGCAGCGGCGTCGCCGGCGATGGCTTCACCTGCGGCAGCTTCGGGGGCGGCATCTTCAGGACCGTCGCGGTCGCTGGCCTGAGGGGGACTCGCGCTGCCCGCCTCCCCGAGCGAGGGACCGCCATCGGCCACGCCGATGCCCCAGATGTCGGCGAGGTGCTCGCCGCGGTCGATGCGCTCACCGATGATGCTGAGCGGCAGGTACTGGTCGCGCTGGCGGCTGAGAATCCAGCGCAGCACCTCGATGTCGTGTGGCCCGAAGCTGCGGTATCCCCCCGGTGTGCGCGCCGGCGAGATGAGCTTGCGATCCTCGAGAAAGCGGATCTTGGAGTCGGTCAGGTCGCTGAATTCAGGTCGCAGCAGGGCCACGACCTCCCCGATCGACAGCCGTCCAACCGAGGCACGCAAGCGTGAGGGCGGGTGGGGTTCAGGCTCGGCGCCGACACTCACAGCCCGACCGACGACACCAGGTACAGCAGCTTGAACTTGCCGACCTGCAGCTCGTCACCGCCCCGCAGCGAGATCTCGCCGTCGGTGCGGATGCCGTTGACATAGGTGCCGTTGAGCGAGCCGACATCGCGCAAGGTGTGCCCGGCCGGGCCGAGCTCGAGCACGACGTGACGGCGCGAGACGGTGATGTCATCGAGGAAGACATCGCTGTCGGGATGGCGCCCGACCGTGACCCGATCGCCGGCCAGCTCGAAACGTGTGCCGGACCGGTGCCCCGAGGTCACTGCCAGCTCAGCGACCCCGCTGTAGGGCGGAGCATCGGTGGCGCCGACCGGCGAGAGGACCTCGGTGGGCGCATCGGCAGACGAGTCCAGACGCGTCCCGCAACCCGAACAGAAGCGCGCATCGTCGGAGTTCGAATACCCGCACCTTCCGCAGACGATGGCCACGGCGATCAGACGTCCTCGGCGATCAGCGCGGCGTAGCCGTCGGCATCGAGCAGCGCAGCCATCTCGGCATCGGCCCGCGCGGCATCGTCTGCCGGTTGGATGACACACATCCACCCATCGCCGTAGGGAGATTCGTTCACCAGCTGCGGTTCGTCTTCCAGTGCCACATTCACTTCGACAACCACTCCGGAGACCGGCGCGTAGAGGTCCTGCACGGTTTTGGTGGACTCGATCTCACCCATTGGATCGGCGGCCGTCAGCACCGCGCCGACTTCAGCTAGGTCCACGTACACGACATCGCCGAGCGCATCCTGCGCGAAATCGGTGATGCCCACTCGCACCCGTCCATTGGCGGGGCGCACCCATTCGTGGTCGGACGAGTAGCGCAGCTCTGCAGGAATCTCCATGGCCGCGAAGCTACCGGATAGGTGTCACACAGCCCGTCCGGCACGTCCCTCGCGAACAGCAAGAATCGCCTGCGGCACGTAGCCGAACGCCGACCAGTAGTGAATCGGCAATCCTGTGGCCACGAACACCCAAGCAAGCACGCCGAACACGCCGGCAGCGGCGATGTCGCTGGCACCCGCCAGGAAGCTCGGGACGGCGAACATCATCAGGAACGTCCCGGTCTTGCCCCACCACGTGACCTCGATCTTGCGGGCGCCCGCCGCCGCCAGCACCAGCGCTGCGACTGCCACACCGCCTTCGCGCACCAAGGCCAGCACCGCAATCCACAGCGGCAGCGAGCCGTCGATGATCAGCGACACCAGCGCCACGAGCAGCAGCAGGCGATCGGCGGTGGGGTCCAAGATCTTGCCGAGCTCGGACACCTGGTTGAAGCGGCGGGCGATGAAGCCGTCCACCCAATCCGTGGCGCCGAGCACACCGAGCAGCAGCGCCGCACCCCAGCGGTCCTCCGCGCCGAACACCAGCCAGACGAACCACGGCAGGCAGCACAGCCGTCCGAAGCTGATCAGGTTCGGCACGGTGAACGGCCGCCACCCGACCTCGGGGGTCTCCGACGCATCGGGGGCCTCGCTCACCGGGCTCACAGTACAAACACATGCTCAGGCGCACGCCTTCAGGAGGCCTTTCTGGCGGACACGACGACCCCAACCCCAACTCGAACCAGCGAATCCGAGCTTAGGATTCGCCCGTGGCCACCGTCTTCACCAAGATCATCGAGGGCGAACTGCCCGGTACGTTCGTGTGGCGCGACGACCGTTGCGTTGCGCTCCTGTCCATCAACCCGCTGTCGCCGGGCCACACGCTGGTGGTGCCGATCGCCGAGATCGACCACTGGCTGGACGTGTCGGCCGACCTGCAGGCGCACCTGTTCGATGTCTCCCGCCGCATCGGGGAAGCGCAGATGCGAGCCTTGAAGCCCGAGCGCATCGGACTGGTGGTCGCCGGCTTCGAGGTGCCCCACTGCCACGTTCACGTGTGCCCGGTGAACTCGATGGCGGACATGAACTTCGCCCGGCCGCTGCCGATGGCCTCCGCCGACGACTTGGCCGGTCCGGCCGCAGCGATCCTTGCCGAGCTGACCGAGACGAGCTGACCGTCCGGACCTCGCCTAGCAGAGCTGGTCCGGCTCCACCGGATCGATGAGGCTCGCGTCGCGGTTTCGCACGTTGCCCACCTCGCGGCCCACTCGATGCGAACGCAGGATCCCTTCCCCAGCAGGCAGGCACATGGCGGCGAGCTCGTCGACATCGTCGTTGGCCGGGTCGAGCCACGCTTCCCACTGCGAGCGTTCGAGCAGCACCGGCATGCGGTCGTGAATCGGCGCCATGAAGCCGTTCGCGGCGGTGGTCAGCACGGTCGTCGAGTGCAGCACGTTCGGGGGCGCGCCTCCGGCAGCGTCGTCAGGCGGCGACCAGCGCTCCCACAAGCCGGCCATGGCCAGCATTCCGCCATCGGCGCGGGTGATGTAGTGCGGCAGTGGCCGGTCATCTCGGGGTGTTCCCTTCGGAGCACGGGGCCACTCGTAGAACCCGTCGGCGGGGACTAGGCAGCGGCGCCGCCTGAACGCGCCACGGAATGAGTTCTTGGTTGCCGCTGTCTCGGATCGGGCGTTGAACAGCGGCGGGCCCTTTGAGGGGTCCTTCGACCACGACGGCACCAGGCCCCACCTGAACGTCTCGATCCGGCGGGCATCGGCGTTGTCGGTGACCGCCACGATGTCGGTGGTGGGGGCCACGTTGTAGCTGCGGGGTGCGTCGAAACCGGGCAATGGCGTGTCGAAGTACACCGACACCGCGTCGAGATCAGCCGCCGAGACAAAGCGCCCGCACATGTCGCGAGCGTAGAACGACAGTCGGATTCCGAAACCGCCCGCACCAAGGCCACGAAATCACGATACGCGCAAAAATAACTTGAACATCATGAATTATCATTGAATGATCTCTGTTCGTGGGATTTGCCAACGATCTCTGGACGGTGCTGCTGCCCGACGACGAGACCAAAGAGCAGGAAGCGCTCGACCGGCTCGTCGAAGACGATGTCGCAGCGGATGTCGCTTTCGCCATCGGCGGCAGTCACGCGGTCACCCATGATGAGGCGCTGACGCGCTGGACCCGATTCGCGGAGGACATCGGCGTACGCGCAGACCTGCTGCTCAACCGCATACGCGACATCGCCGCCGCCGTCGGAAGCGCCTTCGCTGACGAGGCCGCCTTGCTGCCGGGAGAACTTGCGGCTTCCCCCGCGTCGGCATGCTGCTCGACCGGCTTGACACCCGCACGAAGTCCTGCCTGGCAAGCACTCGCTGACTCCGCCGGCATGGCCGTGCTTCGGCCCGCACGCGGGCGGAGAGCCTTGAGTGCGGTCTCGGTGCAGCACTGCGACCGTGCTTCGGCTCAGACGTAGGTGGAGCCCTTCATGGCGCCGCGGTCCTGGCGGATCTCCACGTTCACCAGTGCCGGCAGACCCGAGTCGAAGGCTCGCTGAAGCGCAGATGCGATCTGGTCGGGCTCGGTCACGTGCTCACCGTGGCCGCCCATGGCCTCGACCACCTTGTCGTAGCGGGTGTAGTTGAGCTCGGTGGCCACCACCCGGTCCTGGCCGTACAGGCCGGCCTGCGGGCGCAGCATCTGACCCCACGCAGCGTCGTTGCCCACCACGCCCACGATGGGCAGCCCGAATCGCACCGCGGTGTCGTATTCGAAGCCGTTGAGCCCGAACGAACCGTCGCCATAGACGATCAGCACCCGCTTGTCCGGATGCGCCTTCTGCGCTGCGAGAGCGAACGGCATCCCCACGCCGAGCGTCCCGAGCGGTCCCGGGTCCATCCAGGTGCCGCGCCTGGGCACCCGGATCACCTTGGAGGCCTGCGCCACGATGTCGCCGCCGTCGCCGATCACGATCATGTCGTCGGTGACGGCGTCGGCGATCTCGCGGCACAGCCGCAACGGGTCGATCGGCACCTCGTCGCTGTTGAGCTCGGCGCTGCGGGCCTCGTCCAGCTCGATTTCGCGCTTGCGCAGCGCCGCAAGCTGTGCGCCGGCGTCCACGGTCACGCCGGTGGTCTTGAACACGCCGAGCAGCGCATCGAAGTTGGCACCGAGATTGCCGACGAGACTGACGTCGGCGGGGCGGTTCTGGCCGATGAGCGTCTCGTCCAGGTCGAGTTGCACGATGCGGGCCTCTGCGGGGATGGCGCGGCCGAACTTCATGCGGAAGTCGAGCGGCGTGCCGGCCAGGATCACCACGTCAGCGGCTTCGAGTGCTTCCTTGCGAGTGAGCGAGAGAAACGACGGGTGATCCCAGGAGATCTCCCCGCGTGCCATGCCGTTCACGTAACACGGCACGGATGTGGCATCCAGGAATGCCGCTAACGCGTCGCCGCCTTCGCTCCATTTCAGCGCCGTGCCGGCCATCACGACGGGTCGTTCCGCTGAGGCGATCAACTGGGCTGCCTGCTCCACCAGAGGGGCTGCAGCGGCGGCGGCCACCCGGTAGTCGCGAAAGCTGGGCACCTCGACGGCGTCAAGATCGATCCGCCCGTGCAGGATGTCCATGGGTATCTCGAGGAAGGCCGGGCCGGGCACGCCGCTGAGTGCCGTGCGCACGGCCAGCTCGATGTACTCGGCAATGCGGCGGGTTTCCCCGCACGCACCCGACCACTTCGTCACCGGCCGCATGAGCGACACATGGTCCATCTCCTGCAGCGAGCCGCGGCCGGCGTGCTTGAACGGCCCTTGGCCGCCGAAGACCAGGATCGGCGAGTTGGCCCGCCAGGCATTCGCCACGCCGGTGACGCCGTCGGTCACCCCGGGGCCCGCGGTGAGGATGGCCACGCCCACCTTGCCCGGGTGCAGGCGCGCCCACGCATCCGCGGCATGCGTCGCTGCTTGCTCATGGCGGACGTCGATCACGTCGATGCCCTCGTCGAGGCAGCCGTCGTAGATGCCCATGACGTGCCCGCCGGACAGGGTGAACACACATTCCACCCCGGCCGCCTTCAATGCCCTTGCGGCGAGCTTGCCGCCGTGGGTCTCGGTGGCCGTCACGCCCAGCGCTCGCCGTTCCTTGCCGCTCATGTCGTTCTCCCCCTACGCCAGCACGTGTCCAATGCTGCTCGCCTAAGCGAGCACGTGTCTGATGCTGCTCGCCTAAGCGAGCACGATGTTCACCAGCTTGCCCGGTACGGTCACGACGCGCTGGATGACGGCGCCGGCGGTGAGCTGGGCGATGCGCTCGTCGGCCTTGGCGGCGGCCTCGAGATCGGCCGGCGAGATGCCGGCGTCGACCGTGATCCGGCTGCGGACCTTGCCGTTCACCTGCACGGGCACCTCGATCACCTCGGCCGCCAGCAGTGCCGGATCTGCCTGGGGGAACGGCGCGTAGACCACCGTGGTCGAGTTCCCCAGCTTCGACCACAGCTCCTCGGCCAGGTGCGGCACCAGCGGCGCCAGCAAGCGCACCAGCACGTCAGCCACTGAACGGGGCGTCGCGCCGCCCCGCCGGGTCAGCTCGTTGTTCAGCTCGGTGATGCGGGCGATCGCCGAGTTGAATCGCAGGTCGGACATGGCGTCGGTGACTGCGGCGATGGTGCGGTGCACCATCCGCTCGAGGTCGGCGTCGGGCTCGACGGCGGCCACCGTGAGCTCGCCGGTCTGCTCGTCGACCAGGCTTCGCCACACCCGCTGCAGCAGCCGGTGCGAGCCGATCACCGAGTGTGTCTCCCACGGACGGCCCTGATCCAGCGGACCCATGAACATCTCGTAGGTCCGCAGCGTGTCAGCCCCGTACGCGCTGTAGATGTCGTCGGGCGTGACCGCGTTGCGCAGCGATTTGCCCATCTTGCCGAAGTGGCGGGTGACCTCGTCGTCTCCCCAGAAGAACTTGCCGTCCCGCTCGACCACCTCGGATGCCTCGACGTACACGCCCCGGCTGTCCTGGTACGCAGCCGCCTGGATGTAGCCCTGGTTGTACAGCCGGCCGAACGGCTCGGGGCCGCTGACGTGACCGAGGTCGTAGAGCACCTTGTGCCAGAAGCGGGCATACAGCAGGTGCAGCACGGCGTGCTCCACGCCGCCGACATAGAGGTCCACACCCCCGACCCCACCGTCGGGGTCAGCCATCCAGTAGCGCTCCACCTCGGGATCCACCAGGGCGTCGTCGTTGGCGGGGTCGAGGTAGCGCAGGTAGTACCAGCACGATCCGGCCCACTGGGGCATCGTGCTGAGCTCGCGGCGGTACGTGCGCTCGCCGTCGCCGAGGTCATAGGTGGCGGTGGCCCACTCCGTGGCACGGCCGAGCGGCGGCTCCGGCTCCGACGACTCATCCAGCGCACGGGGCGCCCAATCGATCAGCTCGGGCAGCTCCACCGGCAATTCGGCCTCGGGCACCGCCAGGGGAAGGCCCGTCTCGTCGAACACGATCGGGAACGGCTCGCCCCAGTAGCGCTGCCGGCTGAACAGCCAGTCCCGCAGCTTGTAGGTCACGGTGCGGCGGCCGCAGTCCCGCTCTTCCAGCCAGCCGCAGATGGCGTCGATGGCCTCGTCCTTGCCCAGGCCGTTCAGGAAATCGCTGTTGATGGCCGGCCCGGGACCGTCGTAGGCCTCGCCATCGAAGGCTGTGCCATCGGGATTTGGCGGCGGCTGCACGGTGCGCATGATCGGCAGCCCGAACCGGACGGAGAAGTCCCAGTCACGCTGGTCCTCCCCCGGCACCGACATGACCGCGCCCGTGCCGTAGTCGATCAGCACGTAATCGGCGACGAACACCGGCACCGGCTCGCCGGTGGTGGGCACACGGCAGTTCACGCCGAGCCACACGCCGGTCTTGTCACGCTCGGTCTGGCGCTGCAAGTCGGTCATCGCTGCAGCCTGCGCCCGGTACTCGTCGAGAGCCTCGCGAGGCGTGGCGGCGCCCCCGGTCCAGCGCGGATCGGTACCGGCCGGCCACTCGTCGGCGACCAGCCCGTCGACGAGCGGATGCTCGGGTGCCAGCAGCATGGCCGTGGTGCCGAAGATCGTGTCGGGACGGGTGGTGAACACCTCGATGGCTGGGCCGGGCTCGCCCGATTCGCCCGGCTCGGCATCGGTCGCGAAGCTGATGTAGGCGCCCTCGCTTCGGCCGATCCAGTTGCGCTGCATGATCTTGACGCTCTCGAACCAGTCCACCCGGTCGAGGTCGGCCAGCAGCCGGTCCGCGTAGGACGTGATGCGCATCATCCACTGCTTCATCGGGCGGCGGAAGACCGGATGGTTGCCCCGGTCCGACCGCCCCTCGTTGGTGACCTCCTCGTTGGCCAGCACCGTTCCCAGCGCCGGGCACCAATTGACCGGCGCCTCGCCCAAGTAGGCCAAGCGGTGCTCGTCCAGCTCGATACGCCGCTCCAGGTCGGTCATCTCGGCCCAGGCGGCGCCGCTGGAGGTCGACTTCTGCCCGGTCTCGAACAGCTCGATCAACTCTGCGATGGGACGGGCCCGCTGCGCGTCGGCGTCGTACCAAGAATTGAATATCTGCAAGAAGATCCACTGCGTCCAGCGGTAGTACTCGACATCGGTCGTGGCAAGCGATCGCTGGTCGTCGTGCCCCAGCCCCAGTCGGGCCAGTTGGCGCGACATGTTGGCGATGTTCCGCTCAGTGTTGATGCGGGGATGCTCGCCCGTCTGGCGCGCATGCTCCTCAGCAGGCAGGCCGAATGCGTCGTAGCCCATCGGGTGCAGCACCACGTAGCCGCACATGCGCTTGAAACGTGCATACACGTCGGTGCCGATGTAGCCCAGCGGGTGCCCCACATGCAGTCCCGAACCCGAGGGGTACGGGAACATGTCCATGATGAAGAGCTTCTTGTTGCTGGCCGCCGGGTCCGCCGAAGCGGCAGTGGGATTGGGCGTGCGGTAGGTGCCGTCGGACCGCCACCGCTCCTGCCAGCGCAGCTCGATCTCGTTCGCCATCTCGGCGTTGTAGCGGTAGAGCGGGATACCGGCGTGGTCAGAGGTTCCAGTTGCCATCACGCCAGCATGTGGGCTTGCAACATGCTCCGAAGAGAAAGACCGTATTTCTGACGCATTCATCAGCAAGCAGGCATCGGACTGAGCCAAGTGCCTCTATCACGCGCATCAAGTTGCAACATTAGATTTAGCATGCAAACAGCTCTGGGCATGACCATACCCATGGCGCGAAACGGCGCGAAACACTGTGAGATATCTCGCCAAGGCTATGGATTTCCATCTTGATATCTTTGCCTGCCGCGCCTCGCGCATGACACACTCTCAATCGGAAATAGAATTCCTGGTATGGGCGGACGAAGACAATTTCCCGCCGAATCAAATCGACATAGATGTTCTGCGAACGCTCCCGCCAGTAGGCTTCCGAAAACCATTCCGAACACGGACACAACCGACTCAGAGGTCCCTGCATTCTCCGTTACGATTGTAGCTGCACTAGCAACCGCGAAAAGAAGCGCGACTGCACGGCCTACCCTTTCAGCAGGATCTGTCGGATCAAGGATGAACATATTCAAGCTCGCCCAAATCTGCTGCTGCGACGCGCCAACTGACTAATGCCGGCTATTGACAGGTGACCCCCGCCTCCCGGGTGTAATGGCCAGGGTCAACACCGGGGGCAATACCTCTGAGAGTCCAAGTAAAGCCGACCTTAATCTTCAGGCACTGGCCGTATGATTCGGCAGATGCAGCCCAAATTCCAAGGTAGCCAGAATACGCAGCAATCAGCTGGCTTATCCCCGTAGGAATGCTGGCAAGGACTATGGATGTCGAAATGGTCCCAGCAGCAATGGCGCTGGTCTCGTGATTAGAGAAATAGACCGTACCGGTGATGCGCCCCCACTTGAACCGAGGATCAGCGACCACGGGGTACTCAAAGTGAGACCCATGGGCTATTTCAAGTAGCAGCGTGTTGGCGTCTACCGAGTACTTCGCAGGCACCTCGGAACCTTGTGCGTCATAGGCCCACGGAGGATCAATCTGCGCAAAAACTATACCATTGTCATCGCGAATATCGATTCCACCGTCGGTGCGCTCAACTAGAGAGAACTTCACGTTCGCTTCAAGGCTATAACGCAACTGCTTGGCACCATCTGAGTTTTCGATCACGGTAAGCACACGTGCTGTCGCATCGTTGAGAATATCAACTGCAATATGAGTCGCAGGCCGCACGGCGGAGTACACTGCACGACCTGACGGAGACAATGTGGCGGCACGTTCAGCTCCTGGCAGGCCGATGCGAACATTTAGGCCGCCTGGTTCAGTCATGGAAACCTGTTGAGAGCTATGTGATGGCGCTTCGATCATCGCTCCAGATGCTGAAGTGAAACCGGCCAGGCTGCTGCCATCCTCGAATTGCGTCACCAGATCTGTGTGGTCAACCAATGACGAAACCACAAGTGGCTTCAAGTTAGGCTGTGCTCGAATGAGTTGATCGATGGCAGCGTCAACATAGTCCGATGCCGTCGTTTGAGTTACATCCTGTTCCTGCGCCGCATTTCCCGCGAGCACATCGTGACCTTCCTTAGTCTCAGGAAGACCATCGGTACCGGGAACGCCATCTTGGTCTGGCTCACTATTGTCAGCTTCTGAGTCCTCAGGCTCCAATGAACCTTCTGTGCCATCAGAAGATGGCGCATTCGATCCTGTTTCGTCCTTCGCCAGCGCAGGCTCGGCACTCGCCGGATCGTGCCATAGAAGCACCGCCATAAGTGCCCACACGAGCAGTGCAACCCCACGTCGTTTGTGAATTGACATTCCAACCTTCCCGAATCGATGAAGAATCCTCGCTGCTAACATTCCACTTGATGGCAACTTGCTCCTCAAATGGCGTCAGGCAGTGTAGTGCTAGAATAACGCTGGACAAGTGCACCTTCGAGACTGTCAGCGGCGAGGACTGGGAGGCCGCGGCCGAAGGCGCGCTGCGAGGCAAACCGCTGTCGTCGCTCCACACGATGCTTCTCGACGGCATCGAGACTGCCCCGCTGTATACGTCGCATCGCAACGGCACCGAAGCTGACCCTGCGGGCTTGCCCGGCGAGGCACCGTTCACCCGTGGCGCCACCGCCGCGGGCGGCGCGCAGGGCTGGGAAGTGCGCCAGATCCACGACGTGCGCATCGCGGACACACCCGACGCGGTGGCGGTCGACACGACATCGGGCGTAGATGCCGTCACCGTTGCCCGGGGCTGGGATGCCGAAGGTGACGCTGCCGCACTCGCCACGGGCATCGGCGATGCCGCAGGTGCCGGGGTGACGATCCATCTGCAAGCCGGCACGTCGCCCGCGCACGCCGCTGCGATGCTGGAGGTGCTCGACCGTCACGGGGTGAACCTCGCCGGACTGAAGTCATGGTTGGGTCTCGACCCGGTCGCCGCCGCGGCGAGCGGATGGCTCTGGGTCGGTTCGTACAACCTCGACGATCTCGTTGCCTCGATGTGCAGCGCGGCGCGCAGTGCCAACGAGATCGCCCACCGTTCGCCCGACAGCTTGCCGCTGGAGGCTGACGGATCGGTCTTCGCCGATGCCGGCGCATGCGACGCCACCGAGCTGGCCGCGATGCTGGCAACCGGGGTGGCGTGGATGCGGGTGATCTGCGACGACGCCGACGGTCCAGGGCTCGCCCCCGATGCGGCTGCGCGCCTGCTGGGCTTCACACTGTCGGCTGGACCCGACGCATTCCTGGTGACGGCCAAGTGCCGGGCGCTGCGGATGTGCTGGACCCGTGTGCTGGGAACCTGCGGAGTCGACGGCGCTGCCGGCAAGGGGCCGCCGATGCGGGTGCATGCCGTCACCTCGACGGCGATGCTGAGCGCCGCTGACCCGTGGGTGAACATGCTGCGAGCCACGACGGCAACATTCGGCGCCGCGAACGGCGGCGTCGACGCCCTCACAGTCCGTCCCTTCGACGCTGTCAGCGCCGGAGCGGCTGCGAGCGGACTGGGGTGGCGCGTCGCCGCCAACACGCATCTGATCCTGCGCCACGAGAGCCGCCTCGGATCGGTCATCGATCCCGCCGGCGGGAGCTGGTACCTCGAAGAGCTCACGCGCACGATGGCGCACGCAGCCTGGGACCGCTTCCGGGAGATCGAGGCGGCGGGCGGCATGTGCGCCGCCATGGCCAGCGGCGAGCTGGAAGCATGGATCGCCGCCGAGAGAGCGCAGCGCGACGAGCAGATAGCGGCGGGCGAGCAGGTGCTCGTCGGCGTCACCGACTTCGTGGACTCCGAGGCTCAGCCGGCGCCGGGACCGAGCGATTGCGCTGGCGAACCGGCCGGTGCCCCCGAGGTCGGGCTGGGCGTGCACCGCTGGGCTGCACCCTACGAGGCAGGAGCGGCAACCTCATGAGCGTCATCGGCGACTTCTCGAAGCTTCAGCTTGATGAGGCCGGACCCCTCCCCGATGGCCCGAACGGCACAATCAACCCCGGCTCATCGACGAAGACTGCATGGGCGGAGCGATTCGCCTCCGAGACCGGCCATGCCCCCTCGCCCGGCACCACGCCCGAGGGCATCGACGTCGCACCGCTGTACGTCGCCGCCGACGTCGCCGACCTCTATGGCGGCGCGCCAGGCACCAGCGGGGACGGTGCGGCAGGGCGCACGTACCTCGACGGCTACCCCGGATTCGCCCCGTACCTGCGGGGGCCGTACCCGACGATGTACACGAACCAGCCGTGGACCATCCGCCAGTACGCCGGCTTTTCTACCGCCGAGGACTCCAACGCCTTCTACCGGCGCAACCTGGCAGCAGGCCAGCGCGGCCTGTCGGTTGCCTTCGACCTCGCGACCCACCGGGGCTACGACTCAGACCACCCCAGGGTGAGCTCGGACGTCGGCATGGCAGGAGTCGCCATCGACTCGATCCTCGACATGCGCACGCTGTTCGACGGCATCCCGCTCGACCGTATGAGCGTGTCGATGACCATGAATGGCGCCGTGCTGCCGGTGCTGGCGCTCTATGTGGTGGCTGCCGAGGAGCAGGGCGTTGCTCCCGCCCAGCTGACCGGGACCATCCAGAACGACATCCTCAAGGAGTTCATGGTCCGCAACACCTACATCTACCCGCCTCAACCATCCATGCGGATCATCAGCGACATCTTCGAGTTCGCCTCCGCCGAGATGCCTCGCTACAACTCGATCTCGATCTCCGGCTACCACATGCAGGAAGCCGGGGCGACTGCCGACCTCGAGCTGGGCTACACGCTGGCGGACGGCCTGGAGTACCTGCGCTGCGGCATCGGCGCCGGCATGGGCATCGACGACTTCGCCCCGCGCCTGAGCTTCTTCTGGGGCATCGGCATGGACTTCTTCATGGAAGTGGCCAAGCTGCGGGCCGCCCGGCTGCTGTGGGCCAAGCTGGTCGCCGGTTTCGAGCCCCAGAATCCACGATCGCTGTCGTTGCGGACGCACTGCCAAACCTCGGGCTGGTCGCTCACCGCCCAGGATCCGTACAACAACGTGGTACGCACCTGCATCGAGGCGATGGCCGCCGTCGACGGCCACACCCAGAGCCTGCACACCAACGCCTTCGACGAGGCGCTGGCCCTGCCGAGCGACTTCAGTGCCCGCATTGCCCGCAACACGCAGCTGTTCCTGCAGCACGAAGCCGGCTCGACGCGGGTGATCGACCCCTGGGGCGGGAGCTACTACGTGGAGCGGCTCACCGCCGAGCTGGCGCAGCGGGCCTCCGCCCACATCGACGAGATCGAACAGCTCGGCGGCATGGCCCGCGCCATCGAGGCCGGCATTCCCAAGATGCGCATCGAGGAGGCCGCGGCCCGCACCCAGGCCCGCATCGAGGCCGGGCAGCGCACGGTGGTCGGGGTCAACCGCTTCAGGTCTGAGCTGGCCAACGAGGTCGACATCCTGCGAGTCGACAACGCCGAAGTGCGAAGCGCCCAGCTTGCGAAGCTGGACCGCCTGCGGGCCGACCGCGACGCCGATGCAGTGCAACGCTCGCTGGACGCGTTGCGTGCAGTGGCCCGCAGCGGTGAGGGCAACCTGCTGGCCGCATCCGTCGACGCGGCGCGCTGCCATGCCACCGTGGGGGAGATCAGCGCGGCGATGGAGGACGCCTTCGGGCGGCACACTGCCCGGATACGCACGATCAGCGGCGTGTACGGGAGCGAGATGGCTGGCGACAGTTCGGGTGACGATGGCACG
This sequence comes from Acidimicrobiia bacterium, assembly GCA_022826045.1. Lineage (GTDB taxonomy): Bacteria > Actinomycetota > Acidimicrobiia > Acidimicrobiales > Poriferisodalaceae > Poriferisodalis. The sequence continues at coordinate 24,997 of JAJDVQ010000067.1, read as the reverse complement.
GCCGCAGGCGACGGCAGCATCCCTCCGACGGCGGCCGCCGTCGATGCCGTGCGCAACCGGGTAGCTGCCTTCGGCGAGCAGACCGGGAGGCGGCCGCGCATCCTGATCGCGAAGATGGGCCAGGACGGCCATGACCGGGGCCAGAAAGTGGTGGCCACGGCCTACGCGGACCTGGGATTCGACGTCGACATCGGCCCGCTGTTCAGCACACCCGCCGAAACGGCTCGCCAAGCCGTCGAGAACGACGTCCACGTGGTCGGCGCCTCGTCGCTCGCCGCGGGCCACTTGACGCTGGTGCCGGAGCTGCGGGCTGCACTGGCAGAACTCGGCCGGCCCGACATCCTGATCGTGGTCGGCGGCGTCATCCCGGCACAGGACTTCGACGCGCTGCGCGCTGCAGGCGCCGCCGCGATCTACCCGCCCGGCACGGTCATCGCCGAAGCGGCCGCCGAAATGCTCGACCTGCTCGAATCGGGCTGATCACCGCGGCCGACGCCGACCAGCTCAGCGGTGGCGACCGCCGACGTTGCGGATCTTCTTCTTGGCGCGTGCGCCCCGGTAGGCCGCACTCGAGGCTGCCCTCATGCCGCGGGGAGCGGCGGCGAGCCGCTCGTCGGCCTCGTCGAGGTGGCGGTGGTAGCGGCGGTGCACCCACAGCCGCTCGCTGCCCACCTCGATCTGGCCCCACGCCGAGCCTCGCACGTTGAAAGGCTCGAAGCGCTCGACGCGGTCCAGCCGCTCGACGGGCTTGGCCGGGCGCAGCGCCCTGGTGCGCATCACCACGATGTCGGAGTCCGTGAACCCCAGCAGCCGGTATCGGGACATGCTGAGCACCGCGACGGTCGCGAACACTGTCGTGGAAATCAGGCCGATCTGCAGCCACGGGAGGTTGACCGTGAGCAAGATGCCCACCAGCGCGCCGACGCCGATAACGAGCAGGGTGAATGGGTGCATCCCTCCCTGCGCGGGCACGAGTGCATGCAAGTGGTCGCCCTGATTCAAGAACTGCTCCGCAGGATGGGAGCGGTCCCCTGTACGCATCCGCTTCAGCAAGCCCACCCGCACATTGTGCCCGAACTGTGGGCCTTCCCAGACAGGCCGTCGCCGCGGCGGGGTACCTTGCTGAGCGTGGCCCTGACAGATGTCGCTGAACTTGCCGCTGGTGTGCGGGCGTGCGACCGCGCTGCCATCGGCCGGGCCATCACGCTCGTCGAGTCCCGGCTGGCTGCCGACGCTGAACCGGCGCAGGAGCTGCTCGCCGAGCTGCTGGCAGACACCGGCGGCGCGCACCGGGTGGGCATCACCGGCGTTCCCGGAGTAGGCAAGAGCACTCTCATCGAGACGCTCGGCACGATGCTCACCGGGCAGGGTCACCGTGTCGCCGTGCTCGCCGTCGACCCAACGTCGGCGCTGCACGGAGGCTCCATCCTGGGCGACAAGACCCGCATGACCGCGCTGGCCAGTGACGCCGCCGCGTTCGTGCGGCCGTCGCCGACTGCTGGGCAACTCGGCGGGGTAACACGGGTGACCCGCGAGACGATCTTGGTGCTGGAAGCCGCCGGGTTCGATGTGGTGCTCGTCGAGACCGTCGGCGTCGGCCAGTCGGAGACTGCCGTAGCCGACATGGTGGACTTCTTCGTCGTGCTCATGCTGCCAGGCGCCGGCGACGACCTGCAGGGCATCAAGAAGGGCATCCTGGAGATCGCGGATCTGATCGCGGTCAACAAGGTCGACGGCGACAACGTCGAGCGGGCCGGCAACGCGGTTCGCGACTACCAGCTCGCGCTGCACATGACCCAGCCGGCCTCGCCGACGTGGACTCCCCCGGTGATCACCTGCTCCGGCCTGACCGCAGACGGCCTCGACGAGCTGTGGCGCCACGTCACAGAGCACCGCCGGCTCATGACGGCATCGGGCGAGCTGGCAGCCCGCCGGGCGGACCAGCGGGTGCGCTGGATGCGCGCGATGCTCACCGAGCGCATGCGCGCACGCTTGGCAACGCGCACCCAGCACCTGCTCGCCGAGCTCGAAGACGAAGTGCGAGCCGACCGGCTGACGCCAACAGCCGCAGTGGACCGCCTGATGGCAGCCGCCGACGCGTCAACGGCTGCCTAGTTCAGAAGTCCTCGTCGAAGGCGACCTCGCCCGCCGTGTCGATGTCGAAGGTGAGGACGCTGCCGCCGAGCGGTTCAGAAGTCTTCGTCGAAGGCGACCTCGCCTTCGATGCCGACCTGGTAGGCGGCAACGGTGCGCTCGAAGAAGTTGGTGAGCTCCTGCACGTCCTGCAGTTCCATGAACGAGAAGGGGTTCTTGGAGCCGAAGTTCTTCGGCAGCCCGAGCTGAGCCAAACGCTGATCGGCCACGAACTCCAAGTAGGACCGAGTGTCGGCAACGGACATGCCCGCCACACCGCCTGACAGCACGTCACGCGCGAACTGCGTCTCGACGTCGACCGCTTCGACGATCATCTCGCGGATCCGATCGGCGAGGTCCTGATCGAACAGGTCGGGCTCCTCTGAGCGGATCGCGCGCACCACCTCGAACGCGAAGTTCATGTGCGCCGACTCGTCACGGAACACCCAGTTCGTGCCGGCCGCCAAGCCGTTCAGCAGGCCCTTCGACCGCAGGAAATAGACGTAGGCGAACGCCGCGAAGAAGAACAGCCCCTCGATGCACGCCGCGAAGCAGATCAGATTCAGCAGGAACGCTTTGCGGTGCTCGACTGTGGAGAGCTGGTCGAGCGACCACACGCTGTCCATCCAGCGGAAGCAGAAGTCGGCCTTGGCGGCAATGGAGGGAATGTTCTCGATGGCCGAGAACGCCGCCGCTCGCTCGTCGAGGTCTGGGATGTAGTGATCCAGCAGCGTCAGGTAGAACTGCACGTGCAGCGCTTCCTCGTACAGCTGCCGGCTCAGGTACATGCGAGCCTCGGGGCTGTTGATGTGCTGGTAGAGGTTCAGCACCAGGTTGTTGGCGACGATCGAGTCGCCGGTGGCGAAGAACGCCACGAGCCGGTTGATGAGGTGCCGCTCGGCAGGCGCCAGCTTGCGGTTGAGGTCGACGATGTCGTCGGAGAAATCGATCTCCTCGACCGTCCACGTGTTGCGGATGGCGTCGCGGTACATGTCGAAGAACTGCGGGTACCGCATCGGGCGCAGTGTCAGCTCGAATCCAGGGTCCAGGATGTTGCCGCTGCGGGCAGCAGCACCGGCGCCCCCACTGGTCTGCGACTCGCCGTCCGCAAGCGGCTCGGCTGGAAGGGATTGGGGCACCAATTCGGGTGCTGCCTGCACGAGTGCCATGGTGATCCTCTGTCTGTGTCAGGTGGTTCTGCCGGCGAGCCCGCGACGGCTCATTCGCAGGCTTCGCAGGTTTCGGGGTTCTCCAGCGAGCACGCCACGGCCTCGGCGGCTGCTGCGTCGGCGGCTGTGCCGATGACCGCGGCAGCCGAGCCCGCCGCGGCTGGGTCGGGCATAGCCGAGACGGTCGATTGCGCTGCAGTGCCGCCGTTGGGCCGACCGCCATTGCTGCCCGAAGCGCTGTCGGTCGTGGTCTGGTTGATGCGCGTAGCCGGACGGGAGCGCAGGTAGTAGGTGGTCTTCAGGCCTGATTTCCAGGCGTGCATGTACATGGAGGAGAGCTTCCCGATGTTGGGACTCTCCATGAACAGGTTGAGCGATTGGCTCTGGTCGATGAAGGCGCCTCGTGCGGCGGCCATATCGATGAGCGCCCGCTGGGGCAGCTCCCACGCAGTGCGATACACCGAGCGGAGGTCATCGGGGATCTCGGCGATGGCCTGCACCGAACCCTCGGCCATCTTGATCTTGTTGGACATGGCCTCGTTCCACAGGCCACGCTGTTGCAGTTCGCTTACCAGATAGCGATTGATCTGCATGAACTCGCCCGACAGCGTTTCTCGCTTGAACAGGTTCGACACCTGCGGCTCGATGCACTCGTAGCAGCCAGCGATGGACGCGATGGTGGCGGTAGGCGCAACTGCCACCAGCAGCGAGTTGCGCAGCCCGTGCTGGCCGATCCGCTCGCGCAGCTCGGCCCATCGCTGGGGTTGGGACGGCTCGATGCCCCACAGGTCGAACTGCAGCTCTCCCGCAGCGGCCCGCGTCTCGCCGAACGCGCCGTGCGGCCCGTGCTGACGAGCCAGCTCGCAGCTCGACCAGACCGCCCAGTAGTAGATCTCCTCGGCGACCCGAGCCGCAATCTCGACCGCCTCAGGCGAGTCGAACGCCAGATTGAGCTGGAAGAACACGTCCTGCAGGCCCATGACGCCCAGCCCGACCGGCCGCCAGCGCTCGTTCGACCGGGCGGCCTCGGGCGTCGGGTAGTAGTTGATGTCAATGACGCGGTCCAGATACGGCACCGCTGTGCGCACGACCTCTCCCAGCGCCTCGTAGTCGATGGTTCTGCCGTCTGGGCCCTCCCGCACGAACTTGGCGAGATTGACCGAGCCGAGGTTGCAGACCGCCGTCTCGGCGTTGCTGGTGACCTCGAGAATCTCCGTGCACAGGTTCGACAGGTGGATGACGTTGCCGGGCTCGCCGGTCTGGTTGGACTTGGCGTTCGAGGCGTCCTTGAAGGTCATCCAGCCGTTGCCGGTCTGCGCGAGCGTGCGCATCATGCGGCTGTACAGATCGCGGGCCGACACCTGCCGCTCGTACAAGCCCGCTGCTTCGGCTTCCCGGTACGCATCGGTGAACTCGTCGCCGTACAGGTCGGTGAGATGCGGCACCTGCTTGGGGTCGAACAGCGACCACTGCCAGTCGTTCTCGACCCGACGCATGAACTCGTCGGGCACCCAGTTCGCCAGATTCAGATTGTGGGTGCGCCGGGCATGGTCGCCGGTGGAATCCTTCAGCTCCAGGAACTCCTCGATGTCGGCGTGCCACGACTCGAGATACACGCATGCAGCGCCCTTGCGCCGACCGCCCTGGTTCACCGCCGCAACCGACGAGTCGAGCGTCTTGAGCCACGGCACGATGCCGTTCGACAGGCCGTTGGTGCCGCTGATCAGCGAGCCGCGCGACCGCACCCGGTGCCAGCCCACGCCGATGCCGCCCGCGAACTTCGACAGCTTGGCGATGTCGGAATAGCGGTCGTAGATGCCCTCGAGCGAATCAGTGGGGCTGTCGAGCAGGTAGCACGACGACATCTGCGGATGGGCCGTGCCCGAGTTGAACAGCGTGGGCGACGACGGCAGGTAGCGCAGGCTGGAGATGAGCTCGTAGAACGAGATGGCCTCCTCCGCCGTCTGCGACAGACCGCAGGCAACCCGCAGCAGGAAGTACTGCGGGTTCTCGATGACCGTCCGGCGCTGCGGGTGCCGCAGCAGGTAGCGGTCGTACACGGTGCGCAGCCCGAAGAACTCGAAATCGCCGTTGCGCTGCGCAATGACCGCATCGTTGAGCTTGCGGGCGTTTGCGGCCACGAAGGCCATCACATCGGGATGGATGAGCCCGCACTCGCCGCCTTCGGAGATGGACTGGCTGAACGAGTAGATGTTCTGGTTCTGGACTTCCTTGTCGATGTAGGTGACCAGCAGGCGGGCGGCCAGCTTGGAGTAGTTCGGCTCCTCGGAGATCAGCGCCGCGGCCGTGCGAATCGACAGCTCGTCGAGCTCGGTGGTGGTGGCGCCGTCATGAAGACCCGAGATGGTCCGCGTCGCGACCCGCATGGGGTCGACGCCGGCCAGCTCGATGGCGCAGCGCTCGACGGCACGGACGATCTTGTTGACATCGACGGCCTGCATGGAGCCGTCACGCTTCTGCACGCGCATGCCGGGGGTGTCGGCGGTGTCAGCCTGATGTGCAGTGTCGGCTGCGGAAGTGTCGGCCGCAGATGCATCAGTGATGCTCATCTGCCGGCGCCTTGACATGGACATGCGCCGAGGTGCGCTGTGCGACGTGTGGTGATCATGCCGGTCTCCGTCCCTCTCATCCCGCCGAATGCGGTGCCGTCTCGCGTGCTTTGGGAGCCGCGGCAACCGCTCGAATGACACTGCTGTAGTTACACAAGTGTGAGGAACAGTTATAGCGCGCACGGGCCGTCGCCGCGAACCTTGGCCCGATCCCTTGCCAACTGGCGGAGCACGAGGCCGATGCAGGCGCGCCGCCGCGCGGCTCGCTCGCGCCGTTGTTGCACCGCCGGTCTCGTTCCCGCGCGGAGCTGACACACTTCTGGCGTGTCGAACTCCCCGAAACGCATAGTCGTCGTCGGCGCGTCGCTGGCGGGGGCGCGCGCGGTGCACAGCGTTCGCGCCGCGGGCCATGACGGGCCGCTGACGCTCATCGGCGCCGAGCCGCATCTCCCCTACGACCGGCCGCCGCTGTCGAAGGAATACCTGACCGGCGAGGGCGACCCCAGCTCGCTGGCCCTCGATCCGGATGGCGCCTACGACGACCTCGACGTGGAGGTCATGCTGAGCACCCATGCGGTGAGGCTCGACGTGGCGGCTCGAACGGTCGCTGTCGCCCCGGCAGCAGGCGGCAGCGGCGAGACTGTGCCTTTCGACGGCCTCGTCATCGCGACCGGGGCGGCGGCGCGGTCGTTGCCCGGCACGGAGGGCATCAGGGGCGTCCACACGCTGCGGACCCTCGACGACGCGCAGGCCATCCGCGACGGTCTGCGGGCCGACGCACGAGTCGCTGTGGTGGGCGGCGGGTTCATCGGTTCGGAGGTGGCAGCCTCGGCCAAGGCCCGAGGCTGCGAGGTCACCGTGATCGAGGCAGCCAGCGCACCGCTGGTACGCGGGCTCGGCGCGGAGATGGGCACGCGGGTCGGCGCGCTGCACGGCCACAACGGCGTGGAGCTGCGGCTCGGTGTCGGCGTGGAGGGCGTGCTGGGCGCTGAGCGGGCCGAAGCGGTCGCCATGGCAGACGGCAGCCGCGTCCCTGCCGATCTGGTGGTCATCGGCATCGGGGTCGTGCCCAACACGGCGTGGCTGGAAGGCTCGGGACTGCAGATCGACAACGGCGTGGTGTGCGACGACACGCTGTGCTGCGGGCCCGAAGGCGTCTACGCAGCGGGCGATGTCGCGCGTGCGCCCAATGGCTGGCTGGGGCCGTTAGGGGAGGCCGGGCCGGTCCGGGTCGAGCACTGGACCGCGGCGGTAGAGCACGGCATGGCGGCAGGCCGCAACCTGGTGGCGCCCGCGGAGGCACAGCCGTACAACTCGGTCCCGTTCGTGTGGTCCGACCAGTACGACGCCCGCATCCAGATCGCCGGACATCCCGACGCCGACGACGACGTGGAGGTGCTGGTCGGATCGGCTGAAGGTGACCCTGATTCGGGTCGCTCGTTCCTGGCCGGCTACCGGCACAACGGCCGCCTGAGCGGGGTGATGGCGCTCGACGCAATCAGGCCGTTCGTGCGATTCCGCCGCCTGCTGGCCAACCACCCGACGTGGGACGAGGCGCTGGAGCTCGCCGCAACCCTCGGTTGATCGGCTCTGCCGCTGAGCTGACGGTCTGGTCCACCTCGTCACGCTCGGCGTAGAAGCTCATCAGACCGGCGATCTCGGCCATCTCGGCGATCGGATCGGGGTAGGACCACACGACGTCGTCGTAGCTCTGACCGTTGACTGCTACTGACCAGTAGCTGGCATCGCCCTTCCACGGTCAATGAGTGGACAGCACAGTCGGGTGCAGCAGCTCCATCTTCACGTCTGAAACGGGCAGGTAGTGGCGCGGCGGAAGCCGTCCCTCGGTCAGCACCAGCGCCGAATTGGACTCGGCCACGACCACGCCGTCCACCCGGACAGTGACCTGCCCTGGTTCCTGCACGACCGAAATCTCGGGCTTGCGATGTTCAGTTGCCGTCTCGCTCATCAGCGCTCCCCTTCGCCGGCAGTGTGTCGCTGCAGGGCACATCATGACACTGCTTCGAGAGCAGGTTCTGTGCCATGACGGCCCCGCTGTGGTCGGGCTGAGAGGATTTGAACCTCCGACCCCTGGTCCCCCAGACCAGTGCGCTAACCAGACTGCGCCACAGCCCGTTCAGGCGAGAACGATACCGGCTGGGCCAGATCGACGGCTCTGCGTGATCGGCTGTGCGGCGAGCGCTCAGCCGATCACGCCAGCGAACCACTGAACCAGCCACACGACACCCTCGACGGCGCGCCAGCCCAAGTACACGGTCGCCATGACGACGACCAGCCAGAAATGCCACGGCGCGCTCGCACGGCGCTGCTGGAGCTGGTCGCTGTCGCCGCTGCGACGGATGCCCCGATGGAGTGGACCGTCGGAACGCGGGCGGTGATTCTGCCGCTGAGCGGCCGAGGGCGCGCCCCGCCTCGACAGCGGCCTCATCGCCGACGCACCCTCAGCTTGAGGGGCGTCTTGGCGAGGCCCAACTCCTCGCGCAGGCGGCGCTCGAGGTAGCGCAGGTAGGTGGCCGGGAGCTCCCGGTTGGCGAACAGCGTGAACGTCGGCGGCTGCGTCGCGGCCTGGGTGGCGTACAGCACTCGTGCCCCGCCCGGTGCCGGCTGTGCGGACTGCGCTAGCTGGACGATCTCGTTCACTTTGGCCGTCGGCGCTCTCGACTCGTAGGCCTCCATGGCCGCCTCGATCGCCGGCACGAGCCGATGGATTCCCCGACCGGTCAGGGCGCTGATGCGCAGGACTGGGGACTCGCCCACGAAGTGCAAGCGGCGCGCGAGTTCGCCGAGGACGCCCTCACGCTGCTCGGCATCGAGAGTCTCCCACTTGTTGAGCAGCACCACGATCGGGCACCCGGCGCCGTCGATGCGCTCCGCGAGGCGCTGGTCCTGAGCGGTGACGCCCACCGTGGCATCGATGATCAGCAGCGCCACGTCGCAGGCGTCAATAGCCCGCAAGGCGCGCAGGTTGGCGTAGTACTCGGTGTCTGCGTCGACCCGTGCCTTGCGGCGCATGCCTGCGGTGTCGATGAACCGCACCGGGCCCGCCTCGGTTTCCACGAGCGTGTCGATGGTGTCGCGAGTCGTGCCAGGCTGGTCGTGAACAACGGACCGTTCGTTGCCGATGAGCCGGTTGAACAGCGTAGACTTGCCGACATTGGGCCGGCCCACGATGGCCACTGCGGGCACGGCCGCTTCGCCCTCGACGGGGGCCTCGGCGCCGCTGATGGATTCGTCGCCGTCCGGATCTGGCGCCTCTGCGAGAGCCTCGCCTGTGTCAGGCTCGAGCAGTTCCAGCACATGATCGAGCACATCGCCGACGTTGCGGCCGTGGAGGGCAGACACCGCCCAGGCCTCGCCGAGACCGAGGCGGTTGAACTCCCACCGACCGTCATCACGGGTACCGCTGTCTGCCTTGTTGGCGACCACCAAGGTGGGCCTGCCGCTGCGCCGCAGCATCGCGGCGATGCGTGCGTCAGGTTCGGTAATGCCGACGGTGAGGTCGACTACCAGCAGCAGCATGTCAGCGTCGGCCATGGCCCGTTCGCTCTGGGAGGACACCTTGCCGTCGAGCGTGTCGCCGTCTGGGGACCACCCGCCGGTATCCACCACAAGGAACTTGTGCCCTCGCCAGGCGGCCTCGGCTGCCTTGCGGTCGCGCGTCACGCCGGGCTCGGGCGCAACCACCGCCTCGCGGCGTCCGACGAGTCGGTTGAACAGCGTGGACTTGCCGACGTTCGGCCGGCCCACGATGCCGACGACAGGCAGTTCGGCGCTCATTGCGGGATACCTGCTGTGTGCGATGCAGTGCCGCCCGGAGGTGCCGCAGCGGGCGGTGCTGCGGCGGCAGCATCGAGCAGCTCCCGCAGGGCGCTGCCGTTCGTCGGGACGATCTCGACTGGCCGCGGCAGTTCGGCGGGTGTCATGCCGTCGAGAAACTTTCCGCCCGACAGGCAGACGTCGGCCAGCAGGTAGCGATGTGTGACCGGCTCAGCAGCCAACGCGGCGGCGATGTCGACACCGGCGAGCAAGCCGGTCACGCCGATGTTGCCGCCGAAGAAGTGGTTGGGCACCTCGATGACCCGTGTCTGCGGAACGCTCCTGTGCTTGCTGTCCTGTTGGGACACGGAAGCTGCCTGCCACTGTTTCACCAGCGGCGCCAGCACGGCAGCCCCGTAGGCGCCCGTCAGGATCCCGATGGGCTGCGGAGCGCTCTCACCCTCAGCCGGGCGGATCGCTCGGGAAGGATCCCGACAGGGCGATGCCGGCAGCGTCACCGCCACCGGCGTCGGCGCCAGCGTTGACCTCGGAGTCAGTGCGGAACTGAGCGGCAGCCCGTCGAGGTCGATCTCGCCGCTGCGGTTCGCGCCATGCCCGGGAACTCGCACGGCCCGGTAGCCCTGCGCCGGTGCTCCGTCGACCCACGAGAAGAAACCGGCGGCTGGTGCACGTTGCTTGACGACCCCGTCAGAACCGGTATTGCCCCCGTCGAATCCGCTGCTGCCGCCGTCCAAGGGTTCACCGGCCGCCCAGAACTCCTGGGAGAACGCCTGCGCCATGCCGATGCCGTCCTCGTGCATCGGGAAGTCGCCGTAGGTCTCTGCTGCGGGAAACGGTCGGCCCGCCAGCAGGTAGTACTCGTCGGCGGCAAACACCAACCGGCGGCCCAGCACATCGTTGAAGCGTCGCTGCCACTCCTCGCACAGGTCCACGACAGCCGCGGCTTCCGCGGCAGTGTGCGGGCGCATGGCCGGCTCTCGCTGGTGGGAGCTGACCCCGAGCGGCACCACCGCCAGCGTTGCCAGCGACGCGAATCGATCCAGCACGCCTGCCAGCGTGTCGGCCAGTACAGCCCCGTCGTTCACGCCAGGGCACACCACGACCTGACCGTGCACCTCGATGCCCCCGTCGAGCAACGCGCTCAGCCATCGCAAGCTCGTCGCGCCACGCGGGTTGCGCAGCATCCGGGCCCGCACTTCGGGATCAGTGGCATGGATCGACACGTACAGCGGCGACAGCCGCTCGTCGAGCACGCGTTCGAGGTCCAGCTCGGTGAAGCGGGTCAGCGTCGTGAAATTCCCGTACAGGAACGACAGCCGGTAGTCGTCGTCCTTGAGATAGAGGCTCCGGCGAAGCCCCGGCGGCAGCTGGTAGATGAAGCAGAACTCGCAGTGGTTGTCGCAGGTCTGCACCCGGTCGAAGATCGCGGCATGCACCTCGGCGCCGAGCGGGACGCCGGCGTCCTTGGGTATGTCGATGGCAATCTCGTGCCCGTCGCGCAGCACTGCCAGCGTGGGATCGGCCTCATCGACCAGCAGCTGCCAGGCGATCACGTCGGTCGGGGTGACGCCGGAGATCGACACCACCTCGTCGCCGGGGGCCAGCCCGGCGATCTCGGCCGCCGAGCCGGGCTCCACCGCCACCACAACCGGCCGGGACATGACCTCAGGATAGGAAGCTGTCACGGCGTCGGTAGCGTCACAGCCGTGGCTGTGGACCGGGTGCTGCTGGCTGCGCCTCGTGGCTTCTGCGCCGGCGTCGAGATGGCCATCAAGGCGCTCGCCTGGCTCGTCCGCTCGTTCCCGCCGCCGGTGTACTGCTACCACGAGATCGTCCACAACCGCCTCGTGGTGGATCGCTTCGAGCGGCTCGGCGTGGTGTTCGTCGACGACGTGGCCGAGGTGCCGGCGGGTCGGCCGCTCATGCTGTCTGCACACGGATCGGCGCCCGAGGTCGTCGCCGAGGCCCGCCGGCGCGGCGGCTACGTCGTGGATGCCGTCTGCCCGCTGGTCACCAAGGTGCACCACGAAGTTCGCGTGCGTGCGGGCAAGGGCTTCCGGGTGGTCTACGTGGGTCACGAGGGTCACGACGAAGCCGTCGGCACCATGGCGGTGGCGCCCGAGTCGATTTCGCTGGTGTCGGAACCTGCCGATGTCGACTTGCTCGACGACACCGACGCACCCGTGGCTGTGCTGGCCCAGACCACGCTCAGCCACCGCGACTGGTCCGACGTGGCCGAAGCCGCGAAGGACCGCTTCGGCGACGTCTGGATGCCGGGTCGCTCCGACTTGTGCTTCGCCACGACCAATCGGCAAAGCGCACTGGCCGAGATCGCCGCGGCCTGTGACGCCGTGGTCGTCATCGGCTCAGCGAACTCGTCGAACACCATGGCGTTGGCCAAGGTTGCCGCCGAGTCTGGCTGTGCCCGCGTGCTGCGAGTGAACGCCGCCGCGGAACTGCCCGACGACCTGTACGGCACCGTCGGCGTCACCGCCGGCGCATCGGCCCCCGAAGAGCTCGTAGACGCCGTGATCGCCCGCATGGCCGCAACCGAAGGCACTACCGAAGTCACCATCACCGACGAGGACGAGTACTTTCCCCCGCCCCGAGAACTGCGCGACCTGCTCACCGCCATGGAATCCGCCGTGCAAGCCACCCTCGCCGTCCCGCCCCACGCCCGCCTCGCAGCCGCCGACCGAACCACCGCCGCCAGCAACGTCCTCGCCACCCTCACCGCGTCTCCAGCCGAGTACGAGTCGCACGTCGAGACGCTGGACATCCTGGCTGACGAGGACACGACGGCCGCCATCGCACAGGGCGAAGCCGAGTTCGCGGCCGGAGAATTCGTCCGACTCAATGAGATCTGATCCTGCTTGATTCGATGGCACCGCCCTACCGTCGGGCTGGCGCTCAGCCTGGGGGATGGGGGTTCCTGCGGCGTGCGGCCATGCGGCTGCCTGACGTTGTGGACGCCGGGTCTACAGCGGCTCGATTACGGCGGGCGGTTCGTCGCTCGGTGATGGAGACCTGAATCTCGTGTCCCGCGTACTCGAACACGCCCTCGTCGTCCCAGATGCTGAAGACGCCGCGGCCGGCTCGCTGCGAGAGGTCGATCTCGCCCTCGACACCGTCGTCGAAACGGACCCACAGCCGATAGCCGCTTCGCGCTTCGATGGCGACCGGATACAGATGTTCAGACGATATGGTGATTCGTTGACCGTGCCACCGCCCAAACGGCAGCGACGCAGTCCCGCTCCGCGGTCCAGTGTATTCGTGGACCCAGGAACGGCCGCCCTCTGGCGTGTCGGCCGCACCCGCGTCGCGACGAGGTCAGCAGGCACTGCGTCCAGTGCCACCCCAGACTCTGAGCGCCGAGTGTGCCGGCCTCAGTGGACGTTGGGGGTGCCGACGTCGGCTTGGGCCTGGTCGTAGAGGGCCTGGATGCGCTCGCGCAACTCTTCGGTGAGTTCGCGTATCGCTCGTCGTGACGCCCGGCCGCTGGGTCCCAGCGGCGGCGGGTCCATCGGCTCGCCGATGATGAACTTGATGCGGCGGGGGTACATGAACTTGGCGCCGCGGGGCATGGCTGCGGCAGTGCCGCCGATGCCGACCGGCACGATCGGCACCTGCGCGCGCGCTGCGAGGTACACCGGTCCGTCCATCAGCGGCAGCACCCGCGGGCCGTCCTTGCGCTCGCCCTCGCCGAACATCACGACCGGGCAGTCGCCGTGGGTCAGCGCATCCAGCGCCGTGCGCAACGCCGCTCGATCAGGCGCGTCGCGGTTCACCGGGAAGCAGCCGATCGTCGTGAACAGCCAGCCCGGAAAGCGGTACTTCCACATCGAGTCCTTGCCCATCACCCGCATCCGCGCAGGGATCGCCGCGTGGATCGGCGTGTCGATATAGCTGCGATGGTTGGGAACCCACACGCACGGGCCATCGGGCAGGTTCGCCAGCCCATCAACCGAGATGCGGTTCCACGCCCGGAACACACCCCAGATCGCGTACTTCATGATCCTGTAGACCGCCATGTTGAGCGGCCTGTCGCGCAGGTCGGTCTCAGGCCCGTCGGGTCCGCTCATCGGCCTTGGAGCACGCGGGGACGGATCGAGCCCTCGCTCCCCGCTGCTCGGCGGTACATCGCAGCGATGATCTCGACGGCCTCATCCTGAGACAGCTCGCTCGTGTCGACGATGACCGCTCGATGCGCCACACGCAGCGGCGAGTCAGCCCGTCCCGAATCGAGCCGATCCCGCTCGCTCAGCTCCGCAGCCAGCGCTGCGACTGCGCCGTCGCCATGGCTCGCCTCGCCTGCTCTGTCAAGCGAGTCAGCCTGCTGGGCGAGGCGGCGGCGGGCCCGCTCAGCGGGCGCAGCGGTGAGGAATACCTTCACAACAGCGTCGGGAAACACCACGCTGCCGATGTCACGGCCCTCCATCACTCCCCCGCCCACGCGGTTCGCCCAATCACGCTGGCGTCGGGTCAGCACCCACCGCACCTGCGGGTTGGCCGCCACCACGCTGACACTGCGATCCACCTCTGCGCTGCGGATCGCCGCCGTGGCATCGACACCGTCGACGGTCACCTGCTGAGCGCCGCTCACGCTGGAGATCGCGATATCCGCGTTGCGCGCAATCTTCCCCACTGCCGCGACGTCGCCGACATCGACTCCTGCCCCCAAGGCCGCCCACGCCACCGCCCGGTACATCGCGCCAGTGTCGAGATAGTCCATCTGGAGTTCGCTGGCTACTGCTCGAGCCACGCTGGATTTGCCCGACGCGGCCGGACCGTCAATGGCGACGACCGGCACTTGGGCTTCCGAGGTCAGCTCCGGCGAGCCGCGGAGCGCTTCGAGCACATCGAAGAAGTCGGGGAACGTCTTGGCGACGCAGTCGGGATCGTCGATGTCGATCCCGGCGACGCGCAGGCCCATCAGCGACATTGCCATCGCCATGCGGTGGTCGCCGTGACAGTCGACCAGTCCGGCGCGCAGCCCGAAGGAATTGGCACGGACGATGATTCCGTCGGGCTCGGCCTCGGCGTCGACGCCGCGCTTGGCGAGCTCGGTCGCCGTGTTGCCGATGCGATCGGTTTCCTTGCGGCGGATGAAGCCGATGCCTTCGATGGAGGTCGTGCCGTCGGCGAACGCAGCCACCGCCGCCAGCGTCTGTGCCGTGTCGGAGAAGTCGCGCAGGTCGAACGAGCCAGCGTGCAGCGTTCCGCTCGGCGGGGCGCCGACCGAAATCGAATCGTCTGCGACGGTGACATCAGCTCCCATCTCGCCGAGCACCTCCGCGAAGCGCACGTCGCCCTGGATGCTGTGGCTGCCGAGTCCTTCCACGCGCACAGTGCCGCCGCACATCGCAGCTGCGGCCCAGACATAGCTCGCGGCAGAGGCATCGGGCTCGATCACGTAATCGGTGGCCCGGTAGCTGCCTTCGGTCACCACAAAGCGGTTCTCGCTCGGGACGGTCACGATCGCGCCGAAGGCCTCCATGACCGCCACCGTCATGTCGATGTAGGGCCGGCTGACGGCGTCGAATTCGGAATCGATCTCGACATGAATGCCGCCGCGCAGAGGGCCCGCAAGCAGCAGGCCGCTGGCGTACTGGCTGGAGGCATCGGCCCGGATCCGGATATGGCACAGCATCGCCTCCGCACCGTCGTCGCGCGCCGACGACACTTCGATCGGCAGGCAGCCGTGCTCGCCGAGCTCGCGCACCTTGGCGCCCAGCGAGCGCTGCGCCGCGAGCAGGTCATCCTGCGGGCGCGCTCGCAGCTGAGGGTCGCCGTCGAGCAGCCAGCGACCGCCGAGCGCCGCGACCACAGGCAGGATGAAGCGGGCCGTCGTGCCCGACGACCGCGCATGCACCGTCTTCCGCGCGCCTGCGGCGCTTCGGGCAGCGCCAACCGGTTCCGGCTGCCGACCGCCGACGCCGTCGATCACGAGCCGTCGCTTGCCGCGATTGACCCGCACCACCGCGCCGAGCGCGGTGACCGCTTCGATCATTGCGTCGGTGTCGTCCGCGAACAGGACACCGTCGAGCGTGCTGCGTCCGGTCGCCAGGGCTGCGCACAGCACCGCCCGGTTCGTGATGCTCTTGGAGCCCGGCAGCAGCGCAGTGCCCGACGCGCCATTGGTGAAAGGGTCGATGACCCCGATGACCCGCCCTGTGCTCATGCCAGATCGCGCGTGGTGGGGTGGTAGCCCTGCCCTGCGAGGGCTGCGAGGAAGCGCTGCGCCTCGGTGCGTGCCACAACGAGCACGAGCACTCCCTCGGCCCCTTCTGGGGAGTGCGCCACCTCGATGTCGGCCACATTCACGTCGCAGTCGGCGGCGAGCATGGTGATGGCAGCGATCTGGCCCTTGCGGTCGGGGATCGGCACCCGCACCTCGAGGAGTTCCTGAGGCCGGACATAGCGAGACGGCAGGTTGGTGCGCGCCCGGCGGGCCTGCGTGAGCACCGAGCGCAGCCCCTCGCGGTCGCCGTCAGCCACCACCTCGCGCACCTGGTCCAATCGCTCGGACAGCTCGTCGAGCACGGTCACGATGGCGTCGCGATTCTCGCCGCAGATGTCCAGCCAGATGCCCGGATGTCCTGCTGCGATGCGCGTCATGTCGCGGAAGCCTCCAGCGGCGAGGCGCAGCAGCGGCGCGTCGTCGAGCGCCCGATCGTCGGCGAGGCACATCAGCGAGGCGGCGGCCAGATGCGGCACGTGGCTCACCACGGCGACGAGCGCGTCGTGCCGCCTGGGTGTCATCGTCACGACATCGGAACCGATGCCGGAGAGCGCCGCCTGGCACGAGCGCAAGGCCTCGTCATCGGTGGTGTCGGTCGGCGTCAGCGTCCACACAGCGCCGGCGAACATGTCGGGGTTCGCTCCCTCGACGCCTTCCTGTTCGGAGCCGGCCATCGGATGGCCCGGCACGAACCTGGGATCGGAGATGTCCCGAGCCACCGGTGTCTTGACACTGCCCGTGTCGGTCACGACTGCACCCGCCGCCTCAGAGTCGGCAAGCGCGCGTGCGACTTCTTCGGCGAGGTAGGCAGCAGGCACGGCGACGATCCAGAACATGGCGTCAGGATCGGTGCCGACGGCATCGAGACAGCCGAACTGGAGCGCGCGCTGCGCGTGAGCGTCGATGGCGTCGCGTCCGGTGACGTGCCAGCCCGACTTGCGCAGCGCCGCCGCGACTGACCCGCCGATCAGGCCGGTGCCGACCACCTGGGCGCGGGGCACCTCGCCGGCGCCGAATGAGGGCGCGTGGGAAGGCGGACGAGGTTCGGTCGCCACGTACCGAAGGGTACCGATGGCTCCTGACCGTGCCCGGTGCGGTCTCGCCGCAATCGTCGGGCGGCGGGGTGCGCGAGGCTCAGTCGGCGTGCCCGAGTTCGGAGACTCGCTCGTCGAGCTCAGCGCGGAACGTCTCGGTCGAGGCCATCTTGATGTCCTCGTAGCCGCGCACCAGCTCGGGCAGGCGGGCGACGGCGATTGCCTGCTCGTAACGGGCGGCGCCGGCGTCACGCTTGAGGGCCGATACGGCTGCGTCGATGCCGGAGCGATATTCCCCGATGAGCGCCCGCTCGGTCCGGCGCACATCGGTATGGGCGAAGGGATCGAGCCAGCGTCCCCGCAGGCGCTTTCCCCGCGCCAGCAGCGCAAAAAGCGGACGCCATGCGGTCCCGAACTGCATCTTGCGGGTGCGGCCCATGGCCCGCAGCAGCGGCGGGTGCAGCTTCCACGACACCACCCCGCCGGTCGATGCCGCAAGCTCGCGTGCAGCAGCATGGGTGGCCGGATCTGCCATGAGGCGTGCAACCTCGTACTCGTCCTTGTATGCCATGAGCTTGTACAGGCCCGCAGCGAATGCCGCTGTCAGCCGGGCCGAACCGTCCCCCGCAGCGCGGTCGGCCTGGGCGACGCGTTCGACTGCGTCGAGGAAATCCGCTGCCAGGCGTTCGGACTGGTAGGCGCACAGCTCGGCCGCGTAGATGCGAAGACCGGCTCGCAATTCGGCAGCGTCGCCGTCAAGACTCCCCTCACCCAGCGCATCGACGAGCTGGTCGATCCGGCTGCCGAGCAGGTCGGGCAACGTCGCGGCGCCGGCGTCTGGTGCCGGAGTGTCAGGGTCAGCGGCGGGCACAGCCGCCGCGGCTGCGGTCACGGCCTGCGGATCGGAGATCATCGCCCGGCCCCAACGGAACGCCGCGAGGTTCTGGCTGACCGCGACGCCGTTGAGCTCGATCGCCGCCTCCACGCTCGCCGGCGCGATCGGCAGGCCGCCCGCCTGGGTGGCCATGCCCACGACGAACACGTTCGCGGTGACCGCCGAGCCGCACAGCGCCGTCACCAGCTCGCCGACGTCCGCCCAGTGGCGCCGTCCTTCGACGGTGACGGCCGCCACGCGCTCGAGCAGTGCGCCCGTAGGGGGCATGTCGATGCTCGGATCGGCGACCATGGCGCCGGTCGGCGTAGAAGTCGTCGAGCCGATCACCATGGTGCGACTGGCGTCGGCGACGTCGAGTCCCGCCTCCGACGCTGCCACCAGCAGGTCGAACGCCAGGATCACGTCGGCTTGGCCCGTGCCCAAGCGTGCGGTGGCCGGGCCGCCGAGGCGTCGCAGCCGCAGATCGCCCACCACCGTGCCGGCCTTCTGCGACAGGCCGATCTGGTCGAGTCCGCGCACCTCGAAACCGTCGAACATCGCAGCGGTGCCCAGCACCTGATTCACTGTCACGACGCCCGTGCCGCCGATCCCGCACATGCGCAGCGACACCTCGTCGGGGCCAGTGAGCAGGACCGGATCAGGCAGGTCCGTCGGCGGCTCGGGACGCTCGATGCTCCCGCTCGGGACTGAATGGCCCCGTCGCAGCGGTGCGAGCATCTCCCGTACGGCACTTCGCAGCGGGCCGGGCTTCGACACGGTCATGAACGAAGGGCAGTCGCCGTCGAGGCACGAGTAGTCCAGGTTGCACGATGTCTGGTCGATCTGGGTCTTGCGGCCGAAGAAGGTGTCGGTCGGCTGCACGGACAGGCAATTGCTCTTGTGGCCGCAGTCGCCGCAGCCCTCGCAGATCCGCTCGTTGATCAGCACCCGCGTGGTCGGCGCCGGCTGGGTGCCGCGCTTGCGATCCCTGCGGGCCTCGGCTGCGCACTGCTGGTCGTGGATCAGCACGGTGACGCCCTCGATGCCGGCAAGGAACTCTTGAGCCTCCAGCAGGCGATCGCGATGCCACACCTCGACGCCCGACGGCAGTGCGCGGCTGCGATAGACCGCTGGATCGGCAGTGGTGATCAGCACCTTGGCGGCGCCTCCCGCCAGCAGACCCACGGCGACGTCGGGCACTTCCAGCTGGCCGGCCGGGTCCTGCCCGCCGGTCATGGCGACAGCGCGATTCCACAGGAGCTTGTAGGTGATGTTCACCCCCGAGGCCACGGCGCCGGCAATCGCGAGCCGGCCGCTGTGGAAGTACGTGCCGTCTCCCAGGTTCTGGAAGATGTGCTGGGTCTCCACGAAGGGCGACATGCCGATCCACTGAGTGCCCTCCTGGCCCATGCAGGTGACGCTGACGATGTCGCCGACACGCTGCGGGTCCATGAACAGCGCCATGGTGTGGCAGCCGATGCCCGCACCCACCACCGCGCCGTCAGGCACCTCAGTCGAGCGATTGTGGGGGCAGCCCGAGCAGAAGTACGGCGAGCGGCGCTGCTGGGGGGTCAACGCCAGCGGGAGCTCGATGCGCACGCGTTCGGGCGCAGGGGCAGCGAGCCGGTCGCCGATGCGCGACTCCAGGCGGCTGCGCAGCGGAGCGATGAGATCGTCGGCGGTCAGTGCGCCGAAGGACCGCAGCAGCGCTCGGTCATCCTCGTCGGTCTTGCCGACGATGCGGGGACGGTGCGACTGGTTGTAGAGCGCGTCCTTGAGCAGCGACTCGATGTTGGGGCTCTTCTCCTCGATCACGAACATCTCGGTGACACCGCGTGCGAAATGCCGCGCCCGTTCCGCGCTGAAGGGGATGGGCATGCCCATCCGAACCAGCCGGATGCCGGCGTCTCGCACGTCGTCGTCGGCGTCGAGGCCCAGGCGCTTCAGTGCCTCGCGTACCTCCCGGTAGGTGATGCCCGACGCGACGATGGCGATCCAGGCGTCGGGGGGATCGACGGTGGCGTCATTGAGCCGGTTGGCGGCGGCGTACGCGATCGCCAGCTCGTAGCGGACCTCGACGATCTCCTGCTCGATGTCGACCGTGTGCGGAGTCAGCAGGTACCCGTCAGGGGCATGGCGGTACGGCACGCCGTCGACCTCTGGGATGACCGGATCGAACCGGTCGGGGTCGAGCACGACAGTCGCGGCGCCGTCGGCAACGTCGGCCACGATCTTCAGGCCCGTCCACAGGCCCGTCGTGCGGGACATCGCGATCCCATGGCGGCCCAAGTCGAGCGCTTCGGCAGGCGTGCCCGGATAGAGCACTGGGATATGCAGGTCGGCCATCGTCCCCGCAGAACTGGATGGGATCGTGGAGCTCTTGGCGGCAGGATCGTCGCCCGCGATGGCCACCGCGCCGCCGTGAGGATCTGTGCCGGCGAAGACGGCATGGCGCAGCGCATCCGAGGCCCGATCGACGCCGGGCGCCTTGCCGTACCAGAGCCCGACGACGCCGTCATAGGTGGCATCTGGCCGGGTGGCAGCCAGCTGGCTGCCCA
Source organism: Acidimicrobiia bacterium (assembly GCA_022826045.1). Taxonomy (GTDB): domain Bacteria; phylum Actinomycetota; class Acidimicrobiia; order Acidimicrobiales; family Poriferisodalaceae; genus Poriferisodalis. The sequence goes on along the minus strand of JAJDVQ010000067.1, from coordinate 4,620 downwards.
TGACGGCGGTGGCGGCCTGGTCCTCGTTGACCGCGGGCGAGTGCACGACCGGCAGATCGGTCGTCGCACGGGCAGCCTCGACAGCGGCGTCATAGCCGCCGAGCGGTGAGCCCGGGTAGCCCGAGACGAACGCTGCCGTGCGAAGCCCGGCCCTGCGATCGGCTCGGAGCTGCTCGATGGGCAGGCGAGCCAGCGCCTGCAGCCCCGTCATGAACGTCGTGCCGCTCTCGTCGGCATAGCGCCCCGACAGCCGGTACGTCTCTGCGAGGCTCATCTGCACTCTCCGGTGTGTGAAACGCCGCCGCCTGTCTGGAGCGGGAGCATCATGCCTATTGTGGTCGCTGGCTGTGACACCGGCAGAACGCGCGAGTGCTGCAGCAGCCGATCATCCCGCAGCAGATCGCACTCGCATTGCCGCCGCGGGCGGGTGGCAGGCCCGTATCAGCTGCTGCGACCCGACGCAGCACGGTGCAGCTTGCGGACCTCGTCTGCGCTCAGTGCGCGGTGCTCGCCGGGAGCCAGACTCGGATCGGCGAGCGGTCCGATGCGCGTGCGCACCAGGCGCAGCACCCGGTGGCCCACGTCCTCGCACATGCGGCGGATCTGGCGGTTGCGGCCCTCGGAGATCGCGATGCGCAGCATCGAGGGCTGGGGCATCGACACCGTCGCCGGAGCAGTCATCCCGTCGTCGAGCTCGATGCCGCTGCGCAACTGCGCCAGCGCACCCCGCGAGGGAACGCCGTCCACGTGAGCCAGGTATTCCTTGTCGACGCCCCAGCTGGGGTGCGTCAGCCGGTGTGTCAGCTCGCCGTCATTCGTCACGATGATGAGGCCCTCGGAGTCGGCGTCCAGGCGGCCGACGGGATAGACGCGCTCGGTTGGGGGCACCAAGTCGGTGACACAGCGTCTCCCCCGGTCATCAGACGCTGCGCTGAGCACGCCGGGCGGCTTGTTGACCAGGTAGTGGACGAAGCGCGGATCCCACGCGACGACTGCGCCGTCCACCTCGATGCGATCCGAGGCGGCGGCGCGGTCGCCGACGCCGGCGATCGCACCATTGACCGTGACGCGCCCCGCGGCGATCAAGGCCTCGCACGCGCGCCGGCTTGCGACGCCGGCGCGTGCCATCACCTTGTGAAGTCGCTCGGTGGCTTGCCCGCTGTTCTGATGGCCGTCGGGCGCCCCGACATCACGGTCGCCGGGCACGCTGTGGCCCGGATGTCCTCCGCCGCTGTCATGTTGGCCGTCGGGCGCCATGGCGGCTAGCCGGATCGGGCGGCCGCCAGCCGATCCATGGCCTCCACTGCGTCGGGATCCACGTCGAGCTCTGCCAGCGAGGGCAGGTCGTCGAGATCGTCGAGCCCCAGCCGTTCGAGGAACAGGTCCGTCGTGCCGAGCAGCGACGCGTTGCCCGGTCCCGGGTCGCGCCCGATCTCGGCGATGTAGCCCTGGTCGGAAAGCGTGCGCACGACCCCGTCGGCGTTCACGCCCCGGATGGCGCTGATCTGCGCACGGGAGATCGGCTGCTTGTAGGCCACCACCGCCAACGTCTCCATGGCAGCCGCCGACAGCCTCCCCGATCGTCGGCCGCCGACGAAACGCTCGACATACTCCGAGCACGAGGCCGCCGACTGCATCTGGTAGCCGCCGGCGACCCGCACGATGGCGAAGCCGCGACCGTCCGCGGCGTACTCGCCGGCAAGCTCGTCGCAGATCACCCCGACCGAGGCGATCGGCGCCGCGGTGACCGACGCCAGCAGGTCGGCCGGCACCGGCTCGGTGGCCACGATCAGCACAGCCTCGATGGCCGCGTAGAGCTCATGGTCGTCGACCGCACGCGACCCGTCGAGCTTCCGCTCGCCATTGGGCATGTCGGCTGCGGTCTCTGCGAGCCCGTTGGGAGTCCCTGTCGTGCCATTGGACGCATGGCCGTTGCCGACTGGCATCGACGGGTGCAGCGGCGGCCCTGAGTCCGACTGCGGCGGCGGCGGCGCCGGGACCGACCGCTCCCGCGGCTCGGCGACGGTGCGTCCCTCGTCGCTGACCAACCGCAAGCCGCCACCCGGAATCGATTGCGGTCCTCCGGTGCTCACGCAGCGTCCTCGGAGTAGCCGCCTGCTGCCACAGGCAGCGTCGCGTCGTCGCCCCCGATCCACTCCACGCCGATGTCACCGAAACGCTCTGCCTGGTCCAGCTCGACCAGGCCGGATCCGAACAGCTCGAGCATCGCCAGGAAGTACACGACGACGACGATGCGTTCGGTCAGGTCGGAGGTGAGCTCGCGGAACGTCATGGTGCCGCTGCCGGCCAGCCGTTCGGCGATCTGGCTCAGCGCCTCGTCCACCGTGATGCCCGCAGCGCGCAGGTGACTGATGTCGACACGGGGCACTGGCTTGGGCGCCAGCACGCGTTCGAGCGCCGCGGCGAGGTCGTCACGGGTGGCGCCCTCGAGCAGGTCGGGCGCGAATGCGATGAATCGTTCCTCCGGGCCTGCACGGCGCGGCCAGCTCAGCGCCGCGGCGTCCCAGCGCTCACGCAGCAGCCGGGCCGCTCTGCCGAAGGTGCGTCCCTCGAGCAAACGGGCGAGCGCTGCATCCCGGATCCCGTAGGCCGCAAGTTCCTCGTCGAGGTCCAATTCGCTCTCGGGCGCCGGCAGCAGCCGACGCGACTTCAGCTCGATCAATGTCGCCGCGAGCAACGCGAACTCGCTCGCAGCCTCCATGTCGATCCGATCAATCCGATCGGTCGGGTGCTCGCCGGCCGTCTCGCCGTTGTGCGCACCGTCTGCGGCACCGGGAAGCTCGACGGCGGCCATCACAGCCACGAAGTCGTCGACGAGGCGCGCCAGCGACACCTCCCAGATGTCGACCTCCTGGGAGACGACCAGCTTCACCAGCACATCCAGCGGGCCTGCGAAGGCCTCGGTGCGAACCTTATAGGTCACGCGGCCTGAGGCTACCGCGACCTGCCCGGACCGCTCGGGATATTTCGCGGGTTTCTCCTGCCCCAGCCGGTACCGTCCGGCGCCATGACACGAGTGCTCTCGGGCATCCAGCCCACCGGCGACGTCCACCTCGGCAACTACTTCGGGGCGCTGCGGCAGTGGGCGATCGACCAGCACGACGCCGACGCCTTCTACTGCGCCGTCGACCTGCACGCCGTCACCATCCAGCAGGATCCCGAGCAGCTCCGCAGCGCAACGCTGGGCACGATGGCCACGCTCGTCTCGGTCGGGCTCGACCCTGAGGTCTGCACGCTGTTCGTGCAGAGCCACGTGCCCCAGCACACCGAGCTGTCATGGCTGCTCGAGTGCACCGTGTCATTGGGCGAGCTGCGACGGATGACCCAGTTCAAGGACAAGGCGGCCCGCACCGAGGGGGGCGAGCAGGGCGGCGACCATGTCTCTGCGGGTCTGTTCACCTATCCGGCGCTGATGGCGGCGGACATCTTGATCTACGACGCCGACCGGGTGCCGGTGGGCGACGACCAGCGCCAGCACCTCGAGCTGACGCGTGACGTGGCGCAGCGCTTCAACAGCCGTTACGGCGACACGTTCGTCATCCCCGACGCGGCCATCCCCACCGTCGGCGCCCGGGTCATGGACCTGCAGAACCCCACGGCCAAGATGTCCAAGTCGGCGGAGAGCCCGCAGGGCTCGGTCGGCATCTTCGAGGATCCGGCCGACATTGCGCGCAAGTTCGCCCGGGCGGTCACCGACTCCGAGACCGAGGTCCGCTATGACCCCGAGACGAAGCCGGGCGTCTCCAACCTGCTGTCGATCCTGGGCGCCGCCACCGGCCGCAGTCCCGCCGACGCAGCCGAGGGCTACAGCCAGTACGGGCCGCTCAAGTCCGACACCGCCGACGCAGTGATCGCCGTGCTCGAACCCATCGCGGCACGCAAAGCCGAACTCGAGGCCGACCCGGCCGAGCTCGCTCGCATCATCGCCGCCGGCGCCGACAAGGCCGAAGCCGTGGCCTGCGTCACCCTGGCCCGCGCCAAGCAATCCATGGGCTTCCTGCCCAAATAACCCCGGCCCCTCTCCAGCCCGGCCCGCAACCAGTCAACGGGCCAGCGAGGCTCGAAGAATGTCCAAGGATTTCCACGATTCTGGTTGTGTCACGCGACAAACATTTGTATGCTAAGCGTATGTTCGCCGAGCTGCTCCGGGACCATCTTCCGGCCCTCGACGACGCTCTCGATGGCGGATTCGGCAACGGCCGCAGGGAGTCCGTGTGGCCCGACGCCGAGCCGGACTGGCACGGCGCGGATCCGTGGACCCTCGAGGACGATCCCGCCGACGCCAGCTCTGCGGCCGACGCGGTTGGGAAAGGCAGCCCCATCGAGGACCCGGGCCTAGGGTCGTTGAGCTACAGCGGGCTGCGAGACCGCATGGTCGAACTGGTAGCTGAGCGCAACCGCATCGAGGGCGAGTACCTCGCCGTGCTGGGCGAGCTGACCTCGCGTTACGGCACCCAGGCCGGGAGTGTCACGTTGTCTGTGTAAGGGGGGCGGCCGGTGGTCATGTTAGGGGGAGTCGTCCTGGGTAGCGGATGGCGAGCTGGTTGATGCATTTGGTCCATCCTTGGGTTCCGGTGCCGGCGGTGCCGCCTCTGGTGG
>JAJDVQ010000103.1 GCA_022826045.1 Acidimicrobiia bacterium | reverse complement strand
TTAGAGCGTTAGCGGATTGATAAAACGACTGTATGCAATCGCATCGTCTGTCGTGTCGATGCTGCAGGTCAGAGACCCATCCAGAGGCGATTCCACGGCTCGAAATCGTTCAGAGCCGATCTATCCGCGCGGCCTCTTATGCGAGATGGGGAGTCCAACGGTCGAGCTGACCGCCCGCAACGCACACTGCGCCGGCCCGCCGACCGCGACTTCAGCGAGTACCTCTGCGAGATCACCGGGCGGACGGCCGAGCGCAGAGGCACCATAGGTGGCCATCGCACGCGCCTCGTCATGATGCGCCCGGAACCCGCGCGCCACGTCCTCTGCCCAGTACGAGGCATTCCAGGGATTGAGCAGCAGATCTGTCAGCGCAGGGTGCCGTTCCTTGTCGAGGAGCAACGGCGCAGTCCAGTACCAGCGTCGGTCGACGCCGCCGTCCGTCGGCGCGGACTCAACTAGCGGCCCGACAGCTTCCGCCGCCCGCGCTGCAACCTCGTCGAGCAAAGCAGAGATGTGGCATCGCCCGCCTTGAGCCAGCCGTCGAGGATCACCGAGCTCGGCGAGGCTCGGGCTGGGCCACACGAGCAGGAACGCCGTCATTGCTGCGGCCCGCCGGGCACCTCGTGCCTCCCCTGTTCGAGCCTTGCGCGCCGTGCGCTCGCTGGTGCGGAAGTCAAGGCGCTGGCCTCCCCGTCGGCGGTAGTCGGCGGTGTAGTTGTGGTTGCGACCGGCGAACGCGTGCCGTTCGGCCTCCAGGCTGACCAGCGACGACACGACCTCCGGGACCACCGTCCAGCCCGAGAAGATCAGCCGCTTCGTGAAGCCGTCCGCCTCTGGGCATTCGTACACCGCGTCGCCTGATTTGCCGAACCGACAAACAAGCGCGCCCGGCCCTCGTCCTCGGAGGCGAAGACCTTGGCATGCAGGCCTACGAGCGGACGGCCCGGATCGTGCAGCGACAACTGATCCTCGGCAGCGTCGAAGTCGACCGCGCTGCCGTCGTCGAACGCATACGTGGTGCCGACATCGGAGAGGACGCCTTCTTTCAGAGAATCGAGCGATTCCCTTCTGGCGACCAGTTCGTCAATCGGGTGCGGGTGTACTGATTCGAAGAACCCTTCGCTCACGAATGGGGAGATCACCAGTGAGCGATCGGTGTCTCGCGGCAAAGGTGAATCCGCCGGCGGCGAGCCCGGTCGGCCGAGGCCCAGCACATGCACTCGCAAATCGTCCACGCCGTCAGGCAACGCGAACGTCGCTGTCCGCAGCGCTGCAGCGAGTGAGTCGACGCGCTGCCGGTGTGCCTCGTCGACGGGACCGACCGCGGCGTTGAGCAAGCCTTCGAACAGCTCACCGACTGGCTCAAGCAGCACACCGCTCGCATCCGGATGCTCGTCGAGCCGGAGCACGGTGTCCCAACTGGTGTCAAAAGTGAGGTTGCGGCTGGCGACGAGCACCCGCAAGCACTGTTGACGGCGCTGGCCGTCCAGCGGCGCCTCACGCGACTCGTATCGCAGCACCCACACCTTGGGATGCACGATGCCGCCGAGCGGCCCATCCACCGGAATCACCGCTCCTTCGAGGAATGCGAATACTCGTCGAGACGGGGGCAGCGCTATGTGGCCGACCTGGCTGAACACGGTGATCTTGTCGGCGTGGGAGCGCAGGGCGTGCAGCAGCTCGATGGGCTCGAGTTGGTCGCTGTCGGAGAGGGTGCCGTCGGGCGCGGTGAGTGCGAACGCCGCGGGCGCGGCCAGCAGTGCTCGAAGGTCGAGCGTGAAGGTGACGGCCATTGCCGACTCGATGCGAAAGCCCACCGGCGGGCGCATTGCGTCGATGAGCGTCAGGCGGTTCGTGGGCTGCAGCATCAGCTGCCTGCCCGCAGGTCCCGGTCGATGTCGTCCAGAAACGACTTCGTGATGCCCCAGCGGAAGTCGAACTGTCTACCGACACCGAAGCCGTTCCTGTCCTCCAACGCAGCTCGATGCGCCAGTCGCGCCCGTTTTGACTTCAAGCGAAGCTCGCGGTCACGGATGATCCGATGAGCCTCTAGATCCTCGGCGAATCCTTCGGGATCTTCCGCGGCCCGGGTGACGATGGCGTTCACGAACTCCCGGGTGCTGTGACTGATGCCATGCTCGGCCAAGAAAGCCCAAAATCCCGGCAGGTCTGCGGCTCAGGCGCGGACGTCGTCGAGTCGGTGGGCGATCCGCGCGGACCACGCTTCCAGGCGGCCGAGTTCGCTCTCTTCGAGTGCGTCGGTTTCCCAGCCAAACTCCGCTTTGGCCTGACGCGCCAAGAGCATGTTGTAGACGTGCTGGGGTCCGGCCGTCAGCTCGGAGAAATTCTGAGCGTGGCGGAGGGTTTCGACGAGTTTGCTCGGCATTCCGTCCGTCGGCAACTCCCAGGGGTATTCGGCAACGCCTGCTACTCCCGGTGTTGCGCACAGCACGGCCAGCAACGTGCCCTCGTGATGCCGCCGAATGTGATCCACCAGCACCTGCGCCTCCTCCGGCGCAAGGTCGAAGGTGATGTCTGCCTCCAAGAAATCACCCGGGGCGGATGGCAACGTCGCCCACATTGAAACGCCGCGCGTCATCGCGTTGTCGTCGCCATCACGTTCAGGCTGAGCCCGCCCGAGGGCCGCTGCGCGCTGGCCGTACTCCCAGATGCTGAGATCGAGCCGTCGCAGGCCCCACGTCCGTAGGCCTCCCCAGTAGGCATCGCTCGGCATGCGCTTGAGGTCCCGGCGGGCTGTGTAACCGATAACGCCTCTATTGGGGCCGAGATGACGGAGGCACTCGATCAGCCGCGCCTCGTCGTGGCGCAGCCTCCGCGAGAAGTCCGCCGGAGGAACGCTCTCTGATTCAAGGTGGCCCCGGCAACTCACTGGCCAGGATTTCCTCGATGCGCTCGGAGATGCCGGTGAGGCCGCTGCGACCTGCTGCTGCAGCGCCCAGCCGCCGCGGCGGATCGAGATGGTGCTCGATGGCCTCGCGCATCAGCTCAGAAATCGTGATGTTGCGCCGGGCTGCTGCGAGTCGCAAGCGAGCCCGGAGTTCAGGAGGGAGCCTGACAGTCCTCTGCATCACGTCGGCCAACGTATCCAGTGCGTGAGTTCACTGCGGTGCCTGCCACAGAGCACCTATCGGGAGCGCCCACAGCCGATCGCCGAGCCGAATCGGGAGCTGTCCGCTGTACAGGACGATGCCCGCATGGAAGCTGTCTCCCAAGCGATCACGGAGCCAACGAAGATGCTTGGCATCATCGATGCCCGCGGACGTGGCGGACTTGACCTCGATCCCCACGAAACGGCCGCGTCGTTCGAGCAGTACATCCACCTCGTGGCCCGACTGGTCGCGGAAGTGGTGCATGAACGTCACATCGGAACCGGCTTCGAGATGCGGCAGCAGTTCTGATACCACGAATGTCTCGACGAGCTGGCCCACCGCAGAGGCATCGAGCGACAGGTCGATGGCATTGAGCCCGAGGAGATGTGCTGCGATGCCCGGGTCGGCTACGTGCACCTTGGGTGATCGCGTGAGGCGGTAGAGGCGCTTGTCGTGCCAGGCCGGAACCCGCACGACCATCGAGAGATCTTCGAGCAGGCTGAGATGGGCATCGGCGGTGACTGCGGTCACGCCGGCGTCGCGGGCCGTCGCCTGCTTATTGAGGACTTGGCCGGTACGTGCGGCGCACGACGACAGGACAGCCCGCAGCTTCTGCGGCTCGGGCCGGCCGCCCGCGACCTGCCGCGCATCAAGGTCGGTCAACTGTCTCAGGTAGCCCTCGTACCAGCGCGAGCGGCTTCGGCCCGTCAGGTCCAGCACCTCAGGAAAACGGCCGGCCACCATGCGCTCCAAGAGGTCGCTGCGGCTGAGTTCGCTGCGGCCGCTCGGTGGCTGATCAGCAAACAGCGCATCGATGGGGTTGTAGGAGCTGTCGCCGGCGAGCTCGCCCTGAGTCAGACCCCACATCTGCATCCGGATCAGGCGGCCGGTGCCAGGCCATGTAGACGCTTGGCGCGCCGCTCGCACGGAACCTGTCAGGAGGTAGCGGTCGGCACCGACGCCCGCATCGACAGCGCGCTTGACGGCGCCGATTATCTCCGGCGCTTCCTGCCACTCGTCGATCACCAGGCAGCCGGAGACGGCGCTGAGCACGCCGTCGGGGTCTTCGCGAGCGGCGCGAGCGGCACCGGGGCGTGACAGGTCAACGGTCGTGTCGGCGAACTCTGCCGCCGAGGTGGATTTGCCGCACCCTCGTGGTCCTACGATCAGGACGGCAGCGAAGTCGCGCAGCAGGTCGTCGCGCAAGACACGCTCGACGATCCTGGGGTAGCGATGCAAGTCGGGCTGCATGGCATGACTGTAGACGACGTTCTTGCGGACGCGCTATAGGTTTTCCGGGCCTTTTGTTATGTGATTTCCGCTATAACCAGTATGTGATTCGCGCTATGCTCACAGTGGATGCACCATCTCGGCGGCCTCGGCGGCATTGTCGCCGCTGGTTCGAAGGCTGTTGCCTGCTTGGCTTGGCCGCTGGGTTCTGCGGCGCCCGTCACCCGCTGCGGGTGTTCAGGGCAGCGCTGTAGCTGGCTGAGGCGAATTCCCAGTTGATCAGGTGCTCGACGAACGCATCCACGTACGCGGGCCGGGCGTTCTGGTAGTCGAGGTAGTAGGCGTGCTCCCACACGTCGATCACCAGCAGTGGTGTCAGGCCGTCGGTCAGGGGCGTCTGGGCATCGTCGGTCTGGACGATCCGCAGCGATCCCGCGCCGGCTGCTGCTGCATCGAATACCAGCCAGCCCCAGCCCGAAGCGAAGTTGCCGACCGCTCCGGCGGCAAAGTCGGCCCGGAACGCGTCCACGCCACCGAAGCTCGCCTCCAGCGCCGCCGCCAAGTCGCCGCTGGGCTCGCCGCCGCCACCAGGCGACATGGATTGCCAGTAGAAGTTGTGGTTCCACGTCTGGGCTGCCGCGTTGAACAACCCGCCCGCTGGCAGCGAGCACACCAGGTCGTCCAGCGCCCGGCCCTCGTCGGGTGTGTCGGCGATGCCGTTGTTCACTGCCCTGACATAGGAAGCGTGGTGCTTGCCGTAGTGGAAGCTGATCGTGCGCTCGCTGATGTGCGGCGCCAATCCATCAGGCGCATACGGAAGGTCTGGCAGCAGGATGGTCATCTGAGCCCCACATGGTCACCGGCCCGGGCGAGTATGCCAGCGGAAGTCAGAACTTCAGCGGCGCCCGGGCAATCCGCACGCGGCCGGGGCGTTCTCGCCCAGCGATATGGTGCGGCGCGTGCGGCTGGTGGGCATCTACGACGCTGACGGGGGGCTCGCCGGCGAGTTCCGCTATGCAATCGGCAAGCTGGCGGGCCGCAGCAAGTGCGCCCTCTGCGACATCACCCACGGCTGGAACCCGCTGGGCTCCCGCGAGTGGAAGCAAGCCTGCGCGGCCTCGCCGGTCGAGATGGAGCTGGTGCATCGCGACGAGGCCACCGCTGCCCAGCTCACTGCTGCGGCCGAGCTCCCTGCCATCGTGGCCTACGACGGCGAGCGCTGGATCGAGGCGCTCAGCACGGCTGGCATCGAGGCCTGCAGTGGCACACCGCGACTCCTGCTCGATTGCCTCGCCGATCTGTGAAGTGCTGATTTCGCTGCATCTGCGTCGGGGAGACTGACCCCGATGGCGGTGTCTCGGATGAGCCGGCTGCGGGTACTGTCCAGTTCCGCATGTCGGCATCTGCATGGCGATATTTCGGCGGTGCGCCTGCGCCGCGGCCGTGTGCCCAAGCCGCCGGGTGCATGCACCCACCCCTCCGAAAGGCAATGACGTCGATGAAACCGGTTTCTTGGCGCAGGCTCGTCGCTGCGCTCTTCGTGTGCACGCTGCTTGCAGCGGGATGTGCGCCTGATGGCCCAGATGCAAGTCCCGACGCCGAGGAGCCGGCCGAAGTTCACACCGATGAACCGGAACCTGTCGAAGCCGAGGCAGAGCCCGAAGAGGCGGATGAGCCAGCCCCTGCCGACGAACCCGAACCTGCAGACGAGCCTGCGCCTGCAGACGAGCCCGCCCCAGAGCCCATCGGCGACCCGGTCGATCTGGGCGAGTTCAACGACTACGAGCCCGGAGATCCGGACGCAACCCTGCTGCCGGTGGATTCGGACGTGCTGATCGGCCAACTCCCCAACGGTCTCACCTACTACCTTCGCTCGAACGACTCGCCCGGCAAGGCGATCATGATGCACTTGGTCGTCGATGCGGGGGCCGTCCTCGACCCCGACGGTGCGGAGGGCGCAGCTCATTTCCTCGAACACATGATGTTCAACGGAACCGAGCGCTTCTCCAAGAACGAGCTCACTCAGGTGCTCCGCGACTTCGGCACCGATTTCGGCCCTGACTTGAACGCGTACACCAGCCCTGACGAGACCGTCTACATCCTCGATTTCCAGCTCGACCACCCCGACGCAATGGGCCTCGGCTTCACGGTGCTGTCCGAATGGGCATCGGCGGCCACGCTCCTGCCTGCCGACGTCGATGCCGAGCGGGGGATCGTTCTCGACGAGTACCGCCTGCGCGATGAGTCGGCATCAGGCAGGATCTCGAACTTCCTCGACGCCATCTACTACTCGGGAACCGTCTATGAGGGCATGCTCGTCGGCGGCAGCGAGGAATCCAATCGGTCCATGACGGCCGAGGTCTTGCGCGAGTTCTACGACACGTGGTACCGCCCCGACAACATGGCGGTGGTGGTCGTGGGCGACCTGGCCGTCTCTGAGATGGAGTCGCATGTCGAGCGCTACTTCGCGGATCTGGCGCCCCGCGCACCGGCCGCCCCGCCCCAGCCCGACCGGTCGGCATTCATTGCAGACTTCGTGGACGAGCCGGTGACCGATGTGGTCACGCACCCCGACCACGGCCCGATGTACATCTCGCTCGACTGGCAGCTGCCCGCGTGGCCTGCAGGGACCGTCGGTGGCGAGCATCTTCGGTTCATGGAGAACCTGATCGCTCGCATGCTCGACATCCGGCTCGATGCCGCATTCCAGGCCGGTCAGTTGTCACAAGCCACAGAACCGCACTTCAGCGCGTTTCCCGCAGCACGCGGCCTGCGCCTGTACGGCACGAACTACCAAGGCCCGGATCTCAAGCAGGCAACCACCGACTTCATCTCGGTGGTGCAGGGAGCGGCGCACTTCGGCTTCACCCAAGCCGAGCTTGACCAAGCGGTGAGCGCAACTCGCACCGCGCTCGAGTTTCAGCTCGAGAGTGACGAGACCCGGCAGGACCGCGAGTACTCATTCGCCTACGCAGCGCACTTTCTCAGCGGTGCCGACATCTCATCGACGCCGGATCGGGTGGCACGGCTGACCGCGCTGCTCGACACCTACACGGTCGAAGAGCTGACCGCACATCTGCGTTGGCTCTTGGAGATCGCGCCGCCACTGGTGGTATCGATCGGACCCGACCCGGCGGACGTGCCGACCGCGGAGGAACTGCGTGCAGCGGTAGACGCAGCCGTTCCGCTGGCGCCGCCGGAAGCTCAAGAAGCCATCGACGCGCTCATGGCACGGCCGGACGCGGCCCCGCTCGCCGCTGAGCGACCGCTTGACCTGTTCGACGATGCCCATGAATGGGAATTCCCCAATGGCGCGACGGTCGTCTTCGCGCCGTCGGGCATCGCAGCCGGTCAGGTGACAGTGGCGGCGGAGAGCCTGGGCGGCTGGTCGTCACTGGCAGCGGGCGACTCTGCCCTGGTGCGTCATGCAGTCGGCGCGGTCGCCTCCAGCGGCGTCGGCGACGCGACAGCCACCCAGCTCGACGAATACTTGGCCACCACCACCGCCCGGGTGAGGCCGTTCATCGCCGAGCACTCAGAAGGCTTCTCGGGCGCTGCCGGGGCCGACGATCTCGAAGCGCTCTTCGCCCTGCTGCACCTGTACATCACTGAGCCGCGCATCACCGAGGTGGCTGTCAACGAGCAGATCCAGGCGATGCAGACCCGCCTGGCGAACGCGGAGACCTTCCCGCAGTGGATCTCCGAACTGGCACTGCTGGACGCACTGTATGGGGGCAGCGATTGGTACCAGTTCATTGCCACCCAGGAACAGATCGACGCCACGACCTCTGATTCGCTGCTGGCTCTCTACCGAGCACGGCTGAGCGATGTGGACGATCTCATGCTCGTGGTCGTCGGCGACATCGATCGGGCCACGGTGGCGGACTTGGCGGCACGCTACATCGGCACGCTGCCCGTCGGCCCCGAAGACACGTTCACCGACCACAACCCGGGCTTCCCGGTGGGGATGCAGCGCATCACGATTCCGGTCGACGCCGACTCTGGCTCGGCGGGTCTCGACATCGTGTTCGGCGTCCCCACGACGGTCACCGTCAAGACCTTGGTCATCGGCGACGTGGCAGTGGCTGTCATCGACGACTTGCTCGTCGGCCGTGTGCGCGAGCAGCTCGGCGACACCTATTCGGTCGGGGCCTCGGTCTCGCCCGACGATGCCACGGGCAGGTGGACGGCGCGCATCAGCGCCACCGGGCCGTCAGATGGACTCGAGGCGAGCCATGCTGCCATCTTGGAGACCTTGGAGGCGTTGATTGCCGACGGTCCGACCGACCGTGACTTGCAGCAGGCTGTCTCGGTGACGCGAAACAACTACGTGCTCGAGTCGAACTCCGCAATCGTCGACCCGCTTCTGAGGCGTCACCATGTCGACGACAGCGACATCGGCACGCCCGCTCAGCGGCGCGCAGTTCTCGATGAGATCACGGCCGCCGAGGTGCAGGCGCATATCGCGCTGTGGTTCAACCTCGACAACCGCATCGAGGTGTTCCGCTCCGAGCAGTAACTGTGCTGGCGGCCGTCGCCGCCGTGCCGACCGTCGCTCAATCGTCTGCGTAGCGCACTGCGACGAGCGTCAGCCCATGCGGCGGCGCGATTGCCGCCGCCGCCTCCCGGCTGCGCGCAGCCAGCACAGCGGGCACGTCGCCGGCGGCCCGGTCGCCGCGTCCCACCGCCACGCACTGGCCCACGACGGCCCGCACCATCTGGTGACAGAACGCGTTGGCCTCGATCTCGAAGAGCAACGATCGGCTGGCCCCCCCGGCGGCGTCCGCGTCCGAGGACTCCTCTCCAAGGTGCGCCACGACGCTCCAGCGGGCGTGCGTGACGGTCCGCACCAGCGAGGCGTCGGGGCGATCCTTCGGTCGGCGGCAGAACGAGGCGAAATCGTGCTCGCCGACGAAGTGAGACGCGGCGGCGTTCATCTGGCCGATGTCGAGCGGCGCAGCGACGTGCCATTCGAGGTCGGCACAGCGGGGATCGAGATGCGCGTCGTTGCGGATGCGGTACTCGTAGGCACGGGCGGTTGCCGAATGGCGGGCATCGAAGCTGTCGTCGGCGAACGCGGCGGCCGTCACCACGATCTCGGGGTTCAGCCGATGGTTCAGCGCGGGCGCCAGGCGCGAGAGTCCGACGGGGCTGCCCTCGCCTTGTCCTGTGTCGTCGGCAGTGCCCGACGCTTGAGTGCGCGCAGCCCGACGCTGCCCGCCATGCCTGTCGCTGAGCCGCCGCAGCCCCTCGCCGCCGATCCGGAACGACACGACCTGCCCGGCGGCATGCACGCCTGCATCAGTGCGGCCGGCCACGGCCAGCGCGGGTGCTTCGCCCAGAATGCGCTCGAGCACGGCGCCCAGCTCGCCCGCGACGGTCCTCACGCCTTCATTGGCCGCAAAGCCACGAAAGCCCGTGCCCCGGTATGCCATATCGAGCCGCACGGTTCGGCCGTCCTGCCGCTGCGCGGCAGCTTGCTCAGATGGCGATTCGTGCTGCATAGCCGACGCAGCCGAGGCTACGCAGGGGCGGCGGCCGCGCAGTCGGCCTCGCTCACGGCGAGACGGCCGCAGCAGCGTGCCAGCCCATCTTGTCGAGTTCCGCCTTCAGCCGTCGCTTTGCCTTGTGCTCGGTGCGCACGCGCTTGAGCAGCGCGTCGAATCGCTGAGGCTCGCCTGCTTCGGTCGCCAAGCGGCGGATTCGGTCCATCAGTTTCACCGCCACCTTGTACTGGTTGGGCTTCTTGCGATTGATGATTGCCAGCACCTGAGACTCGTAGATGACGATCGAGTCTCCCGGGTCGTCGGCTTCGCGTTGGCGTGCCAGCGTCATCCACATGGGTCGGCTGGTGCCGAAGGCCAGTGCAGCCGCCCAAGCTTCCTCCACGCGACCCTCGTAGAGCAGAATCTCGGTCAGGATCGCTGCAGCCGCAGGCGAGGCCGGCGCAGCGTCCGACATGACATCGGCTGGCACAAGAGCCGTCGGGGACGGCGATGGCCGAGCATCGGCGGAGGCGGAGGCCGTCGGCTCGATGGGTGGCGGTGAAGGGGTGGCGCCCAGTCGAGTCAACAAGTGCTGCCGGCATCTGTCGAGCCAGTCGGAGTCGCTGCTCTGCTGGTGCAGTTCCCGGTAGGCGCCCAGCGATGGGCTCGCTTCGAACGCCTTCCAGTACAGGTCGACCGCCGCGCCGTTCTGGCCGCCCTCGCGCAGCTTGCGGGCCAGCAGGTCGCGCGCTTCGCCTGCCTGCCACGAGCCGTGACCCAACCCGGACAGCCCGCGCCGCGCCCACTTGATCGCTTCGTCGTCACGTCCGGCGCGTTCGAATGCGGCGGCGATCTCTGCCATGTCGATGGGGTGTATCCGATCCCGCCGGTGCGCCTCGACGAGCGCGTCGGGATCGGCGGTGCCGAGCGCCCAGCCGATCATCGCCTGACGAACGCTGAACGCGCCGTGCGCCCATTCGTCGCCAGAAGGGTCGAGCTTGCGCCATTCGGGCTCGATCGCGCGACGGAATGCTGCGAGACCATCGGTGCCGAGAATCTCGGCATAGGCGGCAGCGCAGCGACGGAAGCCGTCGAGTTCGGAGGTCAGCTCGAGCTTCGCGAGCCGTTTGGCCAGTGCGATCGGGTCGGGCCTGCCAGCCCTGCAGGCTTGCAGGTGCAGCTCTGAGAGCTGGTCGGAGATGCCACTCAGCCATCCGTCCGAGTCGTCCATGCGCTCCATCGCCCGATCCGCACGTTGGTGCGCGTACTCGGCGAGTTCCGCGACTGCGTCGTGATGACCCGCCTTCCCGAGGTCGGCAACGGCTTCGATCATGTCGTTGACGCCGGCCGCCCAGTCGGCCGCTTCGTAGTAGCTCACGAAGTCGCCGGTGCTGAAGGCGCTCCTGATGCGCCTGCGCCATTCCCGCAGGTCGGGTCCGACGCCGTGCATGGCTCTCGCCTCGGTCAGCAAACGCTCACGCAGCCGCCAGTCTCGACCGCACTGCTCGAGCACAGCGTCGGCCAGTCGGCCAGTTTCGAGACCCCGCACGAACTCGGCGAGCAACTCCGCATCGGGGTCGGCGTCGGCGCTGGAGCGGGATCGTCGCCCCGCCGTGTTGGAGCGGTCGGTTCCGCTTGCGCCGAGGGCGTCGCCTGCGCGTACCAGCGACAGCGCCACGGCCGTGCAGTGCTTGCAGAACGAGCCGTCTTCAGCTGCGGGGCACGAGCAGGACCAGCCCACTCCATCGTCGCCGAGCCGCAGTTCGACGACGTAGGGCAGCGTTCCCCGCACCGTGGCCCGCACCCGGTCGCTGTGAGACGCCACCGGTCCGACACGGCCGTCTCTGAAGTAGGCGAGGCCTCGGAAGAAGGCCGCAGACCCGGCAAGGTCCTCGATCAGATGCTCGTCGAGCGCCTCGCCCAACTCGTCCGCGATGTCCACGCCCCGCTCCTGCTCGATATCCCTCCGTTGCGATGCACATTACGGCGTATGCAGCGAATCAACGTCTGTCTGGCTGCCGCGCAGCCTGGTTTCTCCAAGGCCCGTGTTGTTGCTGCGCGCACGACGCGTTGCGCCTTCCCAGTGCGCGACTGGCAGCTCCAGCCAGATTCCGCACAACACTTGCGTTGCGTAACGTGGACGAGTGAATGCTGGCGAGTTGCAGCGCTGGCCGAAGAAGCGGGGCTGCACATTCGAGACGCACAAAGGAGGCAGCGGGCATCTGACTGTGCGGCTCGGAGATCGCACGAGCCAGCTGCCGATGCGCTCGAAGAAGCGATCACAGCGCGGATCAGCCGTGGAGAGCCCATCCCGACGCCCTCTGCGGGTGCCGCCTGTGCGCCGCTGCCAACGCTCACTGCCGTCAAGGTGCTGCTCCACCAGCGCATGGGTGCGCTCGGCGTCACCAAATCCGAGTTGGCGCGACGCCTCGGATGGCACCTGCCCCAAGTCGACCGAGTTCTCGACATCAATCACCGCTCCCGCTTGGATCGCATGGACGCAGCGCTTGCGGCACTCGACTGCCGACTCACCGTCGAAACCGAGACCGCCGCCTGACGCCGTTGCTGCACGCGCGCCTTGTTGTGCCACGAGGCAGATCGACGACCGGCGCTGCGTGTGCAACGGTGTATAATGTGGTGTATGCAGCGAACCAACGTCTATCTGACCGAGGCACAGTCGGAATTCCTCGAAACCCGCGCTGCCGCAGCGGGGACAACACGCAGCGCGGTTCTGCGAGACCTCATCGACACTGCCGCGGCGCAGCCGGTCACCGTCGATGCCCAGATCCAGCGCGCCCTTGCCGAGTTCGCAGACAACTACGGCGGTGTCTCCAAGCGGCTCTTCGAGAACGACCCTGAACTCAGCATCGACCCCGTCGAGGCCGAGTCCCGCTGAGCTGAGCGTCGCGCCTCGCCCGTTGTGATGATCGTCGACGATCATCTCGCATTGTCGGTGCTCTCCGGGCGACGCTCGCTCAGCGAGCCCGGCGAGCAGGCGCCATCGATCCCGTGGGGATTCCATTTCCGCTTGGTGCGCGCAGTTCTCGACACGCGTACGCGCGGACGCATCAGCAGCCGTGCGGACGAACAAATGCGGGCGGTCATCATGGCGCCTCCAGCTGAACTGCTCCGAGTGCTCGATCCGCGCCATCTGACCCTTACCGCCGCGCGGCTCATGGCCCGATATCCAGTGAGTGTGGTCGGCGCCGAACTGCTGGCGGCAGGCATCGTGCTCGGTGTGCCCGTACACGTGACCGATGGCAACGTGGGTCGCTCCTGGCACGACATTGCCCTGGCCGAGAAAATCGAACTGCGAGTTCAACCCGCCAACCCGCCGAACTGACACCGCCCGCTCCGCGTCTCAGCCGGCTCGCTGCCGACATCGTCAGGCACCACTCAGCACAGTCCTCGTCGTCCGCTGCCGTCGGTGCGAGAATTGGTGCAGGTTTAGGTGCGCGGTGCTATGCTGCTGATTGTGGCGGAAGGGCGCGAGATGTATCCGCACGCGCCGCTCGTCTTCGTGACTTGCGAGATTCGCTTCCCGCTTGCGCCGAGCTTGGGCAACGATGCGACGCTGGAATCGTTGGCCGCGGCCTTCAGCGGTGCTCTTCCGCTGCCCGACGAGGTGCCGCTGGCGGCTGCCGACGACGCCGCAGCACTGCTCACCCGCCCAGAGCGGCTGTTCCGGTTCACGAACCGGAGCAGAACGCTCTCTGCCTCCGTAACCCGAAACTCCCTGTCCGTGGAGACCACCGCCTACGACGGTTGGGCCGAGTTCAAGGCGCATGTGTTCGATGCGGTCCGCGTTGTCGCTGCACAGACGCAAGTCGTCGGCATCGAGCGCATCGGTTTGCGGTACATCAACGAGATCAGGGTGCCGACCCCGGTCGGCGACGCTTCCGGATGGGCTGACTGGGTAGACCCAGCGTTGCTCGACTACCTGCGTCTGATGCCCGAGGGCGTGCCCGAGACTCTGACCAGCCAGGTGGCGCTCCGACGTGGGACCGCTGGTCTGCTGGTCCGGTACGCGTCGCTGCGAGACGGCGGCGCCATTTCCGACGAGCCGCTGCGACGCACCGTTCCGGCGCGCGAAGGACCATTCTTTGTCATCGACGCAGACTCGTTTCGGGTGCTGCCCGACGAACACATGCTCGATTTCGATATTCAGGCACTGGAACCAGTGCTGGACGACCTGCACGAGCCGCTCGGAGAGGTCTTTGAGCGCTGCATCACCGACCGCGCCCGCGCGGTCTTCAGAGGGGAGACATGAGCACGACGCGCACCCAGACCTCGGCGACATCGCCGCAGCTCGATGAGACCGTCTATGACCGCGATACGACGGCCAGCCGAGCACCAGCCATTGCTGCCCTGAACGAGGCATACGGTGGCTTGACCGGCCAAGTGCGCGTGCTCTCGGAGGACGTCACGGCCGGACGCCGGGACCTGCGCTCGCTCGATCTTGAGGAACGCACTGCCACCAAGGCTCACGCCGCCACACCGGCACTGCTGGAGGAACTGGCTGTCGAGCGAGGCCTCGCTTGGTCAGACATCGCACGCTTGTGCTCCGTGTCGGTATCCGCAATACGCAAGTGGCGCTCAGGCGAATCGCCAGCGCCGGAACGACGCCGCTCGCTCGCTCGCCTCGCCGCCTTCCTTGATCTGCTTGAGCAGGCCGGGCCGGTAGACGATCCCGCCGGCTGGTTGTTCATGCGCTTGGCGGACG
>JAJDVQ010000072.1 GCA_022826045.1 Acidimicrobiia bacterium | reverse complement strand
CCACCTGGGCCACCACCTGACCAACCCCACCACCGACCCATCCCGACCCCACACCCGCCGACCACCAACAACCCCACCAGCCATGCCCACACCCACCGACCAGCACCTCCCGACCCGACTTGCTCAGCGGTCTCCTAGATGCATCAGCTGTGCTCGCGTATCTGCAAGACGAATCTGGTGCCGACATCGTTGAACGTGCGATTCTAGATGACACGGCGCTCTGTGGATCGGCAAACTGGTCCGAAGTGTGTCAGCAGGTTCTTGATAGGGGCCGCAGCCTGGATGCTGTCGCCAAGTTCTTGTTTGATCGTCGATTAGTAACCGTTGTCCCGGTGAGTCGGCACGACGCAGAATGGGCTGCTCGCCGTTATGTCCGTGGCGAGGGCTTGTCATTGGCGGATAGGTTGTGCTTGGCTCTCGCGAGCAGGCTTGACTCCGTCGTGTTGACAGCCGATAGCGCGTGGGGATCGGATGGCCGCATTCGACAAATCCGATGACGAGTACATGAGGAGATGCGTTGCCACGGTATCGCGACAATAGCGATGCCATGTGCAGCTACTGACTTCGTTCGATTCCTGCAGGGGGTGCCACTATGAAAAGTAACCGAAATGAGCCAAGCGAGGCAATTTGGTTCAATGCACAGGCCATCGCCGATGACAGGTCAATGAGTACTGAGCTGGCATCGGAATTCTGGAATGACCATCACGACGAGTATGTTGCCTTCGGTCAACGACGAGTATTGTGTTCTCAAATATCTGCCTATTGGCAAGAGCTGTCCGAAGCTTGGAGAGCTCTTGCTGATGCCGACCATGAATGCTTGGCACCGGAAATCTATTTGGCAGCGGATGAAGATGTGAGCCAAACGATTACTCTCGGTAACCCGAATCAGGGACTCGGCTTGCGATCCGCTTTGCAAGTGATCGCGGCCGTGCACCGTCAGGATGCAGTTGAGCGTTCGATGGATAAATCGGTCACTGCAATAGACCTAGTACTGGGTTTGACTGACACCTGAGAACATGAGCCTTCGTCGGAACCGCGGGCCGGCTATTTGGGCTCGCCCTCAGGTATTCCTTTTCCAACGCTGTCGGCTCGTCACCTGAACTCCTGGGGCGTGGACCCGGTGAGCGGTTCTCATTGGGCATCAGCGAACATAATGAGCCCGCGCGCCTGGCGCAAGGCAATTAAATGCGAGATCGGCACCCGCCGGGGTGGTTCACGGGCCGCACGCAGTACGTCCTGCTGCGCGGCATCCACTTCCCGCAGCGCGGAGTCTGCACAGCACGCCGGGTCGCGCCGCTGAGCGCATCGGATTCAGGGGCGAATGGGTCTCCCGCGTCGTCGGCGTGCCTCCGCATGCTGCGCAGTTGCAGGTCTGCGTAGCGGTAGGACATCGCGGGGCCGAATTGGGCTAGGTACGAGAGTCCGTCCTCTGACTCGGCAGCTGCAATGCAGCCGTCCTGCACGAGGCGCTCAAACGTGGTCTGCAACTGGCTCGGCGTCTTGTGAAGCACGGCTGCCAGCTCGCGCGTGGAAGCGTCCCCGTCCAGTTCGGCCAGGGCAGCGAGATACTGCTGGTGGGTGCGTCCGTAGCTGCTCCACATCGGCTCATAGATGTGGTCGTCGCAGAGCAAGTCGGCCTCCGTCACTGCGCGCGATGCATGCTCGACGGTGATCCGGCGGAACGGAGCGTCGGCGATTCGCCATGCGGCGTCGCCGACGATCTGCATGCGGAAAGGGAGCGGGCCGGAGGCAGCGACCAAGGTCTCCAAGGCATCGTCGTCGATGCTGCCGCCTGCGTCGTCGATTGTCGTGGTCAGGAATGAGATGGCGTCCACCCGGTCCAGAGGCGGAAGCTCCTCGTTCGCGCACCGACGGAAGAAGGACAGGCGGTCGTCGTTGAGAAAGCGGCGCTTGGCTTCGGGCAACGCTCCGCCGGCGAACAGCACATTGCGTCCGTCATCCCGACTCGCGAGCTGGTAGGCGTTGGCGAACGTGACCATCTCGTCGACGTTGCACAGGTGCATCTCGTCGACTGTCAGCAGCACCCCGCGTCCGCCGTTGGCCTCCACTCTGTCTGTCAATGCACAGAGGCTGTCTCGGATGTCTTCCGTGCCGTGGATCTGCGCTGCCTTGGTTCGTGACCTCCCGAGGTTGAGAGGTCCGAGGTGGATGCCTCGCTGGGTTGTCTCTGAGACGATGCTCATGTCGTCGTCGCCTGCGCCGATCCGTGCCTTGAGCGTCTGCTGATGCACTGAGTCGAGCAGCCCGCTGGTCCCGGCCGCCACCGACAACGGCAGGTAACCATTGGACGCGGCGACTTCGCGGAGTTCGGCGAGCATCACCGTTTTCCCCGCTCCGCGGCTGCCTAGGAGGATGCTGCTCTGGTAGCGGTCGAATCCTTCGACGGTGTAGGCGCGCCCGAACTGGGCCAACAGGCGTCCGCGTCCGACAGTGCGATACGGACGCACTCCGAACGTCGGCGTGAACAGGTTCTCAGGAGGGATGCCGCCGACTTTTCGCCCGTCCATGCGACGACTATAGCGGCCTTAAGCTGCTGTAGCAGTGATTAGCTGTTACAGCAGTCTCATGCTGAGACAGCAGCGATCAGATATCGGAGTGATGTGAGCGCGCCGTCACCAAGCAGAGCGCACCGCGGCAATTGCGACGAATCCTAAGATTGCGCGGCCTTCAATCCCAAGAATGCACATCACGCAATGCCAAGAATGCGCTGCGGGGTCTGTCAGGGGCCGAGGAGGGCTGCGGGGATGACGGCGATGTGGTCGTCGGGTCGGCGGTAGGCGCAGGGGCCGGTGGGGTGGCCGTCTAGCAGTCGATGGCGATGGCGAGTGCCGTACAGACCTGCGCGAGGCGGTCGGGCGTGAGCGTGCAGACGCGTTCGGTGAGATCACCGATGGGCACCACTCCGATGTTGTCGAGGCTTGCGGCGCATTCCTGGGGCACGCCGTCCTGGCGGTTGAGGTGCACCTCGGTCGGAATGTCGCGAATCGTGCGGGTCAGCGGTACGGCGATGACCCGGTCGAGCACACCGATGGCTGCGTCTCGCGTCATCACCAGATATGGCCGACGACCGGCTTCTTCGTGCTCACCCCACCAGACTTCCCCGCGACGAGGATTGGTCACCACGGCTCCTCGAGTATCGAGGAGCGCAGGTAGGCCCGTGCTGCACGTAATTCGTCACTGGTTGGCGGTACGCGCCGGTACCCGTCGACAATGGCGCGATCGATTTCGTGGCGGAGGCATTCAGCCGTGACCGATTCCACACCCGCCCTCACGGCCGCAGCGCGGGATTCGAAGACGCCTGCAGTGACGAGATGGTCCAATTGCGTCAAGAGCGTGTCGGGCAGTCGAACCGCAATCTGTGTGGTTGACATGCATTAAGCATACCAAGCTGGTTACCAATCTTAATTTCACGCCGCGCTTGCGATGCCGGGCCACAGGGCGGGAGACACGCCAGACTTGACCGACCCATGGATCGCATCCCGGTGCCGCCGGATCTGACGACTGATCGCCTGTCGACAGATCCAGGGATCAGGAGAGCGGGGAACGGAATTCAGGAGGATTCATGACGCAGAAGGCGGAGTTCATCACGGCGGTTCGTCCGCGTACGCGCCGCGCCGCGGAATTCGCGGTGATGGCCGAAGAAGCGGGCTGGCATGGCATCGGGTTTCTTGACAATCAGAGTCTCTGCGGAGACGTGTATGTCTGCCTGGCGTTGGCGGCCGCAGCGACCGAGCGGATCCAGCTGAGCACCGACGTGACGAATCCCGTGACCCGGCACCCGGCAGTGACTGCGGGAGCGATTGCGAGCATTCAGGAGGTGTCCGGAGGGCGAGCGTCGCTCGGAATCGGCCGGGGAGACTCGGCGCTGGCGTTTGTGGGGCACGCTCCCGCGTACACGAGACTGTTCGAGAGCTACCTGAAGGCGCTGCAGGCGTACCTGAGCGGGGACAGCGTGGCCTTTGACGAGCTGACGCCCTGGTGGCGCGAGAAGGCGCCGCCCGTCGATGCAGTCCAAGTTGCCGATGCATCTGACGAGAGCCGAGTCAGATGGATCGATTCACGGGACACGAAAGTGCCCGTGTACGGCGCAGCGACCGGGCCGAGGGTGATCGGGACGGTGGCGAGACACGCCGACATCGTCATGTTCGCCCTCGGGGCAGACATCGAGCGGCTGCGATGGGGGTTGGAGCAGGCCCGAGCCGCACGGCGCGAGGCAGGCCTGGACCCGGACGGCGTGCGCTATGGCGCGTACCTGAACGTCGTCTGCCACGCGGAGTCCGAATCTGCTCCCGACACGATCCCGTTCTTGGACACGTTCGTGCGCTTCTCGACGTTGCACGGCAAGACACACGGTCCGGCCACGAAGGCGGCGAAGGAGCTCTTTGCGAGTGCCCATGAGGGGTACCGAATGTGGGACCGCGGCCCATCGCTCGACGTGTCCGCGGAATTCGTCGACCAGTTCGCGATCGTCGGGCCGCCGGACATGTGCATTGGACGCCTCCAAGAAATCGTCGACTTGGGAATCGACAGGATCGTGGTGATGGGTCCGACCGTGGACGACACCGAGGATGCCCCGAAGCGGTATGCGGAACTGATGGTCCGCGAAGTGCTGCCCGCGTTGGCGAACTGAGGCCTCGTCGTTCAGGTCAGGCCGGCGGTGGCGTCGAGTTTGCCCCCGTCAGGCACGGAGGGAACGCCCAGGATGGAGGCGGCCATCCAGCCTCCGCCGACCGCCAGGGTGGTGCCGGTGACATAGCTCGCCAGATCCGAGACCAGGAACAGTGCCGCTTTGGCGACTTCGTCGACGGTGCCGAGGCGCTTGGTGGGGATCAGGCCCTCGCGCGTCCTCTCCTGCCGCTCGGGTGTGGCAGGGATGCGGGGCGTAGCGATGCTCCCAGGCGCTATCGCATTGACGCGGATGTGGTGCGGTGCCCATTCGACGGCCATCGACCGTACCAAGTTCACGAGACCCGCCTTCGCCACGCCGTAGGAGGCGTGATTGGGCGCCGATTGCAGCCCGGCTACCGATGAGACGCACGTCATCGCGCCGGGCGTGCCGCGGGCGATCATCGAGCGGGCCGCTTCACGCGCTATGAGGAAGAAATAGCGCAGGTTGAAGTGCTGGTCGCGGTCCCACTGCTCGGGTTTCATGTCGACGAGCGGGGCGAAGGATGCTTGGCCGACGGTCGCCACCAGCACGTCGAGTCCTCCGAGCGCGGCCTCGGCCCGCTCGACAATTCGGGGCACCTGGTCATCGTCAAGCACGTCGCCGACGATCGGTGCGCTGGGCTGGCCCATGTCGGCGACCTCGGCGGCGACCCGCTCGGCGCTGCCGCCCTTGATGTCGGCAACGGCGACACCGCAGCCGACTTGCGCCAAGAGCTTCGCGGCGGCTTCGCCCATGCCTTGCCCGCCGCCTACCACCAACGCATTCTTGCCCTCGAGCTGAAAGAGCGATGTGTCCATTGCCTGTTTCCCCGTTCCTCTCATCTGAATCGGCTGATGACTGCAACCCTATGGTCCGCCGCTATCTGCGCTCCACTTCCACTGTGATGATGTCGATGCCGGAGTATTGGCGGTGGTGCACCGTCGAGGCGAAGTGGCTCAGCAGGCGCAGTGAGAAGGCGCCTTCGTGGGACGCCTCGGATCGTTCGCTCAGGAAGGTCAGCCGGTCTTCGAGATTCTGTGCATCCAGCGACGCTCGCAACTGCAGTTCGATCTTGGCCGGAGAAGGCTGCGCGACGACGATGAGACGGGGTGGCGACTCCTCCTCGCTGGCTTCGATGAGGCTCAGCAACGACTCCTCCCCGACGAGGCGGAGCCGATTTGCCGACGCTTCGTCCCAGCCGACGCTCACGGCAACCTCCGCCAGGAAGTCGTCGACCTCCCGCAGTGCCTCCGCCTTGAGCTCGGCTTCGAGCCTGCTGCGCTTGCGGCCGCTCAGCTCGATGTACGCAGTCAGCACGAGCGCTGCCAGCGTGCCGAGGATCATGCCGTTGCCGAGCAACGACCCCCAAGCACCCCCGATGATCGACTCCATCAGGTTGTTGCCCTGCAGGCTGGCGCCGATGCCGATGGAGACGCCGACGATCACCGCCTTCTGCGGTGCGATGCCGTCCCGGAATACCAACCGGAGGCCTTCCACGAACAGCAGGCCCATGAAGAAGATCAGGTAGCCCGAGGTCACGGCTTGGGGAACGGACAGCAACGCGGCCACGAACTTCGGCAACAGTGCCAAGGCCATGAAGATGACGCCGATGCTGTAACCAACCCGACGTGCCGCGACGCCGGTCAGCGAGGCGAACGAGATCGAGGTGGCGTCCATCGTGCCCACCGGGAGCGTCCCCGCCAGCCCGCCAGCGAGCGAGCCGACGCCGATGGCGTTGACCGTGCCCCGCACCAATCGGTAGTCGGGAGTTGCAGGTTGTCGCCACGAGACCTGTTGAAGCACGACGCTGGTCGTCATCGTCTTGATGACACTGGCCAACGAGACGACGAGAAACATCGGCAGCAGCGTCCAGAAATCGACGCCCGGCGTCAGATCGAGCCCCGGAAAATCCGGGCGCGGCAGCGCGATCCAAGCGGCGTCACGCACATCTTTGACATCGAACAGGCCGAAGAGGGCGGCGATGACGCATGCCACGATGACCGCGAGGATCGGCGACCAGAGCCGGAGCCGGCCCCGAGCACGCATCGCGACAGCCGCAGCGCTCAGGATCGTGATGAGCGCCACCGCAGGCTCCGCAGCCGCCGTCACACCCTCGGACGATCCGTCGAGCCGATCCACCGCGACTCCCATGACGCCGATCGCGATCAGCATCAGGACGACGCCCGAGACGACCGGCGTGATGATTCGGCTCAGCCGGTGAAGCCAGCGCGCCAGCACGATGTGGCACAGGGCCGAAGCAACGACGAGTGACGCGAACGTCTGGGGCCCAGCCTGATTCACAGCGAGGATCGAGACCGCCAGGAAGGCGGTCGAGCTGATGATGAGCAGGTTGTGCCCGCCGCCGACAGGGCCGAGGCGAGCTGCTGACAGCACGCTCGTCATGCCGCACACCAGGATCGCTGCGACCACCGCCCACGTCGCCTGACGCTGGCTCAGATTTGCCGCCTGCACGAAGAGCGACATGCCCAGCACCGTCGGCGCCAATGCGAGCACCACACCCTGGATGCCCATGCCCAGCGACAGCGCAATGGAGCACTTCTCGTCCGGTTCGTAGGTGATGCCCTCGCCCGGCGCTGCTGCGGCCACGGAGATCGAGTCGCCCGCTACATGGAGCAGGCGAAGTCGCGCAGGGCTGCGGCGGTGGCCGCGTAGACGTCGGGGATGGCACCGCGGAAGATCACGTCGCCTGCGTGGCAGGTGCCGTTGACCGTGCGCGACTGGGCTGCGTTGCCGGCCGCCAGCAGTTTGCGGTAATAGGCGAGCCCCTCGTCGCGCAGCGGGTCGAGCTCGTTCACCGAGATGACGTGCGGCGGCAGGTCGGTCAAGTCCTGCTCGGAGGCATGCAGCGGCCACGCCAAGGGGTCGTTGTCGCTGGCGCCAGTCGGGTCGTACAGCCGCATGATCGCGCCCATGTTGGCCACGTCCAGGAAGTACTGGTCGTTCTCGATCAGCGACGGCAGGTCGGCGGGCGGGTCGCTGTAGGCGCCGGAGATGTACGGGCACTGCGCGAACACGCCGTCGATGATGTCGAGGCAACCGTCGCGTTTGGCCTTCAATGTGGTCGCGAGGGTGAGGTTGCCGCCGCCGGACTCGCCCGAGACGGTGATGGTGCTGATGCCCAAGGCCTCCTTGTTGGCGGCCACCCACTGCAAGCCCGACATGCAGTCGTTCAGCCCGGCAGGAAAGGGGTGACGGCCCAGTGCCCCGCTGGCGTTGCGAAACTCCACGCCCACGGCCACTAGGCCCAGTGCGGCGAGTTCGTCACGCCAGCGCACGTACGACTTGCCCGATGCCTTGAGCAGCACCATGCCGCCGCCGTGAATGTGGTACACGCACGGCAGCGGGCCGCCGGCATCGGCCGGTGCATGGATGTACAGCGCGATGTCGTTGCCGTCGAGGCCGCTGATCACTTCAGTGCGCGACGACACGCCTTCGACGGGCGGCAGGGTGTCGTACAGCGCGTCGAAGAGCGTCTCGTACATGGGCTCGGCGGCGTCCACGTACGCATGCATCTCGTCGAGCGATGAGCTGGCAGTGACCGGCGTGGGGGGCGACTCGCCGGCGATGCCCATGGGTTCCATCACCGCCACCATCCGGCGGTCGGCTCTGGGATCGGTCGCCAGCGTCATGGTCGGATCGCCCAGCCGTCCGGGACGATGTACTGCTGCAGTGCTCATGGGAGATCCCCTGTCTGCCCGGCGGCCCCGTGCCCCCGGATGTGGCGATGAGAGTAGCCCCGCCCAGTGACGCCCCGGTTGTGTCGTGCAGGGCAGGTCGGCCGACGCGTCGATGTGTCTAGAGATCTGGTGAGTCAGGACCGGTCAAGCGACGGGAGGGAGGGGGACCGCCTTCGGATTCGTCGACGAGCAGGTGCCGGGCAATGTCCTGAGCTTCGTCGAGCGAGCCGACCATGTGCTCGGGCGGGATGCGGCGGAGAGCGTTGAGCGACTCGAGGGTGGCGGCGGGCGCACCGTCGAGACTCAGGACTATGCACATGGCATCGCCGTCGGCGGCTGTGTCGATGAGCTGCTCGATGACCAGTGCGGCGCTGTCGTCGATGTACTCGGTCTCGGAGAAGTCGAGAATCACGACCTCGTGGCCGACGATGTCGTCGCCGATGGTGCGGATGAGCTTGCTGGACGAGGCCACGGTGAAGCTGCCACGCAGCTTGACGATGCCGGTGCGCGCGGAATACGGGCTGATGCCGTGCGACTCCGCGCTGTGCTCGTACAGGAAGATCTGGTCGAGCAGGGGCACCGAGACGACGCTGTCGAGTTGGAGTCGTTCGAACTGGCGGGCGCCGATCATGCCCGCGACGATCAGCCCCACAGCGACCGCGGTCACCAAGTCGACGAAGATCGTGATGGCGAGCGTCGTGAGCATGATCAGCAGGTGCTCGCGCTGCACTCGCCGAAGCCGTGCCAAGAACCGCCAGTCGATGAGCTGCCAGCCGATCACGGCCAGCATGCCTGCCAATGCAGCGTGGGGCACGTACGCGAGCAGCGGCGCCAGGCCGAGAATCAGCACCAGGAGCGTCAGCGAGCGGACAATGGGCGAGATCGGTGTGCGGGCTCCCATCCGCCACGCCAGAATCGACGAGACGAACGTCAGATTCCCCGGCAGCCCGCCGATCAGGCCGGCGGCCACGTTGCCGATGCCGGCGCCCAGCAGCCCCTTGTCCGGGTCGAGCTGCGTGCGGGTCTGCGCATCCACCGCCAAGGCGGCCAGCAGCCCGCGCACTGTGCTGAGCAGCGCAATGGTCAAGGCCGGCACGACGGCGCTCGTGAGGAATCCCAGCGAGAGATTCGGGCGCTGCAATTCGGGCAGAGCGCGAGGGATGCCCGCAAGCGTCGGCACATCGCTCAGCCACAGTGCGCTGATCAGGGTTCCGACCGCCAGCGCCGCGACCATGGCGGGCAGCATTTTCCTCAGCCGCTGAGGCCACAGCAGCGAGACGCCCAATGCCGCCAGCCCGATGATCAGCGCGCCTGAGTTGAACGAGTCGAGTGCGTCAGGCCAGCCCCGAATGGCATTCACGGGCTTGGTGATCTTGACCGGATCTCCCAAGAACGTGTTGACCATCGAGAGCACCATCATCACGCCGATCCCCGATGTGAACCCAGCGATGACCGAGTACGGCGTGTACGCGACATAGCTGCCGATGCGCAAGACGCTCAAGAGGAGCTGGATGACCCCTGCGAGCATGGCGATCGTGAACGCCTCGGCGGCTGTGTCGGCATGGATCGCGATCACGGCCGCCATGGCAACGGCCAGAATGCTGCTGACTGATCCCATCTGGGGCCGAGACCGCTCGAAGACGCCGATGAACAAGCCCACAGCCGCGGCGCCGTAGATGCCGCTCGCGGCACCGAGCCCCGACACCACGCCGAACGTCGCAGCGGGCGTGATGGAGATAGCCGCCGCAGTGACACCGCCCGCGACATCGCCTCGCAGCGTCTGCAGGTCGTAGCGCATTGCGGAATTCCTGCCCTCAGTGTGACGCCGAACTGTACGACGCGCTCCGACCAGCCGAGTGTGGCCGCTGCTGCGTGTCTCTAGCTGGGCTCTCTAGCCGGGCTAGCTGTCAGCCGTGATCACGACCAGCAGCTCGCCGTTGTCGACCTGGTCGCCGACTGCCGCCCGAACCTCGCTCACCTCGCCGTCCGCCGGTGCTGTGATCTGGTGTTCCATCTTCATGGCCTCCATCACCACGAGCACCTGCCCGGCGGCCACCCGGTCGCTGGGCTGCACATCGACCATCAGCACCTTGCCCGGCATCGGAGCGACCAATCCGCCCTCGACTGCCTCGGCATCGGAGTCGGGGAACCGCGACCGCTGCACCAAAGTGACTGACCCACCGAGGGGTCCTGTGGCGTACCAGCGGTCGCCCCGGCGGCTGACCTCCCATGTGCCGCGAAATCCCGCAAGTCCAGGATGCGGAACCTCCACGTCGACGGTTGCGTCCACGCTGCCCGAACAGTCGGTCTGAAATCCTGCCTGGGCAGCGCTGCCTTTCGCGCGGACCGCACCGGGCAACGTCGCCGCAGTGTCGGCAACAGGCCAGAGCGAGATGCCGTGGATGTTCACCGACCAATCGCTGAACGGCGGAGCGCTGTCGCCGTCGCTCCCGTCGGGGGGACGGCCCGCGTCGGAGGCGATGTCGGCGCTGGTGCCGCTGTCATCGTCGCCGATGCCGGCGTATGGCCCGGTCTGGGGCAGCCGGCCGACGCGCATCTTCCAGCTTCCGTCGCGCTGGCGGCGGTACTGAACGCTGGCCTCGATGAGCTCGCGCCCGATCGCAGCCGACAGCGGCAGCACCTCGTCAGGCATGACGCTGTTGCGGTATCCCGAAGCCATGAAGTCCAGTCGAACGGCGTCACGCCGGTTGCACTCCTGCGAGACCAGTGCAACTGCGGCAGCGGCCGTGTGGACGAACATCGGATGGCGCGCCGGTTCGCCGACAGCGAGGCCGCCGCTCGGCTGATCTGCCAAGCCCGCGTCGCTGCCCTCGCTCGCACTGCCGTTCTCCCCGGCGTTCCCGAAATACACCCGGTCGATGAAATCCGTCGTGGTGTCGCCGGCGAGGAACTCGTCGCTGCGCAGCACAGCGCAGAGGAAGTCGCGGTTGGTGACCACGCCGCCCAGTCGTGTGCGGTCGAGCGCCGCCGCCAGCCCGAGCGCGGCTTCGGTACGCGTGGGCGCTGCCACGATCACCTTGGCCAGCATCGGGTCGAACTCGGTGCCCACCACAGAACCCGCTTCGATGCCCGAGTCGAAGCGCGCCCATGACGATGCCGAGTTCGGGCTGCCCGTGGCGGGCAGACCGTCCGACGTGTCATCGGCGCATTTGCGGGTGCTTCGCGCCACGCTGTCGGCGAGAGAGCGGAAACCGGTCGCTGGCCGCCACAGATCGACGGTGCCGGTCTGCGGAAGGAAGCCCGACGCAGGATCCTCGGCGTACAGACGCGCCTCGATGGCGTGGCCGCAGATGCCTATGTCGGCCTGTCCGTAGCCCAGCTGTTCGCCCGCGGCAATGCGGATCTGCTCCCGCACGAGGTCGAGGCCGGTGATCTCCTCAGTGACCGGATGCTCCACCTGCAGCCGGGTATTGACTTCGAGGAACCAGAACTGGGCATCGTCGCCGCTGCCCTCGAGCAGGAACTCCACCGTTCCTGCCGAGCAGTAGCCGATCGTGCTGACCGCGGCCACCGCCGCAGCGCCCATCCGCTCGCGCAGCGCAGGCGTGACGGCGGGAGACGGGGCCTCCTCGATGACCTTCTGATGCCGCCGCTGGATCGAGCATTCCCGCTCGAAGCAGTGGATGATGTTGCCTTGCGTGTCGCCCAGCACCTGGATCTCAACATGGCGTGGCGCCGCCAGGCAGCGCTCCAAGAACACGGTGTCATCGCCGAACGCGCCGGCGGCCTCGCGCCGCGCAGCGGCGACGGCGTCGGCGAGCGTGCTCGGCTCCTCGACGATGCGCATGCCCTTGCCGCCCCCGCCCGCTGAGGCCTTCACCAGCACCGGAAAGCCGATGTCGGCTGCGGCGGCCGCCAAGCGCTCGCTGTCCATGTCGTCGGTGACAGCTATCGATGGCAGAGTCGGCACGCCCGCTGCGGTCATGGTCTCCTTGGCAGCCAGCTTGTCGCCCATGGCGGCGATGGCCTCGGGCGGCGGGCCGACCCAGACGAGTCCGGCGTCGATGACCGCCTGGGCGAACTCGGCGTTCTCGGACAGGAATCCGTAGCCGGGGTGAACCGCGTCTGCGTCGCTGGCCTCCGCCGCGGCGATGACCTTGCGTGCTGACAGGTAGGTCTCTGCGGCGGTGCGGCCTCCGAGTGGCACCGACAGATCGGCGTCGGTCACGAAGGGCGCTTCGGCGTCGCCGTCGGCGTACACCGCCACGGTCGAGATGCCCATTGCCCGTGCGGCGCGGAAGACCCGGCGGGCGATCTCGCCACGGTTCGCGACGAGCAGGCGTCGTATCGGTCGAAGCTCAGATTCGCTCATGACAGCCGCCTTCGCATCCGCAAGACCCGTGTTGTTGCGGCGTCTTCCATCGTGTTTCGCTCATGACAGTCGGCCCTACATCCGGAAGACGCCGAACCCGTCGGCGCCTTTCACCACGTTGTTGTGGCATGCGGACAGCGACATCGCGATCACGTCCCGGGTGTCGCGGGGGTCGATGACGCCGTCATCGGTGACGCGCCCGCTGGCGTAGGCAGCCAGCGACTTCAGCTCGTGATAGTGCTCCACCTGCTCGGTGATCTTGCGGTCGGCGTCCTCGTCGAACTCGATGCCGCGGCGCATCGCCTGGCCCCGCCGCACGATCGACATGACGCCTGCGATCTGCTTGGGCCCCATGATGGCGATCTTGGCGGTGGGCCACAGGTAGGTGAAGCGGGTGTTGAATGCCCGCCCCGACATGCCGTAGTTCCCCGCGCCGTAGCTGTTGCCCAGGATGACGGTGATGTGCGGCACCATCGAGTTGGACACGGCGTTGATCATCTTGGAGCCGTTCTTGACGATGCCGCCCTGCTCGAAGTCCTTGCCGACCATGTAGCCGGTGATGTTCTGCAGGAACACCAGCGGGATGTCCTGCTGGTTGCAGAGCTGGATGAATTGCGTGGCCTTCTCGGAACTGTCGCTGAACAGCGGGCCGTTGTTGCCCAGAATCCCCACGGGGAAGCCGTGCACCGACGCCCAGCCGCAGATGAGCGTGGTGCCGTAGCGGGCCTTGAACTCCTCGAAGCGGGAGCCGTCGGTGACGCGGGCAATGACCTCGCGGCAGTCGATCAGGGCCTGGAGGTCCCGCGGCATCAGGCCGAGCAGTTCCTCGGGATCGTGCACTGGGGGATCGGCCGGCATGGTCGGACCCGGGCCCAGCTTGCGCCAGTTGAGATGCGCCACGACCTCGCGGCAGATGCGCAGCGCGTCGGCTTCGTCCTCGGCCAGGTAGTCGGCGAGGCCCGAGATCTCGGCGTGCATCTGCGCCCCGCCGAGCGTCTCGTCGTCTGAGTCCTCGCCGGTGGCCATCTTCACCAGCGGGGGTCCGCCCAAGAAGACCTTGGACTGGTTGCGGATGAAGATGTTGTAGTCGCTCATGCCGGGCTGGTAGGCGCCCCCGGCGGTGGAGCTGCCGAACACCACCGAGATCGAGGGGATCTTCATCTTCGACAGCTCGGTGACGTCATAGAACAGCCGGCCGGATTCGGCGAAGTGGCTCTCCTGCTCGAGCATCTGGCGCTCAGGGTCGTCGTCGCCGCGCAGGTCGCCGCCCGCCGACTCCACGAACTGGATGTATGGCATGCGGTTGTCGCGGCAGATCTCGATGGCCCGCATGATCTTGCGGCCCGCAAACACCGTGATGGCCCCGCCGAGAACCGTGGGGTCGTTGCCCTCGATCATGCACTCGACGCCGTTCACGACGCCGATGCCCATCACCAGCCCGCCGCCGACGGCGTAGTTCGAGCAGTAGCCGGCCAGCGAGCTGATCTCGAAGAACGGCGAGTCGCGGTCGAGCACCATGGCGATGCGTTCGCGCACCGGCATCTTGTCGCGGCTGCGCATGCGTGCCATGGCCCGCGGCCCGCCGCCGGCTGCAGCCTGCCGCTGCAGCTCGTCCAGCTCTGCGAGCTGGGCGCGCATATCGTCGCAGTTCTTCGTGAACCACTCGGCGGAGGTGTCGATGTGGGATCGCAGTACCGGCATGTGACTCCCGCAGGCTCGCAGCGCTCCCGCCTGTGCCCGGCCATCCAGGACCTCAGACGCGAACTGCCGAATTCTGCATGACCCAGCCCACCTTTGCCTACCCCGGGCGGGGGACGTCGGTGTGGGTGAAGTCGTTGCCGACCCACAGCAGCGGCAGGCCGGTGGTAACGGAGAGCGCGTACGCGAAGGTGTCGCCCAGATTGAGCGCGGCGGCGTGCCGCCCGCGCCCGTATCTGCGCCAGCCGGCCAGAGCCTCGGCGGCGTGTCGCGCGGTCACGTCCTCGATGGTGAGGTCGACGCGGCCCAGCAGTTCTTCGAGCGCCAGCGTGCCTGCAGGGCCGAGCCGGGATTCCACCACGATGCCGAGTTCGACCCGGGTCGCGGCAGACATCATGCAGGGCCAGCTCAGCAACTCGGTTTCGATGGCTGCCGCGCCGGGCTCGTCGAACAGCACAGCCACGATCGCAGACGTGTCGACGACTCGTGCCGGAGCAGTCACCTCGGCAGGCCGCAGTCGTCGTAGCCGATGATCTCGTCCGGTGTGCGCGGGTCGATCACGGGGAGCTCTCGCACCCGCTGCTGGATGTCGGCGAAGCCGCGCGGCCGACGGCTCAGCCGCTCAAGCTCGAGCTGCGCCCGCAACGACGTCACCACGACATCGGTGATGGATGCCCCCGTGAGCTGAGCAAGTTCGCGAGCCAGCCGATCCGCCTCGTCGTTCTTGATGCTCAACACCACTGCACAATTCTACCTACAAGAACATATAGGTGCCTTCCGAGCTAGAACCGCTGCGACGGCGCGCAGTGGACTGTGACGGCGTTGGCGACTGCTGTCGAAGGCCGAACCGACGAGATACCGCTACGCAGCGCAGAGCCCATCCCGCGGGACGCCACGACTCTGCTAGGAGACCGCTGAGCAAGTCGGGTCGGGAGGTGCTGGTCGGTGGGTGTGGGCATGGCTGGTGGGGTTGTTGGTGGTCGGCGGGTGTGGGGTCGGGATGGGTCGGTGGTGGGGTTGGTCAGGTGGTGGCCCAGGTGGTG
>JAJDVQ010000002.1 GCA_022826045.1 Acidimicrobiia bacterium | reverse complement strand
CAGAGGTCACTGGTTCGAGTCCAGTATCGCCCACCCCTTCGACGCAGGTTGCCGTGCCGTGGTGCCGCCGTGCTCGGCGAGATGGGCCAGCAGCAATCCCGTGAACGCGCCAGGCGCTTCGTCGGTGACGAAGTGATTGATACCCCCGAGTTCGGCGAAGCGGTACGGGCCGGTCACGAAATCAGCAGTGTTCTCGGCTGCCATGCGGCCCACCGTGGCGTCCTGATTCCCCCACACGAACATCGTCGGCACGCTCACCGGGGGCGTCTCTGCTGTCCGCAATGGCGAGCGCATCGGCTACCAGCAGCTCGGTGCGGTAGCTCTCGATGCCGTCGGGCCGCGCACCGGCCGAGTAGCCGCGCTGGTCGGGAGCACACGCCCGGAACCCGGCCGCCGCCAGTGCCGGCAGTTCGGCACGCCAGGTGTGCCGGGTCTGCGGGAACCCGTGCAACAGCAGCACCAGCTCACCGTCAGCCGGCCCCGCCACATCCGCAGTGAAGCTGAGCCCGTTCGCCTCGATCACTGCGGTCGTGACATCAGTCCTGCTTGTCACCGGATCGGTGTCTCCCGCGGGCGTCGACGAGTGTTGACCAGGGTCAACGAGCATCCTGATTCGAATTCTGTGCTGCGGACATTGTCGGCCATGATGCACCGCGGCTACGACTCGGTGCGGCATCCATCCCTCGGCTTGCCGAGCGCGGAGCGTAGGTTGCGCTTAGCCGTGCCTGATGGCTGCGGCGCTCACGTCGAGGCCGATGATGGGTGCCGAGGCGTCAATAAGAGGAAGCCGATGCTTGAGCTAGATCGTGACCTCGACTGGGTCGTACATGGCGACAACGCCGATGTGCTGCCGAAACTGCCTGACGCATCGTTTCCGCTGATCTACATCGATCCGCCCTTCAACAGCGGACGCGAACAGCGTCGGACGTCGATTTCTGTTGCCCGCGACGATGCAGGCGACCGCATCGGCTTCGGCGGACGTCGCTACGCGACCGAACTTGGCAACTCGACCGCTTTTGCCGACAAGTTCGACGACTACCTGTCGTTCATCGCCGAGCGCGTCGAGCAGGCCCATCGACTGCTGACACCGCAGGGCACGATCTACTTCCACATCGACTACCGAGAAGCCCACTACTGCAAGATCCTGTTCGACGAGATCTTCGGCCGTGAGTGCTTTCTCAACGAGATCATCTGGGCCTACGACTACGGGGGCCGCTCGAAGCGCCGGTGGCCAGCAAAGCACGACACCATCCTTGTGTATGTGCGAGACCCTGCTTCGTACTTCTTCGATCAGGATGCAATCGAGCGCATTCCGTACATGGCGCCCGGCTTGGTCGGCAAGGAGAAGGCAGCTCGCGGGAAACTGCCGACCGACGTGTGGTGGCATACGATCGTTCCCACCAACAGCAGCGAGCGCACGGGCTACGCGACCCAGAAGCCGGAGGGAATCCTGCGCCGCATTCTCTGCGCGTCCTCGCGGCCCGGCGATCGGGTGCTCGACTTCTTCGCCGGCTCAGGCACCACCGGTGCCGTCGCCCAGCAGCTCGGCCGCCGCTTCGTTCTCGTAGATGACAATCCCGAAGCGATCAACGTGATGAGGCAGCGCCTCGCCGCGTCGTCGGTCGCGTGGGTTGACGCAATGGGCGCGTCCTTGCCGGAGCCCGAGGGAGATGCCTCGGCTGATCCGACTCTCTTCGGGACGAGTCAGGCGACCGCATGAGCCTCGACGATCCGCAGGAAGCGCGCTTCGCCAACATCGCAGCGGAGATCCATCAGTCGTACAGCGGCAGTGACGATGGTGAATGGGCCGACAGTCCGTTCGCGTGGATTCGGTCAATGCCTTCCCGAACCGTTGGTGCCATCGGCGAAAAGCTGGTTTCGGCGTGGTGTCTCGAACTCGGCCTTGACGTTGTGCGCTCGCCTGATCGCGAAGCGGACCGGCTCATCTCCGGCAATCGCGTCGAGATCAAGTTCTCCACCCGATGGCAGAACGGCGAATACCGGTTTCAGCAAATCAGAAACCAGGACTACGAATTCCTCTTCGCCCTCGGCCTGTCGCCGTTCGCGGTGCACGCGTGGCTCATACCGAAGGAGGTGCTGCTCGAGCACGTCATCGGAAGAATGGGCCAGCACACGGGTGCCGGAGCATCTGATACCGATTGGCTCGCAGTACGCGCCGGGGAGGAACCCGACTGGCTGCAACCTTGTGGCGGTGACTTGAGCGCTGCCAGCGAGGTGCTGCTTCGGCTGGAGCGACCCAACCGCAGACTCCTGCGGAGGTGAGCCCGACATGAGCGCACCGGCGATCATCGACTGCCACGGGCACTACACGACGGCCCCGCCGCAGCTCGGCGAGTATCGCGACGCGCAGCGGTCGGCCCTCGAGGCTGACCCGGAACACGTCGGCGCGAAAAGCGTGCTCGACATCAGCGACGACGAGATCCGCAGCAGCATTGAGCGCAACCAGCTGCGACTGCAGCGTGAGCGCGGTTCGGACGTCACGATCTTCTCGCCGCGTGCGTCGTGGATGGGTCACCACGAGGGCAACGAGCACACGTCCCGCTTTTGGTCCGAGCATTGCAACGACCTCATCCGTCGTGTGTGCGATCTGTTCCCGGAGAACTTCGTTCCGGTCTGCCAGCTTCCGCAGTCGCCCGGCGTGGCCATTGACAGCTCGGTGCGCGAGCTGCGCCGCTGCGTGGAAGAGATGGGCTTCGTCGGCTGCAACGTGAGCCCCGACCCCTCCGGCGGCTTCTGGACCGGACCGCCGCTGAATCACCGCTACTGGTGGCCGCTGTGGGAGGCCATGGCCGAGCTGGACGTGCCCGGGATGATCCATGTCAGCGGCACCTGCAACCCGAACTTCCACGCCACCAGCTCGCACTACCTGGGTGCCGACACCACGGCCTTCGTCCAGATGATGATGAGCGACCTGTTCGCCGACCATCCCGGGCTGCGTTTCGTCATTCCCCACGGCGGGGGCGCCGTGCCGTACCACTGGGGCCGGTTCCGGGGCATGGCCCAGGACATGGGCCTGCGGCCGCTCGACGAGCTGCTGCTGGGAAACGTGTACTTCGACACGTGCGTGTACCACCAGCCCGGCATCGACGTGTTGGTCGAGGTGATCCCGCCCGAGAACATCCTGTTCGCGTCCGAGATGGTCGGCGCGGTGCGCGGCATCGACCCCACCACGGGCTTCAACTACGACGACACCAAGCGCTACATCGACGCCGCAGACCTCAGCGACGATGCCCGCCGCATGATCTTCAGCGAGAATGCCCTGCGGGTGTACCCGCGGCTGGCGGGCGCCCTGCAAGCCCAGCGCAGCGCCGCCGCTGCTGCAGGCCGGGAGTGATGATGGCAGCCAGACACATCGTGAAGCGCACCATCGAGCGGGCCGACCCCGATGTCATCGCGGGTCTGGGCGACGTCGGCACCGCCACCGTGCACGAGGCCATCGGCCGCCGCGGCTACCTCGGCCCCGAGCTGCGGCCCATACAGCAAGGCACGAAGGTCGGCGGGTCGGCGGTCACCGTGCGGTCCCATCCAGGCGACAACATCATGATCCACGCCGCCGTCGAGGTCTGCCAGCCAGGCGACATCCTGGTGGTCACCAACACCGCGCCCTCCACCCACGGCATGTTCGGCGATCTGCTGGCGTCCTCGTTTATGGCCCGCGGCGTCGTGGGCCTGGTGATGGACGCCGGGGTCCGCGACACGATGGACCTGCGGGCGATGGGCTTCTGCGTGTGGACCCGGCACGTCTCGTGCGAGGGCACGGTCAAGAACACGCCGGGTTCGGTGAACATTCCGATCAGCATCAACGGCGTCATCGTCGAGCCGGGCGATGTCGTCTGCGCCGACGACGACGGAGTCGTTGCGGTGCCTCGCAGCGAAGCGGCCTGGGCGCTCGAGCAGTCCAACGCCCGGCTCGCGAACGAAGAACAAGCCCGCGCTCGGCTGCAAGCAGGCGAGCTGGGACTCGACATGTCCGGGCTTCGCCAGAAGCTGATCGACCTCGGCGTGGAGTGGATCGAGTGAGCGGAAGCCCTCATGAACCGGCAGCCTCGGGCGTTCGCTGCATGGTCATGCGGGGCGGCACCTCCAAGGGCGCCTACTTCGTGGCCGACGAGCTGCCCGACGACCCCGACGAGCGTGACCTGCTGCTGGCGGGGGTCATGGGCTCGCCCGACCCGCGCCAGATCGACGGCATCGGCGGTGCGCACCCGCTGACGTCCAAGGTGGCGGTGGTGTCACCGTCATCGGATCCCGAGATCGGCGTGGACTACCTGTTCCTGCAGGTCGGCGTGGCCGACGGCTCGGTCAGCGATCAGCAGAACTGCGGCAACCTGCTGGCCGGTGTCGGGCAGTTCGCAGTGGAACGCCGGCTCATCGCCGTCGGCGGCGATCGCGCCCAGGTCCGCATCCGCATGGTCAACAGCGATTCGGTGGCAACGGCCACGTTCCCGCTGGTGGCAGGCGAACCCGCCTATGACGGCGACACCGCGATCTCGGGGGTGCCCGGGACGGCGGCCGAAGTCCGACTCGACTTCGAGGACACCGCGGGATCGACCTGCGGTGCGCTCCTGCCCAGCGGCGCCGTCGCCGATGTGATCGACGGCGTCGAGACGACCTGCATCGACAACGGCATGCCGACCGTCGTGCTGCGCGCCGCGGATCTCGGCATCGCAGGCGACGAGACGCCAGCCGAACTGGAAGCCGACCGGCAGTTCACCGAGCGGCTGGAGGCCATCCGCTTGCAGGCCGGAGAGCTGATGAACCTGGGCGACGTCAGCACCACAACCATTCCGAAGATGTCGCTGGTGTCGGCTCCGCGGGCGGGCGGAAGCATCTGCACACGCACGTTCATCCCGCACCGCTGCCACGAGGCCATCGGTGTGCTGGGCGCCGTCAGCGTGGCAACCGCGCTGCGGCTGCCGGGCGGCGTCGGCTCGGAGCTGCTCGACGCCGACGCGGATCCCGACTTGGTGGAGATCGAGCACCCGACGGGCACCTTCGCCGCCCGCGTGGAGCTGGCTGACGGCCCGATGGGTCCAGTCGTGGGACGGTCCGGCATCGTTCGAACTGCCCGGAAGCTCTTCGACGGCGTCGTCTTTCCCAAGAACCCCGCGTTTCCGCCGAGTGCGTCGCCGGGAGGCAGCGCATGACGGCACCCACGATCCTGCCGCCGCACCCCTCGCCCCACGCGCCGACGGCGTTCACGCCGCCGGCGGGGGCAACCGACGCCCACTGCCACATCTTCGGCCCGGCGCACCGGTTCCCGTTCGCCCCCGAGGCCACGTACACGCCGCCGGATGCCGGCATCGACGACTTCGAGTTGTTGCAACAGCGCCTCGGGCTGTCGCGGGCCGTCTTCGTGCAGGCGAGCTGTCACGGCACCGACAACGCTGCCATGGTCGACGCACTCATCCGGGGCCGGGGCCGCTACGCCGGTGTTGCCATGATCGACGAGTCGTTCAGCGACGCCGACATCGGCGCGTTGCACGAGGCCGGCGTGCGCGGCACCCGCTTCAATTTCGTCGCCCACCTCGGCGGCGCTCCCGACCTCGACGTGTTCTGGCGCTTGGTCGACCGCGTGCAGCCCTTCGGCTGGCACATTGTGCTGCACTTCGATGCAAAGGACTTGCCGTCGTACGCAGAGCTGCTCGACCGCATGCCGTGCCCGTACGTGATCGACCACATGGCCCGTGTCGACGCATCCGCCGGTCTCGGCCAGGCGCCGTTCGAGGCTCTGCTCGGCCTGATGCGCGACGAGCGGGCGTGGGTGAAGGTGTCGGGCGCCGAGCGGCTCACCGCCGGCGGCATGCTGCCCTATGACGACGTCGTGCCCTACGCCCAAGCGCTCATCGCGGCCGCGCCCGACCGCATCCTGTGGGGCACCGACTGGCCCCATCCGAACGTGCGCCACATGCCCGACGACGGCGACCTCGTTGACGTGCTCGCAGCGTTCGCCCCAGATGAGGCGACCCGCAACCGGATCCTGGTCAGCAACCCCGAGACGCTCTACGACTTCGCCTGAGTACAGCCGTCCGCGGCGCTAGCTGTATACGGCAGCACGAGCCAGCATGGCGGCGCCCAAGGCGCTGGCCTCCGGTTGGTCGGACGCTTCGATGGGCCAACCGCTCAGCTCCTGCTTTGCTGCCAGCAACAGCGGATTGCGGCTGCCGCCGCCAGTGACCAGCTGCTGTTCGGGCGTGGTTCCGGTGATCGCCACGAGCTGCGAGATGCGTGCTTGGGCGTCGCGTGCCAACTCGTCGATGACGGCCCGCTCGGGGCCGTTCCGTTGGGCTGCGTTGGACATGAACTCACCCCAGTCGAGGCCGAGCTCTCGGCGGCGCTCGTCGATACGGCCCCCGCCGCCTTGAACGCCGGTCATGACGAAGGTCCGCTCGGGGGCCACGTGCAGTCCCTGGGACATGCCGGCCCCGGCAATGCGGCCGCTGGCGTCCAGTTCGCCGGTGACCAGGAAGAACGCCTCGGCGGTGCCGATCGAATCGAGCAGCATGCCGGGCTCCGTCACCCCTAGCCCGAACGCGGCGCAGACGTGGTCGTGCCCGCCTGATGCCACCGTGACGTCTGCAGGAAGCTCCGTCGCAGCTGCCGCATCAGGCTGCACGCGACCGAGTGTGCTGCCTGCTTGGATTGCCGGTGCCATCAGCGCCCGGTTCAGACCAGCAGCCTCGAACAGCTCGGCTGACCAGTCCCGAGCCTCTAAATCGAACAGCATCGTGCGTGACGCCAGCGAGTAGTCGGTCGCCATCTCACCGCAGAGGCGGTATGCCATCCAGTCGGCCATCAGCAGCCAGTGACTGCCCGCCGCCCACGCCTCGGGCGTGTGCTCGCGCATCCACAGCATCTTGGATGCGGTGAACACGGCCTGGGGGTTCACACCGGCGATGCGTCGCGTCGGCTCGACACCGACATTCTGCGCCCACCACTCGGCTTGCGGCAGTGTGCGCTGGTCGAACCAGGCGATGACCGATGCCAGCGGGGTGCCGACGCTGTCGAGCAGCACGCCCGACTCGGCCATCGACGTCGGGGCGATGGCTCGCGCCTGATGACCGACCACGACGAGTTGGCTGTTCATCTCGCGCAACACCTCGCACGCGGTCTCCCACAGCTCGGAGGAGTCGTACTCGGCGCGTGCACCGGCGCGATGTGTCGGTGTAGGCCGCGCGGCTGCGGCCAGCTCGCGGCCGTCCTCGTCGAAGGCCACCGCCTTGATGCCGGTAGTCCCGATGTCGAGCCCGACGTATGCGTCCGCCACGGGTGTACGACTCAGTGTGGCTGTCAGTCGGTGGCTGGAAGCTCCCTTCGAGCTCCCTGCAGCCACCATATGCGGATCCGCGCGTCGGTCTGGCCACCGTCGTCCGCGGGCTGGGTGCCTGGCTAGTCGACGCGTACAACATGGTGGAGTTGAACTCAGTGATCTTTGAATGTCGAGCTGGCGTCAAACACGTGCCGCCCTGGTTGTTCGTCGAGGCATTGAATCCTCGGGAGCTCGGCTCGCAAGAGAACGGTTCTCACGGTCTACTTGCGTTCGCCGACCCGGGGCCGACGAGCTTTCCCGGTTTCGTTCTTAGAGCGTTAGCGGATTGATAAAACGACTGTATGCAATCGCATCGTCTGTCGTGTCGATGCTGCAGGTCAGAGACCCATCCAGAGGCGATTCCACGGCTCGAAATCGTTCAGAGCCGATCTATCCGCGCGGCCTC
>JAJDVQ010000022.1 GCA_022826045.1 Acidimicrobiia bacterium | reverse complement strand
CCACCTGGGCCACCACCTGACCAACCCCACCACCGACCCATCCCGACCCCACACCCGCCGACCACCAACAACCCCACCAGCCATGCCCACACCCACCGACCAGCACCTCCCGACCCGACTTGCTCAGCGGTCTCCTAGATGTCGTCGAGTTCCTAGATCGAGAACGTGAGCAAGTACCCGAAGATATTCTCGGCGACACTCGCTACTGCATGAGGATCTTCTTCGTGCCCACAACCGCCAATCGGGAACGCAGTGCAGATACAGCGGTGACCTTTGTCAAGCCAGACGAGATCAGCAAAGACCTCCTTGCCGCACTTCCACGTACCTCCGTCGTGACTAAGCCGAAACGAATCGCTATTGCTTCCGACGGTTTGCTCAAACCTAAAGCAGTAGTCGAACAGGTCACCAGTCGCCTGAATGCTCGATTCACGATGGATACCCATACAAGATGCTGGAGGCACTTCAAGGTACGGCCTTCAAAAGGCGCTGCGGAACCCGAGGCGACAAATCCTCGCTACTGCATATACGACAAGCTCATGGACGGTTATGGCTATACACCTGAGTGGGTAGACAAGCTCGTCAAGGACCTCAGCGATGAGGCCACCTACCAATCAATAGTTGGCCGTCCTGGATGAGGATATTGGTTGAATTCTGATGATCGATTGCCCGCCATTGGCTGCCATCGATTGTCTCAAGAGCGTTGATGCGTCGTGTTCGACTTCATATCCCGGTTTCCCAGCCTCCTACTCAGCGTCGTGCGGAGAACCAAGCCTCAAGATGGTAAACCGTGGTCGTTGATTTTGCAAAGTCCGAAACGCAAGAGGCTGTTCACCTCACAGCGACGGTTCGACGTATAGGCGCAGATGCGAGCGCGGCAGGTCACTCAGACCCAGC
Source organism: Acidimicrobiia bacterium (assembly GCA_022826045.1). Lineage (GTDB taxonomy): Bacteria > Actinomycetota > Acidimicrobiia > Acidimicrobiales > Poriferisodalaceae > Poriferisodalis. The sequence continues at coordinate 74,748 of JAJDVQ010000022.1, read as the reverse complement.
ACCAGTGGAGTTGAGTGAACGAAATGTCTTTACTGCACGTCTCCGCATGATGCGGACCCGGAGTAGTCGCAAGTGCTGTCTGCCTGCCCGGATGAAGGCTTGGGTGACTGGTTCGAGTTCGGATAGATCGACGTCACCGACGCGCATGTCAGCCGATGCTGTGCGAGGCCGCCGATCCCACCCTTCGGCGATCAGCGGCCCCGCTACGGCACGGGTTCGTTCGACGAGCAGTGCGTAAGCCTTGCCGACGGGCCGTGACTCGATGGTGAGGATGGCGACATACCGGTTGAGTGATCCTTGAACGCCGGAGAGGGCTCGTGATATGTCGCTGCGTTCCTTGTCGCTCGTTCGACGACGCACGATGTACGGGTACTCGCGATACTCCATGACGGCGGCCAAGGCCTCGCCGAAGAGGCGACGCTGCCTGTCTTGGCGTGCGGTTCGGGCACCCTGCCATATCCCGAGCAGCGCGACGCAGGCGGAAACGGCAGCTGCGATCAGGATGGCTTCCCATCGATCGATACCGGTGCCAGTGGCCAACAGTGCAGAGCTCACCGTCACGCAGCCTTGGCGCCTTCAGCATGAGGCACTTCTTCGCCCGGCCAGCGGCCGGTGGCGCGCCATATGTGCTCTTTGACCAGGTGCGCGGCAACTTGGCCCAAGAGTGCCAGCAGTCCATCGTCGAACACCCAGCGACGGTCCAACGGGTCCCTCGGATACCACATGCACAGCGAACCGTCGTCGTAGCGGTGTGGGGAATCGGAAGGCCCGTCGGCGTAGACGCGCGGATGACGCGGCGCGATGGCCGGGAACTCGATGCGCACCTGTCAACGCTCGCACCCCGGTGGGGTGACGCACCAGCGGTAACGGACTCCGCCATGTCTGGCTCGGCGGGGCACTTGCAGCCCGTCCACGTGCCGCCGGGCGTCGCCTTCGAACCGCAGGCGGTCTGCAAAGCGGCCGTACCAAGGCCCTGAGCTATGCCGCGGGTACACGGCGGCCACCGTACGAGCGGGTTGACTTGACGGGTGTGGAACCGGCCGTGGTGCCTGCTACCAGCGTTCCGCTCGTGGCGATGGACACTGAACCGCCGCTAGCGATCGCTTCATGCACCGCGGCGGCTTCTGGTGTGAGCGACGACGGGATGAGTTTCCAGAAGACACCGAACGCGGCGAGCACGTCATGAACCTTCTCGCTGTCATCGCCGGCATCGATGGCCAAGGCGATGGCGTCTGCGACCCTTCGAAAGCGTGTGACCGCGAGGTTGCGATCCGACACCTTGATCGGCGCGCTCACGCCCGCGGGATCCTTCGTCAGGTGCTGCGCCAGCGAGGAAGCGGCATATTCGTAGAAGCGCAGCAGCGCGCGGTCGAGCGGTTCGGCCAACTCGATGCACTCCCAGGCGAGTGCTGCGATGTTGAACGAGCACACTGCGGGATGGCTGAACTGCTTCGCTTGGGCCTTAGCGACCCTCACCACATGCTGGCGCGTATGCCTCAGATCGGGCCAACCCGCTGTGAAGAGCTCGACATGGCGCTCAGGGTGGCTCGGGTCCCAGCGATTCTGGTCGAGGTTGGGAATCCACAGACCGGGTGCGTCGACCCGGTTGAGTGCGACGACCAAGTCCACCGTGGGATCCTCGCCCGAAGGGAGCGGATTGTTGAAGCGCACCAGAAGGCCGCGCTTCATGGTCTCGACGCGTACGCGGGGGTACTGCCGGACCAACTGCGGCCGAATGAGCCGGTGAACGTCGTCCACCAATCTGCGCGGCAATTCCCCGGCGCCGTCTGGCCCGAGGCTCGGGTGCTTGCGGCGATCGATGACGAGACCGCCGTCTGCGTCAGCCACCGGTCGGTTGGTGAACTTGGACGCGAGCGATCCTGATCGATAGGTGCGGAGTGCGTCCGGGTGGACCTGGGCCGCGGCACACACCACAGAGAGCCGCTCGCGCGCCTCTTTCAGCGATGACGGGTCGGCGGCAACGCCTCTGCGGATGATCTCAAGCGTCGTCAATGCGTCCATCGTGCTATCTTTCTTGGTGATGGGGGTACACCGGCTTCAGTGTAATCGAATATACCTAATAGGTGTATCAATCTAGTGCAACATGATGCATCTCTAGGCTCTGGACTGGCCGTCAGGCACTCGGCCTCGCTGCGGACACGTCCGCTTCAGCCCTCAGGAGCGTTACGTGGAAGTCCAGTTCGCGACGCGCAAACTGCAGCGACGGATCAATTCCGACGCCGAGGCGCGCAAGGCGTACGGCGACCAGATGGCCAAGAAGATCGCAATGCGACTGCAGCAGATGAGTGCCGCCCGCCACTTGGGCGACCTTCGCAACCTGCCGGGGCGCTGGCACGAGTTGACCGGCGACCTGCAAGGTGCCCTGGCATGCGACCTAGTGCAGCCATACCGCCTGATCTTCCGGCCCACCGAAGAGCCCCCGCCGCGCACCTCAGACGGCGGCCTCGACTGGTCCGCTGTGGACAGCGTGACTGTGACCGACATCGACGACTACCACTGACCATGACACTCAGGAGCACTGCAACATGGGCACCCGTACGGAGACCCGCTACGTCTACGAACCCGACCTCGTATATGCGCCGGGCGAGACGCTGGTCGAATGGCTGGATGAGCATGGGATGACCCAGGCCGAACTCGCTGCTCGCCTGGGCCTGTCGGCGAAGCACGTCAATCAGATCACGAAGGGCTCGGCACCGATCACCACCGAAACGGCGTTGGGTTTGGAGCAGGTCACTCGAGTGCCCGCAGAATTCTGGAACAACCTGGAGCTGAGCTACCGCGCACATCTCACGCGTCACGCCGAGCGGGAGCGGCTGGCGCAGGACATCGGTTGGCTGAACGAACTCCCGGTCTCGGAACTCGTGAAGCGCAGGTGGATCGCCAAGGGAGCTGCAGGCGCAGAGCGAGTGAGGGAGGTGTGTGCGTTCTTCGGGGTCGCGAGCGTCGAAGCGTGGCGTGACCTCTGGCAACAGCCTGCAGCGGCCTACCGAGCGTCTAAGGCCTTCACCAAAAACCCAGGCGCGGTGGCCGCGTGGTTGCGCATCGGTGAGATCGAGGGCTCCAAGGTCGAATGCGAGCAGTTCAGCAAGTCGGCCCTGCGGGCACTGCTGCCCGAACTCCGCTCCTTGACCAACGAGACCGATCCGACTGTTTGGGTGCCCGCTGCGCAGGAATGCTTCCGACGCGTCGGCGTCGCGTTCGTGGTTGAGCCTGAGATCCGAGGAGCTCGGCTGAACGGCGCGACGCGGTGGCTCGGGCCGAACAAGGCTCTGGTCCAGATCAGCACCCGGCACAAGCGGCACGACATCGCTTGGTTCACGCTGTTCCACGAGATCGGCCATCTGCTGCTGCACTCCAAGAAGGAGACATTCATCGACGACGATGACAGCGCCGGTCCAGTCGAGCAGGAAGCCGACGCGTTCGCTGCCCGTGGACTCATTCCGAGCGAACACCAGCCCGTGCTCGGCCAGCTCCACACCACCGAGGACGTGGTGCAATTCGCCCGGTCAGTCGGCATCGCCCCCGGCATCGTCGTCGGACGCCTGCAACACATGCGCTGGTGGAAGCATTCCGAGGGCCACGAGCTGCTTGAGCGCTTCGACTGGCCGGCGTCATGAGGCCGCGCGACCGCACGCCGTGCCAATCCACCGTTCGTGAGCAGGTTTGTGCCGCACACCGGGGTTCACGGACGTCGGCCAGGCGGCGAGCGAGTGATGGTTGGGCCCCTGGAGCAAGCGGACATCATCGAGGAATCCGCCGGACGGAGAGTACCTCAGAGGGGATCCTCGTCGAATAGGGCCAACTGAGGTTCTGCGACGGCTTCCCGGGTTGTCATCTCGGCTTCCGAAACGACGCGACCGTCGCCTCGGATGTGCATCACCGTCGGCGAGGTATCTGCGATGAGCAATTCCCGGGTTATGAGCAGTCGACGATGGCAGCGCGCCGGGTCTTCTTCGCTGCACATCGCTGCGACTTGTTGCGTCGCGGCAGCGTCCATTAGTTGACGAAGTCCCTCGGCGAATCGTTCAATGCGCGCGACCCGATCGTACAGCACGTTGCCGCAGTCGTCGTAGAGCTCGGGTTCCTTGGGTCGGCCGCCCAGCTCGTTTCCCAAGAACAGGTAGCCGATGCCTATTCCCGACAGCAGTTCTCGCAGGCGCGACTGGCGGAAATGGGGTGAGAAGCGGCTGTATGGCTGCGAGCGGACGTCGACGACAGTTTCGATCCCGTGTTGCTGGAGCAGTGCCCCGAAGCGCTCCGGAGCGTGATTGGAGTGACCAATAGTCCAGAGCTTGGCGGGCTTGTTCACGGGGAGAGCCTTCAGCAGCAATCTGTTGCGGTCAACACGTGTCCGAGCAATTGATCGGAAACGGCCACCTCAGGCCCGGACTTGCACGGCTGGCGAGGAACTGCGCTGCAGGTCTACTCGCAGCCTGACGTGGGAAGGCTGTCGGGGTGGGTCGGTGAAGCCGAAGTCGAGTGGCCGGTCGAGGGGAGCGAGCGCCCCGAGGTCGGTGCCGTCGAGGCTCGCCGTGGCGGCAACGACCCGGCGAGCCGAGCGGGTTCGGTACCACTCGACGACACCGGTCGGACTGATGCCATAGGTGCAGACATCAAGCAGTTTTCGCGCACACCAGTTCTCGACTGTGGCGGTGAACTTGCGGGGCCGCGGCGGCAGGCTGAGTCTCGCGAGACCGATCTTCATCTCCAACTGCAGTCCGCCTGAGCGGACGGTGTAGCTGCGACCATCGCGTTCGGTCTCGACCGGTTCGCCTCGGATCTCGTCGAGGGGATACACCGAGTGGACGAATGCGGCGGCGACAGCCTCGCCGAGCAGAATGCGCTTCCCATCGGTGCGTGCCCACATCACGTCGGCGAACGGGCCAATCGGGCTCTGCTGCCAGTCACCGACGACGAACCGATGACCCGAGGCGAATCCCACCGAAGTGATCGAGCCCCGCAGCGTCTCCATCATCGGCCGTACGCGGCGTGGAGTGCTTCTTCGAATTGGGCCGGAGTGATGACTGGCGGGATCTGTGGAAGCCAACTCAAGAGGTCTTGGTCTCCACTGACGATGAAGTCCGCACCGTGGGCTTGTGCGAGCGCGATCAGGAGGGGGCACGCAACGACATCGAACTCGCCTTGCTCGAGCCATCGCTGTGCGACTCGGTGAGGTGGCCCGGTGCTGATCGCTGCGGACACAAAGACGTTCGCGTCCAGCACGGCTCTCATCGGGATGATTCAGCGCGTCCGACGATGACGGCGAACCGCTCTCACCTCTGCGACGGCGAGTTCGACGGCTTCGTCTTCGGTCAATCCAGTGTTGGCCTCGGCATTCGCCGCGAGCTCGGCACGAACATCGGCCGAGTAGCACGCCCATGCCGACTGCCGGCTGACGCCCAGCGCTTCGGCGATCGCCTCCCAAGTCTCGCCATCGCGTCGGGCAGCAATCACCTGGGAGCGCTTCAAGGAGTCGAACTCGTCTGCCGTGCGTGCGATCTCGTGCAGGGCGTCAAGCGGATCGGTCGGCAGAGCATCGACCGCCAGCAGAGCCACAGTTGTCAATATAGCCTGACAAGACCCGCGGCGGCACGGGCATAGTGCTGTGGTGCAGCCGATTCCGGGCCTGTGACGAGCGGTCTTCGGCTGGCCGGGGCATTCGCTGTTCGGGCTGGTTGATGCTGTCGTTACGCTGCTGGCTGTGCAGGCCACGGTGGCGACGCGGCTTGAGATCGGGCCGCGAGCTGAGCAGCAGGATCGGGTTGCGGCGCGGCTCGATGACGACGGGTCGTGGCTGATCGCGGTCTGCGACGGACTCGGCGGACATCCGCGTGGCGATGAAGCGGCCGAGGCGGCGATCACGGCGTTGCCGCAGCGCATCACCGGTCGCGCCGAGGCCGAAGCCGCCGTGCGGGATGCCAACCGTGCGGTCTGTGCTCTGGTGCCGGCCGATGAGCGCGAACGTCTGATGGAGTGGGATCTGCCGATGACCACGATGTGCGTGGTGGCGTGGACGCCGACGGGCGGGCTGTGCGGAGCATGGGTGGGGGACAGTGCGATCTTCGTGCTGCCCACGCAGGCGTCCGACGATGACAGCCTTGCCTGGTCGAGCAGTCCGCATGGCGGCTGGTCGGGACATGCGGTGAACAGCACGCTGGGGTGGCACCCAGAGCTCGGCGACGACGACATCGGATGGTTCACGGACAGCCAGATCGCGGGCACGATGCACATGGCCGCCGCTGCGGGAGCGTTGATCGTCGCCGCCACCGACGGCCTGTATGAGCCCTTCGTGTCGCCGTACGCCACCTACGAGCCGGCCGCGCAGCTCGGCGAGACGCTCGCGGACAGCGATCGTGCCACGGCCGACCTCACCGCGCAGAAGCTGATGGCCGAGGCTGTCACGATCGGGCTCAGCGACAACGCCGCGATGGCCGTCGCCCGAATCGGCACGACCGTCGGCACCGAGCCGTGAGAGCAACGCGGGAGGCGCCGACAGCCCGAGACGATCGTTGAGAAAGGCGTTCGCGTCCGAGACGCCGGCTGCGACAGGCGATGATCGGATAGGCGCTCGCCACCGGAGACCCCGACGCACTGGTCGAGGCCCACCGAAGCGAGCGCATCGCTCCCCATGAGACGCTGGAGATCGCGCGGGCGTACGAGGCTGCGGGTCGCCACGGCGAAGCCATCGAATGGGCGCGCACAGGACTCTCGGGGTACGGCCACGGCTCGTGGCACGCCGGCGCAGGAACGTCCAGGTCTCGCCGACGACGCGAGTCGTCGTCAGGATCTGCTCGGACCGGCCGAGCTTGCCGAGCATGGCGAGGGCGTCGTTGTGACGCGCGTCAGACGGCAGCACCCAGGCCACCCACCACCCTGTGCCGACAACTGGCCGGGTTGCCGACTGATGGGGGCTGCGGCGCGGTATACCCGGGGTCGCTGGCATTTGGACTGACAGGGGCCGTTACGCGCATGACGAATCGATTTGTTGCCTTCGTGGCGTTCTCGGCACTTGTGCTGTCAGCGCTGGCGCTGTTCGTCGCGTTGGGTGCGGTAGACGACGACACACCGGCGGCATCGACGGCCCCGGCGGAGACCCCGGTTCAGATCGACGTCGACGACGGCCGCGATGCAGGAGTTCGCACAGCGACCGAACCCACCGGCGCGGTGTCCACCGCGCCGGCGACCGCGCCGCTGGTGACGGCAGCCCCGGTGGTCACCGCCGCCGAACCCATCTGGCCGACCGCTTCGACTGTGCCGGATGACTCGCTGCCGGGCACACCTGCGGCGTTCGGCCCAGCGGAGGGCACCCGGCTCGGCGTCATCGGCGTCAATCACGACGATTGGCTCAACCTGCGCGAGGTGCCCAACGGGTCCGTCGTGGCGACCCTGCTGATCCGCATCGGCAACTCTGCTGCGGAAGGCCCGACGCTGCTGGTGCAGGAGCCCGATGCCGTGGGCCACGTGGCGACGCTCGACATAGCGGGGCTCATCGCAACCGGTCGCACGCGTGACCTGGCGACGTCTGCCTGGCACGAGATCCAAGCCGGCCCGGTGGTCGGCTGGGCGAGCAGCAACTTCCTGGCGCCGCTGGCACCGCAGGCGGCGAGCGATGTCACCGAACAAGTCGTCAACGCTGCGGGAGAGCAGCTCGAGACCGACACGCTGACCGAGCTCGCAGGCCTCGTCGTTGCCCAGTTCGCATCCACCGCTGACCCGCAGTCGCGCGTCCGGACCGTCGCTCCGCCCAGCGTGTTCGATGGCGTCGCCGAGGTGACGATCGACGTCGTCGGGCAGCCGGACGACTCGGTGCGCGGCTACCGGCTGGCCATCGCCGCGGACGCCGCCGGTGACTGGTCGGCTGCTGCGGCTGACGGAGACATCGCGGCCGACGCGGGGCCGTACACCCTGCGCAGCGTCTCGGTCACGCCGCTCTGCTACAGCTATCGGGGCGTCAGCGACGACGGCCGCTGCAACTGACCCCGGGGCGCGGGGCACGCCGTGGGAGAATCAGGCCTCGCCGCCAGCACGGCGGGATCTCGGAGGTGTCGCGATGGGTGAATCGGCCGGGACTGCGCCGGGGCCGGAGGCCTCGGGTCACTGCCTGTGCGGCGCCGTGAGCTACGAAGTGCACGGACCGATCCGGCAGGTGTGGAATTGCCACTGCTGGCGATGCCGGCGCTGGACGGGCCACTTCATGGCGGCCTCCGGATGCAACCGCGCCGATCTGCGGTACGTGTCGGACGCCACCTTGGCGTGGCACCATCCGGCCGACGACCCCAATGTGGCCTATGGCTTCTGCCGGGAGTGTGGTGGGTCGCTCTTTTGGAAGGTGATCGAAGGCTCGGCTGAGCAAATGGCCAACATCGCCATCTGCGCCGGCACGCTCGACATGCCCTCGGGTGTGCACACCGAGCTGGCGATCTTCGTGGACGATGCCGCCGACTACCACACGCTCGATCCGTCGGTCCCCACAAGGGGCGGGGAATAGAACCACGAACTCGCTTCGGCCGCTCTCAGGAGATGTGCATGGTCTCGACGATCTCGCCTGGCGCTCCGCTGAGCGTCTCGGGCCGGCAACGGGCTGCAGCGTTCCGAGAGTCATCAGCCTGAGTCAGTTCGTCGACCGGCGGGTGTCGGGCGTGCGGTGGGCGAGGTTCGCGACGGCCGTGGGCGTGGGGATGCCCTCGGTGAGATCGGCAGCGGGGGTGGGCAGCTCGAAGCGTGTCGTCAGCGGCACTACGCCCGCCCACCAGTCACCGGCCATGTCCTCGGCGTCGTCGACGGGGTCGCCGGCACGGACCTTGGCAGAGGCCTCGGCCAGCGGCAGTTCCAGCACGAGCGTCGCCCGCAGGTCCTCCGCGGTCGGTGGCCGGGAGGTGTCCCAGTTGGCGACGATGTGATCGGTCACCAGCTTGAGGGCCCGTTCCTTGGCCGCGGCGTCGGTGACCCGGCGAGCGAGGCCGCGCACCACGACGCAGCGGAAGTTCATGGAGTTGTGGAACGGCGTGCGCGCCATCACCAGACTGTCGAGGTGCGTGACGGTCACGCAGATCTCCGCCCCCTCGCCCGAATTCAGCAGGTGGTTGGCCAGCGCACCGTGCAGGTAGAGGTTCTCGTCGTCGCGGCCGTAGGCCATCGGCAGCACCAGAGGCCCGTCGGGCGTGTCCACGCCCACGTGGGCGATGAGCCCGGCGTCCAGGATCTCCCGCACGTCGTCGCTGCTGTAACGGCCCCGCTCGGCCATCCGCCTCAATCGCGTTCGGTCCGACGGTGCCTGCGAACTGCTCTGTGATGTCTCCGTTGCTGTGCTCACGCCCGCACGGTACGCCGAACGACGCGGCACATCACGTTGATTTTGCGAACCTGCGGCGTAGCGGCGTGACCGGCGCCGACGGCAATCAGTCGAGCAGGTCGTCCTCGCGGACGCGGCGACGCTCGGCTTCCTCATGCTCGGGCAGGATCCGTCCGAAGAGCTGCCGGGTACGGACGACCCGTCCGATCACGCCCGGCTGATGGGTGTAGGCGAAGATGGCGGCGTGGCGGGGCTGCGACGACGCCGCCACCCGGGTCACGCGGTGCAGCGAGTAACGCCCCCGGAAGATCTGCAGGTCGCCCGGCTGCAGATCCAGCGTATGAACGCCGTCGCGCCCGCCCCGAAGCAGGCTCCCGACCGCCTCGAAGCCCTCGTCGTCGGCGGACCGTACTGCAGGCGCGTACTCGAACAGACCGCCCTCGTCTGCCGGCTGCACCAGCACGGTCACGGCGAAGTCGTTGGTGTCGAAGTGCCACGGGAACTGCTGACCCGGATCCAAGATGTTGGCCGTCAATCCCGCCAGCGGATCGTCGTAGCAATGCAGTTCGTCGATCTCGAGGCAATCGGCAAGCAGGCGGCACACCGCAGGGGCTCGAAACAGCGTGTCCATGGCGCAGATCGCCGGCCAGGCATCGCCGGGGATGAAGCCGCTCGAACGCTCGGTGAAGGTGTTCACCGCATGGTCGTCGCTGAATTCGGGATTGACCTCGGTGTGGAAGTACGGGTTGATGACCTGCGACGAGAAGTGCGTCCTCGGCTTCGCAGCAGCGATCTCGCCGTTGAGCAGGCGCACCGCAGCCGGGGTGACGAATTCCTTCAGCAGCGCACAGCCGTTCGAGCGCAGACCCCGGCGAGCCGTCTCGACTGCGCGCCAGTAGGCGGCGTGGCGCGCATCGCCCGGGGGCAGGTCTCGCCCGCCCATCTGGTAGCGGTCGGTGTCGACCAGGCCGTCCACGGTGATCAGCTCGTCAGAACCGGCTGGGCTCTCGCTGGCCATGCTCATCTCTACGCCTCCCAGTGCGGAACCCAGTCGCCGTCGAGCCGCAGCGACAGGCCGGCGTCGTCCTCTATGCGGCGGGCCACGCTCAGCTCGGGTCCGTCCATCCCGTAGCGCTCGGCCGCTTGCGCGAACGCAGCCCGCGCTGCGGCGGTCATCGGCAGGTCAGCGCCCACGGCCGATTCCAGCTCAGCCAGCAGCCCCAGGTCCTTCACGCACAATTCCAATGGGAACGACGGGTCGTAGTGCCCGGCGAAGATGCTGGGCGCGTCATGGCGGGCAACGAAGCTGTCGGCGACGCTGCCCTTGATCGCCTCCCAGAGGTCGCCGAGCTCGACACCGTTGCGCACCCCCACGGCCAGTCCCTCGGCCAGTGCGGCAGCGCCCACGAACCACAGCTGATTGGTCACCAGCTTCGTCACGCACCCCGTGCCCAACGCCCCGCACGCGATGACCCGCCCCAGCCGTTCCAGCACCGGCCGCACCCGCTCAACCGCCGCCGTCTCGCCTCCGGCGAACAGCGTCAAAGTGCCGTGACGGGCGCCATCCACGGCACCCGTCACCGGTGAATCCACCACGGCAACACCCTCGGGCGCCTCCCCAGCCAGTCGCCGGATCAGCTCCGGACGACTCGTCGTCAAATCCACCCACACCGAATCCGCAGACAGCGCCCCAAGCGCACCGGCGTCGCGCATCACCGCTTCGACATGCTGAGGAGCGGGCAGCGAGGTCAGGAAGACGTCGGCGCCAGAGGCCGCTTCCGCAGCTGAGCCAGCCGCGATCGCGCCTGCTGCCACCGCGGCATCGAGCGCGTCAGCATTCAGGTCGAAGGCCGTGACCGGGTAGCCGGCGTCGGCCAAGCGAGCGCACATCGGCCCGCCCATCGTGCCCAGCCCCACGAATCCAATGGTGTTCACGCTCATATCTTCGCACCGCCCCCATTCCCGTCCAAACACCCCTGTATGTACGGCCGCCAGACAGCGAGACTCAGATGCACTCGGCCAATACCAAGCGGTCCGATACGACGGCACCCGCGAGGGTCCGTGTGCGCGCCAGCGGAGGGGTGGGTGGCAGCGAACGGGCCCCGCAGCCCGCGAGGACTGCGCCTATTGCCCGCGCTGACGCGCAGCGAGCTGACAGGACCCGCCCCGGTCAGCACCGGGAGCGCCCACATAGGATGACCGGCGGTCGAGCGCACAGGGGGACATGCCATGAAGTTCGGGATCTTCTACGAGCTGCAGCTGCCGAGGCCGTGGAACGACGACTCCGAGTTCGTCCTGTTCCAGCAGGCGCTCGACCAGATCGAGCTGGCCGACAAGCTCGGCTACGACTACGCGTGGGAGGTCGAGCACCACTTCCTCGAGGAGTACAGCCACAGCTCGGCGCCCGAGGTCTTCCTGGCGGCAGCCAGCCAGCGCACCCGCAACATCCGGCTCGGGCACGGCATCGTGCAGCTGCCCACCAACCACCCAGCCCGCGTCGCCGAGCGGGTCTCCACGCTCGACATCGTCAGCGGCGGCCGGGTCGAGCTGGGCATCGGCGAGGGATCGTCGGTCACCGAGCTGCACCCCTTCGACCGCCGCTTCCGCGACAAGCGCGTCGTGTGGGAAGACGCCGTGCGCTGCCTCATGCCGATGTTCCAAGAGGTCAACCACAGCTACGACGGCGAGATCTTCAAGTTCCCCGCCCGAAACGTCGTGCCGAAGCCGTATCAGAAGCCGCACCCGCCCCTGTGGGTGGCCTGCAGCCAGCTCGACACGATCGTCATGGCGGCCCAGCGGGGCATGGGAGCGCTGGGCTTCTCATTCGTGTCGGCCGACGCCGCCCGGGCCTGGGTGAACGCCTACTACAACAACTACCTCAACCACCTCGACCTGCTCTGCGACTACCAGACCAACCCCGGCGTGGCAGTGGTGAGTCCGTTCATGTGCGCCGAGACCGACGAGGAAGCCCAAGCCAAGGCAGAGGGCTGGACGTTCTTCCAGTTCTCGCTGGTCTTCTACAACTCCCATGGTCCGGTCGAGCCGGGCTCGGTCAACCTGTGGGACGAGTACCAGGAGTGGAAGAAGTCGCCGAAGGGCCAGAAGGCCAGCAACAACGTCGGCCTCGTGGGCTCACCCGACACCATCCGCCGCAAGCTGGAGATGTACGAGGACGCCCACGTCGATCAGCTCATCCTGCTCAACCAGGCCGGCAAGAACACCCACGAGGACATCTGCTCCAGCCTCGAGCTGTTCGCCGCCGAGGTCATGGGTGAATTCCACGAGCGCGACGCCGAGCACCAGGACTGGAAGTCAGCAGTGCTGGCCGGCGATGTCGTCCTCGACGACATCGACACCGACCTGTACCAGGTGATCACCAACCAGACGCCGGTGGAGAAGCGCGAGGAGATCGAGCGCAAGCAGCGCGAGGCCAGAGCCCGCGAAGCGGTCGGGCTCGGCTAGCCGCTGGCTCAGCGATGGGATTGGGCCAGCCGCTCGGCTAGCGGTTCGCCAGCCAGTCGGCGATCGCTTGGCCGATCTCGTCGGGGCTGTCTTCCTGGCAGAAGTGATTGCCTGCGACGGTCACCTCGGTCTGGTTCGGCCAGGTGCGGCAGTACTCCAGCTGCGGGCCGTTGAGGATCGCGCCCGGATCGGCGTTGACCAGCAGCTTCGGCACGTCTGAGCCCGACAGCCACTCGCCGTAGTCGGTCACGATCTGGGTGACGTCGGCCGGCTCGCCCTCGATCGGGATCTGGCGAGGCCACGTGAGGGTGGGACGCCGGTGCTCGGGCCCGACGAACGGGCGCCGGTACTCGTTCATCTCCTCGTCGGACAGCTTGCGCTGGATCGAGCCGGGCAGCACCGCTTCCACGAACAGGTTCTTGGTGATGACCATTTCCTCGCCAGCGGGGGAGCGGAAGCCCTGGAAGATGCCGGCTGCCGCCTCGGGCCACTCCGCCCAGCTCATCGGCCGCACGATGGCCTCCATGTAGCAGAGACCCGCCACGCGGTCGCGGTGCCGATTGGCCCAGTCGAAGCCGAGGGCCGATCCCCAGTCGTGGATCACGAACGTGATGCTGTCGCCCAAGTCGAGCTGGTCGAGCAAGCCGTCGAGGTACTCGCGGTGCTCCACGAAGCGGTACGAGTCGGGCCCGGTGTCGTCCAGCTTGTCGGAGTCGCCCTGGCCGATCAGATCCGGCACGATGCAGCGTGCGTGCGGCGAGACATGGGGCACGATGTTGCGCCACAGGTACGACGAGGTCGGATTGCCGTGCAGGAACACCACCGGATCGCCGGTGCCCGACTCGTGGTACGCCATGCGCTTGCCGTTGACAGTGGCGAAGGACTTGGGCAGGGGTTCTGCAGAGATGGGCGCCATTGGTGCTCCTCGGTGCTGTAGGGGTTCAGCCGGATCGGCGCCTCATCATGCCCGCCCTGTCAGGGCGATGCACCGAGACTCAGCGAGTACGCCTTCTGTGTCTGATGGTCCCGGCGCTCACGAGCACCGCTGTGTCTGATGCTTCAGACGCCTAACGGCGTCTGAAGAGCAACAAGAACTCCATGATGCCGTGGTCCTCGGCGGACAGCACGATCGGGACCTGCGGCACCGTCACGTCGAAGTCGGCGAAGGTGACCTCGACCGAGCCGACCACGGCGATGACGCTGCCGACCAGCCGGGCCTCGATGTTGATGGTCACCGGCTGGGTGATGCCCTTCACCGTCAGGTCACCCGGTGCCGCGAGGCTGATGGGTTCGCCGCTCTCTACGGCACCCCCGATGTCCAGTTCGGTGGTGAGCGAGAACGTGGCCGTCGGGTGCTGTGAGGTGCCCAAGGCGCTTTGCACGGCCCCGTCACGGCGGCTGTCGTCGGTCCGGAGCGTGGTCAGGTCGACCTCGATCTCCACCGAGGTCACCTGCTCGTCGGCGATCTCCAAGGTGCCAGAGACATCGCCGGTGCGGCCCACCGCAGTGAAGGCGCCGATGCGCGCCAGTTCCTCGTCGACGCGGAAGCCCGCAAAGGAACCAGTGGCGTCCTCCAGCGTGAACTCCCCGGACTCCGCATCCACGGCCCAGGTGCCGTCCAGCTCGGCGGTCGAGGCCACTGTCGCGTCGGGCGCCGCAGTCTCTTCGGGGTCGCTGCCACTCTCTGCCGACTCGGCACGGGCGTCACCGTCGCCCGCACCCGGTCCCGCAGCGCCGCCGCCGTCGCCCGCAGCGCTGGCACCACCGCTGTCACCCGATTCGGGCACAGCACTCTCGTCCTCGGCAGCATCGCTGCCGGTGTCCGGCGCGGCTGGTTCCGCCCCGGCATCCTGCTGCAACTCCTCGGCAAGCTCCTCTGCCTCGGCCAGACTGACCTCGTCGGGGGCGTCGCCGAGCACACGCCAGACGCCGAGAGCCGCCGCAGCAGCGACGATCACCAGCAGCACCGCCACCGTCAGAACAGTCCGTCGCCGGGGGCTCATGGCGGGTCACGGTAGCTTGGGGCCGCTCATGAAACTGCGCGACCTGCGAACCGGGCTGACCTTCGACGATGTGCTGATCGTCCCGCAACGATCATCGATACGCAGCCGCAGCCACGTTTCGGTCCGCACTCGCCTGTCACGCAACATCGAGCTGGATCTGCCGGTCATTGCGGCCAACATGGACACGGTCTGCGAGCACGAGATGGCGATCGCCATGGGACGTCTCGGCGGCGCCGGCATCGTCCACCGGTTCATGCCCATCGAAGCGCAGGCAGCTCAGATCGCCGCTGTCAAGGACGTCGACGGCGGCGCCCTGGTAGCCGGCGGCGCGGTCGGCACCGACCACGACATGGGCGACCGGGCCAAGGCGCTCGTTGCCGCTGGAGCCGATGTGCTGGTGCTGGATATCGCACACGGCCACGCCGATCACGCCATCGACGGCGTGCGCCGTTTGAAGGACCGCTTCGACGATGTCGACGTCATCGCGGGAAATGTCGCTACGCCAGACGGGGCGATCGACATGGCCGGGGCCGGAGCGGATGCGATCAAGGTCGGCGTCGGACCTGGCGGCGTCTGCACGACCCGGCTGGTGGCCGGCGTCGGCGTTCCGCAGCTCAGCGCCACCGACGACGTGGTCATCGCGCTGGCAGAAGCGGGGCTCGATGTGCCCGTCGTCGCTGACGGCGGCATCAAGAACTCCGGCGACATCGCCAAGGCACTCGCAGTCGGCGCTGAGACCGTGATGATCGGCAGCATGCTGGCGGGCACCAAGGAAAGTCCCGGCGAGGTCGAGCAGGGTCCCCATGGGCTGCGCAAGCGGATCCGGGGCATGGCGAGCTTCGAGGCCATCGAGGCTCGGGCAGAACGCCACGGCGAAGAGATCGACGACGAGTACTTCGAGCAGCGGGCACCTGAGGGCGTCGAAGGCACCGTGCCCTACCGGGGCGAGGCGGGCAAGCTGATCGGCGAGCTGATGGCCGGTCTGCGCAGCGCCATGAGCTACACCAACGCCCGCACGCTGGCGGAATTCACCGAGCGGGCGTCGTTCGTCGCGGTGACGCCGCTGGGGTTGGCGGAGAACACGCCGCACGCCACCCTGTCGTACTGACGGGCACCCTGCCCGCCGGTCGAGGAGATCCGACATGGGAAGCGAACCGTCACGAGATCTGATCGCGCTCGACGACCCGTACCCCGACCGCGACTACGAGGTCCGCTGCACGACGCCCGAGCTGACCTGCGTCTGCCCGGTGACCGGCCAGCCCGACTACGCCACCGTCGAGATCGCCTACATCCCCGACCGCCGCATCGTCGAGCTGAAGTCGCTGAAGCTCTACCTGTGGAGCTACCGGGACGAGCCGGTCCACCATGAGGCCATCACCAACCGGATCCTCGATGATCTGGTGGCGGCCGCCGCCCCGAAGCGGGCAACGGTCGAGACGCGCTGGCTGGTGAGGGGCGGGATCACCACGACAGTGACGGCCCGGCATCCCGCCGAAGCCTCGCTCGGCTGAGCTGCTGACCCGAGCGTTCGGCGTGGTGCGCTGCATTCCTGCGCATAGTTCTGACTGAAGCTCGCCTAGCGACCTCAATACACTCGGTCTGATGCCGTTGCTGGCACCGGCCGACAGGCGCATTCTGCGCGAGCTGCTTACTCGCGGCGGCGCTGCCGAGATCGGCGAGATCCGAGCGGCCACGGCCTTGGACGGCGAGGCAGTGCAGACGTCGCTCGACACCCTGCACCAGTCGGGCATCGTGACGCCGACAGGGTCGGTGCCGGGCTTGCGGGGCGCCCGGTGGTCGCTCACTCAGCACGGCCACGAGGTGGGGCCGTCACTGATCGGCAGCGACCTCGCTCGGCAGGAGTCCGACGGCGCAGCGGCGCAGGTTGCCGACCCGGCCGAGGGCTGGGGCTTCCCGTGGCGACCGCCGAAGCCCGAAGCGCCCCT
The DNA here is from genome assembly GCA_022826045.1 of Acidimicrobiia bacterium. Lineage (GTDB taxonomy): Bacteria > Actinomycetota > Acidimicrobiia > Acidimicrobiales > Poriferisodalaceae > Poriferisodalis. The sequence goes on along the minus strand of JAJDVQ010000022.1, from coordinate 58,024 downwards.
CTATGCGACCGGACTGAGCCGCCGCGCTCGACGCGTCGCTGATCGAGCCGTTCTCAGCATGGTGGGGTCGCGGCGTCAGCGTCGGCACGGCAGCCGGCTGCTGGCCGTGCTGCTGCTGGTGGCCGCGACGATTGGGGTGGGCATCGTGGCCTTCGGTGCGCTGCGTGTCACCGAGATCACCGTCAGCGGGATCAGCGACAGCGCAATCCTGCGACCGGACCAGGTTCAGGAGACCGTGCTGGAGTTCACCGTGGACGGCGGCGACCTCGCTTCGGCGCAGCTGCTGCTCGACGGCCTGCCGGTCAGCGGCATGCAGCGTTATGACAACACGATCGTGTGGCCGGTGCCCGGATTGACTGAGGGCACCCACGTCGTGACGCTCGATGTCGACCGGCGCTTCTTCGGCACGGCCCAGGCGGCGGTGGCCTTCACCGTCGACGGCACCCCCCCCGAGGTGGAGTTGCCGAGGGTCTTCGACCCAGTGGAACTGGGCGAGCCGGTGGTCTTGGACGGGTCCGTCGAGCCTGGGGTGTCGCTGCGGATCGGGGGTCAGCAGGTCGACACGTCATCGGGTTCGTTCAGCCTCACCCTGCCGAGCCCGCCCGGCGGTCCGGTCCGGGTGATCGCCGAGGACGCTGCTGGCAACCGCACCGATTTCGACGTCATCGTGCCGATCGGCTACCCGCACACCACCGGAGTCCACGTCACAGCCGCGGCATGGGACCACGACGGGTTGCGCGAGTCGGTGGTGGAGCTCATCGAGCAAGGCCGCATCAACACAGTGCAGCTCGACCTCAAGGACGAGGACGGACGTATCGGCCACCGGACCGATGTCCAGCTCGCCCAGCTAGCCGGTGCGTCGCGAGAGCTCTACGACTTGAGAGAAGCCATCGACGAACTGCACGGCCTCGGCGTGCGGGTCATCGGGCGCATCGTGGCGTTCAGGGATCCGACGCTGAGCCGCTATGCACTGGACAACGGCAACCACGACTGGGTGCTGCAGACGCCCGACGGCAGGCCACTGGCGAGTTACGGCGGGTTCACCAACTTCCACCACTCGATGGTGCGGCAGTACAACCTGGACATCGCGGCCGAGGCGGCCGAAGCCGGCATCGACGACATCTTGTGGGACTACATGCGCCGGCCCGAAGGCGACCTGAGCGGCATCCGGATTCCGGGCTGGGACGGCGGCGACCCGTCACAGGTCATCGTGGAGTTCCTTGCCGAGGCCGGTTCCATGCTGCGCGAGGCGCAGGTGTTCCACGGCGTCTCGGTGTTCGGCATCGCGGCCGACCGCGGCGAGTGGGTGGCGCAGGACATCGGCGCCATGTCCCCACACGTCGACTATGTGGCGCCCATGGTGTATCCGTCGCACTGGGGGCGCGGCGAGTACGGCGTGGTGCACCCAGAGGCGCAGCCCTACGACATCATCAGCGAGTCGCTGGCCAAGTTCCAGGACGTGCTTGCGGGCACCAGCACGGCAGTGGTGCCGTGGCTGCAGGACTTCTCGATGCGAGTGAACTACGGCCCCGACGAAGTGCGTGCTCAGATCGATGCCGCAGCCGATCTCGGCATCACTAACTGGCTGCTGTGGGATCCCGAAGTCACTTACACCAACGAGGGCATCCCGGTCTCGTACCGCTGAGCACTGCGGGCCGTGCCCGAGCGGCACCGGGTCAGGCGAAGTGCTCGCGCAGCCGGTACTTCTGGATCTTGCCGCTGGGGGTCATCGGGAACTCATCGATGATGACGAGTTCCTCGGGCCAGAACTGCCGTGTCACCTGCTGGTCGTCGAGAAACTCCGTGAGCTCCGCCAGGGTCGGCTCCTCGCCGATGGGTTGAACGAACGCGCAGCCGATCTCGCCGAGGCGTTCATGAGGCTTGGCGACGATCGCGGCAACACCGACGGCGGGGTGCCTCAGCAGCACATCTTCCACTTCCTTGACCGGGACGTTCTCGCCGCCGCGGATCACCAAGTCCTTCGTACGGCCCGCGATGCTGATGTAGCCGTCGCTGTTCATGACAGCACGGTCGCCGGTGTCGAACCAGCCGTCTGTCCAGAACTGCTCGGTGAACTCCCGCCCGGCCATGTAGCCGGCGAACAGCGCTGAGCCACGGCACTGCAGGTCACCCTCGACGTCCAGTACCGCCTGACCGGACTCGTCGATCACCCTCACTTCGTTGTCATCCACGGCCCGGCCGTCGGTGAGCCGGCGCTCGAGCGGGTCGCTGGGCCGGCCCACGGTCAGCAGGCCGGTCTCGGTCATGCCCCAGCCCGGCATCACCACGCAATCGGGCAGCAACTCGAGCGCACGTTCGAGCACCGGGCGCGGGATCGCTGCACCCGCACACAGGAATCGCTGCCACGTGGAGAGGTCGTAGCCGGCCAGATCGTCCACATTGAGCACATCGGCCAGGAACGGCGTCGCACCCATCGACAGCTGGATCCGGTGCTTGCCGATGAGCTCCACGAACTCCACCGGATCCCACACGTCCTGCATGACGACGTGGCCGCCCGTGTACAACGGCAGCCGCATCCCGTAGAGGAAGCCGGTCTGGTGGCCCAGGGTGGAGGCCATGTGGGTGACGTACGCCTGCGGCGCGCCGGCGCCGGGATGCGGCTCGAGCCCTTCGCACACCGTGTCGAGGAAGGCGTCGACGGCCACCGACAGGATGTTGTGGGTGTGCATGACGCCCTTGGGCAGGCCGGTGGTGCCCGAGGTGAACATCATCTCGCACACGTCGTCGGGCGCCGGCCGGCACAGGTCGACCGCGGCGCGGTCGTACGACGAGAACCGGCCTTCTTCGATCAGGTCCTCCCAGGTGATAGCGCCCTCCGGCAGCCACGACTCGTCTCCGTCGGCATCCGACTGCAAGGTCTCGGGCGAGGGCACCACCACCAGCTCGGTGACCCATTGGCAGCGCTCGCGCAGCTCGGCGTGCATCTCGGCGAGCTTGAAACCCCGGTAGCTGTCGGCGGTCACCACCACCATCGGCCGGCCGAGTTCGCTCATCACCGTGAGCTCGTTGTGGCGGAAGATCGGTGCCACCGGGTTCACCACCGCGCCGATGCGATCGCAGGCCACTGCCGTCACGACGAAATGGCGCCAATTCGGCAGTTGCAGCTGCACGACCGTGCCGGGGCGGACGCCGATCTCCAGCAGGCCCTTGCTGACAGCGTCCACGTCGGCGCCCAGCTCGCCCCAGGTCATGGTGCCGAAGCGATCGGTGATGACCGGCTCGCCCGCCCGCTCGGCAGTCCACCTGTCGATCCGCTCGTCGAGCAGCCGGTTCGGCCAGGCTCCCGACGCGCTCAGCTCGTCGATGCGCTCCGCTGCCAGCGTGGTCTCGAAGAATCGCTTTGCGGACATCGGGTCCCTTTCGGCGACTAGGCCTGCCCCTCGCGGAAGCGCGGAAGCACCTCCGCTGCCCAGAATCGCTCGCTCTCTTCGATGTAGCTCATGGGCGAGGCGGCGCTGAGCACCACGGTGCGGGCGCCGGCGTCGATGTACTCCCGCAGCCGCGCTTCGCAGCGGTCGGGATCGCCCGCAATGGCGAACTTGTGAACGAGCTGGGAGAAATCCTGCGCGTACTGCTTGGACAGCCGCTCAGCGGCGTATTGGACGGCCGTGTCGTTGTCTTCGTGGCAGCAGAAGAACACGAACAGGCCGGGCTCCACCGGCGTCGGGTTGCCTTCGTCTTCCCGGTAGCCGGCGATTGCCTCGATCGACTGCGCGAGCCGCTCGGGCGTGTACATGTACGGCAGCCAGCCGTCGCCGTAGCGTGCTGCTCGTCGCCACGCGGCGTCCTGCCTGCCGGAGACCCACACCGGCGGCGGCGATGCCGGCTTGGGTGCGAGCGTGACACCGTTCAAGGTGTTGAAGCGGCCCTCGAAGGTGACGTCGTCTTCGGTGAACAGCCGCCGCATGATCTCGAGGGCCTCATTGGTGCGAGCGCCGCGCTCGCGCACCGGCACCCCGCACGCCTCGAACTCCGACGGCATCTCGCCGCCCACGCCCACGCCGAGGTGGAAGCGCCCGCCGGAGGCCACGTCGAGCGAGGCCGCGAGCTTGGCGCACAGCGCCGCCGGGTACAGCGGGATGAGCGTGATCGACGTCATCAGCTTGAGCGTGGTGGTGGCGCCCGCGGCCACCGCCAGCGAGATGAAGCCGTTCGACGTGGGCACGTGGAAGAACACGTGCTCGCCGGTGGTGGCGTAGTCGTAGCCGAGCGCCTCGATCTCACGCGCAGCCCCGGCGATGTCGTCACTGCGGCGAATTGCCAGCCCGAACTCGATCTTGCCGTTGGCCGGTGTGCTGTCGCTCATTGCATCCCCCTGCGCTTGCTCGCCTTTGTGGAGCGAGACGGTAGCCGCGGGTGCTAGGCCAAGACCGTGAGCACAACGACTGACGCTGCATCCACCGTCCAACCGTCCCGCATCGACGCGCTGCTCGACCGCTGCAAGCGCGAGGTGGAATCGGGGCTCCTGCCGAGCTGCCAGGTGGCGATCGGCTTCGAGGGTGAGATCGTCGCGCAGGCCACCTACGGCGATGCCACCGACGAGACCCGCTATTGCATCTTCTCGGCCACCAAGCCGTTCGTGGCCTCGACGATGTGGCAGCTCCTCAGCGAAGGGGTGGTGGAGCTCGACGCCACGGCAGCCAGCTACGTGCCGGCATTCGGCGAGAACGGCAAGGACCAGATCACCGTGGAGCAGGTGATGCTGCACACGTCGGGCTTCCCGCACGCTCCGCTGAAGCCGCCGCAGTGGGACACGTCGGAGTCACGTCTGGTCGCCATGGCGAACTGGCGGCTCAACTGGGAGCCGGGCACCCGGTACGAGTACCACCCGACGTCGGCGCACTGGGTGCTGGCCGAGATCATCAACGCAGTCACCGGAAACGACTTCCGCGACGAGGTGCACGACCGGGTTACCGGCCCGCTGGGGCTGCCCCGCCTGCTGGGCCTGGCTGCTGACGACCAGGACGGCATTGCGGAGCTGATCCTGGTGGGCGAGCCGGCCACGCCCGACGAGCTCGAGGCGACGTTCGGCGTGCGGGAACTGCCGATGACCGAGGTCACCAACGAGGCAATCCTGCGGTTCAACGAGCCAACCGTGCGCGAGGTGGGCGTGCCCGGCGGCGGGGGGTTCGGCACCGCGGTCGACCTGGCGCTCTTCTACCAAGCCCTGCTCCACAACCCAGACGATCTGTGGGACCCCGGCATGCTGGCCACTGGCACCGGCGAGGTCCGCAACACGATGCCCGACCCCATGGGCATGCCCGCCAATCGCTCGATCGGGCTGTTCCTGGCGGGCGACGACGGCCTGTCGAACATGCGCGGGCTGGGCCGCACCGTGTCGCCGATGGCGTTCGGCCACAACGGCGCCGGCGGGCAGCTCGCCTGGGGCGACCCGGCCACTGGTCTGTCGCTCGGCTACACCACCAACGGCTACGACGAGCACGAGGTTCGTCAGCCTCGGCGTGACACTGCGATCGGCAGTCTCGCCGGGCTCTGCACTACTCCCGGCTGACCGCCCCTGACCGACCGCGATCGCCAACGTGGTAGCAACGGGGGCGATGCGGCTCCTCGTACTGCAGCACATCGACTGCGAGCACCCCGGCCGGCTGCGCGACTTTCTGCGCGCCGACGGCGTGGAGTGGACTGCGGTGGAGCTCGACGACGGCGAGCCCATCCCGCCGCTGGAGGACTACGACGCCATGTGGGTGATGGGCGGCCCGATGGACGTGTGGGACGTGGAGGACTGCCCCTGGCTGGTGCCCGAGAAGCGCGCCATCCGCCGCTGGGTACGTGAGCTACGGCGACCGTTCCTGGGGCTGTGCCTGGGGCACCAGCTGCTGGCCGATGCGCTCGGGGGCACCTGCGGCCCGCAGCGCCCGCCGGAGATCGGCGTGCTGGCAGTGGATCTCACGCCGGAGGGCCGCAGCGACCCGATCTTCCGCCGGATGAGCGACCGCCAGCACGCGCTGCAGTGGCACTCAGTGCAGGTGGCGCAGCCGCCCGACGATGCGGTCGTTCTGGCCAGCTCGCCTGAGTGCCGGGTGCAGGCGATGCGGGTCGGCCCACGGGCGTGGTCGATGCAGTACCACGTCGAGGTGGAGGACGACACAGTGCGCAACTGGGGAGCCATCGACGCCTACCGCGACGCCCTGGAGTCGACGCTCGGCCCCGGTTCGCTGGACTCGCTCGCCGCCGACGCCGACCGCGCCATGGAGGGCTTCGCCGCCGACGCCGAGCAGCTCTACCGCAACTTCATGGCGGCTTCGTTCGACTAGCGGGCGGCCTGCAAGGGCCCGACTCGCCATGGGCTGACGTGCGCGCCGGGGCTAGCTTCGGGCCGTCATGAATCAGCCCGCCAACCCTCGCGGTCGCGACTCTTCGACAGTCCACGGGGCGCTGTCGGGACTGCGTGTCGTGGATCTCACCGGCGACGCAGGCCGGTTCGCGACGAAGCTGCTGACCGAGCTGGGAGCCGATGTGGTGCGGGCCGGCACCGCAGCGCCGGGCCTGCCGCTGGCGGATCCGGCTGCAGCAGCGCTCGGCGGGGTCGCCGACTGGTGGTACGACGGCGGCAAGCGCCGCTGCCCGGTGGACCTGAGCACCCCTGCGGGTCAAGACGCTTACCGCCGGTTGGCTCTCGCGGCCGACGTGGTCGTGGAGACCGAGCGCCCCGGCCGGCTGGCCGACGCGGGCATCGACTACCCCGACATCAGCGCAGTCAACCCGGCGCTGGTGCAGGTGTCGATCACGCCATTCGGGCGCACAGGCCCGCGGGCGCAGTGGCTCGGCTCGGACCTGGTAGCCGCCGCGATGGGCGGGATGATGGCGTTGACGGGCCTCGCCGACCGCCCGCTCAACGTGTGGGGCCGCCAGGCGTACAACTACGCGGGCTTCGTGGCAGCGACCTCAGGAATTGCGGCGGCATTGTCGGCCCGCTCGACGGGCCGCGGCGCACACCTCGACCTGTCCGTCCACGAGACGGTCACCGGTTCGATCGAGAACCTGTTCATGCAGTACTTCTTCGACGACCTGCTGCCGCTGCCCAAGGTGGCCCCGCGCCAAGGGGCGCTGCACTGGCTGCGTGCCTACGACTTGGCGGAGTGTGCGGGCGGCCACGGCGGCTACGTCATGATCACGCCGACGCCGACACCCGACTTGCTGCTGGAGTGGATGGCCGAGACGGGGTCCGACGAAGTCGGCAAGTGGATCGGCCTCGACCCCAGCGAGCTGCTGCTCAGCGTGGACGAGGTCATGGATGCCGTCCGGCGCTGGATCGCCCCGCAGGATGCGCGCGAGGTCTGGTGGGAAGCACAGAAGCGGCACGTGGCCTTCGGCGGGGTGCTCGACATCGCCGAGGTCTGCGCGAACCCGCAGTTCGCGCACCGGGAGTTCTTCGCCGACGTGCTGCCGCCCGGTGCGGTGGCTGCGAACGGTTCACTGGTATCGGCCCGATCGATGGACGCAGGAGCGGGCAGCGCTGCGGGTTCGGTGACGTTGCCGGCGCGCTTGGTGCGATGGAGCGATTCGGGTCGATCCGGATCGGTGCCGCCCCGCCCCCCGGCTGCTGCGGACACATCGCTCGAGGAGATCCTGGCGTTGTGGGCGGCGCCTGCGGGCGAGGCTCGCAATGGAGACGTCCGTGACCGCGGCGCCGACGAACCGGGCACTGGCGCGTCAAGCGCCGGAGCATCGGATCCAGGTGCTGTGGGCGACGGCGAGCCGGGTTCCGAGGACGGCGACCGGCGCCCGCTGGATGGCATCCGCGTGGCGGACTTCACCTGGGTGCTGGCCGGGCCGTCGGCCACCAAGCTGCTCGGCGACCTCGGCGCCGACGTGATCCGCATCCAGAGCGAGGAGCGATCCACCCTCGTCAACTCGCCGGACTTCCCCTACTACTTCGTGTGGAACCGCTCCAAGCGCAGCGCCACGCTCGACATGAAGCATTCCGACGCCCTGGCGGCAGCGCGGCGGCTGATCGAGACGTGCGATGTGCTCATCGAGAACTTCAGCGCCGGCGTGCTCGACTCGTGGGGCCTCGACTGGGAAACCGTGCACGAGTGGAACCCACGGCTGGTCTACGTGACCATGTCGGGCTGCGGCCACGACGGACCGTGGCGCCATGTCATCTCGTACGCGCCGACAGTGCATGCCGTGTGCGGCATCACCCACCTGACCAACTTCGCCGACCGCGGCGACGTGGGCCCGGGCTTCTCGCTCAATGATCACTTGGCCGGCTTCGCCGCGGCGGTCTCGACTGTCGGCGCGCTGTACGCGCGCGAGCGCACCGGCGAGGGGCAGCGCATCGACATGGCCCAGCTCGAAGTGGGCACCTACGCCATCGGCGCCGCGATCATCCGCCAATCAGCCGGGGTGCTGCCGCCGCGCCCCGAGGGCAACCGCGACGGCATAGCCGACCATGTGCCCAACGAGGTGTACGCGACGGGCGACGGTTTCGTGGCCGTGACGGTGACTGAGCCGGCGCAGTGGCTCGGGCTCGTCGGCCTGCTCGCCGATCCCCGGCTCGACGATCCGTCGCTGGTCACCGAGGCGGCCCGCCGCGACCGCAGGTCGATGATCGATGCGGTGCTGGGGGAGTGGGCCGCCGGCCGCACCGCAGCTGAAGCAGCCGATGCCCTGCAGGGTGCCGGTGTGCCGGCGGGGCCGGTGCAGAGCTCACACCAGCTGTTCGCCGACGATCCCCAGCACGCCGACCGGGGCTTCTGGCAGCCGGTCGACCATGCGGTCTTCGGCGAGCGGACCGTCGACGCGTTTGCGGGGCTGTGGAACGGCCGGCGCTGGACGCCCCGCCATCTCAGCCCCGCCTATCTCGGCGAGCACAACTTCGACGTCTGGGCCGATGCCGGCTACTCGCCAGAGGAGATCGCCGAGGGCATCGGCGACGGCCTGTTTCGCTGAGCCGCCCCGCCGCGGACCGGCGCCGCGGAAGCACCAGCTCTGCGACTCTATGCTGCCTTGCCGAAGTGCAAGGCAACCGCCGAGTGCGGGTGCTGGGTGCGGGAAGGCCGCGGCGATGAAGCTGTACCGCTACACCCTCACGTTCGATTCTGGGTTTGCTCCTAACCCCTATGGCGGCTACTGCACCTTGGCGACCTGCAAGCCGCGGGTGCGTGAGCACGCGCAGGTCGGCGACTGGGTCGCAGGATTCGGGAGCGCTACCAGGGGACGCTCGGGGCAGCTCGTGTACGCCATGCGCGTTGCTGAGACCATGACGTTCGAGGAGTATTGGGGCGATCCGAGGTTCGCAGCCAAGAAGCCCATACGCAGCTCCCGCTACGAGGAAACTTGCGGAGACAACGTATACCGCCGTGCCCCTGACGGCAGCTGGCTGCAGGAGGCCTGCTTCCATTGCTCAGACCACATGGGCAACGATCTCCGCGTCGACAGGGTCCTTGTGGCGACAGAGTTCGTCTACTACGGCGACGCGTCGATCGATCTGCCATTCGAGATCGCATGCCTTGGCGAACGGCACTTCGCAGGCATACGCAACTATCGTGTGAATGGCCTGTCGAACGATGGCGTCCAGATGGTCATCGCGTGGCTGCGGGATCTATGCAGCGATGGCGGAGTCGTGGGCTCGCCCGCACAACGGCAGCAGATCATCGGTTCAGACCGAGACACTGGCCCCAGCAGGCGCTGCTGACAAGCTGCCCGTTGGCGCACGCAGACCGACGAGTATGGGGCTCTTCGTCCTTTTGTGGGCTGGGGGGTGGGTTGAAGGTTCCCTGGCAAGCGTGTGTTGCACCGGGTTCGGAAGAGTCTGTCTGCTATGTGTGTTGCAGCCGCGTCAGGGATGTGCTGTTTCTCTGAGCCGGTACTCACCCCGCCGAGCGAATCCGAGGACCGTCAACCGGCAGCGATCTCGGCGACGAGAGCCAGCACTGCGTCGGAGGTCTCGCGGTCCTGCTCGATCCGATCTTGGGTCGAGTAGGTGATCTTGCGGGCGACGCGCACACCGCTGTCACTGACCGCCGCGATGTGTGCCCGATCTTCCCCGCGCCGAGGCGGGTCGGTGACCAGCGCCGCGGTGCACGAGATGCCCGCCAGCGGCCACGGCTCAGTGCCCGGCTTGGGCGTCGAGACGAGGTGCTGCGCCCGGGCCAGGCAGCCGTCGGCCATCGCCAGCGCGGCCTCATCGGACACGTGCGGCTCCAGCTCCGAGCCCATCAGCTCATACAGCGATTTCACCGAGTACGGCACGCCGGCCTCGAGGATCGTGCGCGAGCCGCCTGGCACCGTCAGCAGGTCGCTGAGCGCCAGCATCCCGCCCCCTGTCACCGACAGCACGATGCGCAGCGGCGAGTCGTGGATCGCCCGGATCGTCGCCAAGCGCTCGTCAGCGTTCATGTGCGAACCTCGCCTTCGGGGGTGCGTGCCTACGAGGTCACCGTGATGGTCTGCCGGTTGTAGCTGCCGTCGTCGAGTTGACTGACGAGGAAGCCGGCGAGTGCAGCGCGGTGAATGCGACTCGTTCTGTTCGTGTTGGAAGCGTTCACGGTGCGACGGTCCAACTTGTCAGACAGGACTGCTGCGCGGACGATGGTCCAGTCAGCAGTGCTGGCGCGCACCGCGTCCTCTTGCGTCCGATGGTCTGCGAGCACGTTCCGCAACATGGTCCTGAACATCAGCTTCGAACTCCACGGAACCTGAGACCAGCTGTCGCCGACGCCCGCTGCAGATACCACCACGAGCCGCCCGACGCCGTGACGGTCGACGGCGTGGACGATGTGCTCGGTGCCTCGCGTCAGCGTCGAGCGGTCCTTCAGGTTCGCGCTTCCGAGGCACACAATGGCAGCGTCGTGGCCGGCGACGGCATCGCTGACTGCTTCAGCTTCGAAGACATCGCCCTGCCGCAGCGTCAGACCGCGCTCGACGCTGAGCTTGTGCACGGAACGCCCGAACGCGGTCGCTTCATGGCCCGCGCTGAGTGCCTGACGGGTCGCGTGCTGCCCGGTCTTGCCGGTGGCACCGAAGATGATGACGCGCAACCCGGCTCCTCAATCGCCTCGGCGGCGCAAGCGGCCCGTGCTGCGCCTGCGGCCGCACACCCTACTTGTGACCCGACGTTCGGCCCAGTGCTGACAGGTGCCGAGAGGCCGGCTGACGCGTGTGCCGTCGCATCGCCCACGGCCGTCGAGGCGGCGACGCCCGCGAAAGCGGCTTGGACGGCAGCCAACAATTGTTGTGACATCCCGTTGGGATGCTCATGGACCTCGCCATCCAGGAGCTTCGCGGCGATAAGGGTGCCGTATGCGAACATTCGGGCAGGTGTCCACGACCTCGACGAACGCAACGTCCTCCGATCCTGCCGAGCCAGGCGTCGAAGGGATGGGCGATGAGCGCGCCCTGTGTGCTGCGGCTTGGGCACTGGCTCGCGCCGGCTGCGTCGCGGATGTGAGCCGTGCCGAGCGAGAGCTCATCAAGGCCGCGGCGTCCTCGCCTCAGCCAAACACGCTGAGCGATCTGGCGGCTGCGATCCGGGCGGGGGACGACCCATTGGGTGAGACGTTCGCCTCGCTGCGATCAGCGGCGCAGCGTCGCCTGCGAGGTGCGACCTACACGCCTGCGGCAGTCGTCGAGCCCATGACGGAATGGCTGGCAAACCACAAGCGGGCCGCGCGAGTCGTTGACCCTGGTGCGGGGTCTGGCCGGTTCCTCTGTGCCGTCGGCCGACGCCTTCCCGATGCGCGCCTCGTGGCTGTCGAGATTGATCCGCTCGCTGCCTTGATGGCCCGGGCGAATCTGACCGTGCTGGGCTTCGACAAGCGCGCCGAGTTGCGTGTCGGCGATTACCGCGCGCTGAACCTGCCGCCCGCGTCTGGCCCGACGGCCTTCATCGGAAATCCGCCCTACGTGCGCCATCACGACATCGACCCTGCATGGAAGACGTGGCTGCGAGAACGCGCTGCGGACTTGAACCTCAAGGCATCGGCGCTGGCAGGCCTGCATGTCCACTTCCTGCTCGCCACTGTGCATCTTGCGCGCCCTGGCGACTTCGGCGCATTCGTCACCTCGTCAGAATGGCTGGACGTCGGCTACGGGCAGCTGGCACGAGACCTGGTCGCGGGGCCGCTCGGCGGTCTGTCCCTGCATGTCCTCGACGCTCGAACCCAGGTGTTCGCAGATGCCGCAACGACGGCGACGGTGACTGCCTTCGAGGTTGGCGGGCCAGAGCGCACGATTCGCGTCCGCAGGATTAACCGAGTCGAAGAACTCCGGGGCTTGGCAGGGGGCCGACGCTGCAGCCCCGAGGAACTGCGCAGGGAGCGCCGCTGGTCGACACTGCTGGCGCCGCAGGCGTCGATTCCCGGTGATTTCGTCGCGCTCGGCGATTTCTGCCGCGTGCATCGAGGGGTGGCCACCGGTGCCAACGCAACATGGGTGACCTCGCAGAACGACCCGCGGCTGCCTGCTTCGGTGCTCTACCCTGCCGTCACGAAGGCCTTGGAGCTCTTCGGCATGGCATCGGGTGTATTGGCCGACAGCAGCGATCTGAAGGCTCTGGTCAGCCTGCCCGAAGATCTCGACGATCTCGCCGCCGCCGACCGCGGCCTGGTGGAGCGCTTCTTGGACACAGCACGTCGAGCAGGTGTCGCCGATGGCTACATCGCACGTCACCGCAAGAAATGGTGGTCGGTCAAGCTGCGAGCGCCCGCGCCGATTCTCGCCACCTACATGGCCCGACGCCCACCGGCATTCGTGCGCAACCTCGCTGCCGTCCACAACCTCAACAATGTGCATGGCATCTACCCGATCGAGCCGCTGTCTGAGGCAGCACTGTGCAGGTTGACGGAGGCATTGCGTGACCGCGCTGTCCTCGCAGATGGACGCACCTACGCGGGAGGCCTGACCAAGTTCGAGCCTTCCGAGATGGCACGCATCATGGTCCCGCCGCCGAGCTGGCTTGAGGCAGACGAGCCGTGGCCCCGCTCGGCGTAGAGTCCACACCCGCGACGGACCGGCGAGGCATGTCGCGAGGGAGCTGCTGATGGCCGCGCAAGAGCAGCAGACGATCTTGGACTGCCCAGCAGCCCGGACTCCGACGAGTCCCAGCACGACCGCGGCCCGAGGCACGAGCGGCATATCGGCCATCGATGTCTTCTGTGGCATCGGCGGCCTGTCCTACGGCCTGGCCGCGGCAGGCATCGACGTCGTGGCGGGTATTGACGTGGACGGGTCCTGCCGCTTCCCTTTCGAAGCCAACGTGGCCGCCGCACAGTTTCTTGAGCGCGACATCCGCGATGTCACGGCGGAGGAGCTGTCCGTCCTGTGGCCCGAGGGCTCGCTCAGGCTCTTGGCCGGATGCGCGCCGTGCCAGCCCTTCTCGTCGTATCGCAAGGGCGTCAGCCCGTCGAGCGACGACCGATGGGTGCTGTTGCGGGAGCTGGGTCGGCTCGTAGAGGAGACGCAGCCGGACTTCGTCACCACCGAGAACGTCCCCCGTATTCACGACAAGACCGTGTTCGGTGACTTCGTCGAGATGCTCCATCGCCTCGGTTACTCCGTGGACAGCGACATCTGTAAGTGCACCGATTACGGCCTCGCCCAGAGTCGCCGCCGCCTCGTGCTCGTCGCCTCCCGGCTGGGCACTGCCGCGGTCCCGGAAGGAGACTGGCGGGACCGTCCCGCCAAGACCGTCAAGCAAGCGATTGGGAACCTGCCGCCCATCGGTGCCGGCGATACCCATGAAACCGATCCTGTGCATCGAAGCCGCGGCCTATCGGCACTCAACCGCAAACGAATGGTTGCGTCCAAGCCAGGCGGCACCTGGCGCGATTGGCCGGCAGAACTGCGGGCGCCCTGCCATCAGCGGTCCAGTGGGGCTGCGTTCAAGAACGTGTATGCCCGGATGCAATGGGATCGACCGTCCCCGACGATTACGACCTACTTCCACAACTTCGGCGCCGGCCGCTTCGGCCACCCTGAACAACACCGCACCATCTCCCTGCGAGAGGCCGCCATCCTCCAAGGCTTCCCCGAGGATTACCGGTTCGTTCCACAGGGAGAAGCCGCGCCGCTGACGACCTTGGGCCGTCACATCGGCAACGCTGTCCCGCCGCCACTCGGGGAATCTATCGGTCGCAGCTTGCTGATGAACCTCGGCCGAGCCGGAGAGCAGCGATGAACGAACATAGATCGCCATGTGGCCCAAACCGTGACGTAGAGAAATCGGCCGTGAGCACTTACGAAATGACGGTTGATCTCGTCGTCGTGGAGCACCTCGGCATCAACCTTTACAGCAACATCGCGGCAGTGCTGAGTGAAGCGGTCGCGAACGCGTGGGATGCCGACGCGAGAACCGTGAGTGTTGAGCTTGATCAAGCGGGCGACACCATCGTGATCACGGACGACGGTGTTGGCATGACTGTGGATGATATGAACAATCGTTACCTGAGGGTCGGCTATGCGCGACGCGATGACGACACGCACACTGGCGACAGTACCGCCTTGGGAAGACCTGTTATGGGCCGCAAGGGACTCGGCAAGCTGTCGTTGTTCTCGATTGCCGAGACCATCCGAATACAATCAGCAAAGGATGGGGAACGTCATGGCTGCATGCTTACCAGTCAAGGCATTCGAGAAGCAAGTGGCAGGAACAAGCCATATCACCCGGACCCGCTCGATGACAGCGAGATCACGGTAGAAGTCGGCACACGAATCACATTGAACAACCTCAAGAGCGAAAGACTCGGCGTCACCGCTGCTGCTCTTCGAAAACGACTGAGCCGACGTTTCTCGATTCTAGGCATGCAGCATGATTTCAATATGTCTATCAACGGTCAAGCCATCACGGCCGATGACCGTGGTGACTTGCGCTCCTGTGAGTACCTTTGGACGATCGGATCCTTTGACGAGGCGACTGACAATCTGCCGAAACTGAAGACGCAAAAGCAGATTGAGTTCGACCGCGTGGCCGAGAACCCCGCATGGATTATCGACGGATGGATCGGAACGGCACACAAACCGTCGGATCTCAGTTCACGCGACGCGGGCAACCTGAACGGAGTTGTTCTTTTTGCACGTGGCCGTCTGTTTCACGAGAACATTTTGGACAGCATTAGCGATGGACGGCTCTATACCAAGTACATCACAGGTCGCATCAATGCCAATTTCTTAGACAAAGAGGGTGATGTCGACTTGGCGACCAGCGATCGCCAGCGTGTTCAAGAGGATGACGAGCGAATCATCCAGCTTAGAGATCATCTCAAGCGTATGTTGAACTATGTCAAGGATGATTGGGCCGAATGGAGAGGCGAGCAGCAACTAGACGACATCATCCAACGCACTCCGGCATTGAACGATTGGTTGACGACGCTAAGGAGTGGACCGCGGCGGCAAGCCGAGTCGATGATCCGTCGAATCGGAAGGCAACATTTCGAAACCGATGATGATCGTAAGGAACTTCTCAAGCACTCAATGTATGCCTTTGAGCGCATGAGACTGCGTGGCATGACAGCCGAATTCGCCGAGGCAGTTGACGACGCCGACAAGCTTCTGCGTCTATTGGCAGACCAAGACAGCTACGAGGCCAGTCTGTATTTGGATATCGTCACTTCTCGACTCGAAGCCATTCAAGGGCTGATGCAGGCAATTGACAACAACGCGCGGGAGTCGGCTCTCCAACAATACTTGTTTGACCATCTTTGGCTGCTAGATCCTGCGTGGGAGCGGGCCGACGGTAGTGAACGGATGGAATCTAGATTGGCCGATGAGGGAGTAATCGTCGAAGACCTTACCGAGAAGGAACGTCTGGGCCGAGTTGACATCTGCTACAAAACGATTGCTGGAAAGCACGTCGTGGTTGAACTAAAGCGCGCTGAGCGCAACGTGAATGTGCTCGCTCTTGTTGAGCAAGGTACGAAGTATGTCGATAAAGTAAAGAAGATCGCTACAGCACAGGGAGAGAAATACCCCAACGTAGAGGTGGTCTTTGTACTCGGTGAACCGCTTGCAGAAGAAACCGAAAATCCTGACCGGCTACGACGCCTCATGGAGTCTATTTCACCTGGTTCCCGGGTTGCCTACTACGAATCGCTTATTGCGAAAGCAAACAAGGCGTATAGCGAATTCTTGGAGAAGCGCGACCAGTTCGCGACCGTGCAGAGAATTGTTGATCAAGTTTGAGCACAGGTGAGGCGATCGCGAGCAACGAGGGCACTCTCAACAGATCGCCCGTAGCGGATCTGGAGCACATCGCCGCTGGGACGGAGTTGCTCGGGGTGGAGCCTGGCGGGGCGGTCACGGTGGTGGCGGTGCAATGGCATGGCACGCAGGCGGTCACGCTGACGTATCGCCGAGGGGATGGCTCGCTGGGCGAGCGGGTGCTATTTCGGGACGACGAATCGGCGCCCCGGCTAGTGACTCCAGGGACCAGCGGGTCGCTTACCTTCGATGGGGACGGATGGCTGTTTCGGTTGGCGGCTGAGGCTCGACGTATTCGGCTGGCGCACCTGTTCGATCCGTACTTGGCGCTGGATGCGAGTCGGGTGCGGCCGTTGCCGCACCAGATCGAGGCGGTATACGGGCACATGTTGCCGCGCCAGCCGCTGCGGTTCCTGCTCGCCGACGATCCGGGTGCGGGAAAGACCGTCATGGCTGGGCTCTACATGAAGGAGCTGATGTTGCGTGGGGCGTTGGAGCGGGCGCTGGTGGTGGTGCCCGGCAACCTCACGGCGCAATGGCAAGAAGAACTGCGGGACAAATTCGACCTGCACTTCGACATCGTGACCAAGGACGACCTTGACGGAGTTGCCAGCATCAACCCGTTCGAGCGCAAGCGGCTGCTGATCGCCCGCGTCGACCAGATCGCCCGGCGACAAGAGGAGCTCGGGCCCTACCTGCGTCGTGGCGAGTGGGACTTGGTGGTGGTCGACGAGGCACATCGCATGGCGGCGCACTTCTGGGGTGACGAGATTCGCAAGACGCTGCGGTACCAGCTTGGCGAACTGCTCGGCGAGGCGGCGCAGCACTTGCTGTTGATGACCGCAACTCCGCACAACGGCAAGGAGGAGGACTTCCAGCTGTTCTGCGCTCTGCTCGACGGCGACCAGTTCGCTGGCCGGTTCCGCGACGGCGTCCACGCGACGGACCCGTCGGCATTCATGCGTCGCATGACCAAGGAGCGGCTGCTGACCTTCGAGGGACGGCCGCTGTTTCCCGAACGCCGCTCCACGACGATTCGGTACCACCTGTCCGACGCAGAGATGGCGCTGTACGACGAAGTGACTTCGTACGTGCGCGAGCAGATGAATGCGGCGGATCGACTGCGCGAAGGCGGTGACGGCCGACGGGGCAACACCGTGGGGTTCGCGCTGACCGTGCTGCAGCGGCGGCTGGCATCGTCGCCAGAAGCGATCTACCAATCGCTGCGTCGCCGTCGCCGGCGGCTGGAGGCCCGGATCGCTGAAGAACGGCAAGCGGTTCGGTCCGCCCGGCTGGGAATGTCGGGCCGCGAAGAACGCCTGTCACGACTGCTCGCTGACGACGGCGATGCATCGACGCTGGACCCCGATGCCTACGACGAACTCGACGAGTCCGAACAGGCGGAAGTAGATGCCGAAGTGGTGGACGCCGCAACAGCAGCGGCCACCATCGCCGAGCTCGAGGCTGAGGTGGACACGCTGCGTCAGCTAGAGGAACTGGCGCTGCGGCTGCGCTCCGAGGGCACCGACACGAAGTGGGCGCAGCTGTCGCGCACGCTCAGCGACTCCCCGCAGATGCGCTCGCCCACAGGCGACCGGCGCAAGCTGATCGTGTTCACCGAGCACCGTGACACCCTCAACTATCTCGTTGACCGGCTGCGGACGTTCCTGGGCTCCGATGAGGCAGTTGTCCACATCTCCGGCGGCACGGGCCGTGACGAGCGTCGCCGCATCCAGCACCGGTTCACCCAGGACCCCGACGTGCTGGTGCTGGTGGCCACCGATGCCGCAGGCGAGGGCATCAACCTCCAGCAGGCGCACCTGGTCGTCAACTACGACCTGCCGTGGAACCCGAACCGCATCGAGCAGCGCTTCGGGCGGGTCCACCGGATCGGCCAGACCGAGGTGTGCCACATGTGGAACCTCGTGGCCGAAGACACCCGCGAAGCGCAGGTGTACGTGCGCTTGCTGGAGAAGATCGAGCAGATGCGCGAGACATTCGACGGGCAGGTGTACGACGTGCTCGGCGAAGTGCTGTCCGGCCGCGAGCTGCGCGGCCTGCTGCTCGAGGCCATTCGCTACGGCGACCGCCCTGACGTACGACGCCGACTCGACGAAGTGATCGACGCCGACGTGCCTGCCCGCGTGGAGGCGGCCATCACCGACCCGGTGCTGGCATCGGAGGTGATCGGCTACTCCGATCTGGACCGCATCCGGCGCGACATGGACGAAGCAGCACTGCGGCGCATCCAGCCCCACTACGTGCGAGCGTTCTTCGAGGCCGCGCTGGGCGACTTGGGCGGCACCATGCAGGAGAAGGAGCCGGGCCGGTTCCAGATTCGCCGGGTGCCGCTGTCGGTTCGCCAGCACAGCCGTTCAGTCGCGGCTCGGGGCGCCCCCGCCGTTCTGGAGCGCTACACGCGCGTCACCTTCGACAAGGACCTGACCGAGGCCACCGGCGTGCCCGACGCCGATCTGCTGGCGCCTGGCCATCCGTTGCTCGAAGCCGTGGTCGACCTGACGCTCGAACATCACAGCGACCAGATCCGTCGAGGAGCGGTGCTGGTGGACGATGCCGACTCGGGAACCATTCCGAGGGTCATGGTGATGCTCGAGCATGAGGTGGCCGATGCCCGCCCCTCTGCGAGGGCGCCGCACACGGTGGTGAGCCGCCGCTTCGAGTTCGTGGAGATACCGGAGACCGGCGAGCCGTCGACCAGTTCGCACGCTCGCTACCTGGACTACCGCCCGGCCACTGAAGCCGAAGCCGCAGCAGTGGGGCACTTGGTGGAGCGGCAGCAGTCCGAGGGCCGCGGCGCGGAAACGCTCGGCATGGATCACGCCGTCAACGTGTCCGCACCCGATCACTTGGCGTCTATCCGGGCGCGCACGCTGGCACGGGTGGAGCGCACCCGCGAAGCGGTGCATCAACGGCTGACGAAGGAGATCAACCACTGGGACAACCGAGCAGCGCAGTTGCAGCTCGATGTGGATGCCGGCCGAGTACCCAAGATGAACGTCGACACCGCCCGCCGGCGTGCCGACGAGTACGAAGCGCGTCTCAAAGAGCGGCTGGCAGCGCTGGAGCAGGAACGAGCCGTCAGCGCCCTGCCGCCGCGGGTGGCGGGCGGCGCATTCGTGGTGCCCGCCGGCCTGCTGGCCGAGTGGCTGACGGCAGACCCTGAAGTTCTCGACGTTGCCGAGCCTGAGGCTGCGGTCGGCGACCAGTTGTCGAAACGGGAGACTGAGCGCCGAGCCATAGCTGCGGTGCTCGCCGCCGAGACAGATATGGGGTGGGACGCGGTTGACCTCAACGAAGAGCGTCCTAACCACCCCGGCTTCGACATCCGGTCGAGCCGCACCGAAGGCACCGTGACCAGCTTCCGCTACCTGGAGGTCAAGGGTCGGCTGGCTGGCGCAACCACGGTCACCGTCAGCCGCAACGAGATTCTCACCAGCCTCAACGAACCCGACCGTTGGATTCTTGCCTTGGTCGAAGTGGCGGCCGACGGCAACGGAGACCGTGACCGGGTGCGCTACGTGCAGGGTCCGCTCGATGTGGGCTCGGAGGACCAGATGTTCGAGGTGACCAGCGTCAACTTCAACTGGGCGTCGCTGTGGGCACGCGGCGTGCCATCAGGCGAGTTCGGCACCACGGCTGCGAGCGCAGCGGCGCACGATGACGCCACCGGGGCCAACTCTGTGACCGGTGATGCGCGGGAGGCTGGCGTGGCCTGGCAAGCGGACGCTCCGAGGAGCAGCCGATGATTCAGCGAGACGAGGTCTCCCGAGTGAAGAAGAAGCTGATCGAGGTTGCGCTGCCGCTCGATGCCATCAATGCGGCGTCGGCGAAGGAGAAGTCGATACGCCACGGTCATCCGTCCACGCTGCACCTGTGGTGGGCGCGCCGACCGCTGGCCGCCTGTCGGGCTGTGCTGTTCGCGCAGCTCGTCGATGATCCGTCCGCACACCCGGACCGCTTCCCGACCGACGAGGACCAAGACGAAGAGCGGAACCGCCTGTTCAAGATCATCGCCGACATGGTCCAGTGGAAGAACACATCCGACGAGGCCGTCCTCGCCGCCGCCCGAGCCGAGATCGCCAGGTCGTGCGACGGAGAACTGCCTGCGGTGCTCGACCCGTTCGCGGGCGGTGGCAGCATCCCGCTGGAGGCCCAACGGCTCGGCTTGGAAGCCCACGCCAGTGACCTCAACCCGGTGGCGGTCCTGATCAACAAGGCGCTGATCGAGATTCCGCCCAAGTTCGCCGGCCAGACGCCGATCAGCGAGCAACTCGCGTCTCGCAAAGCCGACGACATCTCGCCCGACACGCTCGGCCACGGTCAGCCCGCATCGACGGAGACCCGCGGCCCCGCAGACGATGGCACAGCCGGCCGGGCACGCTTGGGCCAGCCCCCACCGGAGACGTCAACCGCTCGGTTCCGCCAGACGCTGCATCTCGACGACGACTGGCCGGGCGCGACTGGTTTGGCCGAGGACGTACGGCACTACGGGGGCGTGCTGAGGGATCTCGCTCGCGACCGCGTGGGCGAGCACTACCCGACGGTGGAGATCCCCGGCGATGAAGCCGCCACCGTCATCGCGTGGCTTTGGGCTCGAACGGTCCCGTGCAGCAACCCGGCGTGCGAGGCACGCATGCCGCTGCTGAACTCCTACGCCCTGTCGCGGCGCCGCAACCGCGAGGCGTGGCTGGAACCCGAGGTCGACACGGCGACCTCGCACGTGCATTTCCGGGTTCGCCACGGTGCAGGGTGCCCGTCGGGCGGCACCGTCACCCGACGGGGCGCGACCTGCCTCGTGTGTGGCACAGCGGTGCCGCTGAAAGATGTCCGCACACTGGCGCAGGCGGGTGGACTGGGCTCGCAACTGCTGTGCATCGTGGCCGAGGGCAAGCGAGGCCGCGCCTACGTCGAGGCCACACAGGACCACATCGAAGCGTCGCGGCTCCCGATCCCCGACGGCGCGCCTGTCGGCGATCTTCCTGCCAAAGCGCTGGGCTTTCGCGTGCCGCAATACGGCATCCGGGCTTGGTCGGACCTGTTCACGCCCCGCCAGCTGACCACGATGTGCGCCTTCACCGCGCTCCTGCCGCAGGTTCGCGACAGGGTCATCGCCGACGCCGAGGCAGCAGGCATCGAAGGCGATGCGCTGCGACTTCACGAAGGCGGTATCGGCCCTATCGCATACGCCGACGCCATCACTCACTACCTCGCGCTCGCCCTCGGTCGCCTCGCGAACCGCAGCTCGTCGTCATGCTTCTGGAACCCGCAAGGGGAGAAGATTGAGCAAACTTTCGCTCGGACTGCACTGCCGCTGATCTGGGTGTACGCAGAGGGCAACCCCTTCTCAACTTCTTCCGGGAATTTCTTGGGCCAACTGGACTACTTGGTTGAAGCCTTGACGCGTGTGCCCGCCGCCGCGGCTGGCACCGCGACCCAGCGCGACGCCCGCGATATCAGCGACCGCGTTGCCGATGTGGTGGTTTGTACCGATCCGCCGTACTACGACAACATCCCGTACGCCGATCTGTCCGATTTCTTCTACATCTGGCTGCGGAAGAGCTTGGCTGATGTCCATCCCGACCTGTTCCGCACGCTGCAGGTGCCCAAGGCGCAGGAGCTGATCGCGGAGCCCGCCCGCCACGACGGCTGGGATGCAGCCGCCGAGTTCTTCGAGCGCGGCCTGCAGCAGGCTTTCAGCGCGATTGGCAGCGTTCACGACGACCGCTTTCCCTACACCGTCTTCTATGCGTTCAAGCAGTCCGAGACCGATGCTTCGGGTACAGCATCCACCGGTTGGGAGACGATGCTGGAAGGGCTTCTCGACAGCGGCGCGTCCATTGTGCGGACCTGGCCGATACGTACCGAGAAAGCCGGAGGCCTCCGCGATGTGGGGCGGGCTGCGCTCGCGTCGTCGATCATCCTGGTCTGTCGCCGTCGGCCTGACGACGCTCCGGTGGTCAGCCGCCGCGACTTCCTCACTGCGCTGCGCAACGAGTTGCCGGAGGCGCTTGCTGAACTGCAAGCCGAGAACATCGCACCGGTTGACTTGGCGCAGTCGTCCATCGGCCCGGGCATGGCCGTGTTCTCCCGCTACTCACGAGTAGTGGAGCTCGACGGCAGCACGATGAGGGTCCGTGATGCACTGGCCGAGATCAACCGTGCCCTCGACGCCGTGCTCGAAGAGCAAGATGCTGACCTCGACGCCGACACCCGCTGGGCACTGGCGTGGTACGCGCAGCACGGTCACGGCAGCGGTCCCGCTGGCGAGGCAGACACGCTGTGCAAGGCCAAGAACACCTCCATCGCAGGCCTCGTGGAGGCGGGCATCCTGTGGCAGCAGGGCAACGAGTGCCGCCTGCTGACCGTCGACGAACTCGACGAGGACTGGGACCCGGCCACCGACCGGCGCCTGACCGTCTGGGAAACCACTCTTCACCTGCGCCGCAAGCTGATGAGCGACGGCGAGCAGGCAGCGTCCGGCCTCCTGGCCCAAGTTGGCGTCATCGACGATGCCCCGCGCGATCTCGCCTACCGCTTGTTCCACATCTGCGAGCGCCAAGGCTGGCAGCCCGAAGCCGTGGCCTACAACGCCCTCGTCACCTCCTGGCCCGAGATCATCCGCCAAGCCACAATCCCCACCGACCTCACCCTCATCTGACCCGCAACTACCGGGTCTGCTCACAGCGTCCTGGTGATCTCGTCAGCGCGTCGCGGCGTCGAGTTCGGCCTGAACGAGCAGCATGCGCTCTGTGCCGCCGGGCTCAGGGCTGGCCGAGGCTCTGGGGTGCGATGTGGCTGGTTAGGTCGGGGTCGTCGTTGAACAGATCCGCCGCAACTTCCTCGTAGTGAGCGGCGAGGCTTCCGAAGGCTGCAGCGACATCGGGGTCGTAGTCGCCAGGCGTCACATTGATGAAGGTCACGCGGACCGCGTGTTTGGCGCAGTCATGCGGGACCGCGGAATCGCTTGAGTGTTGCGTCTGTGTCATGGCGGAGAC
Organism: Acidimicrobiia bacterium; assembly: GCA_022826045.1. GTDB lineage: Bacteria > Actinomycetota > Acidimicrobiia > Acidimicrobiales > Poriferisodalaceae > Poriferisodalis. The sequence goes on along the minus strand of JAJDVQ010000022.1, from coordinate 34,826 downwards.
CATCTTCATCGGTCGTCGCTCCCTGAAGCCATTGCGAAGCTACTGTGCAGAAATCTGACTCAGCACAGCCTGTGGTGAGTAGCATTCGAGGCGAAGGCCCCGGAACCGTCCCTGCTTCGGCAAACGGCCGGGGTTGCGCCGTTCGGCTGGTCCCCCTTGCGACGCCGACGAGTAGGCAGGGCCTGCACTCGATACACGCGGCAGCAGACGGGTCACACCCCCCGCGTAGTCTGTAGACCATGGCCTACGGTCCCCATGCGACCGGTGACGCCGAACCCGACCCCAACCGACCCAATAGCGCCAGCGAAGGAACACCCCATGAGCTACGACCCACCCTTCATCCCGGAGTCCCGCCGCAACGAGGAATCACTCCGCGACCGCATCGCCCGCGCCCGCAAGGCCCGCGAAGACGCCGCCGAACGCATCCGCAAGCGCTATGCCGAGCTAGAACCCGACGAACGCAAGTGGCGCACGGAAGAACCGCTCAAGATTCCGCGAGAGCCGCTTCATGTCCGATGACGGTTCTTCGGCAAGCGTTGTTCACACGCCGTTCTTTCGGGCAACTCAAGCACACCGCTACGAGCGACAACAGGCACTACGCGACATAGAGGACGAGACGGGACGCGCGGTTGTGGTCTTTTATGGCCCAATGCACCATGCAGTCGTGGCACCGTTCCAAGACGCCATTGGAGATATACCAAGTGATACACCCCTCGACCTGATGCTTACGTCTCCGGGTGGCGATGCGGAGACAGCCTTGCGGTTGGCAATGATGTGCCACGCAGGTCGGTCCGACTTCCGGGTGATTGTGCCAGAAACGGCCGCCTCGGCAGCCACTCTGTTGGCACTCGCTGCTGAATCCATTCTCATGAGCACCACTTCGGCCTTGGGTCCAGTAGACCCTCAGATCTTCCTACCGACAAGAAATTCCTACTATCCAGCGAAAGATCTGGTTCAGATAGTAGATGACCTTGAACAGCGCACTCAGTCCAATCCCTTAGCGTTCGAGTTTTATTCTGCATTACTGGGAGACATCGACGGCGCGACATACCAAGCGGCACGGGCATCCATACTGCGTACGGAGGAGTTGGTGCCGGATGTCCTCAGCATCCGAAGCAATCCCCCATCAGAAGAGCTTGTTGAAGCTCTGACGCAAGGCCTTCAAGGTCCTTCGATGCATTCAGCAACTATCGGATATCGTCATGCCCAAGAACTCGGATTGCCAGCGGTCTACGAAGAACCAGAGTCAGAGTACTGGAAGATGCTCTGGAGTCTTCACGTCAACTACGTCGTGGAGCTTGGCTGGCAATTCAAAGAGACGATGATCGAGGGCCGTCGAGCATCGCTGCGCTTCTGATTGCGAGTGTGCTGGTTCTGCACGGCTGTGGATGAAGTGGCTCCCGACAATGTGCCATGGAGAGGTCGGTGCGAGCGATGGCTGAGATGAGCAATCGGGCGCGGGTGGGGGAGGCCTTCGAGGTACTGGCTCGGGTGTTGCGCCCGTTCGTCGATCGGCACATGTCGAGCGGGGCTGGCGGCGGCGCGGACTGGGCAGCGACGTTTGCTGCGACGGCGCGTCCGGCGCTGCGGGAGTACTCGGAGGACGACCCGGCGTTCTTGCTGCGGGTGATTGCTGACTGCTGGCAGGGCAGGTTCGAGCGGCAGCTGCCACGCGGTGCTCGCAACATTGTCTTCACGCTTCGTGACAAGCGCAACGAGTGGGCTCACAACAAGCGATTCCAGCTGCACGACGCGCAGTACACGCTGAGCGGGATCGTCACGCTGATCGAAGCGGTGGCGCCTTCCGAAGCCGCCGCCGTGCAGGAGTTGCTCGACGACCTAAACCGAACACAGTACGAACGAACGCAGCGCGCCGACGAGAGCGAGAACTCCGGCGCGGTGTTCAACGTGGTGGATTCGGTGCCGGCTGGGTTGAGGCCGTGGCGAGAGGTGATCCACCCCCATGCGGATATTCACTCGGGCCGGTTCAGCGTTGCGGAGTTCGCAGCCGACCTGGAGATGGTTCGCCGAGGCGAGGGCAGTGAAGAATATGCCAACCCGCGTCGGTTCTTCGAGCGCACCTACTTGACGGCGGGGTTGCGCGACCTACTCACGCTCGCCGTCAGGCGTGTGTCGGGGCAAGGCGGACAGCCGGTCATCAGCTGTCAGACCAACTTCGGTGGCGGAAAGACACACAGTCTCATCGCGCTGTACCACCTGATGTCAGGCCTCGACCTGTCTCAGATGCCGGCGGAGATCGTCAATCTGGTTCGCGATGCCGGCGTCGACAACCTGCCCGAAGTGAACTGCGCCGTCGTCGTCGGCAACCGTTTCGGCGCCGGTGAGATTCACACCAAGTCCGACGGCACTGAGGTGCAGACGATCTGGGGCGAGATCGCGTGGCAGCTCGGTGGTGCTGCGGCGTACGAGCTGGTCGCCGACAGCGACCGCAACCGCACCAACCCCGGCGAGGCGATCCGGGACGTGCTCACTGTGTGTTCGCCGTGCCTGATCCTCATCGACGAATGGGTCGCCTACGCACGCGAGCTCTACGAGCGCACCGACCTGCCCGGCGGCAGCTTCGATTCTCAGTTCAGCTTCGCCCAGACGCTCTCGGAGGCGACGAGGGCAACTGACGGGGCGCTGTTCGTGGTGTCCATACCCGCTTCGGAGGAAGCCGACACCGACGAGGACAGTTTCGCGGTGTCGAGCTTGGAGGTGGGCGGCACGGCCGGGCGGGAGGCGCTGCGGCGGTTGACCAATGTCACGAACCGCCTTGCGGAGACTTGGCAGCCCGCGAGCGGCGACGAAAGCTACGAGATCGTGCGTCGGCGGCTCTTCCAGCCGCTCAGCGATGAGGCGCGAGCGCACCGGGACGAAACCGCAGAGGCCTTCGGTCGGCTCTACCGGTCTCGGCGCGCCGACTTCCCTTCCGAGTGCTCCGAGATCGCGTTCGTCGAGCGCATCAAGGCGGCATATCCGATCCACCCGGAAGTGTTCGACCGGCTCTATCAGGACTGGTCTTCGATAGATCGCTTCCAGCGCACTCGCGGTGTGCTTCGGCTGATGGCTGCAACCATCGACTCGCTCTGGGCGAGCGATGACAAGTCGCCCCTGATCCTGCCCTGCTCGATCCCCTTGGGCGACGACCGCGTCGTCAATGAGCTGGCCGGACGGCTGCCTGACTACTGGCATCCGGTCATCGACTCTGACGTGGACGGGCAGTCCTCGCATGCCGGGCGCATCGACCGCGCAACGCCTCACCTGGGGGCGCTGCATGCGGCGCGTCGGGTTGCCCGGACCATCTTCGTCGGCGCAACTCCCCGAGTCGGAGGGCCGAACCAAGGCTTGGATCTGCGTCGCGTACGTCTCGGGGCCACCTTCGTCGGCGACCCATCGGGTCCGGTGTCTGATGCGCTGAGCCGGCTCGCTGCGGAGGCGCCGTACCTGTACGTCGACCGCGACCGGTACTGGTTCGATCGGCAGCAGAACGTGACGAGAACCGCACGTGACGAGATCGAGAACCTGCTTTCGGGCGACCGTTTCCAGTTGCACGCTGAGATCGTCAGGAGGCTCCGCGAGCGGATCGGCAGGGTTGGCATGCAAGCCGACACATTCGCAAGCGTCCACGTCGCTCCGGCGAGCGGCGCCGACGTGGCTGACGAGCCGCGTGCGCGCCTGGTGGTTCTGGAACCCGGGACCACACTGACGCTGAACTCCGATGATTCACCCGCCGTGTCCACGGCGCGAGAGATACTCGAACAGCGAGGTGCTGGACCGCGGCAATACAGGAACATGCTGGTGTTCGCCGCAGCTGAGCAGCGCGCCGCTGAGGCCCTGGAACAGGCCGCCGCTGAGTATTTGGCCTGGGAAGGCATCTGTACGCGTCAAGACGACCTGAATCTCGACGCCCAGCAGATGAACCTCGCCCGGTCGCAGCGCGAGCGGGCTGATCAGGCTACTGGATTGCGAATAGCGGAGGCCTACCGCTTCCTCCTGGTTCCCCAGCAAGAAGACCCGCGCGGATCGGTCACGTTGGAGGTGGTCAGACTGGACGCGGACAGCGCGGCCGGCGAGCGGAACGGCCGCAGGCGCGCCGGCGACCATCAGCTCAGCGCGATGCAGCCCGTGGCGCGCATAGCCGAGAACGCTGCTCGAAGGCTCGTGAACGATGGCAGCCTGGGCGCGCAGTTCCCAGCGGTCCTGCTGCGGCAGCAACTCGACGGGGTGCTGGCGTCGCGCTGGGCGGAGGGCCACATGTCGCTAGCGGCGCTGTGGGAAGACATGGCGCGATACGTGTACCTGCCGCGCTTGCGTGATCAGGATGTGCTGACGTCCACGGTCGAACGCGGCCCCGAGGGCATCGCTTGGACGACCGAAGGATTCGCCGTCGCCGTTTCCTACGACGAGGCGGCCGGTCGCTACTTGGGGCTGAGCCCGCCTGGGGAGCGAACAGCGGCAGTGACGCCATCCCATCTCATTGTTCATCCCGACTTGGCGATGCAGCAGCACGAGCGAGACCGTGAAGCAGCTGCGGGCGACGACGCTGGACGGACGAGCGGAGATGGTGGCGACTCGGGCGATGGCCGCGGTGGCGCCTCAGGCGGAGACGACTACTTCGGCGGTGGTGCAGACGACGAAAGCGAGGGTTCCGGTTCTCAGACGGATCCGTCGCGTCCAGCCCTCAGCGTCTTTCGAGGGTCGATTGTCTTGAACCCTGATCGCCCCACCCGCGCATTCACCCAGGTCAGCGACGATGTGCTCACCCATCTCATCGGTCACCCAGATGCAGAAGTCGTCGTACGAGTCGAAGTCGAAGTCCGCAAGCCGGGAGGCTTCGCTGGCGATCTCGTCCGCGACGTCAACGAGAACACCCGAGTTCTCGGCTTCGAGGAAGGCACCGGCTTCAGCGAGGACTAGGGACGTTCAGCCGATGGCGCCGGCTACGGCGAGCTCGACAACGCGGTCGTCGTCGTAGCCGAGAATGTCCCGCAGGACGCGGTCGTTGTGCTCACCCAGGCTCGGGCCTGACTTGGTGACCTCGTGAGGTGACGCGTTGAGATGCATGCGGGGCGCCTCCACGACCATGCGGTCGTACACCGGGTGCTCGACATCCATCCAGTGGCCGCGGTGATTGAGCTGCGGATCGGCGAAGCAGCCGAGACTGTTCTGGCTGGCGTGTGCGGGCACGCCCGCAGCCTGCAGCACGGCTTCGGCTTCAGCCGGTGTGCGCCCGGCGGCCCATGCCGCGATGGCGGCGTCAATGTCTGCGTTGCGCGCGACGCGTCCCGCTGCGTCGAGGCCGGCGAGTTCGGCCGGCATGGGCTGGCCGTCGCGGCTGAGCACCTCACACAGTGACTCCCACTGGTGCTCGGTCTCGCAGACGACCGCAACCCAAGGGTCTGGCGCCTCGAGCGGATTGTCGGGGTCGGCGTCGCCCGGGTCGCACGGGTACATCGCATGGGGGCACAGGAAGGCGTCCGCGTTGCCCGACCGGGTGGCAGCAACGCCATTGACCGTGTGCTCGAGCACCTCGGTCGCAAGGAAGTGCACCGCGGCCTCGGCCTGAGCGAAGTCGAGATGCTGGCCCCGGCCCAGCGGATCGGCGTCACGGGCATCGAGCGCGGCCAGCAGCAGCGGCACCATGTACTGCGGGGTGACGTAGTCGGTGTAGGCGAGAAACGGTCCCGCCGGCGCCCGGTCTGGCCAGCCGGTCATCTCGTAGTAGCCGGTGATGGCGCCGGCCAGATTGCCGAAGCCGGCGAATGTGGCAAGCGGCCCGGTCTGGCCCATCAGGCTGGTGCTCAGCAGAATCAGGCTCGGGTTGCGGGCCGAGAGCGTCTCGTAGCCGATGCCCCAGTCGTCGAGCGTGCCAGGCGTGTACGACTCGACGTAGATGTCGGCCCATTCCGCCAGGTCGCACAGCACGTCGCGGCCCTCGGCGGTGTTGAGATCGATGGTCACGCCGAGCTTGCCCGCATTGAGCGTGCCGTACTGGATCGAGGCGTCGGGCCCCATGTCGCCCCGCAGGCCGCCGCCGCTGCCGCGTGCGGCGTCGAAGCGTGCCGGTCCTTCCACCTTGACGACAGTGGCGCCGAAGTCGGCGAGCACCCGCGTCGTGAACGGCCCGGCGTACACCCACGTGGTGTCGAGCACCTTGATCCCCTCGAGGGGCCGCGGGCTCGACGGATCGCCGCCGCCGTCGCGCGGTTTCTCCGCGGCGTCCAGCAGCGCCGAGCGCGGCTTCGCCTTGACGGCCGCGGTGTGGGCGCCGAGATCCGGCGGGGCGCCGAGGGAGCGGAGTGGCGTGCGGCTGGGCTTGCACCATGCGCCTGGGGTGATCACGCTGCCCCACGCAGGATCGGCGACGGTGTCCCAATAGCCGCGCTCGTTGAAGTGCTCCACCTGGGTCAGCTCGGCTGGCGTGTACACGGGCGCCAGCAGCAGCTCGCGGCGCTGCGCTTCGGCGAACAAATCGGCGCGGGTGCGCGTGCTCGTCAAGCGGGTGATCGCGGCCTTGGTCTGCTCGAGCTGGCCCGGCGCAACCTCAGGATCGGTGAACAGGCGCATCCCGAAGTCGACCCAGTCGAGTGCCGCGAGCTCGTCGTCGCAGCAGCCGTTCTCATGCACCCAGTCCATCAGCCGCTTGGTGAATCGGCCGATGGTGTCGCCGAACAGCAGCGTGATCGAGACGTAGCCGTCTGCCGCCGGGTACACGAACTGCAGATGGAAGTTGAGGAAGAGGATCCCGCCCGAGGTTCGCCGGGCTGACGGGTACTGGTTGGGCGCGTGGACGATGCCGGGAAATGCCGTCTGCATCATCGCCTGCTGGGCGGAGATGTCGACGTGCTGGCCGTAGCCGCTGCGGTCTCGCTGGCGCAGCGCGAGCGCCGTGCCGACGGCGGCATGCGATCCCGCGTGCATCCAGCTCTGCGGCGCCGTGATGCGCAGCGGCGCCCGGTCGGCGTCGCCGGTGATGGCAGCGCTGCAGGCAGCCGCCGCAATGGTGAGATCCGACGCTGCCCAGCCGGCCTTGGGCCCCGTGCTGCCGAATGGGGTGACGGTGGTGTGCACGAGTCCCGGATTGATCGCCCGCAGCTCGTTGTGGTCGAGCGCCAGTCCGGGATCGGGCGATTCGATCAAGGCGTCGGCGCCGGCGACCAGCTCCATCAGCTCGTTGCGATCCTCGATGACGCAGCTCTGCGCACCGCGCCGCAGGTTCCACCAGCCCAGCGATGTGCCGTCGGGACCCGTCTCACGATGGTCTCTTCCTCGGCCGTCGGGACCCTCCACGAGGATCACCTCCGCGCCCAGCGAGCCGAGGATCGAGGTGCACATCGCGCCCCGGTGATCGGTGAGGTCCAGCACTCGGTATGGCTTCAGCATCGGCGCGACGCTAACGCTCGCTCTCGACTCCGACCGGCTACCCGGCGCCGGCGGCGGTCGGGCATCGCCTCGGGGATGGCGGCTAGCGTGCCGCCGGTGACGATTCGAGGCAAGGCACTCATCGCCGGCGTGTACGAGCATCCTGGCCGTGAGCTGCCCGACCGCACGCTGCCGCAGATCCACGCCGATGTGGCTGCGGGCGCGCTGGCCGATGCCGGGCTGACGCTTGCCGATGTCGACGCCTACTACTCGGCGGGCGATGCGCCTGGCTTCGGGGCGCTGTCGATGGTGGAGTACCTCGGTCTCGACTGCAGCTACATCGACGACACCGAGACCGGCGGCTCTGCCTACCTGGTGCACGCGCAGCACGCGGCAGCAGCTATCGCTGCGGGCCACGTGAATGTGGCGTTGATCACGCTGGCCGGCAAGCCGCGCACGGGCGGCGCCGGGCCGGGCGGCAGCGCGCGGTTCAGCTCGGCGCCCGAGGCATCGTTCGAGAACCAGTTCGGCATGTCGGTGTCCGGCGGGTACGCGCTGGCCGCGGCACGGCACATGCACGAGTTCGGCACCACCTCAGAGCAGCTGGCCGAAGTCAAGGTGGCCGCCTCGACCCATGCGCAGCACAATCCGCACGCCTTCCTCCAAGACGTCGTCACGGTGGACGAGGTGGTGTCGTCGCCGATGATCTCCGATCCGCTGCACCGGCTCGACTGCTGCGTGATCACCGACGGCGGGGGCGCCCTCGTGCTGGTCAGCGAAGCGGTGGCGGCGTCGCTCGACCGTCACTGCACACCGGTGCTCGGCACAGGAACGTCCATCAAGCACACCTCGGGCGGCCGCATCGACCTGACCCACACCGGCGCGACGCGCTCCGGCCCGCTGGCGTTCGCCGAAGCCGGCGTGACGCCTGCCGACATCGACTACGTGTCGATCTACGACAGCTTCACGATCACGGTCCTGATGACGCTGGAAGACCTCGGCTTCTGCGCAAAGGGCGACGGCGGACGATTCGTGTCGGATGGCGCGCTGCAGTCGCCCGGCGGCGTGCTGCCGTTCAACACCGATGGCGGCGGGCTGTGCAACAACCACCCGGCCAACCGCGGCGGCATGACCAAGGTGGTCGAGGCTGTGCGGCAGCTGCGCGGCGAAGCGCATGCGGCCGTGCAGGTGCCCGACTGCGAGCTGGCCCTGGCGCACGGCACCGGAGGCAGCCTCGCCACCCGCATGGGCAGCGCCACGCTCGTGCTGGGCAGGTCGACATGAGCGATCTGGGCCCATCGGGGCTGCCCGTCCCGCCGCCGAACCCCAACCTCGAGACGCAGCGGTTCTGGGATGCCACCGCCGAGGGCCGCCTGGAGCTGCCCCGCTGCGACAGCTGCGGCCACGTCGTGTGGTACCCGCGGGAACGCTGTGACCAGTGCGGCAGCACCTCGGTGACCTGGTTCGAGGCTTCGGGGCGAGGCACCGTGTACAGCTGCACGGTCACCCGGCGCATCCCGGGCTCGTGGCGGGCGGCTGCGCCGTTCGTGCTGGCCTATGTGGAGCTCGACGAGGGCCCCCGGGTGGTCACCAACATCGTCGGCTGCGACCCCGAGACGGTCCACATCGGCCAGGCCGTGCAGGTCGTCTTTGACCCCACCCCCGACGGCCCCGCACTGCTCCGCTTCACGCCGGCCTGACCGCCGTTCAGCGGGAGCGCCGGAGTCAGACTTCGAGCATCAGCGTCACCGGGCCGTCGTTGGTCAGCTCGACCGCCATCTCGGCCCCGAACGAGCCAGTGGCCACCGTGGCGCCCAGGCGCCGCAGCTCGGCGACCAACTCGTCGATCAGCCCGATGGCCCGATCGGGCGCTGCTGCGGCCACAAACGACGGGCGGCGGCCCTTGCGGGTGTCGCCGTAGAGCGTGAATTGGCTGACCACCAGCACTTCGCCGCTGGTTTCTGCTACTGACCGGTTCATCTGGCCGTTGTCGTCGGCGAAGATCCGCAGGTTCCAGATCTTGCCGGCGAGCTTGTGCGCCGACTCAGCGCTGTCGTCGTGCGTTGCACCAACCAGGCAGCACAGCCCCGGACCGATCTCGCCGATGACCTCGCCGTCGACCCGCACCCGGGCCTGGGCGGCCCGCTGCACCAGTGCTCGCACGCGCTCAGGGAATGATCGCGTCGACTTCGATCTCGATGACGAGGTCGGGATGGATCAGCCCCGATACCTCGACGAGTGTCGACGCCGGCCGGATGTCGCCGAACACCTCGCCGTGGGCGCGGATGAAGTCGTCGAGCATCCCGATGTCGGTGACGAACGAGCGGGTCCGCACGACATCGCTCATCTGCGCTCCCGCCTCTGCCAGCGCCTGCTCAATGACGCCCAGCGTGTAGATGGCCTGCCCGTAGCAATCGCCCGGGTGCGCCACGCCGTCGGGACTCAGCGACGTGCTCCCCGATACAGCGACCCAGTCGCCGAGCCGCACAGCCCGCGAGTAGCCGGCCACGGACTCCAGCGGCCCGCCGCTCGAGATGTTCTGCCTGTCGACGCCTGCTGCGTCCCCGTCATCGCTCATCCCGCCATTGTGGTTCATGGCGACACGCCTGAGCATCTGGGACCACTCCGTGAGCTTGGGCCAGCCGACGCAGCTCGCACCCGTCCGTACCCCGGGACTTCATTCAGCCGAGGCCGAATTCGCCAATCAGACGGTACGCGAACCGTCGATCATCGCCCGGCGGACATTCCGGGGCATGTCCGTCAGCCCCACAATGCAGCGATGGGCACGGCTTCGATGCGCTCGTCGAGCCGGTACCGATGCGGTCCGGTGTGGAACACCACACCGTCGGCAAACTGCTCGGCAGGCAGCCGGTCCCGCAGCCAAGCCAGATCGCGCGCGTCCATGTTCGTGGGCGCGCTGGCGGTCTTGACTTCGAAGGCAGCTACTCGCCTGCCGAACTCCACGACGAGATCCACCTCGTGCTCGCCGCCCTGAGTTCGCAGGTGGAACATCGTGCAGCGGCGGCTGGCAGCCTCGACCTCGGTGCGGAGCTGGGCGGCCACATAGGTCTCGATGATGCGGCCACGGGCGGTCGAATCCCGCTTGAGACCCTCCCGGTCGACACCCATCAGCCATGCCGCGAGGCCGGAATCGGCGACGAACCGCTTGGGTATTGCCGTCAATCGCTTCAGCCGGTTGGTGTGCCAGGCAGGGACATCTGCGACGAGTCGCAGCACGCGCAGCGTCTCGTGGTAGCCCGCTGCCGTGCGAGCGTCCACGCCCATGTCGCGAGCTAGAGAGGCGTCGGGTGCGACTCCGGCAGTGTGCAACGCGCAAACGGCCAAGCATCGGCGCATCAGCTCAGGACTGGGCGGGCGGCCGCGGGGAGCGGAGAACTCAGGGAGGTCGCGAACAGCAGTCGTGTCCACGTAGGTCCGCATCCAGTCGTCACGAGCGCCGGACGCTGCTGCCGTCAAGGCGCCGGGGAAGCCTCCGTCCAGCGCGAGGTCGATGTAGCCCAGCACATCAGGCGCATCGGCGGGGACGCTGAATCGTCGGTCGGTATCCCATCGGTCGAAAAGAGACGGCTTGGCGGCGTCTCCGAACCGCTCTCGGCCCACGAGGGGCCACAGATGCGTCGTCAGCGCGCGTCCGACCAGAGGCCATTGCCCGGTGTGGAGGTCGTTGCGGGAGGAGCCGGTGATGATGAATCGGCCCCCGACGGGCTGCTTGGAATCGACTGCTCGCTTGACGGCGCCCAGAACCTCGGGTGCGTGCTGCCATTCGTCGATCAGCAAGGGGAAAGGGCCTTCACGCAGTGCTGCATCGGGATCGTCGAGCACGATGCCGCGCTCGGATGCGTTGTCGAGTCGCAGAACCGACTCGGCGTGCCGCAGCGCAGTCGTGGTCTTGCCCACGGCGCGCGGCCCCGTGATGAACTCGGCGGGCCAAGCGTCGAGGTGGCGTGCCAGTGAGAGATCAGCAATCCGGGGGATGTATTCGGCGATGCAGCGCAGGCTAGTGCGGCGCCAAGACATTTATGCGGTATTTATCGGAGATTTAATGTGTCTGTTCTCACCCAATATGATACATGAATCCGCGGGCCGACCGTCAAGTCGGCCGCCAACACGGGATCGTCGACCCGTTCCGTCCCGCAATCGGACGACATGCCGGAACCTTCACACGGCCATCCAGTGCAGTCGCGGCAGACAGCGGTTCCTCGGTCAACTGGCGATCGCCAGCCGCTCACGTTCCATTCGAATGATCTCGTCGACTTGCCGATGCTGCGGCAGCAACGACAGATGGCGCCCAAGCTCGGCCGCATCCACGGCGGCAGCGCTCGCAGTCTTGATGGCGCTTTCCCGGGCGTATGTGGCGAAGAGCTCAGATTTTCTGGCGAGAATGGAGACCATGTACTCGTCCACGCTGTTCTCGGTCAGCAGGCGATGCACTTCGACATGGCGCACCTGACCGAGACGATGACTCCGAGCGATCGCCTGTTCCTCGCTGCTGGGCTTCCATTGCGGCTCGGCCAGGATCACGACTGAAGCAGCTTGGATGTTCAGGCCCGTGCCCCCCGCCTCGATTTGCGAGACGAGCACGCCGGGACCGTCTGCGCCGGAGAATTCGTCGATCAGGGCCAGTCGCTGCGGCGGTGCCATGGCGCCGGTCAGCGGGCCAAAGGCGGGCACCGGTGCCGCCGCACAGATTCTGTCGAGCACTTCCAGGAAGAAGGAGAAGACGACGACCTTGCGTCCGTTCGCTGCTGCATCGTCGACGATCTCGAGCAAGCGCCTCAGCTTTGGCGAGTCCATCGGGTCGGGAGTCAGGAACGCCGCTCGGCGCATGAGCATGAAGTTGCCGCTCGCCACAGCCCGTTGATACGAGCGCGCCGCTGCTCCTTCCAGCGTCAGCCATTCGGGCACTTCGATCTTGTCGGGCAGTTCGTTAAGCACATCAGCCTGATTGCGCCGCAGATACACGGGTGCGATCCGTCGACGGAATTCACCGGGATCGACCCAGTCATCGTCGTCCCCTATTGATGCACTCAGTTTCGGGTCGAGCAGGCCGATGAGGTGCCTGAATTCTCGAAGCCGGTTCTCCATCGGAGTGCCGCTCAGAAAGAGCACATGTTCGGCCTTCGCGGTCCAGCGGGCTACTGCTTGGGTGCGTAACGCCGATGGGTTCTTGATGAAGTGGGCCTCGTCGACGATGAGTGCCGCATACTGCTTCGCGGATTCAGCCAGCAGCCGAAGCGTGTCATAGGTGGTGATTGCTACGCCGCCATCGCGTTCCCACTGGTGCCTGAGTCGTTCGCGTTGAGGTCCGTGCAGGCGCATGCACGACGGCAGCGAAGTGTGCCGGTCGGCTTCGCGTTCCCAGTTGGTGAGAACGCTCGCAGGGCAGACGATCAGGAAGCGGGTCTCGCCCCGCGCTGCGAGATGACAGATGAGCGCGAGAGCCTCGAGCGTCTTGCCGAGACCCATCTCGTCGCCGATGATGGCGCGAGTCTGGCGTGCCGCGAACTGGGCGCCGAAGTGCTGATAGCCGCGGAGATTGGCGCGCATCAGGCTCGTATCGAGTTCGAATTGCTCGACCGCACGCGCAATCGCTCGCGGCAGGAAGCCTCGTGAGGGATCACCGTTGCCCGATCTCGCTGCGCGGCGATCCCGCGGTGGATCACCTGGACTCGATCGCCCAGAGTGTCTGGGCTTCCGTCGAACCGCCGACTGACGAGCACCAGGCGACGGATCCCAGTGGTCATTGTCGCGCCGAAGCGTCCCGCGATTCGCGGGGCCGCCTGCACCCTGGGGCGGCGTCTCCGTGTACGGCGAGGAACGGTCGAGCGTCTCAGCCTGCGGCGAGTGCCCAAGTTCCGTTGTTGATTCCTCGATTTCAGCGACGTAGCCGTTGAAGACGACGGCTCGCGACTCGTACGCGTGCCACAGCGCATCTGGATTCTGCGTCTCGTTGACGCTCTGCATCAAGCGGTCCGCGTCGCGAATGAGCTGCTTGGCTTCGGCGCTGTCCAAACGCCTGTGCAGGCGATCGGCTGCGGCGTAAGCGTCTGCGCGCCTTCGCTTTCCAAGCATGAGATGCCTGAGACCTCTGGACAGGACCCGAGCCGTGCGAGCGTCCTCGATGCACTCTGTGTGCAGTTCGGAGATGCCTTCTGTCAGCGTCGGTGCGCTGTTTCGTGCCTCATCCCAGGAACGGATCGCATCCAGCAGCCTGGTCTGTGATTGCGGGCGTTCCTCGAAATCGAACCGAACTCGTGTCTCTGCCGACACGTCGGCGACACAGCGGGCGGCAGCGGCCATGACGTTGGATGCCGTGGCAGGTCCGATGCCGCGGACGCTCTCGATGCTGTGCGAGTCGAAGTGCATGAGGTCGGCCACCGTTCGCATGCCGGCGTCCGCCAGTGCTCCGAGACGGAGACCGGTCATCCCGGTCCGCTTGAGCTCGCCCAGCGGCATCCGTGCAAGGCGATGCCTGATGGCACGATCCATCTCTCGCCCGTAGGCCACTTCGGCTGTGTCCCGAGCCATGTGCGCCAGAGAGCGCAGTGTTTCGCAACGCTCGTCCAAGCCTGCGACCCTTGCCAAGATCTCGCGTACTTCGCGGGCCTTGAAGAAAGGGAGCGGCTGGTCTGGCATCTCGGCTGGCGACGGCATCGGCGTTCAAGCGAGGGCGCCGGCTATGACGAGTTCGGCAATCTTGTCTGCGTCGTAGCCGAGGATGCCTTCGAGCACTTCCATGTTGTGCTCGCCGAACATCGGGCCGCCCCACAGCGGCCGACCGGGTGTGCGTGACAGCTCGAAGTTGCTGTTCTCGACCCAGGTGTGGCCGTGCTTGGCGTGCGGTACCGACAGAAAGTGATCGCGGGCCACGATCTGCGGGTCGGCCATGAGATCTGCAGCGTCGTTCACACGGTGGGCGGGCACGCCTGCCGCTTGGAGCGCCGTCTCGATGTCGGCTGCCGCCTGAGGCTCTGTCCACGCGGTGATTGCAGCGTCGATGGTTTCGGCATGCGCTCGACGGCCTTCCGCATCGAGGCCTGCAAGGTCCCCATCGGCGCTGGCGCTCAGCGTGTCCAGCGCCTGTGCCAGATCGGCGTTGCTTGCCGCAGCCTCAGCCAGCAGCGCCGTCAAGGCGCCCCACTGGGCCTCGGTCTCGCAGGCGATCGCCACCCAGCGGTCGTCACCGGCGGCGGGGTACACGCTGTGGGGGCACATGTGGCGGTCGGCGTTGCCGGCCCGGCCCGCGGTGCGGCCGTTGATCTCCTCGTCGGCGAACTCGGTTGCCAGGAAGTGCAGCGCCCCCTCCATCTGGGCGAAGTCGATGTGCTGGCCCCGCCCGGTGCGGTCGCGCTCGGCCAGTGCGGACAGGATCAGCATCACGCCCAGCTTCGGCGAGATGTAGTCGGTGTAGGCGGTGAACGGCCCCGCCGGGATGCGGTCGGGCCATCCCGTGACCGGGTAGAAGCCGGCGATGGCCGCCGCCATCGTGCCGAAACCGGCGTACATGCGCATCGGCCCGGTCTGGCCCATCAGGCAGCTCGAGAACATGACCAGCTCGGGGTTCACCTCGCGCAGCACGTCGTAGGTAAGACCCCAGTTCTCCATGGCCTTCGGCGAGAACGACTCAGTGAGCACGTCGCACCACGCGACGAGGTCGAGGACCACGTCGCGCGCCTCGGGCAGCGACAGGTCGAGCGTCAGGTCCATCTTTCCCGCGTTGATCGAGTGGAACTGCAGGGCGTTCTCCTGCCCGCCCTCCTCTCCGATGAACGGGTGGACGCCGCGCAGCACGTCGGGCTTCAGCTCGCTCTCGACCTTGACCACCGTGGCGCCGTAGTCGGCCAGCGTGCGCGTGGCGCCGGGGCCTGCCAGCGCCCACATGAAGTCGAGGATCTTGACGTCGTCGAGCGGACGCTCCAGCGAGCGGCCGGTGGCGGCGATCTCGGTGTGAGGGCGCGCCGTGATGGCAGTGCCCGACGAGCCATCGCCGTTCAGGTACGCCTCAGTATGCTCGCCGAGTCTCGGCGCGACGGGCAGCACCGCCAATGGCCCTCCGGTGGTCTTGGCCAGCGAACCGCACAGCCGCACGGGTGCCGACCCCCCAGCCCGGGGCACCTCGACGTGCTCCCAATAGTCACGCACTTCGAGATGGTCGAGCGCCAGCACGTCGGCGGTCGTCGTGATCGGCGCGATGAGCAGGTTGTCGGTCAGCGCCCGTTCCAGCAGCTCGGCTTTGGTCTTGGTGGCCACGAACGAGGTCAGCGCCTTGATGGCCTGATCGAACGTGTCCATCGACTCGCGGCCCTCCACGATGGCCATGCCGAAGTCCACCCAGTCCTTGTCGCGCAGCTCGGGCTCGCAGAACCCTTCCTCGCAGGCCCAGGTCAGGATCCGGCTCGTGAACGGGGCGATCATCGGACCGAACAGGAACGTGACGGTCACGTAGCCGTCGGCGCATTCGTACACCCAGGGGATCAGGAAGCCGCCCAGGTTCACCGCTCCAGGCAGCCGCACCGGCACTTCGCCGCCGGTGAGCACCGCCATCATCTGGAACTGCGTGCAGTCCACGAACGACTGCTGGGCCGACGTGTCGACGTGCTGGCCCAGCCCGGAGGCCTGCCGTTCGTGCAGCGCCATGAGGATCGCGCCGGCGGTGTCCACCGCAGCGTTGTGCCAGGTCTGCGGCGGCCCGATGCGCACCGGCGCCCGGTCGCTGTCGCCGGTCAGTGACATCGTGCCGCTCGAAGCGGCGATGGTGAGGTCGGTAGCGGCCCAGCCGGTCTTGGGGCCCGTCTCACCGAACGGCGTGATGGCCGCCGTCACCAGCTGCGGGCTGGCAGCGCGCAGCGCATCGAGGTCGACGTCGAATGCGCCGCACGAGATCATCGCATCACAGCCAGCAGCGAGCTCGGCAATCTGGGCCTGGTTCTCGACAACCACCGAGTGCTTGCCGCGGTTGTAGACGAGGAACTCGATAGCGCGCTCCGGGTCGGCTACATCGTCGACGTACGGACCACGGTGACGGGTGCGGTGCCCGCCAGGCGGCTCGCAGAGCACCACCTCGGCGCCGAGTTGAGCCAGCAGCATTCCGGCGAGATGGCCCCGGTCGTCGGTCAGATCCAGTATCCGGCAGCCGTCCAGCACCTCGGTATGCCCCCAGTTGTCGCCAAAGAGCCGGAGTGCCCGGCTGAATCCCGCAAACTCTGCCAGAACCGCTCACCGCCTGCGTGCCATGTCGTCAATGCACACGCAGTCGGCTTGGCAGCAAACCGACGCGGAACAACATCGCGGCCGAGTGCCAGAGCGTTACCTTTCTCGCATGACATTGCTTCATGCGCGGGGGCGAGCGCGGGGCTCATCCCGCTCGTTGAACTCCTCTGGGACGCGGTTCTCCCGCCGCTGGCGACTGGTGACGGCGACGTTGGCCGTCGTGCTGCTGACGGCGGCGTGCGGAAGCGGCACATCCGCTGACGAATCGGAACCCGAGACCACGGCCAGCACTGCCGACGACACCGCTGCGCCTGACAGCGGCGACAGTTCCAGCGGCGGCACGCTGGTGCTTGCGGTCGAGCAATGGCCCGAGTGCATCAACCCCGTCACCTCGTGTGCCAATGCCACCTGGACGATCTGGTCGGTGCTGATCCACTACCTGCCCAGGCTCATGGAGCTCGACCAGAGCAACACGTATGTCGCGTCGTCGTTGCTCGTTGAGGAACCGACGGTTGCCAACGGCGGCCTCGTCGCCGCGGACGACGGCACCTTCACGCTCATCTACCGGCTGAACCCCGACGCGACATGGAGCGACGGCACGCCCATCACCAGCACCGATGTCTGGTTCACCTGGCGCGCCGGGCTTGACACCACCGGCACGCTCAGCACCATCGGTCTGGATCTCATCACCGAGATCGACCACTCCGATCCCCACACGGCCGTCATCACGTTCAGCGAGCCGTACGCGCCGTGGCCGACGCTGTTCGGCGGCTTGCTGCCGGCGCACGAACTGGGTCCCGACACCGATATTGCCGACAAGTGGAACGACGAGATCACCGTCTCGGGCGGTCCGTGGATCCAGGAGGAATGGAATCAGGAGCAGCACATCCTGGTGCCCAACCGCACGTACTGGGACACCGAGCGCATCCCGCTGGTGGACCGTGTGGTGATGGTGCCCCGCGAGGACACCGACTCCCAACTGCTAGCCCTGCAGACCGGCGAAGCCATGGCCGCCTTCCCCCAGCCGTTCCCCGGTGCCCGGGAGCGGATCACCGGCGATCTGACCTATGAAGTCGCCGAGGGCACCTACATGGAAGGGCTGTGGATCAACCAGGACGCTCCCGACCGCCGTTTCGACCTGACACGCAACGTCCGCCAAGCCGTCGCCTACGCCCTCGACCGTGAACTTGTTGCCAACGTCGCGCTTGGCACGATCACTGCTGACCCGCCGGTCCTGCAGTGCGCCGGCTGGAATCCCGGCTTCGGGCCGTGGTGCAAGGACGACTTCGGTCGCTACTCCCAGGATGGCGCGAAGGTAGCGGAGCTGCTCGAAGCCGAAGGCTGGACACGACCCGACCCCGACGGCTTGTGGGTGAACGCCGAGGGCGAGGAGCTGGTGCTCGCTTGGAACACCGTCGCCGGCAACAAGCGCCGGGAAGACGTGCAAGCGCTGGTGGTCGACATGACAGCCCCGCTGGGCATCGGCTGGGAGATCGTCAACTATGACCCGGGAGAGCTGTTCCAGAATCGCCTGCCCGCCATGAACTTCGGACCGGTGGCGCTGTTCGCGAACAGCACCAACCCGGATCCGTCAGTGGCGCCGCTGTATGACGTCGACGGCGTCCCCACCGAAGAGAACGGCTACACCGGGCAGAACTTCACCGCCTATCGCAGCCAGCAGGCCAGCGATCTCGCCTTCGCCATCGATGCCGAGGTGGACCCAGCCGCTCGGCTCGAGCTGGTGCACGAGCTGAGCGAGATCCTGGCCGCCGACGTGCCGTGGATCCCGCTGTACATCCTGCCCAACATGATCGTTTGGAACACGACCGTGGTGTCGGGTCCGGGCGCCTACGTCTCGAGTCCGTACGGCGGCTTCTTCGACATCTTCGACTGGACGGTGCGCTCGGGTTGAACGCGCGGGAAGCGAGTTCATCTCCGGTGAACGGGTAGTCCGCGAGCGGCTGGCAGGCTCTCGATTGTGACGCGCTTCGTCCTGCGACGCATCGCGACGATGGCGCCGATCCTGCTGGCCATCTCGTTCGCGGTGTTCTGGGCGGCGAATCGGATCGCCAAGCCGGGATACGACATCGCCATCAATCCCCGGGTGAGCCCGGCGGCCCGGGCCGCTTACCTCGAATCGCTGGGGCTCAACGAACCGCTGCCGCTGCGTTACCTGCGGTGGCTGGGTGACTTCGTGACGGGCGATCTGGGCACATCGCTGGTGCGCAACGGATCTGACGTCTGGCCCATCGTTCGTACAGCGCTCGCCAACACGCTCGTGCTCGTCGGCACCGCGGTGGTGCTGTCGCTGGCTCTGGGCATCGCCGTCGGCACCGTGTCGGCAGTGCGCCGGAACACCTTCGCCGACTATGCGATGGCGACGTTCTCATTCGCTGGCATCTCGATCCCGGTGTTCTGGCTCGGGCTCATGCTGCAGCTGTTCTTCGGCCTCTACCTGGCGAACTGGCTGGGCGTGACGCCGCCGTTGCTGCCCACGGCCGGTCTCTATTCGCCAGGACGGCAGGGCTTCGATCTCGTTGACCGGATACGGCATCTGGCCTTGCCGACGATGACGCTGTCTCTTCAGCTCATCGCCGTCTACAGCCGGTACATGCGGGCGAGCCTGCTCGACGTGATGACCTCAGATCACATCCGGGTCGCACGCGGCAAGGGCTTGGCAGAACGCACCGTGGTGATCCGCCATGGCGTGCGCAATGCGCTGATCCCGGTCACGACCCAGGCCGCCGTCGACATCGGGCAGCTCGTCGGCGGGCTCATCGTGACCGAGTTGGTCTTCCAGTACCCGGGCA
Organism: Acidimicrobiia bacterium; assembly: GCA_022826045.1. Taxonomy (GTDB): domain Bacteria; phylum Actinomycetota; class Acidimicrobiia; order Acidimicrobiales; family Poriferisodalaceae; genus Poriferisodalis. The sequence continues at coordinate 15,420 of JAJDVQ010000022.1, read as the reverse complement.
TGGGCCGGCTGTTCGTGGATGCCATGACCGGCGGCGATTACCCCATGCTGCTGGCCACCACGATGATCATCGCAGCAGCGGTGATCACGATGAATCTGGCAGCGGACCTGTTCTATGGCGTGCTCGATCCGAGGATCCGTCGTGGCAGCGGCTGAGGCACTGAGCGCCGAGCGGCCTGCAGCGCTTGCCTGGCGACGGTTCGCCCGCCGTCGCGTCGCGCTGGTGTCGCTGGCGATCCTCGTGGGCGTTGTCCTGGTGACTGTCGGCGCCGAGCTGCTGGCGCCCTACCCGCAAGGTCGCACCCACGCCACCGATGTGCTCGCGAATCCAAGTCGTGACTACTTGCTGGGCACCGACACCTTGGGCCGGGACACGCTGAGCCAGTTGCTCTACGCGGGGCGTGTCACGCTCGCCGTCGGGGTGTCGGTGGCGCTGCTGGCCACCTTTGGCGGGACGCTGATCGGCATGGTCGCGGGCTACGTCGGCGGCAGCGTCGACTCGGTGCTGATGCGACTGACTGACACGCTGCTCGCACTGCCCGCCCTGATGGTCGTGATGATGGGGGCGCGGATGCTGGGCGACAGCATCTTCGACGTGGTGCTGGTGCTGTCGCTGCTGGGTTGGATGGCAGTGGCCCGGATCATTCGGGGCAAGGTGCTGTCGCTGCGCGAGATGGAGTTCGTCGCCTCGGCCCGAGCGATGGGCGCGGGCACATGGCGAGTCATGTTCCGTCATCTGTTGCCCAACCTCGTGGGGGAGATCGCAGTGGCGGTCTCGCTCGCAACAGCGGCTGCCATCCTGACGGAGTCAGTGCTCAGCTTCTTGGGGTTCGGCGTCAGCCAGGTCGACACGCCGACGTGGGGCAACATGCTCGGCGGCAATGAGGGCTTCATGACCGTCGCGCCGTGGCTCGTCATCCCGCCCGGCATGGCGATCGCCGTCACCGTTCTGTGCGTGAACTTCGTCGGCGACGGCTTGCGCGACGCCCTTGACGTACGCGGCGATGGGCACAGCCGTTCTTCCCGTCGACTGTCGTCGCGGGGTGCAAGTACCGGGTTGCGCCGATAGACAGCGGGCCGCAATTCCACCACTTGAGGGCTTTTGTGTGCTGAGGTGGTACCCGGAATCGTTTCAGAGAGGAACTGGACTGTGGCGAACAAGGCAGAGACCATCAAGGCAGTAGCCGCCGAAGCTGGTGTGACTGTGAGCGACGCAGAGCGGACGCTGTCGGCGTTCTTCGATCTCGTTGTGGCCGAAGCGAAGGCAGGCGGCAAGGTGACCTGGCCGGGATTCGGCTCGTTCTCCATGTCTGAGCGTGGTGCCCGCATGGGTCGCAACCCGCAGACCGGCGAGTCCATCGAGATCGGCCCGAGCCGCTCGCTGAAGCTGGCCACCGCTGCGGCCATGAAAAAGCAGCTGATGAGCTGAGCTGACGCTCAGTTCAGCGGCGCCGATTGCGGCGCCACACCATCCCTGCGGCGCATCGTCGCCATGCAGATGCATGCAGTGAGGGCAAGTGCAGCGATGACCGAATAGGTCGCGCTGAAGCTGCCCGTCCGGTCGGCGAGCCAGCCGCTCGCGGCAGGTCCGATGACCGACGCAGGGCCGTAGAACATCGTCATCGAACCGAGCACCGCGGCGAAGGTGCGGTCGGACACGTGGTCGCTCACGAATGTCGCGGTGAGCGATGGGAACGAGAACGATGCTGCGCCGAAGACCACCACAGCGGCGATGATCGCCGCGCCGGGCGCACGCGTCGCCAGGACAGCGGCAGCGCTTGCGCTGAGGGCCATGACCGTGGCCATGGTCAAGGGTCGCCCGATCCGATCGCTGAGCCGTCCAAAGGCCAGCGCTCCCACAATCGAACCCGCGCCCATCCACGAGAACATGAGCGTCGCGGCGGTGCGGCTGAATTCGTGATCGCCCTCCAGCGCTCGTCCCAAGAAGTTCGCGAACGAGGACGTCATGTAGGCGAATGCCATATACGCCGCCACAGCGCGCTTCCACCCGTGAATCCGGAACAGTGCCACGAAGCCGCCGGCGTCGGCCACTCGCTCGGTGCGTCGAGCTCGGACGAAGACCGACAAGGCCGCAAGCAGGACCACCGACAGCGCAGCCTGGGCCACCCAGACGGGCCGCCAGATCGCATCGTCGGCTGCAATGCTGCGCAGGGCAGCGGTAGCGATGGGCACGCCGATGAGCGCGGCGCCCATGGTGGCGGTGAGCGTGCCGAGCGCGGCGCCGCGGCGGCTCGCCGGCACACCTTCGCTGGCGATCACTGGCGCCGTGAGCCAGATGCCGCCGCCGCCGAGACCGGCCAGTGCAGTCCCGATCACCACGGCTGCCGGGCCCGACGCCGTGCCGATCACCGCAAGGCCCACGGTGGAAGTGACGATGCCGGCGCGCAGCAGGGTGAACGGTTCGATTCGGCCGGCAGTGAATGTGACGATGATCACTCCGGTGAAGTAGGCGCCCATGTTGGCCGAGCCGAGCGCGCCGATGAGCGTGTCGCTGAGGTCGAGATCGTCTGCCATGGCGGGCACCAGCACCCCGACTGTGGCCCGGCCGAAGACATGTGACACCACTCCCGACAGCGCCACCAGCACGACCCGTCCCCAGCGGACGCGCTCGCGCCGGGTGCGCCCGACCTCGCTGGGTGCCGCTGCGCTAGATGCGGCCTGGCCCGAAGTGACCTTGAAAACGTCGGGCAGGCGGCCCATCTGCGCGGTGACGGGGTTCAGTGCCCCGGCGTGAACCTGATCGGCAGTGTCGATGGCCCCCAGATGCCGTTGGACACAGGTTTCCATTCCACGTCGCCGTCGAGACGCAAGTCCGGCATTCGCTTCGCGACGGCCTTGAGGGCCTCCTGCAGCTCGGCTCGTGCCAGGAACGCGCCGAGGCAGTAGTGGATGCCGCTGCCGAAGGTCATGTGCGGCGCACTCGACCGGCGCGTGATGTCGAAGTGCAGCGGCTGATCGAACTGCGCCTCGTCATGATTGGCGGCAGTGAAGCTGGGGAAGATCAGCGTGCTGGCCGGGAACTCGATGTCGCGGTACACGAGATTTTCGCTGGCGTAGCGGGCGGTGCCCCGGATGGCGCCGAAGTGCCGCATGACTTCTTCGGCAGCCAGGGGCGCGAGCGACGGCTCGTCGCGCAGCAGCCGGAGCTGGTCGGGACAGCGGGCGAACAGCTCCACAGCGCAGGCAAGCTGATTGCGCGTGGTGTCGGTGCCGGCGAGCAGTACGGCGTTGGCCAGCGACTGCATCTCCTCAGTGCTCAGCCGGTCGCCTTCCTCCTCCGCGGCGATGAGGTCCGAGAGCAGGTCATCGCGAGGTTCGGCGCGCCGCTCGGCAATGAGCTTGGACATGTAGGCGCCCATCTCGTCCTGCGCGGCCATGATCGTGTGCAGGTCGCGAGCCAGGTTGCCGTTGAACACCCGGAAGATGTCGGTGGCGAGGCGGCTGAACAGCTCCCAGTCGTCGCGAGGGGCGCCCAGCAGCTCGCAGATGATCGGAATGGGGTACGGCTCGCAGACCTCAGTGACGAAATCGCCGTGCCCGCGGGCACACAGCGGGTCGAGCAGCTCATCGATGACCTCAGCCATGAACGGGCGCAGCCGTTCGGCGGCCTTGGGAGTGAACGCCGGCCCGACGAGCCGGCGCAGCCGTTGGTGCTCGTCGCCCTCCATGCCCAGGATGTTCTGCCCGCTGCGGCGGTTCCACTCGGCGTCGTCGACGCCTTGCATCTGGGCGATGAGGCCGATGGCGCTGAACCAGCGCTTGTCGCGCAGCATGGCGGTCACGTCGGCGTGGCGGGTGATGACGTAGCCCAGCGGCGTGCGGGCGATCCAGTTGCGCTCAGCGAGCCCGATCAGCGCCTCTCGCCTCTCGTCCTCGCCTTCATCGCCCCCGAGACCGACCTCAGGCATGTCGACATCGGCAACAAGTGTGGCCATGGCCGCACCCTAACCAGCCCGCCTGCGGCGCCGAACAGAAGCCCCACGAGATCGGGTCGAGGCCGACGCTGGTTGTCCATGCCGAGGTTGCGGGGGTGGGCACGAGGCCGAGCACGGTGCCGTTTGGCAGCCGTACCATTCGCGCGATGAGCGATACAGCAGACAATGGGAACGGCACGGTTTCGGCGGAGCGGCACGGCGACGTGCTGCTGGTGCGGGTGGACGACGGCAAGGCCAACGCCTTCTCGGTGCCGATGCTTGCGGCGCTCGATGCCCAGATCGACATTGCCGAGGCAGACGATGAGATCGGGGCGGTCGTCATCGCCGGCAATGACCGGGCGTTCTTCGCGGGCTTCGATCTCAACGTGATCCGCGGCGGCGACCGCGCTGCGATCGGCGAGTTGGTCTCGGCGGGCGGCGCGATGGTGCGGCGGGCCTATGGCTCATCGGTGCCGGTGGTGGCGGCCTGCACCGGCCACGCGGTCGCCGCCGGCGCCTTGCTGCTGCTCGGCTGCGACCACCGTGTCGGCCCCGATGCGCCGGTCAAGATCGGCTTGAACGAAGTGGCGATCGCGCTGACGCTGCCCGACTGGGCCATGACGATCTCCAAGGAACGGCTGTCGCGTCGCCACCTGCAGCGCTGCGTGGCCAACGCACGCCTGCTCGACGGCAATGGAGCGGTCGAGGCCGGCTACCTGGACGAAGCCGTCAACCCAGATGCCGTGGTGGACAGGTCGCTCGAGGTCGCTGCGGAGCTGGCAGAGACGCTCGATGCCCGCGCCTACGCCGGCACCGTGCGGGCGCTGCGCGGCGGTGTGCTCGCCGAAATGGACGCTTCGGTCGAGCGGGATCGGGCAGCGGCCGCTTGAGACTGCGGTGTGGGATGCCGAGGCGAGACGCCGGCTTGAGACAGGGATGCCTGAGACAGGGATGACAGCCAGCGACATGGGAGCTCAGCGATGAAAGCGATTGTCTTCGACGAGCACGGCGATATCGACGTGCTGGCGTATCGAGACATCGACACGCCCGAACTGCAACCCGGCGAAGTCCGGGTAGCGGTGCGGGCCTGCTCGCTCAACTATCACGACGTCTTCACCCGTCGGGGCATGCCAGGCATCAAGGTGCCGCTGCCCGGCATTCCGGGCTGCGACGCCGCCGGTCAGGTCGCCGAGCTCGGACCCGACGTCGAGGGATGGTCGGCGGGCGACCGGGTGCTCGTGGACCCTGTGCGGTGGGACCGCGGCACCGGCAAGTTCTCGATGATCGGCGACACGCTGTGGGGTGCGTACGCCGAGTACGTCGTGGTGGCGGCAAGCCAGCTGATCCCGCTGCCCGACGAGGTCTCCTACGAGGACGCTTCGTGCCTGCCGGTGGCGTACGGCACGGCACACCGGATGATGATCACCCGCGGCGAGGTCGGCCCCGATGACACGGTGCTGATCCTGGGCGCCAGCGGGGGCGTAGGCACCAGCGCGCTGCTGATCTCGAAGATGCGCGGCGCCAAGGTGATCGCCGCCGCAGGAACCGACGAGAAGTGCCAGCGCCTCGCCGACCTCGGTGCCGACGAGACCATCAACTACTCCGAGGTCGACATCGCCCGGTACTGCCGCGAGCAGACAGGCGGCCTGTTCGGCGGGGGCGGCTACGACGTGGTGGTCAACTTCACTGGCGGCGACACGTGGGCCCGCTCGCTGCGATGCGTGCGCCAGGGCGGGCGCGTGCTCACCTGCGGTGCCACGGCTGGTTACGACCCGCAGACCGATCTGCGGTTCATCTGGACGGCCGAAATGGACATCCGAGGCTCCAACGGCTGGCAGCGCAGCGATCTCGACGAGTTGCTGCGGATGGTGCAGACCCGCGAGCTGGTGCCGGTCATCGATTCGCTGGTGCCGCTGCCTGACGGCGTAGAAGCGCACCGGGCCATGGAGGAGCGTCGCTTCTTCGGCAAGATCGTCATCACCGCCGACGCGCTGGCCTGAGCATCGCTGCCGTGCCCGACGACGGGAGTCCCCCGGCCGACGGAGGCGACAGCGATGACGTAGGCGTCATCGACTTCCGGTTCCGGCCGATCGGCGCTCGCAGCTGGACGCCCGAGACCACCTACCACTACCTCGAGCGAATGGGCCTCGAGCCGTGCCCCAGCTTCGAGGCCCAGTCGGTTGACCTGATGTTCGCCGAGATGGACGAGGCCGGCATAGCGCTGGGCGTCATCGGAGTGCCCGGGCCGACGGGCATCCGCGGGCTGGACCCCACCGGTTCCGCCGAGATCCGCCAGATCGTCTCGGAGCATCCGGATCGGTTCGTGGGATTCGGCTCGGTCGAGCCCAGCGACGTCGAGGCCGCCGTGACGGCCGTCGGCGAGCTGGCACGCCACGGCATGCGCGGCGTCACGGTCGATCCGTCCACCGCCCAGATCAGCCGCCGGTTCAATGATCGAGCGCTCTACCCGATCTACGAGGAGGCACAGCGTCTCGGCCTCATCGTGTCCACCACCATGAGCTGCCTGCTCGGTCCGTACCAAGACGACTGCCGCCCCGAGTACGCCGACCATGTGGCGACGGACTTCCCCAGCCTGACCGTGTCGATCCAGCACGGCGGCTGGCCCTATGTGCGCGAGGCGCTGGGCGTGGCCTACAAGCAGCCCAACGTCGTGATCGTGCCCGGCCAATACGTCCACTACGGGTTCCCCGGCTCGGACGACTACGTGACCGCGCTGGCCCGCCAGCTTCCCGACCAGATCCTGTTCGGCAGCGTGTATCCCAACTGCGGTCCGCTCACCGACCTGCGACGCATCGTGGCCGGCTGGGAACTGCCGCCGCACATCGAGCGCAAGTACCTGCGCGACAACGCCGCCCGCGTCTTGGGCCTCTGAGCATTCGGTGAGTCCGCCGTGAGCACCGCCGCCGCGGCTCGGCAGCTACATGGAGTAGGCGAAGTAGCGCAGGGCTGCGGTGGCTGCGATGTCGGGAACTCCGTGTGACTGTGCGGTTATGGCTCGACCTTGATGTGTTGCGGGCAGAGTTCGTCAACCCGGATGCCGGCCTCCCGTAGAGCTGTTTGGTGTTCGGCGTAGTCGTTGTCGAGCGCGTTGGCAAGGACTGTCGGACCGGACTGCGAAGCGACAGCGGCCGCTGCGACGAACATGCGATCGTCTGGGTCGAAGCCTCGGAGGCCTTCGCTCGCAGGAAATTCGGCGAAGGTCCGCGTCGCATGGGGTGTGAGCTGCACGTTGAGGCTGGGGGACGTTTGCGATGCCCACACGAAGAACCGCTTGGCGGGCGAGTTGGGACTTCCAGCACCGACCAGTCGCTGGTACTCGCGCATGATGTTCTGCTGTGCATCCAAGACGAGGGCAGCGTTGTCCTGAGTCTCCTGCAACCGTTGTGCGCAAGTCAGCTGGCACGAGCTGTCTGCATGCGTGTCGGTAGTGCCGTTGGCCGCAACGAGCACGTTGGTGTCGATGACTTGGAGATCCATGCTCAATGGTGTTGCGAGCGATCAGTCGATCATTTTTCGCGGCGCGCCCGCGCTTCGATCATTGCCACCGCTTCGCCCATCGCATCTCCGAAGAAATTCTTCGGCCAGTTCTGGATTTCTCCGAGTTCGTTGAGTTCAAGCGACGTAATCTCCGATTTGTGCCCATCGTGGTTACAGAAGTACAGCGCCACGTCGTCAGCACTTACCACTTCTTCGGCGACTCGCCGCTGAAGTCGCGCCAGTAGGTGTTCGCTGTGACTCTCAACCAGCACCTGCAGGTTGCGCACTCTGGCAACCTCGATCAAGATGTCGGCGAGTGCGGCTTGAGCTGCAGGATGAAGATGCATCTCAGGTTGTTCAAGAAGAACAGTCGTGTTTTCCGGGACATACGCCAGAAGTACGAGTACGGGCAGCACCTGGGAAAGGCCGAAGCCCACATCGATGAGGGGGATCTGCCGAGCGTTTGGCGCGGCGCGTAGGATCACTTCATAGAAATCATCGCCTTCGCGTAACCGTCGAGTCTCGAATACCGAGGCAAGTCCGAGTTCTTGCAGCCATTGCGACACGTGCTCTTCAACAGTGATCGGTTCGCGCGGTGTGCGATCTGTAGCAAATCCTCGTGCGTTAGTTTTGCCGCGATCTCGCGCGGCGAGTAGCGCTTGAATTGCATTTGATCCATCTGTACCCACATCGGTTGGTGCAGATTGCCTCCAGAGATAGGTCCGAGTGGCACCCTGTCTCAGTGGGCCGAGGTAGAAGAGTTTCTCGAAGAACCTACTCTCGAATTGTACCTCAAGCAGCCTAAGCAGGCCCTGTGTGTTGGCATCGACAGCGACATTGCTTGGAAAACTATAGCACCGGGCGGGTGGGGGCAATTCGGCAACGCTATGATAGACGTGCGCCGTGTCAGAATCCGCGGATATTGCTTCGATCTTGAGTAGGTGGCCGCGGCTATCGTCTGTAGGTGGATGCCCTGATCTCGAATAGCTGACTCTGGTTGAGCCAGATTGGTATTGGATAGATGCCGATCCAAGGAGAGGAGGGGCAGTGTCATCATGCGGAGCAGCGAATCGAAACTGGAGGTCATTTGTCGGTTCGCTTTTGACGTTAAACTCGACTTTCTTGGTCGATTCAAACAGCGCATTGAGGAGTTCGGGTTCCAAGACGTCGGCGTATCTTGCTTGTTGCCACTGAAATTCCATAAACAGAAAACTCAAGAAATCGCTGTGACCTAGATGGCCATAGTTGCCGAAGTCAATGATGCTGTCATGCCCAGCGAGGTTCAAGAAGACCCCTTTGTCGCTTGACTGAACTGTCTGCTTCATAAGGACGAACGAGTGGAGAAGGCTTGACTTGCCGGAGCTGTTGGCACCGAAGAAGCCTGTGACCGGGGCAAGACGGATTCTGCCTGTATCTGACCAAGACTTGAAATCCCGGAGTCTCATTGACGTGAACATGAGTGCACCTTGAGGATTCGACGGCTGCGTAACGGGGTCGGTTGGTGGCGTCCAAGTGTAGGGCCGCGTGGCCGTGCGGATCGTGTTCTGAGCTGTGTTGACGATGCGCTCGGGATATGGGCGCTGGCGCGGGCTCATTGCCGTGGCAGGATGCGGGGCGTGAGTTCTTCGGGGGCGACTGGCGGGTCGCGAAGTCAGATTGAGAATCCGGTCATCAACGGGCCGTTCGATGAGCCGGCGCGCCATTTCCGCTTCGATGACGACGGGATCACCGACGAGATCGTCGCCGAGCGGCGGCCCAGCGGCTACTTCGTGCCGGTGCCAGCGGCACGAAACCGCGCCGAGGCGGCCGAGCAAGCCACGCTTGACCTGTTCGACGAGGATCGTGAACGCATCGAGCTGAACCGGTTCGTCAACGATGTGCGCGAGCACGTCGGTCGGTGGCGCGATCTCGGCCATCCAGGTGTGACGGCGACGACGCGTCACCTGCTCGCACACTGGCAGGCGCCAGACCGCGAACGCCGCCTGTTCTTCTGCCAGATCGAAGCGCTCGAAACGGCGATCTTCCTGCGTGAGGCGCCCCCGGCACTGCGCCCCAGCTGGATCGACAACCGCCTCGATGAAGCGAACGCAGCCGCAAACTCCGGGCTGCCGCGCATCGCGCACAAGATGGCGACCGGCACCGGCAAGACCGTTGTCGCAGCGATGCTCATTGCCTGGCACACGCTGAACAAGGCCGCAAACCCCCGCGACCGCCGGTTCGCTGACGCCTTCTTGGTGGTATGCCCGGGCATCACGATCCGAGATCGACTTCGGGTGCTGCTGCCGTCGGACCCGTCGAACTACTACCGGGTCATGGACTTGGTGCCGCCCGACCGACGCGGTGACTTGGGCCGGGCTCGCATCGCCGTCACCAACTTTCACGCCCTACGCCTGAAGGAGAAGATGGCGGCGACGAAGGCCGCCAAGTCGATACTGGCCAGCGGCGCCGACCGCCCGTCCGACGCCTTCACCGAGACGCCAGAGCAGATGGTCCGCCGGGTGTGCCGCGATCTCGGTACGAATAAGCGCAACATCGTCGTCATCAACGACGAGGCTCACCACTGCTACCACCGACGCCGCTACGACCTCGACGAATCTGTATCGACGAATGGCCCGTCGGCCCCGCACGACGGCGCCGACGAACCTGCCTCTACGGCCCACGATGCGCCGAGGCCGGCCAAGCTCACGGCTGCTGAGCGCAAGGAAGCTGAAACCCGCGACAGCGACGCCCGCATGTGGATCACAGGTCTCGAAGCCGTGCAGGCCAAGCTCGGCATCCGGGCTGCCTACGACCTGTCCGCCACGCCGTTCTATCTCAAGGGTTCCGGTTGGGCGGAAGGCACCCTCTTCCCGTGGGTCGTCTCGGATTTCAGCCTGATGGATGCCATCGAATCCGGCCTGGTCAAGATTCCCCGCGTCCCCGTCGATGACGACACCGCGAGCATCGTGCCCACATATCGCCATCTGTGGCCGCACATTGCCGACGGGCTGCCGAAGCGTCGTCGGCACACAGCGGACGACGACATCGAGGCGCTGCTGCCGCCGACACTGCAAAGTGCCTTGGAAAGCCTGTATTCCAACTACCGCGAGGCGTTCGAGCAGTGGGAGGCTCAGCAGCGAGCGCGCCGCAGCGGCGTCGGCGAACGGACCGCGCCGCCCGTGTTCATCGTGGTGTGTGCCAACACGGCGGTATCCAAGCTGATCTACGACTACATCGCGGGGCGTGAAGTGCCCCACGGTGCCAGTCAGGCACTGCGGCCCGGCGCCCTGCCGCTGCTGTCCAATGTCGAGCACGGTCAGTGGTTGGCCCGGCCGCGCACGGTGCTGATCGACTCGGTGCAGCTGGAGTCGGGCGAGGACATGTCCGCCACCTTCAAGCGCGACGCCGCCACAGAGATCTCAGCGTTCAAGGCCGAATACGAAGCCCGCTTCCCCGGACGAGATGCCGACAAGCTCACCGACGAGGACCTGCTGCGCGAGGTAATGAACACCGTCGGCAAGGTGGGCCGGCTCGGCGAGCACGTGCGCTGCGTTGTCAGTGTCTCGATGCTGACCGAAGGCTGGGATGCCAACACCGTCACCCACATCTTGGGCGTGCGGGCGTTCGGTACCCAGCTGCTGTGCGAACAGGTGGTGGGGCGCGGCCTGCGCCGACGTTCCTATGACCTCGACCGCACGACGGGCTTGCTCAGCCCCGAGTACGCAGAGGTGTACGGCATCCCGTTCTCGTTCATCCCCGCCCGGGGCGCGGGCGAGCCGCCTGGTCCGCCGAAACCGGTGCAGCGTGTACGCGCACTGCCCGAACGCTCAGCGTGCGAGATCACCTTCCCGCGAGTCGTCGGCTACAAGTGGGACGTGCCCACTGAACAGCTCGCTGCAGACTTCGGACCAGACAGCCACATGAGCCTCGGCGGCAGCGACGTGGCGACGCTCACCGAAGTGCGCGGTGCGCTCGGCCCCAGCGAGGTTCACACGCTCGACTCACTGGAGGACACTCGGCACCAGGCACTGGCATTCGACTTGGCGAAGGGTCTGCTGGACCGGTACTTCCGCGATGTCGTCGACGGTCTGGCATCGGAGTCGCCGTGGCTGTTCCCGGCGTTGCTGCGAGTGACCCGACAGTGGCTGGCAGACCCCACATGCCTCAGCATCCGGGACAATGCGTTTGTCGGTCTGCTGAAGCTGCATGAGCTTCGAGCTCGTGCGGTCGACAAGATCTACCTCGGCATCGTTCGGGCGGAAGGCGGCACTCGGCAGCTCCGGCCGGTGCTGCGGCCGTACGAGCCGGTAGGCAGCACCCGGCCTGTCGATTTCGACACATCCCGGCCGGTGTGGGCGACCGCGCCCGACCGCTGTCATGTGAACTACGTTGCCGCCGACACTGGCTCGTGGGAGCAGCGCATGGCCCAGGCGCTCGAGGAACTGCCCGAAGTACGCCGCTATGTCAAGAATGTCGGCTTGGGCTTCACCATCCCGTACCACGACGCTGGGCAGCAGCGGTCCTACATCCCCGACTTCGTCGCCTGCCTTGACGACGGCCACGGCGAAGGCGACCTGCTGCACCTCGTGGTCGAAGTGACCGGCAAGTCAGACGACGCCAAGGCAGCCAAGGTTGCTGCTGCTCGGGAGTTGTGGGTGCCGGCGGTCAACAATCACGGAGCGCTCGGCCGTTGGGCCTTCGTAGAGGTCACCGACCCTTGGGACGCACACGCCACCATTCGGGGCGCAGTGGCGGATGCAAGCGGGACGGCGGAGGCGGTAGCGGTATGAGTGAACAGCAGGGCAGTGCCAGCACCACCGCACCGACAACGCCGGTCGTGGAGGCGCTGGAGCATGCCGACATGAGGGCCAATATTCCAAGCGGTGAACAACGGGAGTTTGTTGCCGAGGACGAGCGTCGGCCGGTCACCGTTCGGTACGGCCGCGAGATCTACGAGCCTGAGCTGGTGTGGCAGCAGAAGGCCGATGGCGACCTCGAAGTTCCCGCGGTACCCATCTACATCCAAGAACGGATCGAGCCGCGGGCGATCGTGGAAGGCCTGCGGCATGGTGCCGAGCTGCCTTCTGAGTTGCAGTTGTTCGAAGACTTCGACGGTACGGAAGGCTTCGAGTCGATCGATTTCTACGAGCACGAGGACAACTGGTCGAACCGAATGATCCTCGGTGATTCGCTGCTCGTCATGAACTCACTTGCCGAGAAAGAGCACATGCGTGGCAAGGTGCAGATGATCTATCTGGACCCGCCATACGGCATTTCATTTGGCTCGAACTGGCAGGTCTCGACGCGCAAGCGGAATGTCACGGACGGCAAAGCAGAAGACGCGACCCGCCAGCCTGAACAAGTAAAGGCCTATCGGGACACTTGGGAACTTGGCATCAATTCGTACCTCAGCTATCTGCGTGACAGATTCATCGTATGCCGCGAGCTGCTCACCGAGACTGGTTCTATCTTCGTCCAGATCGGCGAGGACAACGTACATTTGGTGCGCTCGCTGCTCGACGAAGTATTCGGTGCCGATTGTTCTGTCGTAACGATCGTGTTCAAGAAGAAGGGCAATCAGAAATCGACATTCGTCGATCCAGTCAACGATTATCTGTTATGGTACTCGAAGAATCCCCGTGAGTCTGCCGGAGTTGGCCCCAAGTTTCGCGCCTTGTTCGAGCCCCGCCAACTGGATGCGAGCACGCTGCAGCAGTTTTCGCGTGTTGAGCTAATCGATGGCAGCAAGTACCCGATCGCAGCAGTGCCGTGCCCTGCTGGTGATACTACGGATTACCGGACTATAGTGAATCAATTGCTGCGTGATCATCCGGGAGCTCGTCTATATAAGTCGAGTGACATCACCAATGGCGGTGAAAGACGAAATCAAATGGACCCTATAGAGGTCGAGGGGACCATTTACTATCCGACTCAGGGCCGATGCTGGAGTCACACATCCAAGCGTTCCGAGTCCGGAATGTCAGGTATGGAGCGGTTGGCACGGGCTCGACGTTTGCTCCCAACAGGCAAGACACTCGGGTTCAAGAGGTACCTTGAGGACTTCGGACACCGTAGGGTTTCTAACTGGTGGGACCATTTGGGGGGCGCCTCCAACCCTGTGTATGTCGTTCAAACGAACCCCGAGGTTGTGAAGCGTTGCATCTTGATGACTACGGACCCCGGCGACTTGGTGCTGGACCCGACGTGCGGCTCTGGAACCACGGCCTACGTGGCTGAGCAGTGGGGGAGACGCTGGATCACGGCGGATACCAGTCGCGTAGCGTTGGCGCTTGCTCGGACCCGCCTTATGGCTGCAAGGCATCCATACTTCATCTTGGCTGATTCGTTCGCCGGTGCAGATCGGGTCGCGAAACTGTCTAACACACGCCCCAGTGAAGGACCGTTCACCGATGACGTCCGCAAGGGCTTCGTGTACAAGTTGGCTCGTCGCGTTACCTCTGGTTTGTTCGCTAACTGTGCAGCAATCGACGACTGTGAGACAGCGGAGGAAGCCGAGGCGGCTGCATTGGCGGAGGCTCCGTCAGAGCCGCTGGTGGATCAGCCCTACGAGGACCGCAAACGTGTCCGGGTGACCGGACGTTTCACGATGGAGAGCTTGTCGCCTCATCGCACGCTCGAATCGACCGATGAAGACGAGGCTGCGCCGAACGGCATCCTCAAGCCTGACTTCGAGCCGATGATCGTAGAGAACCTGCGCAGCGCGGGCGTGCAGAACACCTACGCCGACCAGCGCCTCAAGTTCGATCGTCTGGACTTGTGGTCCGGCCAGTGGATTCATGCCGAGGGCGAGTTCACCGATCATGACGGCGAGCAGCGTCGGGTTGCGGTCTCCATTGGCCCCGAGCACGGCACCGTCGGCCCCGAGCAGGTGCTGGGCGCAGGCCGTGAGGCGCTACGCGGCGCCGGCTTCGACCTGCTTGTCGTGCTCGGCTTCGCCTTCGACGCACTCGCCAGCGAAGAGGCCAAGGCATTCGGTGATGCCGCTGATGCCGCAGGCGGATTCGCGGTTGCCGCCGAAGAACGGACGCTCGGCAGCTTGCGAGTGCTGCTTGCCCGGATGAACCCCGACTTGGCGATGGGCGACGAGCTGCTGAAGAAGACCGGAGCAGGCAATCTGTTCATGGTCTTCGGCGAACCGGATATCGACATCCGCCGCGTCTACGACGAAGCGGCCGACTCCGACAACTACGTCGTCGAGATCAAGGGCCTCGACGTGTACGACCCCACCACCGGTCAAGTCCGCTCGTCGTCCACCGATGACATCGCCTGCTGGTTCATCGACACCAACTACGACGATCAAGGATTCTGCGTGCGCCACGCCTACTTCACGGGCGCTGGCGACCCCTACGCGCAGCTCGCCCGAACCCTCCGTACCGAGATCAGCCCCGAAGCCTGGGCCAGCCTCTACTCAACCACCTCGCGGTCGTTCCCCCAGCCAACCACCGGCAAGATCGCCGTAAAGGCCATAAACCACTACGGCGACGAAATCTTGCAGGTCTATCCTGTGGTGTGAGAAACGTTGGACTTCAGGTCATCCCTAGCTCTTGGGACACACCAAATCAATCAAGTCAGAAGGCACCACGATGAATGGGCAAACGACATCCACGGAAGCTTCTCCTGGCGATCAGTGCACAGTGATCACCGCAACCGTCCAAGCCCGATTGGCGGCTCTGGTGGCCGCAATTCGCGCGCGTGCGAAAATGAAGGCCACGGCTGAGCAAGATGAGAAAGACTATTCAACTGCTCTGCGTTCGTTAAGAGAGCATTTGGGCGGTGCCGACATGCTTGAGGGTTTGCTCAGAGATAGACGGATGGCGGCAGCAGAAGAAGACAATCAATGAACGTTGTCCTAGGAGTCTGCTGATTTATTCGGTGGGATTTCCGCGTGTCGGCTGGGTGTGCGCGGGATGATGCTGGCATGCAGGGAACCGCTGGGCGGGATCGGGTGTTGTTGGACGCGGCTGCGGTGTGCGGGCATCTGCTGGCGG
>JAJDVQ010000089.1 GCA_022826045.1 Acidimicrobiia bacterium | reverse complement strand
GGGTGATCTGCGGATCATCGTGCGGCCGAAGATCAGGCCGGAGAACTTGTTTTTCCTGCTGGAAGTGGGGCTGCCGCCGGAAGCTTGGCATGCCGAAGCGATCGACTACGCAACCAACGACGAACTCCTGCCGGCACTGGTTTCGTTCTTCGCACGCACCGCCGAAACCACGCTGGCACGTGGGCTGTTCCGTCGCTACCGGCACGAGGAGGACGACTTGCTTGCGCTGCGGGGACGCATCGACTTCGTGCGACAGTTCCGCCGAGGTGGCGTGCTCGTGCCGATGGCCTGCTCGTGGGATGACTTCACCGCCGATGTCGACGAGAACCGCTGCCTGGTCGCCGCAATCCGGTTGGCGCTGCGTGTGCCCGATGTGCCTCACGACGATCGGCGGCGGCTTCGCCGGCTGCTCGCTGCGCTCGACGGCGTGGCCGAGCCGACAGCGACGGTGGCGCTGGATCGTCTCGACCGCATCCAATACACCCGGCTCAACGAGCACTACCGGCCCGCATTGCGGTTGGCCCGGCTGATCCTGGCTAACTGCACGCTGCAGGACCAGCACGGCGACACTGCGGCGTCGGCGTTCATGCTGGACATGAATCAGCTCTTCGAAGACTTCGTGACAGCACGACTCCAGCGAACTCTGCGTGGTCGGCCCAGCGTCCGAGCGCAGGCGAGGACGTGCCTGGACGATGAAGGTCGTGTCCCGATCCAGCCCGATCTCGTTCTCGAATGTCGGGGCCGGCACATGGGCGTTGCCGATCTCAAGTACAAGCTCACGGACAGTGACACGGACGCTTCTGGCACCGCCGGACCGCTTGCGCGGCAAGGCGACTACTACCAGTTGCAGGCCTACACGACGGCGCTCAATCTGCAAGAAGGCACGCTCATCTACTGCGCCAACGTGAACGAAGACGAAGCCGTCGAGCAGCAGGTCCCGGGTGGCACATTGGCAAAATCAACGATCACCGTTCAGCACGCGGGAACGAAACTCCACACCGTCGCTATAGACCTGTCCGGCAGCCCCCGCGACATCGATGCCCAGATCGCCGCACTCGCCGGACATCTCGTCGAGACTTCGGGCACGTCAGCCGGCTGAGGACGCGCCACCAGCGTGACAGCCATGCAGGCAACCGTGGGTGACTCTCTGAGGACGCCGACTGCGCTACGACGCTTGGCTTGGCGATTCCATGCTCAGCGAGGCGAGTTCGTGACGGAAACAGGCATGCAGCAAGTGGGAATAATGGCCCTGCAAAATGTGGGAGGAGTCCGCCTGTAAATTGCACATCAGGCGGCTGACAAAATTGACATCAACTTGCCGACGAAACATGCACCAGCATGCCGCGAGACGATAACGCTCACTAACCTGCGCACATGGAGTACGTCGAGCGTCGGGCGCAGCAGCAGATTCGCGCTGCGCTTGACGACTTCCGGGTCGTGGTGCTGCACGGAGCTCGGCAATGCGGCAAGACCACCCTCGCGAGGGCCGTGGCAGCCGAGCGGGGCGGTACCTATGCCACGCTCGACGACCCAGCTGTCCTCGCCGCAGCGCTCGATGACCCGCAGACATTCTTGCTGAACCAGCCGCACCCGTTGGCAGTCGACGAGGTGCAGCTCGGAGGCGACCCGCTGGTGCGGGCGATCAAGATGGCGGTGGACGACAACGGGGCACCGGGACGCTTCCTGCTGACAGGCTCTACCAACTTCTTGACCGTACCGACCATCAGCGAGTCGCTGGCCGGCCGTGCAGCGATCGTGCAGCTCTGGCCGCTGTCGCAGTCGGAACTGGCGCAGCAGGCGGCACGATCTGGTGCCGGCCGCGGTCCGGAAGCACCCGGTCACGCTCACTCGGATGAGCTGGCGAGCAGTTCCGCGATCGCGGCGTGGTTTGACGGCGACTTCAGACTCGGCGGCTCGAGCGGCACGACACGAGATGACTACCTGCGCCGACTGTGTCGCGGCGGCTACCCCGAGCCGTTCGAATTCGACGGGCGACCCCGGCAGCGCTGGTTCGACAGTTACGTGACAACCGTGCTGAACCGCGATGTCGTGGAGCTAGGAGCGCTGCGTGCGGTGCCCGCAATGCAACGGCTGATTCGCCTCGCCGCCGCAAGCACCTCCACCGAGGTGAATCTCGCCGACTGGTCTCGGCGTCTTGGCCTCGACCGTCGCACCGTCGAGGGTTATCTCGGCTGGATGCACACCGTCTTTCTCGTTCATGAGCTGCCCGCCTGGGCTCGCAACCGCACACGTCGGGCCGTCAAGCGATCCAAGCTGCACATGGCCGACACGGGCCTTGCCACGGCACTGCTGCGGCTCGACGCCGAGGCCATGCGCCATCCGACTGCGACCATGACGGGTGCGCTCGTCGAGACCTTCGTTGTCAACGAGATCGCCGAACAGATTTCGGCAACCGAGGAGGCGATCGGCCTGCACCATTTTCGCGACAGCTCTGGCCGAGAAGCTGACCTTGTGCTCGAGCGCACTGACGGCCGCATCGTCGCTGTCGAAGTCAAGGCTTCCGCGTCTCCCGCGCCGTCTCAAATGGACAGCTTGGCTTGGCTGCGCCACCTCGTAGATCGAACCGAGCCGGGGTCGTTTGCGGCGGGAGTGCTGCTGCACACCGGCCGTCACGCACTCAAGCTCGGCGACCGCTTGTACATGCTGCCCATCGACCAACTCTGGACCGCGTGAATGGAACCGCACGCGCATTCAATGCCGTTTCCCCTGCTGCTCGACGAATGGCAGCACACGCCCGAAGTGCTCGGTGCAGCAACTCACTCGAAACGCAGGGCCGCTGTCCAACCCACTCGCGTAGCTCGTCTGATGCGGCTTCGATCTGGACCACCTCGACGAACGCCGAGCCATCGAGAATCCAGATGTCACCGCTCATCTCGGCGCAAGTCCGCGAGTCGCTCACTCGGCGTTGGCGCACCCGGCGGTGACGGCGGCAATGGCCTCGGCATTATGATGCAAGTGTTAGAGCATCATGATGCTAGCCTGCGGGCATGCGAACGACGGTGACGTTGGCGGCGGATGTCGCGGCGGCGGTTGAGGGGATGCGGCGGACCGAGGGAATTGGGGTCAGCGAAGCGGTCAACCGGTTGGTTCGCGATGGTCTGGCTAAGCCGACGGCGGCAGCGCGCTACGAGCCCACCTCGTACGAGTTGAGCCAGCGGATCGATGTCACCGACATCGGCGAGGCGCTGAGCCTGCTTGACGAGGCCGAGTGACGTGCTGCTCGATGCCAACCTGTTGCTGTACGCCACCGATAGTTCCAGTCCCCATCATGAGCGGTCCGCCGATTGGCTCACGTCGGTTCTGCGCGGTGACCGGCGGGTCGGGATCCCGTGGCAGTCGCTCGGCGCGTTCCTGCGCATCGTCACCAGCCCCCGCGTGTACGCGAACCCCCTGTCGGCCGAGCAGGCGTGGGGATGCGTCCGGGCCTGGTTGGACGCGGAACCGACCTGGATGCCTCCGGCGACCGAGCGCACCGCTGCCATCCTCGGCGCACTTGTCACCGGTCATCACGTCACCTCCAATCTGATCCCCGACGCCATGCTGGCGGCTCTCGCCATTGAGCACGGTCTCACGGTGATGAGCGCCGACACCGACTTCGCCCGATTCGGAGAGGTTCGATGGGAGAACCCGCTTGCTGAGAGCTAGTGGGCTGTCCGCTGCGCTCGCCGGGGTCGCACTTCTTGCCGGTAGCCCGGCTCCGTGCCGGAGCCGTAGTCCTCGGGTGAGTCAGTCAGCGGAGGACTGCAGGAGCGGACGGTGGCGGTCGAGGAGGCTGTTGAGCTCGGCGCCGGCGAGGAGGCCCATGGCGAGCAGGTACAGCCACAGGAGCAGGCTGAGGGCGCCGCCGAGCAGGCCGAAGACGGCGTTGACGCCGTTCGAGGCGAGCTGCAGGTAGGCGCCGAATCCGCCTGATACGGCCAGCCACCACACCGTCGCCAGCAGGGCTCCCGGCACTTCTCTACGCCAGGTGAGCTTGTGGCGCGGGGCGATCCGGTACACTGTTGCTGCCCACGCCACGACTGCCAGGAAGACCACGGGCCAGCGGAGCCAATCCCACGCCGTGCTGAACGAACTGCCCGCGCCCAGTCGGTTAGCCAGGTCGGAGCCGCCGCCGAACAGCGGCCCGACGACCACCATCGTCGCCACCACTACGGCGACTACCAGGGTCAGGAACGTCAGGGCGAAGCCCACGAGGCGGGTCGACAGCCAGCTGCGAGCACCCAGGTGGCCGCGGGTCACGTTCAACGCACGCACCACGGCGATGAAGCCGCGTGACGACGCATAGGCGGCCACGACGATGCCGACGGTCACCACCCGGGCATCGGAGCGGTCGAAGAGGTCGGCGACGGTGGCGTCGAGCGTGTTCTGATCGCCGAAGGTGTCGCTGATCCGCTGCAGCAGCCAATCCTCGGTGCCCGTGGCCGCGCTCTGGCCGATCAGCACGTCGAGCGAGCCCAGCAGCGCAGCGAAGACGATGACGGCCGGGAAGAGCCCCAACAGGGCGAAGAACGCGATCTCCGCTGACAGCCCGGGCGATGCGTTTCGTCGCCCAGTCCTGTTGGACCTCGCGTGCGACGGCCACGGCAGCGCCGAACCGGGACCGCGGCTGCGGTGAGTCCTGACGGCTTGGCGCGTCAGCCGCAGCGGCCTGGGGGACCGGCGGGGGCCGTGAGAGGTCTGGGGCGTCGTTGCCTGCGGTGTCGTCAGGTTCCGTGCCACGCGAGGCCGGCCTGATGTGCTCGCCCTCCGAAATGTCAGGGTGCATGCGGCGCTCGTTGTTCAGGGGGAGTCAGCCTTCACCAGATCCGCGGCTCGGGCGACCAAGCCGTTTCGGTCGATCTTGGCGGTCGATGCCAGCGGGATCTCGTCAACGATCCACACGTGGCGGGGGTGCGCATATGCGGGGCCGTTGGCAAGCGCGTACTGCTTGACGTCGTCGGCGGTGAGCGTGTGGCCAGGTTCGGCACGCACGAATGCTGCCGGCAGCTGGCCCTTCAGCTCGTCGGGCACCGGAACCACGACGGCCTGGTGCACCGCGGGGTGCTTCTCGAGCATCTGCTCGACGGCGTCGGGGTAGATGTTCTCGCCGGCGCAGACGAACATGTCGTCCACACGGCCCATGAAGTAGTACCAGCCGTCCTCATCGCGAGTCATGAGGTCGCCCGTGTGGTACCAGCCGTCGGTGAGACGTTCGGCAGTGACGTCGGGCAGGTTGTGGTAGCCGGTCATGACGCCGGGCGAGCACACCCACAGTTCGCCGGCGTCAGCGTCCTCGCCGGTGATGGGGTCGACGAGCCGCAACTCCACCTTCGGGTGCTGGTGGCCGACGGAGATCTTGGGCCTGGGCTTGCCTTCGGGGTGGGGACCGAACTCGAGCACCGCCTCGGTGGTGCCGTACCCGTTGGAGACGACCGCCTGCGGCAGCAAACGCTGCACGTCGTCGTACAGGGCTTCAGTCAGGGGCGCAGAGCCGATGAAAGCCCGCTGCACCGACGACAAGTCCGGCATCTCTTGACCTGCTGCGACACGGGAGGCGATTTCGGCGGTGACGAGGGCGAACATCGTGGGCACGCCAGAGCACATGGTGACCCGGTGGGATTCGATGGCTTCGATGTAGCCCGAAGCCGTGAAGCCCGGAAGGAGCACCACCGTGCCTCCATTGGCGAACGCCAGCTTGGACGACATCGAAGCGTTCTTGTGGTATAGCGGGGCCGAGACCAGCATCACTTCGCCCGGCATCGCTGCGCCGTACTCGAGCACGGTGAAGGTGATGTTGCGATGGGTCAGCAGGACGCCCTTGGGCCGCCCGGTCGAGCCCGAGGTGTAGATCTGCACGGCGACGTCGTCGTCCACATCGGCGACCGCGGTGAGGGGATCGGTGGCGACAAGGGCGTCCCATTCGGGTGTGCCGATGATGATGTGTGCCATGTCGGGTGGTACGAGCGGTGCGTGCTCGGCATCGGAGATGACCAGTCGCACGTCGGCGTCGTCGAGGATGTATGCCTGCGTCTCCGCGGGAAGCCGGGTGTTGAGCGGCACGAAGACCAGCCCCGCAGCGGGCGTCCCGAACATCACGTCGTAGTACTGGCCACAGTTGGCGGCGAGCAGGCCGACGCGGGTGAACGGCGCCAGGCCACGGGCAGCGAGGCCCGCCCCGCAGCGCAGGGCTCGTTCTCGCAGCGCAGACGCGGTGACCCGCTCGGGCGGTGTGGCTGAGCGGTCGATCAGCACGACGGTGTCGTCGTGAGGGAAGCGCTCGAGCAGTTGAGCGACGTTCATCGCCATCGCAGGCTACGACGATGCGCCGTTGGCTGTCTGCTGCACATCGGGGGCAGGCTCCACTTCCACGAGGGTGTCATGGAACGCGGCCGAGCCGACGTCGGGATCGTCGCCGCCGACTGCTGCGTTGGTGAGCACGTTGACCGTGCGTGCGTCGGCGTCGCCCGCCCACCACCCGAAGGGCATCGTCACCAGACCGGGCTGCAGGCGGTCGGAGATGGCGGCGCTGGTGAACAGCTCGCCGCGGTCGTTGTAGACGCGCACCCGGTCGCCTCCGGCGATGCCACGCGCCTCGGCGTCGGCGGCACTGATGTCGAGGCGGGGCTCGGGCGGGTCGGGCAGGTGGTGCTCGAATCCGCCGTAGTGGCTGTTGAGGAAGCGCTGGTGCTGCTTGAGCGACATCAGCGCCAGTGGGTAGCGCTCGACGAGTTCGGCGTCCCCGTCCGCCGACTCGGCAGCGGGCCGGTAGCGCAGCGTGCCGAGCCGGATCGGCCCAAGCGAGCGGGATTGCGCCCCGGCATCTACGCCTGACGGCGGGAGAGGAACCTCCCGGTCGGCCAGCGCAGACCAGCCCGCTGGCACCGCGAGCCGTGCCCAGCCGTCGCGCTGGAGCCGCTCGTAGGTGATGCCGTCGAGCCAGGGGTGGCCGCTCGCGAGCAGGTCCCTCGCCATCTGTTCGTCGCTGTCGGCGAGGCCGGATGCGTCGAGGGCCAGCGCGTCGGCCAGTCGCCGGAAGATCTCTGTGTTCGGCAGGCACTCGCCGAGCGGCTCGATGGCCGGCAGGTTCAGCGACACGTAGAGATGGCCCCATGCGTTCATCAGGTCGAGATGCTCGATCTGGGTGGTGGTGGGCAGCACGATGTCGGCATAGCGGGCGGTGTCGGTCATGAACTGCTCGATGACCACCGCGAACAGGTCGTCGCGCCCGAGGCCCGCCAGCACCCGGTTCTGGTCAGGTGTGATGGCAGCGGGGTTGCAGCCGTAGTTCAGCAGCACGGTGACCGGCGGTTGCAGGGCGGCAGCTGTGAGCGCCGCGCCGAGGGCTGACATGTTGAAGGTCCGCTGTGGCCGCGGCGGCGGCACGATGTCGGCAAATGCCGTGTCGAAGTACACCTGCGTGGAGCGCATGTATTCCGAACCCGACACAACCGCCAAGGCAGCCACGGCGCGGTGAATGTCCTGGCCGTGCTCACGATGTTCCATGCCGATGAGCGCACGCAGCACAGCGGGTTGCTGGTGTGAGATGCGATGAGCCAGCGAGATGATGTCGGCTTCGGCGAGACCGGTGATCGAGGCCGCACTGTCGAGGCTGAGCGCTCTGGCTTCGGCACGCAGTTCGGGCCAACCCGAGGCGGCGGCGCTCACACGCTCCTCGTCGATGAGACCGTCCCGGTCCAGCACGCCGATGATGCCCAGCACGAGCGCGACATCGGTGCCGGGGCGCGGCTGGATGTGCCAGTCGGAGCGTTGAGCAGTCATCGTGGAGACCGGGTCGACGACGATGACGCTGGCGCCGTTGCCATGAGCCTGCTCCACGTACGGCCACAGGTGGCGGTTGGTGAGCAGCGTGTTGGTGCCCCACAGCACGATGGTGCGGGCGCTCGCAATCTCGGTGGGGTCTGCCCCGAGGGGAAGGCCGAGCACGTCGGCAGCCCCGTGCCAGGCGGTCACGCCGCAGATGTGCCGGTTCAGCTGCGTGGCTCCCAGCGCTGCGAAGAAGCGATCGGCCAGCACGCCCTTCTGCACGAGTCCTTGGGTGCCGTCGAGCGAGTACGGCAGCACCGTCTCGCCACCATGCTGCGCGACGGCGGTGCCGATCCGGTCGGCGATCTCGGCGATCGCGGCATCCCAGTCGACCGGCTCGAACCGGCCCTCGCCCTTGGGTCCGACGCGTCGCAGGGGCCGCAGCAGCCGATCCGGGTGGTACACCCGATCGAGGAACGGGTTCACCTTGGGGCAGAGCTGCCCGTCGGTGAAGGGATGGCTGGGATCGCCGCGCAGGTTCACGGCCACGCCGTCGCGCACCGTGACTTCCCAAGCGCAGGTATCGGGACAGTCGTGATGGCACGCCCCGCGCACGACCGAGGTTGCAGCGATCATCGCAGCATTCATCGACTGGAAATTCCCCGCAGCGCCTCGGGCATCGCCCCTAGCATGGCACACCGGAATCCGCCCGCATCGAATTCCTGGCTCAGCTTCAACGAGGCCAGGGCTCATGTCGCAGACGACGTTCACAGCGGCACCCGCCGCTCGGCCGACCATCGGCATCCTCGGCGCCCAGAAGGGTCGACGGTTCCTGGTGGTGTCGGGCTGCCTGCTCACCGCCCTCACGACCTATGACCACATGTGGGCAGACACCTATGCCGTGATCCTGCTGATGCGCTTGCTGATCGGGGCATTCCAACAAGTCCAGCACCGAGCGGTCAGGCAATCTCGTGAGATTCCAGCGGGACGTCCATCGGTGCCCGTCAACTGCCGAGCATCGCGCAGCCCACGGAGTTCGAGGTGAGGGGTGCCGACGAGCCTCCGGGCCCAGCGAGCATCGCCGTGTCCGGTGACCAGGGGACCACCGTCATGAGCCGGCTGTTCTGTCGGCACGCCGTCTGGCCCAGAGTGATCCTGGCGATGGGAATCATCATCTTCCCGGCGTTGCAGGGCTTCCTGCCGAAGCTGGCGTCCGAGAAGGATCTCGGCGATTACGGGACGGTCTTCTTCCTGTACGGGATGCTCGTGCTGGTTCTGAGAATCCTGGGTCGCAAGCTCCCGGACCGGCTCGGAACCACCAAGACTGCGACGGTGGCGCTGTTCGGGGCGGCGCTCGGCATGGTCATCATGGGCTCATTCGTGACGCCGTTCGGTCTGCATGCGGGAACCGTGGTGCTTGCATTGGGAGGATTGCTGCCTGTGGATCTGGCAGCGGGCATTTCTCGGGCCGACCCGCAGCAGTACGCTGCCGGATCTTCTCAGGAGCGTGATGTCCATGCGAAGCGTGAGACGCTGGTCGGGATTGCTGTGCGCGATTGCCGTTGTCGTGATTGCCGGGTGCTCTGGGTCGGCGCCGACCATGGGCGAGGCGCCACAGCGAGAGATCCAGGATTACACACAGCAGTTGGTCAGCGACGCTGTCGACTACTTCGACGAGCACGGTTTCGACGCCACGATCGAGCACTACAACGACCCCGACCGCGCCGACGGCCCGTGGTATGTCTTTGTGCTTGAAGACCGGGACGGCGACCTGTATACGGTTGCCCACCCGACACGTCCCGACTTCGTGGGCACTACCCGTGACCGCATTGACCCCACGGGCTACGACTACGGCGAGGCATTTGCCGCGGTGACCGAGGGCAGCGGCGGCGATTGGGTGAACTACGTGTTCGCCCACCCGGAGACTGGCGCCGACGCACTGAAGCACTCGTGGTTGGTGCGCCGCGGCGACGTACTGTTCGGCGCCGGCTGGTACGAGTAGCCACCGCTCGTTCCAGACCAGCCCCGGTTACGAGCAGTCAGCGTCTTGAGCAGGCGGCACGCTGCGCACGACAGCCAGCAGCGACGATCGGCGGAACGAGTCCTAGCCGGTGCCGAGCAGGATCATGGTGGCGACGTAGATGCCCAGCAGCACGACGCCGTCGATGCGACCGGCGCGCTTGCCCACCAGGGCGCCCAGGTAGGCCAAGACGACCACGGCCATCATCGCTCCGATGCCCAGGCCGGTCAGCGAGGGATCGTCAATGGCGCCGGCGCCCACGAGCCCCATGGCTCCGCCCACGGCGAGGCTGTTGAAGACGTTGGAGCCGAACAGGTTGCCCACGATCAGCTCGGTATGGCCCTTGCGAGCCGCCGCTACGACGGTGGCCACCTCCGGCAAGGACGTGCCGAGTGCCACGATCGAGAATCCGATGAACCCGCCGCTCAGATTCCAGTGCTGGGCAAGGGCGATGGCGCCTTCCACGGCGAGCTGGGCACCGACGATCACGCCGCACAGGCCCAGGACCGCCCGCGCCAGATTGCGCCACGCGGCCCCGGCATCGCGTGCCGTCGTGCCGGGAGCGCCACCTGCATCGGGCAGCCGCTCGCCGTCACGCGACGTGCTGATGAGCCAGGCCAGCGTGATCGCCATCAGCACGGCCAGCAACCCGCCTTCGAGCCGGCTGAGGTAGTCGTCCATCACGAGCACCGCGAAGATGGCGGCGGTCGCCACCGACCACGGGACATCCCTTCGCAGCGCAGTGCGCGAGAACGGGATCGGCATCAGCAGCGCCGCCACACCGAGGCCGAGACTCAGGTTCGCGACGTTCGAGCCCACGATATTGCCCACGCCCAGCGCCGGGTTGTCGTTGATCGAGGCCAGCGCCGACACGACCATCTCGGGGGCTGAGGTCCCGAATCCCAGGACCACTGCGCCGATCACTGCCGGCCGCATGCGCAGTGCCGTCGCCAGGAGCGATGCGCCGGCGACGAAGTGGTCTCCGGCAACCACCAGCAGGACCAATCCCGTCAGCAGCGCCAGCAGTGCCCAGATCATCGCGGGGTCGTCCTCTTTGCCACCGGTGCGTGTCTAGTGGTTGTGGCGCGGCGTGCCGTGAGTGCGCGAGGTGTCCCGGTACTTCACTGCCGGGCGCAGCACCATGCCCTCGTCGAACTGGCTGACGATCCCTCGTTGGATCTCCTGCCACGGGGTGTGCGACGGCGGCAACGGGTAGCCGCCGGCATCGTCCAACTCGGCGCGGCGCCGTGCCAGCTCGTCGTCATCCACCAGCATGTCGGCGCTGCCGCGCCGCAAGTCGATCCGGACGCGGTCGCCAGTGCGCAGCAGCGCCAGACCGCCGCCGACGGCGGCTTCGGGCGCTGCGTTCAGGATCGACGGCGAGCCTGACGTGCCGGACTGGCGACCGTCGCCGATGCACGGCAGCGAGTGGACGCCGCGCACCAGCAGTGCCGCAGGCGGCTGCATGTTGACCACCTCGGCGCCGCCGGGGTAGCCCACCGGGCCGGTCCCGCGCACGAACAGCATGCAGTGCTCGTCGATGCCGAGTTCGGGATTGTCGATGTTGGCCCGGTAGTCCTCCGGCCCGTCGAAGACGATGGCGCGGCCCTCGAAGGCGTCGGGATCGTCGGGATCGGACAGGTAGCGCTGGCGGAACTCGTCGGAGATGACGCTGGTCTTCATGATGGCGCTGTCGAAGAGATTGCCCGACAGGTTGATGAAGCCTGCGTCGGCCAAGAGCGGTTCGTCGGCAGTACGGATCACGTCGGTGTCCATGATTGCGGCGTCGGCGCAGTTCTCGCCGATGCTGCGGCCGTTGGCGGTCAGCGCCTCGGGGTGAGGCAGCAGCCCGGCACGCATCAGCTCGCCGACCACCGCGGGCACGCCGCCGGCGTGGTGATAGTCCTCGCCGAGGTACTCCCCGGCAGGCATGAGATTCACCAGCAGCGGCACTGCGAAGCCGTGTTTCTGCCAGTCGTCGTTGTCGAGCGGCACGCCGAGGTGAGCGGCGATCGCATTGAGGTGGATCGGGGCGTTGGTGGACCCGCCGATCGCGGAGTTGACCACGATGGCGTTCTCGAAGGCCTCGCGAGTCATGATGTCCGCCGGTCGAAGGTCTTCGCGCACCATCTCGACGATGCGCAGGCCAGTCCGGTACGCCATCTGCGCCCGCTCGCGGTACGGGGCAGGGATCGCCGCGGAGCCCGGCAGCTGCATGCCCAGCGTCTCGGCGAGCGAGTTCATGGTGGTGGCGGTGCCCATCGTGGAGCAGTAGCCGACCGACGGCGCCGAGGACGCCACCAGATCGATGAACCCGGTGTCGTCGATCTCGCCGGCCGCGTAGAGCTCCCGCGCCTTCCACACGACCGTGCCCGAGCCGGTGCGGCGGCCTTCATGCCAGCCGTTCAGCATCGGCCCGACCGACAGTGCGATGGCCGGCAGGTTCACCGTTGCGGCCGCCATCAGGCACGCAGGCGTGGTCTTGTCGCAGCCGATCGTGAGCACCACGCCGTCGAGCGGATACCCCTGCAGCACTTCGACGAGGCCGAGATATGCCAAGTTGCGATCCAACGCCGCCGTCGGTCGTTTGCCGGTCTCCTGGATGGGATGCACGCCGAACTCGAACGCGATGCCTCCCGCCTCGCGGATGCCCTCGCGCACCCGCTTGGCCAGCTCGAGATGGTGCCGGTTGCACGGCGACAGGTCCGACCCGGTCTGGGCGATGCCGATGATCGGCTTGCCCGCCTGGAGCTCTTCGCGTGTCAGGCCGTAGTTGGCGTAGCGCTCGAGGTACAGCGCCGACATGAGCGGGTCGCCCTCGATGTCGAACCAGGCTGCCGAGCGCAGGCCGCCGCGCCCGATGCCGGGATCGGGGCCGCTGGGATGAATCGAACGGGGTTCAGAGGTCGGAGGTGCATCTGGTTCGGGAGCCACCGGGCCACACTACGCGTCGCTTGTGACAGCGACGGAATCGCTGACCTCGCCGTGGCGCGAGAACCGCCGAGCGCAACCGTGATCGGCGCACAGGCCCAGAACTAGGGTGAGGCGCGCTGGAGCCGTGCCACGAGTGTGTTCGCATGGATCCGACTCCAGAGACACTGCTGGATCTGCACCGGCGCATAGTGCGGATCCGCCACTTCGAGGAAGCCGCCGGCCGGCTCGCGGAGCAGAACCGGCTGCCCGGGTTCCTGCACCTCTACGTGGGGGAGGAGGCCGTGGCCGCCGGGGTGTGCGCCAACCTCGACGATGACGACCAGATCAGCTCGACCCACCGGGGACACGGGCACCTCGTGGCCAAGGGAGGCGACTACGGCGGGATGATGGCCGAGCTGATGGGCAAGGCCACCGGCTACTGCGGGGGCAAGGGCGGCTCCATGCATATCTGCGATCTCGACCTGGGCATGCTCGGTGCGAACGGCATCGTGGGCGGCGGCGTGCCGATCGCCGTAGGCGCCGGCTTCGCGAACAAGTACCGGGGCAGCGACCGGGTCTCGGTGGTGTTCTTCGGCGACGGCGCCTCGAACATCGGCGCCTTCCATGAGGCCGCGAACATGGCGGCTGCGCTGTCGCTGCCGGTGCTGTTCGTGTGCGAGAACAACGAGTACGGCGAATTCACCCCGCGTGACCGCACCATGGCCATCACCGATGTGGTGGACCGTGCCGCCGACTACGGCATGCCCGGGGCGATCGTCGACGGCATGGACGTGGTGGCGGTGTGGGAAGCGGCCCACGAGGCCGTGAGCCGAGCCCGCCGGGGCGAAGGACCCTCGTTCATCGAGGCCAAGACCTACCGGTTCTGCCCTGGGCATGTTCGGCGTCGATGCCTTCACCCCGATCATCAACTCGCCCAACACGGCGATCTTGGGCGTGGGTCGCATCCGCAACGAAACCGTGTGGGCAGATGCCGCGCCTCAGCCTCGGCCCGTCCTGACCCTGTCACTGACCTGGGACCACCGGGCCTTCGACGGCGCCCCGGCAGCACGGTTCGCCGGCTCGGTACGGGACTTGCTCGAATCCCGCTAGCCGTCGACGTAGCTGCGCTTCGCGACCTCTTCGAGCATGACCTCGGTGGCGCCGCCGCCGATGGGCAGGATGCGTGCGTCGCGGCACATCCGCTCAATCGTCGATTCGCGCATGTAGCCGATACCGCCGTGGAACTGCATGCAGTCGTACATGACCTGGTTCACGACCTCGGCGCCGAACGCCTTGACGCCGGACATCTCTTTCGTCGCGTCGATGCCCTGCTCCTTGAGCCATGCGGCGTGGTACATCGAGGCGCGCGCTGCGTCGACCTTGGCCTGATTCATTGCCATGCGCTGGCGGATGGCCCCCAAGTCGTAGAGCGAACCGCCGAAGGCCTTGCGCTGCTGGGTGTACGCGTTGGTCAGATCGATAGCGACCTGCGCCGCGCCGATGCCCATCCCCACGATGACCATCCGCTCATTCTGGAAGTTCTGCATGGCGGCGTAGAAGCCCCGGTGCACCTCGCCGAGCAGGTGATCGCTGCTCAGCCACACGTCGTGCAGCACGAGCTCGGCGGTGTCCGAGCAGCGCCAGCCGTGCTTGTCGAGCTTGTTGGACACCTCGAACCCGTCCGCGCTGGTCGGCACCAGGAACATGGAGATCCCGTAGCGGTCATCGGGGTTCGTGCGCGCTGCCAGTGCGACGACGTCGCCGTACACGGCACCGGTGATGAACGTCTTGGTGCCGTTGAGACGCCACCCGTCGCCGTCGGGCACCGCGGTCGTGCGCAATCCCGCCACATCGGATCCTGCGTCAGGCTCGGTGACGCCGATGCACATCATGGTGTCCCCGGACTGGATCGACGGCAGCCAGCGCTCGAGCTGTTCATCAGTGCCTGCATTGAGCAGGTGCGGCAAGGCCATGTCGGTGTGCACCAGGATGTTCGCCTCGAAGCCTGCGTAGGTGGAGGTGCCGAGCGCTTCGGCGAACGTCGCTGAGGCAAGAGGGCCGAGGCCGAGCCCGCCCCACCGCTCGGGCACCCGCAGCGAGAACATCTCCAGTTCGCCCATGCGCTTGTAGATCTCGCGGGGCACCTGGCCGTCTTCTTCCCAGGCATCGCCGACTGGTGTGACCTCATTGGCGACGAAGGCGACCGTCTGGTCATGGATCGCCTGCAGCTCGTCGGTCATGTAGACGTTGCGATGGACCGTTGCACTCACCAGATGCCTCCGAGGGCTGGGCAGCCCAAGCGGCTGCGAGGCTCGATCTCACGATACGGGAATGACGCGTCGTCATGCCCGCGACGCCCCATGCTCACATGTCCTGGGCTCACATGTCCTGGGTCGGATTCGGCTCTGATTCAGCTGGCGGAAACCGGCGCAGAACCCTGTCGGACCAGCTCGGCCAGCGGGTCGCCGCGGCGGAATCGCTCGAGCAGCAGATCGGGGTCGAACAGGATGCCGATCGGGTTCTCGGCGAAGGTCGGACCCTGGATGAACTCGACGCACTCTTCCATCGTGGCGTAGTTCTCGATCTGGAACTCCACGCCGTTGCCGTCGGGGTCGGCGTAGTACAGCGACGTCGTCGGCCCATGGTTGATGCTGCGCACCGGCAGGATGTCCTCGTCCTTCAGCCGCGCATACAGGTCCATGAGCTCGCCGAAGCTGCCCATGGAGTAGGCGATGTGGTCGAGATTCCCCTTGCGGGCGTCGAAGTCGCCGGGCTTGCCTCGCTGGACGAACGCGAGGCGGTGATGCTCGTCGTCGAATGAGATGAACGAGATGAAGCCGCCGTCGTGGACGACCTTGGCCTCGAGGACGGTGCACCACCAGTCCTGAACCCGCTTGATGTCATCGGTGCGGAACACCGCGTGAGCCATCTTGATGGGCTTGGCCATGGCGGCCTCCTCGCGCCAGTCGTCCTGATGTGACCCTAGGAGACCGCTGAGCAAGTCGGGTCGGGAGGTGCTGGTCGGTGGGTGTGGGCATGGCTGGTGGGGTTGTTGGTGGTCGGCGGGTGTGGGGTCGGGATGGGTCGGTGGTGGGGTTGGTCAGGTGGTGGCCCAGGTGG
>JAJDVQ010000027.1 GCA_022826045.1 Acidimicrobiia bacterium | reverse complement strand
ACATCAAACGCTCAGGCCGCGGATCCCGGAACTTCGCCAACTACCGGCACCGCATCCTCCTCGCCGCAGCCCGACAACCATGCCAAACTCAACCCGTCACACGAATCCGAACCCGACGTCCCAGCTCAGATACGTAGAGCCACAATAATGAAATTTGCTCGCGGCGGCGAGCGTTCGGCCGAGTTCGAGAACCGGGCCTTCGACCTTGGCAGGCAAGGGCACGCGTCTCAAGAACTAGCATCTCGCCGCGCCTATAGGTGCAGCATCGGTCACCAATTGATGAGGTGTGCGAATGGATGTGAGCATCCTTCCACTACAGAAGATCTTTGCGCTTGATGTGCAGTTTCGAGTGCCGCTGTACCAACGGCCCTACGTCTGGGATCGCGACCGCCAGTGGGTGCCGTTGTGGGAGGACGTGATATCACTCGCGGAGCACTATCTCGATGACAGTACGCACATCTCCCACCATTTCCTAGGGGCAGTGGTAGTGCGCCAGCAGCACAGCCCCGTTGGCACGCTTGAGACGCGCGACGTGATCGACGGGCAGCAGCGACTCACAACGCTGCAGCTGCTAGCGGATGCTGTCGAGGAGGTAATCCGGGAACAAGGAGGGCCCGCGCTCGAGAGCCGGAAACTTCAAAAGCTGGTACTCAATGACACCGAACTCTTCACGGATGATGACCGGTTCAAGATCTGGCCTACCAACGCCGATCAACCGGTCTTCCGCCACGCGATGACTGACGAGACGACGGTGCCCGAGGATCTCGTCGAGAAGGCGATTGCGAAGGCGCACGCGTTCTTCAAGTCACAGGCCCGGTACTGGGCCCTGGAACCCGACCCGGATCACACCGTCGACGAACGATTTGCGGCGCTCGTGGCAGCCATCAGTCTCGGTGTCCATCTCGTCGTCATCGACCTCGAGGACGACGACAACGCGCAAGCAATCTTCGAGACCCTGAACGCTCGGGGCACCCCGCTCCTCGCCTCTGACCTGGTCAAGAACCACATGCTCCTCGAGGCGCAGGTGCAACAACTCGATGTCGAACGGATCCATCGGGACCACTGGCAGCACTTGGAAGCTGACTGGTGGCGCGAAGAGATGATCTTGGGTCGTGTCCGCTGGCCGCGGCTCGACGCCTTCCTCTTCTACTGGCTTTCCATGAACCTTGCGAAGGAAGTCAGCACCCAGCGGTTGTTCGACGAGTACCGGAAGTTCGTGTCTGACGAGCAGCTCTCGGTACAAGACGTCGCCGACAACCTGTCCAGGTTCTCGGGCGTTTTTGAGAGCTTGGAGGACGGCTCGTTCGAGGGCCCGCGGCTGGCGGATTTCTTCTACCGGTGGGACGTGTCGCAGCTGCGGGTGATGACACCGTTGCTTCTCTGGCTGTTCAGCGACGATGCCCAGATCAGTGACCACGACCGGGTGCATTCGTTGGAGTTGCTGGAGAGCTGGTTCATGCGGCGGATGATCTGCGGTCGCACGACGCGCGGCTACCAGAACTTCCTGCACCCGTTGCTGCGCAACGTCAAGGAGCAGTCCGGCGACGGTGTGCCGGCGACGATCAGCGCGGTGCTCAGCCAGGCCGAGGCGCAGAACACAGCGTGGCCAACGGATGGAGATGTCCGTGAGTCGGTCCGCAGCCGGCCGCTGTACCTGCAACTGAGCCGCGCCCGGCTCAGGATGGTCTTGGAGGCGATCGAAGACCGCCTGAGCTTGTCAGATGACAAGTCCGAATCGCTGTGCCCGAAGAATCTGACGATCGAGCACTTGTTGCCAGTTGGCTGGACCGAAGAAGACTGGCCGCTTCAGGGTTCCGAGCTGACTCGCGATGAACGATGGACTCGCCTGCACACGCTGGGGAATCTGACGTTGGCCAACGACAAGCTCAACCCCGCCATGTCCAACTCGGCGTGGACCACGAAGCGGGACGAACTCGCGAAGCACTCCAAGCTCCACCTCAACAAGACGCTCTCCATCGAGGGTGCCGTTCCGGACGGCTACCGGTGGTTCGATACGTGGAACGACGACACGATCGTTGAACGAAGCGACTGGCTGGCCGAGCACATCTGCGCAATCTGGAAGCGAGACGGCTGAGTCGGCCCATGGCAGCTAGCCGACTTCGTGCCACGTCGATCTCGTTGACACGCGAATTCGACTTCGCGGCTGTCACACCTTGCCCCTACGGTTGAGGCGTGGCCGATAAGTCAGCAATCGAGTGGACCGAAGCGACGTGGAATCCGACCACGGGTTGCGACCGCACGTCTCCGGGTTGCGACAACTGCTACGCCCTCACGTTGTCGAAGCGGCTCAAGGCGATGGGCTCGCCGAAGTACCAGAACGACGGCGACCCGCGAACAAGCGGGCCAGGCTTCAAGCTCACCATTCATCCTTCGTCGCTCGACGTGCCAAAGCGCTGGGGCGCGCCCCGGCTCGTGTTCGTGAATTCGATGAGCGACCTCTTCCACGACGACGTTCCCTTGGAGTTCGTCGGGCAGGTCTTCGAGGTGATCCGGGAAACGCCCCAGCACACGTACCAGTTGCTCACCAAGCGGTCGCGGCGGCTGAGCCGAGTGGCAGGTGAATTCGATTGGCCGTCAAACCTCTGGATGGGCGTGAGCGTGGAAACGCGCCGCTACGCCTTCCGTATCAACCATCTTCGCGAGGTCCCTGCAGCGGTGCGGTTTGTAAGCGCCGAGCCGTTGCTCGGGCCGCTGGGCGAGCTCGATCTTGAAGGCATCCACTGGCTGATCGCAGGCGGCGAGTCCGGTGCCAACGCTCGGCCGATGGAGTTGGACTGGGTGACCGAGCTGCGCGACACCTGCACTTCGGCAGGCGTGGCGTTCTTCTTCAAGCAATGGGGAGGCAGAACGCCCAAGGCCGGCGGTCGGGAACTCGAGGGTGAGCTGTGGGACGAGCTGCCGCTGAAAGCGGCGAGCTAGCTCAGTGGCGGTTCCAACCGAGGTTCTCTGGGAGCGCGACCCCCACACGGATGCGAAACACAAGCTGCTGCGCCGCTACCTAGATGCGTGGTTCCCGATCATGGCCAAGCAGTTCCGGGATGTAGGGATCACCTTCTTCGACGGCTTTGCGGGACCAGGGGAGTACACGAATTCTCAGGTCAGCTCGCCGGCGATTGCCATGGCGCAGTCGCTGCGAAGTGATGTGGCCGGCGGAGGAACGCCAATTCGTCTCGTGTTCATCGAGCAGGACCGCCGTCGCGCTCAGCACCTTGAGAACCTCTTGGAGGCTCGATTCCCGCAATCAATCAGGCCACGCAATGTGGTGACTCGTGTCCACCACGGCGCTTGCACCGACCTCTACGAACGAGCAATCGACGAGGTCGGCGGATGGACAGGTCCGGTCTTCGCAAATCTCGACGGTTGGGGAGTCGATGCTGACTATGAGATCGTTCAGCGCATCGCCCAGCATTCGTCGTCCGAGGTGCTCGTTACGTTTGAGGACCAGTTCTTCATTCGATTCCCAGACGGTCCACAGAGAGCTGGCGAGCGGGTGTTCGGACACAGCGACTGGCGCGGCGTTGGTCAGCAGCTGACTGCGAACAAATCGCCGCACATTCTCGATCTGTACAGGCAGGGGCTGCGCGAGGCCGGATTCGCCTACGTGCTCACATTCGATCTCGTGGACGAAGGCGGACATTCCTTGCGGCTCTTCTTCGGCACTACCCATCACGTCGCAGTGGGAAAGTTCAAGGACGCAATGTGGGAAGTCGACTACATCGCCGGCCAGCGATTCCGAGATCCCCGTGACCCCAATCAACTGTCGCTTGACATTCTCGAGCCGGACCTGACGCCGCTGAAGGAGAGCATCCTGCGTCTGCTGAAGGAGCGGGGGCACAGCATGGCCGAGCTCCGTAGTCATGCCCTCCTTGAGACAATCTTCAGAGAACCGCAAGTCGCGGATGCCGTGAACTCGCTCCGCGAAGAACGCAGGGTTGAGTGGAGGACACCTGCGGGCGCCAATGCGGTCCGGATGCTTCACCTCGCTCCGGAGTCGTTGTTCTGAGACAGGCTCACCTTGCATCGGTCGTCGCTCGATGTGCCTCGACGCTGGAGCGCACCCCGCCTCGTGTTCGTGGACTCGATGAGCGATCTCTTTCACGACGATGTGCCGCCGGGGTTCATCGCGCAGGTCTTCGAGGTGATCCGCGAGACGCCCCAGC
The DNA here is from genome assembly GCA_022826045.1 of Acidimicrobiia bacterium. GTDB lineage: Bacteria > Actinomycetota > Acidimicrobiia > Acidimicrobiales > Poriferisodalaceae > Poriferisodalis. The sequence goes on along the minus strand of JAJDVQ010000027.1, from coordinate 44,481 downwards.
ACACCTACCAGGTGCTCACCAAGCGAGCGCAGCGGCTGAGCCGGATCGCACCTGAGCTCGACTGGCCGCCGAACCTACCGATGGGCGTGAGCGTCGAGACTCGCCGGTACGGGTTCCGCATCGACCACCTGCGCCAGCTTCCCGCAGCGGTGAGCTTCGTCAGCGCCGAGCCGCTGCTCGGCCCGCTCGGCGAGCTCGATCTTGCGGGCATCGATTGGGTGATCGCCGGCGGCGAGTCCGGTGCCGGCGCCCGGCCCATGGAGCTGGACTGGGTCACCGAGCTGCGCGACGCCTGCGTCTCGGCCGGCGTGGCGTTCTTCTTCAAGCAGTGGGGAGGCCGCACGCCCAAGGCCGGCGGCCGCGAACTCGAGGGCAAGCTGTGGGACGAGCTGCCGCTGAGCGCGGCGAGCTAGGGCGACGGCGATGCTTCAGGGCGGAACGAAGATCCGATTCGGCGCCAATTGATTCGCTTCGCAAGTTTGAGAATTTATCGATACGATTTCTTCTCATGAGCGTTGCTAAGACGGTCCGTGAGCATGTCGAGCGCCTGCCGGTGCGGTCGTTTCTATCGCGAAGCGACCTGCCGACACCAGGTCACGCAGTCGATTGCGAGCTGGCGCGGCTGGCAGGCCGGAATGAGCTGATGCGCGCCCACAAGGGCCTGTACTGGAAGGGGCCCCAGACACGGGCTGGGATGGTGCCTCCGGCGCCACTCGCGGTCGGGATGGCAGCAGCGGGCGCCGGGGCCGGCCCAGCTGGCTTCTCGGCTGCAACAGCACTGGGCTTGACGACGCAGGTTCCCTCTGTGGAGGCGGTGGCGGTCGCCGGCCGTGCTCATCGGCCTCCCCGAGGAGTGGTGTTTGCGGCGAGGTCTGTCGAGCGTCGGTTCCGGGAGCTGGAGCCGCTTGAAGTCGCCGTGATCGAGCTGATGCGCGACGGCACTCGATACGTCGAGGTCAGCTGGGACGATGTCGAGGCTGCTGTCGTAGGCCTGGTTGAGTCCGAAGCCGTCCGGCCGCGTGCGGTCTGCGAGCAGATCGACGACGAGCATCACGTGGCAGCCCGCACACGCTGGCAGGCCATCGAACGTCGGCTCGGCTTGTGAGGGCCTGCTCAGGCAGAGACTCGAACCGATTTGGCTGGGGCTCGGATCGGGCCGTAAAGTGCCCGTGTACTTCTTCAACGGCGCTTAGGCCCCCGGCCGAACGCCACGTCCTACGGTCGCCTTCGGGCGGCCGTAGTTGCGTACCAGGCGACATGCGGCAGCTGCTTCGACGCGACGATTTGAGTTCGCGCATCGCCAAAACTGCTTTGGTGGCATTATCGCAATAGTGCGATTATCCTGTGCGTGGCAGATGTCGAGATCCACGACGAGGTAGTGGGGTGGCTCAATCAGCTCAGCGAATCCGACTGGCACCGCGTCGTCGTGATCATCGACCGGCTGGCCGACTTGGGCGCCATGGCCCGGATGCCGCTGTCGCGAAGTCTCGGCGGCGGCCTGTTCGAGCTTCGCTTCACACTCGGTCCGACATCCCGACGTATCACGTATCGATTCACAACCGACGGTCGCGTGGTACTCCTGACGACGTTTCGCAAGCAGCGGGGCAACGAGCGCATCGAGATCGCTCGAGCGCGTCGTGCTGCGGCGGACTGCGCACGCAGCGATCCGTGATGGAGTCGAGCTGTGGCTAATCGATCCCGCTGGGAGGATGTCAAGGCTGGCCGCGGCGGGCCTTCCCCGTCGACGCGCGCTGTCGTCGAGCAGGATCTTGCGTTGGGTCAGCTCATCCATGATCTGCGCGTTCAGGCGGGACTGAGCCAGCGCGAGCTGGCAGAGCGCATGGGCACGACGCAGTCGGTGATCTCGCGCCTCGAGGAAGGCGGGGGAGCACGCAACCGGATCGACACCCTTGCGCGCGTTGCGTCCGGACTCAATCGGCACCTGGTGCTGTCGTTCCCGGCAGAACCACCGAGCCGACTCCACAACGCGGTCCAGGTCGCCTGAGTCGGCCGGCTCCCCATGGCTTCAGCCACCGATGCCTCCGGTACGATGAGCGCACCCCACCGGGGCTCGTTACCCCGGTCCGACGGCCCCGGCTTCGGCCGGGGCTGTTTAGCGTCCTCGTTAGGACGTGACGCCCTCCGCCAGCGCGTGCAGTAGATCGAACACGCGTTGGTACTCACCAGCGGCGACGACGTCGAGCGGTGTTCGGTCGCCGAGGTCCGGGTTGGGAGATCGCATCCACGGCCTGACGGCGTCATCACTGATGACCGTGCGGGCGAGATCGATAACCGCTCGCAGCTCCTGCGGCTGCTCCTCGGCCTCCGGGTGGGGAGCTGTCGGATGCGTCCGCCGGCGAGCGACGCCGCGGGGGTTCGTGCCACTCACGTCAGCCGGCGACGAGCTGCTGGACCCGCTGGTGCGATACGCCGAGGAGTCGGGCCGCATCCCGCCGTGAGACGCCGGCCTCGGTGAGCCTTAGCGCGGCGGCGCGCTGGCGGGCCAGGTAGATCTCGTGCGCCTCCAGCGCCTGGTCGCGCAAGCGTGCGAGTTCGTCGACATCGACATCAGCGACGCAGATGCGCTCGTCGAGTTCCACAGCGGATTCGGGCACATCGGCCGTGACGGCGATGGCCTCGCGGGCGTTCGTCGCCGCTTCATCGAGGTTCCGGCCGAAGGTGTGGACGTCGGTCATGGTCTCGATGTCCACGAGCCAGGCATCGTCGCCTGGGTCTCGCCGGTAGGTCACCGTATAGCTGGTCATCGCCTCAACCATCCTTTCCCGAGGCACCGTTCAAGCTGGCGCTCGATGGAGCGCAGGGTGCCCACTGCAATGTCGCGCCCTGCATGTACCGGCACGGTTGCCAAGCATTCGCCACAGCGCAGTCGCACGTGTGAGCCTCGCTGTCGCAGCACTTCGCAACCAAGACGGCGCAACGTGCGCAATAGCTCGTCTCCCGTCACGTGTCAACCACACTAGACAGACTAGTTTGTTGCCGATCGCGCAGGGCGAGAATTCAAACCTTGAGTCAAGCCGTGACGTCTCCCGGGAGCGCAGCGAACAGGAGGATTCTGCTGATGCCGAGCACCAAGAAGTTCAGCGAACTGCGAGACCAAGCGCGGCGCGATCCCGAGCGAGCCCAGCGAATCGACGATGTGCGGGTCAAGGCGTTCGGTCCGCCGCAAGTGCTCGCTGAGGTTCTTGAGGACATCGACGGCATTGAGGCCGCGTACATCTTTGGCTCGTGGGCAGCTCGCTGGTCGGGGGAGGGAGCGAAACGTCCTGTCGCCGATATCGACGTCCTCGTGCTCGGCGCGCCTGACCGCGACCGGCTCTACGCAGCGCTCTCCGTCGCCGAGGAACGACTCGGCCGTCCGGTCGAGGACGCCATTCGCCCGGCCGACTGGATCGCCGAAGGCACAGACAGCTTCCACGCAACCGTCGTCAGCCGACCTCTGGTGCCGATCAACCTCGGTCAGGACTGAACAGCTTCAGGGCGTCTGCTGCGCCGATCTGCTTCGACCCGTCGACAGCTGCCTTCGCCCGCGAGATGAGCGGTGGTATGACTTGGTTATACTGCGGGCATGAAGATCGCCGTTTCGATTCCGGACGATGTGTTTCGGGCAGGGGAGGAATTGGCGGCGCGTGAGCGCTGCTCGCGCTCGAGCCTGTATGCGGAGGCGCTGCGGCGTCTGCTGGCCGAGGCTGGGCGGCAGGAGGTCACGGCCAAGCTCAATGCCGTGTACGAGGCCGAGCGCTCCGATCTCGGGGCCGGCCTTCGTGAGGCGCAGGCTCGGGCGCTGTCAGGCCGCCGGTGATCCAGCGGGGCGATGTCTGCTGGGTCGACTTCGGCGAGCCGGCCGGTTCGGAACCGGGCTATCGGCACCCGCTGGTGGTGGTCTCCGATGACAGCTTCAACCGCAGCCGCATAGCGACGGTTGTCGGGGTGGTGGTGACAAGCAATCTGCAGCTGCTCGAGGCGCCCGGCAACGTCAGCCTGCCCGCCGCCGAAGCGGGTCTGCCCCACGACTCGGTGGCCAACGTGTCCCAAGGGGTCACCATCGACAAGGCAGAACTGTCCGAAGCGGTCGGCGCCGTGGGCCCGGCCACCATGGAGCGCATCGACGACGGTCTCCGACTGGCGCTCGGCCTGTCCAGCTCACTGCGCCGCTGAGGCCGCTGAGGCGGAATCGGTCACCCGGCGAGGCCCTCTTTCGGCTTGTGGGCTCGGAATTGCCACAGGGTGATGGCGGTGAAGAGCGCTGCGAACCCGACCAGCATGGCGATGGCGCGGCCGAATCCCTGCTCGCCGTTGAGCACGCTGCGGTAGGCGTCGATCACCCAGTACACGGGGCTGGCCGGGGCGATGGCCTGCACCCAGCCCGGCAGCGCTGCGATCTTGGCGATGGCCCCGCCGGCGCCGGCGATCGCCATGGTGCCGAGCATCGAGGCGGCGTTGAGCTGCGACATGGTCCGGCACAGCGACGTCAATGCGATCGCCAGGGCGACGTACATCGCCGCGCACACCAGCGCCGTGATGACGAGCTGGGCCACACCGCCGGGCACATCGAGGCTGAACACGGCGATGCCGATGGCCACCATGATGAGCTGCTGGGCGGCGGTCACGGCCAGCATCGGGATGGCCTTGCCGGCGACGAGCTCGATCGTGCGGACCGGGGCGACGCGCAGCCGGTCCCAGGTGCCCCAGCCGTGCTCCCGGAAGAACGAGAACCCCATCGACCCGGTGCCCATGAGGGCGAACAGCGAAGCGAGGGCGGGCACCGAGTGAGCCGGTCCGCCGATGAGCGCGTCGGTCACGAAGAACAGCAGCACGCCCGGCATGCCGATCAGCACGAACAGCGGGAACGGGTCGCGCTGCAGCAGGCGCAGCTCGTTGCGGGCGACGAGGAGGGTGCTAGCCATCTGCGCTGCTGCTTCCGTCGCCGGTATCGGCGTCGGTGCCGGTGCCGGTGTGGCCCGTGTTGATGCTGACGCCCCCGCCGTTTGCGCTGCTGTCGATGACCCGCTCGTACAGCCTTCGGACCGACGGCCGCTCCACCACCACTTCGGCGATCTGGTCCTGATCGACGGAGTTGATCGCCGCCATGAGGTCACGGTCGTCGAATGACACCGTCTCGCCGTTGCCGAGCCGGATGACCGTGGCTTGGTCGGGGTTGGCGGCGAGCAGATCCCGGAGCGGACCGGCCGCGACCCGCCGGCCGTGGTCGATGATCACCAGCGAGTCGCACGCCTCGTCGGCTTCCTCGAGGTAGTGGGTGCTGAAGATGACCGCGGTGCCCCCGGCCGCGAGGCGGCGGATGGCGTCGATCACCCGGCGTCGCGCCGACACGTCGAGGCCCGCCGTCGGCTCGTCGACCAGCAGCAGCGTGGGCTCATGGATCACGGCCGACGCCAGGTGCACGAGCTTCGCCTGCCCCACGCTGAGGTCGTTCACCCGGCGGCCGGTCAGCGAGGCGAGGTCGAACAGGTCGACGATCTTCGCCACCGCCTCCAAGAGCGCCGGCCCCGCAGCCCGTACAGGCCGCCGAAGTAGGCCAGGTTCTCTGACACGCGCAGCGACAGGTACAGCGCCGTTCGCTGGGCTGCATACCCGACCATGGCGCTGACCGTTTTGGACTTCGGTGCCAACCCGTCGACGGCGATGTGGCCGCCGTCGGGTTCCAGCAGGCCGACGATGCAGCCCATCGTGGTCGTCTTGCCGGCGCCGTTGGGGCCCAGCAGCCCGAGCGTTTCGCCGGGGGCCACAGAGAACGACAGATCGTCGACGGCGGTGATCGAGCCGTATCGCTTGGTCAGCGATGCGACCTCCAGCAACGTCACGGCCGACATTCTGGCTGTCCGCGGCGGACTGGCAACGTTGCGGGGCGGGGCTGCTGCACAGTGCTGCGAGGCTGAACCCGGTGCCTTGGCCGGTGACGCGCCTCGGCAGCATCGGACGGGCCGAGCTAGGTCGAGCTGGCGGGCTAGAGCTTGGCTGCGATGCGTTCGAGCGTGTTCCAGTTGCGGGCCGTGGCGGTCACGCCGAAGTGGCGTTCGAGATGCGCGTATGTCAGGCGGAGCGCCTTGATGCCGTCGGGCGCCCAGACGTACGCCTCTGAGCCTTCGATGTGGAGGATTTCGGGGGTGTGGTCGGCCTCGGTGAGGTCGCGCACGGCCTCGGGGCTCGGTTCGTCCGACAGGAAGTTGACGAGGTAGCGCGACCCGTCATCGGCGAGGTGGCGGAGGGGATTGCGCCCGAGGACGGCCTCGATCTCGGCGGCGGTGCGGGCCACGCAGGCCACGTGGACGTCGAATTCGTCGGCCAGCAGCTGCCGGACGGATGCTGCCACGGCGGCGGCCACTGCAGCGGGGCCAGTGGCATCGTCGGGCTGGTCGGGTTGGTCGGCGGTGACGATGATGTTGCCGCTCTGGAGGATCGTGACGGGATCGGTGTAGCCGGCCTCGGCCAGCTTGGGGCGCAGCTCGGTCATGGGCACCCGGTTGTGCCCGCCCACGTTGATGCCTTTGGGCAGCACGACGCAGCGGGCGGTCATGGCAGGCGGCTCACTCGGCCTCGCCGGCGAGGCGGTCGAGGATGCGGCGGTGGCGCTGCATGGAGGCAGCGAGACGTTCTGGGAACTTGTCGTCGTCGGTCGGGCGGCGAGCCTCGGCGCGCCGCCCGCGGTTGATGTGAGTTGCTCCGGCCATGAGGGAACGGTAGGGCGACGGCGGCGTCAGGGCTGCCCGATATTGAGCCGTGCTGCCCTTCGGCCATCGGCTGCCAGTGCATGAGCGCTCTGCGGTGATCTCGCCAATCATTGCCTTTACGTCGTCGGCGCGGCTGGTGCAACGAACACTTGTAACACCCCCTGTTTACGTTGACCGTCATGATCTCCGCCGTCAGAAGCCGATCAGCTGCCGCCCGGCGCAGTCCCGCTGGTGGCCGCCGTGGGTCATGCTCGGCGTCCGCGGTGGCGGCCATCACCCCCGCCGCACGAAACCGGCTGCTCAGCTGTCGACGTCGACTGGCTGCAGGTGTCTGTCACACCCCGTTCTTACGGTGGCGGCCATGACCTCGGTTGCACGACATCGGCCGGTTGGTGCCCCGCACAGCAAGGGCGGTCGCCCTGCGGGGAAGGCCTGCCTGGCGGAGATGCGTGCGCGCTTGGCGCAACAGTGCGGTGGTGACGGTGGCGGTGACGTGGATGGCGGCGGTGGTGCTGTAGTTCGGTGCGCGGTCGATGCTGCGGTGGGGCCGCTGGTTGGTGGGGATCCGTTGGTGGATGCGGCGGCGGTTCGGTCTGTGGGCGATGAGGACTTGGTGTGGTGCGCGCAGGCGGTGCAGCGCGCCATCAACGTGCTGGAGGGGTCACGCAGCGCGCTGGCTGCCGAAGCGGTACGGCGTCGGCTGCATGCGCGCCGCGGGGAGGCATCGGGGGCAGAAACGCTGGTGAATGCCACCGCGGTCAGCAGTGCGCTGGCGCGTCGGATCGAACGCGAAGCTCAGGCTGTGAACGCCCAGCCGCCGGTAGCGGAAGCGCTGGGGCGCGGTGACATCAACTCCGATCAAGCCGCGATGGTGGCCGCAGCAGAAGTGCCTGATGACGTGCGGCATGAGCTGTGCGAGCAGGCTGAGAACCAGACAGCTGACCAGACCCGGCAGACCGTGCGTGCTGCCGAGGCGGCGTGGCGGCGCGAGAGCGACGCGCAGCGGCGGGCTCGCCAGCGCGCCGCGAGGTCGGCATCGATGTGGGTCGACTCGCACGACGGCATGTGGCACTTGCGTGCGAAGCTCGATGCGCTGACCGGCGACGCCGTCAACCGCCTGTTGGTGGCCGCGATCGAGCGGAACTGGCGCAGCGACAAGGACCTGCCCGACTCCAAGCGGCGCAGCGTTCCCCAACGCGCCGCCGATGCGCTCGTGTGGCTGCTCACGTCCGCCGACGCGCCGAGCGCTGATTGCGCGGAAGAAGGTGACGCGAGTTCCAAGAGCACCGGCAGCGCGGAACCAGCGCAGGGCGCGCACTCCGCTAGCGGTGACGCTTCGAGCCCCACCTGGGCACAGCATGCAGGTTCTGCGGCTCGAGATGCTGGGTCGGCCTCAGGTGATCTCGAAGCGGCACCCGCAGCCCCTGATAGGTCAACCGTCGCTGGCGGGGGCTCGGGTGACGACGGCTGGGTGGTGCCGAGTCCGACGCAGATGATCGTGCTCACCACCCTGGACAACCTGCGCGGCAGTTCCCCGCACAGCGCAACTGATCCCGAGTGCACATGCGCGGCGCCGAGACCTGCGAACGATCTGCTGGCGGTTCCGGGTGCTGCGGCGACTACCGAGACCGGCACTGTGCTCGGCGCGGCCGATCTGCGCAGGATCGCCTGCGACACTCAGGTCATACCGGTGGTGATGGGCGGCCCCGGCGAGGTGCTCGACGTGGGCCGCGCCAAGCGCACCATCCCCCCAGCCATCCGCCGGGCCCTGATCGCCCGCGACCAAGGCTGTGTGTGGCCCGGCTGCGACCGGGCGCCGATCCACTGCGAAGGTCACCACATCGAGCACTGGCTCGACGAGGGGCCCACCAGCCTGGCGAACCTTGCGCTGCTGTGCCACAGCCACCACCAGCGCCTCCACGAGTACAACCTGGTGCTGCACCCGCCCACGGCACCGGCGCCGCCCGGTGAGGGCTGGACGGTCACACCAGCCCCGCCCCGCAAGCCCCGCACCCCAACGGGAGACCACGTCCGTCAGAACTGCTGATCTGCGAATCTCTTGCCCGCCGGCTTGCCGAACGTGCGCAGTTGCCTGGCGTTGCGGCGACGCTCGGAGTTGCCGAGGTGTGTCTGAGGTGCCGCATGCGAGGAGTGCAGCGGGCTTTGACGAAGCACTGAGCGTCCGGGGAACGCCAAACTGTTCCACGCAGCGGAACGGATGAGAACAGCAAAGGGACGGGCGATGAACGGACGGGTCAGCGACACCACGGCACTGCGGGAGATCTACCGCCAGCCGTCCAAGCTGGTGGCCAACAAGAACGTGCCGGCGATCGATGCTGAGTCGGCGCGGTTCCTGGCGATGTCGCCACTGTGCGTGCTGGCGACCCATGGCCCGGGCGGGACCGACGCGTCGCCCCGTGGCGGGCCTCCGGGGTTCGCCCGGGTGCTCGATGACGGCGCACGCTTGGCCTTCGGCGACCTCGTCGGCAACAACCGCCTCGACTCGTACACCAACTTCCTGGACAACCCCCAGGTCGGTTTGATCTTCTTCGTACCCGGCAGCGATCACACGGTGCGGGTGAACGGCGCTGCTTCGCTCACGACCGATCCCGACGTCTGTGCGGCGACGGCGGTGGGGGATCGGGTGCCCAAGACGGCCGTGGTCGTCGATGTCGACGAGTGCTTCCTCCACTGCGGCAAGGCGCTGATACGCGCCAACCTCTGGGACACCTCGACGTGGCCGGATGGCGCGGTGCCCACGGCGGGCGAGATCTTGGCCTCCCAGCATGAGCTGCAGGCCGAGCCAAGCGCCATCGACCAAGACCTCGAAGCGGGCTACGAAGCCACGCTGTGGTCTGACGCTGGTTGATCGCCAGGGCCGCTTCGCCGCAGACGGGTCTCGCGGGCACGGCCGCTCCGGTCGCAAGCCTCGATTCCCGCACGCGCGTCGTGAACCCATCAAGAACGCCGTGCCGGTCGTGCATGCTCGGGACGGGTGCTGCTCGCTGCCCTTGCTTCCCTCATGCGCTCATCGAAAACTGGTGGGGCGATCGGATTGTCTGCCGGGTTCGTCAGGGTGTAGCGGTCCGAAGGGTTTCGGTGTTGCCGTCGACGCTGAGGACTTGGCCCGATACATAGCGGGCGGCATCCGAGAGCAGCCAGCAACAGGCCTCGCCGATGTCGGTGCCGGTGACGAGCGTGTGCATCGACACCTGTGCGGTGTAGACGGCTTTGATCGCTGCGGCAGTGCTTCCGGTGGCGGCTGCCTCCTGTTCGATCACACCGTCCATGCGCGGGCCCTCGACCGTGCCGGGGCAGACGGCGTTGACCCGGATGCCGCGCTCGCCGAGCTCCATGGCCCACGTCTTGGTGAGGCCCACTACCGCCCATTTCGAGGCGGCGTAGGGGCTCCGCAGCGGGTAGCCGAAGATGCCAGCGGTGGAGACGATGTTGACAATCGAGCCGCCCGTACCTAGCAGCGGCACCGCCGCCGCAGTGCAGCGGAACGTGCTGCCCACGTTCACCTTCACGCAGTGATCGAACGCTGCCGGATCGAGGTCTTCGACGCGGCCTGTCGGGCCGGCGATGCCGACGTTGTTCACCAGTCCGTCGATACCGCCCATCTGCTCGACGGCGGCTGCGAACAGCGGGGCCACATCGGCCTCGTCGGCGACGTCGTAGTGCCCGTCGACATCGGTGTCCCGGTCGATGTCGGCGCCGAACACCTCGGCCCCGTAGCCACGTGCCGTTTCCGCAATGGCAGCACCGATCCCGGCGCCCGCCCCGGTCACAACGATCCGCTTGCCCTCCAAGCGTTGATCGGCCGACATGTCGGAAAAGCGCTCTAGCTCGGGGTCGTCAATCTGACGCCTCGAGCATCCATCGGAAAGCGAAGCGAGCCATGACGAGCACTGCTGCACCGGTCAAGAACATGGCCAGCGCCAATGCGGGGCGATCACCGATCATCGTCGCGGCTACGGCGATCGGCACGATGGCGCCGACCAGCATGAGCAGGGTCGTCCAGAAACGAAAGGACGCCGACACAGGAAGACAGTAACTCTTGGGGCGGGACGCCTCTGTCCCTGTATGGCTGCCCCTATGTGGCTGCGATGTAGCCGACTGCTGGGTCGTACGGCTGAGTCGGGGGGCCCTTGAGCTCGACGGTGTTGCCGTCGGGATCCTTGACGTATATCGACGGGCCGCGCCCGTCGGCACCCCAGTTGTTGTAGAGGCGGCCGGCTTCGACGCCGTGGGCCGCGAAATGCGCACGCAAATCGGCTTCGTCGAACGGTTCGATCCGAACGCAGAAATGGTCGACGTTGTTCGCAGTCGGGCCTGGCGGCGGGCCACCCTCCTGCCCGAGCACGCCCGCCACGTCGACGAGATCGATGATGCAATCGCCGGCCCGCAACTGGTACAGGCCGATCTCGTCGTTGATGTGCTCGACGCTGCAGCCCAGCACCGTCGTATAGAAATCCATGCTCCGCTCGACGTCGACGACCCGCAGCACAATGTGGTCCAGCGATGTCAATCGGAACATCGGGCAACCTCCCGGCGCTCGCCGGCCGCTGAAACTGGCACTGCCGACCACGCCAACCGCCTCCCGCAACTGCTCGCGACCGAGCGTACCGATGAGGCACGAGCAGCTTCGAACGCTGCTCAACGGATAGGTGGTGAGGGCAGAGTGAACCCTGCCGCGTCATAGGGTGGCCGCGTGCGGTTCCGCATCTGCGACCTTCTCACCGGAACCACACTGCTCGGCACGATCCGGCGCATCCTCGCCCGGTTCAGCCCTGCCACGCACACTCGTGTCGAGTTCGTCTCGAGTCGCTCCAGGTTCGCCTCGCGCATCACCGCGCTGTTCACAGCGCTGCTTGTGACTGCGCTGCTGGCAGCGGCCTGTGCCACTTCCGACACGAGCACGCCGCCGCCGGGAACCGAACCCACATCGGACATGTCAGCAGCGGCGTCGGGTGAGGACTCTGGCCAACAAGCCACGTCGGCAACGTCTGCCGATGTGATTGCTGATGCCTCGGGGACCACTGCTGACACGTCGGCAGGGGTCGCCAGCGAGGGTGAGAGCGGGAGCGACGTGGTTCTGGACCCACGCGAAACCGGCCAGCTGCGCAACTTCCTCGGCTACACATTCCCTCCCGCACCGCAGGCGTCGACAGGCCCGCTGCAACGCGCCACGCTCAACGACCTCAACATGATCTGGTCCGGCCTGCAGCGAGGCGGCATCAGCGGCGACGCCATCGCCCGGCTCGGTCGGACGGGCGACCCTCGACTCGGGTGGATCGTCTCGGACCTGCTCAGGTTCGTTCCCCCGGGCGAACTCACCGACGGGGCCATCTCGGCCTTCCAGTCGCTGACCGGCGTCAGGCTGGCCGACGACCCCGTGGCGCTGCGCAGCCCATGGCAGTCGGTGACCGACCACCTGCTCGCCTGGGACCTGCCCGTCTTCGACGGCTACGCCGAGTACAAGGAGCGGTTGTTCACGCTGGTCGAGCCCGGCTGGCAGCCGTTCTTCGACGACGCCGACTCAGACATCGACTGGCGCATCGTGAGCTGGGGCGGCGTGCTCATCGACAACCGCGAGCTCGGCGACCCCCGCCCGTGCCCCCGAGGCTGCATCCCCGCCCTCGACAACCCGGGCGTCACCGACGCCGAGGGCGGCTCCTGGTACCCCGACGACGGCATCGTCTTCGCCGTCGTGCTCGGCGGCGAGGCCCGGGCCTACCCCCGCCACATCATGGAAATCCACGAGATGATCAATGACACGCTCGGCGGCCGCCGCATCGGCATGCCGTACTGCACGCTGTGCGGGTCGGCCCAGGCGTACCTGACCGAGGAGGTGCCCGACGGCGTGGCTACGCCGGTGCTGCGCACCTCGGGCCTGCTGTCGCGGTCGAACAAGGTCATGTACGACCTCGTCACCAAGTCGGTGTTCAACACGTTCACAGGCCGGGCCATCTCGGGTCCGCTGCGCCGCGAGGGCGTCGTGCTGCCCCAGACCACTGTGGTCACCACGACCTGGGGCGAGTGGAAGGCGGCCCATCCCGACACGACGATCATCGCCGCCGACGGTGGGATCGGGCGCAGCTACCCGTTCAATCCGCTGGGCGGCCGTGACGACAACGGGCCGATCTTCCCGGTCGGTGACGTCGACGAGCGTCTCAGCGTGCAGGACCAAGTCTTCGGCGTAGTGCTCGACGACGGCACGCCAGTCGCGTTCCCTGTCGACGCGGCCGTGGCCGAGCTCGAAGCCGGCGGGACGGTCGAGCTCAGCGGCGTCACGCTGCAGCTCGACGGCGGCGGGGTGCGTGCGGTCGACGCCGACGGTGATCCGATCGAGGGCCACCAGTCGTTCTGGTTCGCCTGGAGCCAGTTCATGGCCGACACCCTCCTGTGGGAGCCCTAGCCTGACGCCGCGATCCCCGAAACCGGCTCCTCGCGACGCGGAGCCGCAATCGAGTTCGGCTCGTGGCTAGGCATCAGCGCCTGAGCAGGCTGTCGAGCGCCGCGATTGCGGCACCGCCTGTCGCCTGCGGATCCCGCCACGCGACATGGCCGTCGGGCCGCACCAGCACGGCACCTACCCGGCCGATGCCGTGGGCACTAGCCAGCCGTCCTTCCGGATCTTCCAGATGGGCGTCGAGCTGCAGCACACGCAGCGCTGGGTGTGTGCAGGCTTCTGCCTCGGTGTCGACGTCGGCACCGCACAGCAGCACGAACTGCGTGTCGTAGAGATCCAGAGTTGACGTGGCCCCGTCGAGATCGATCGGCACATGGGGAGCGCGGTGTCCCGGCCGGGCCGTCGGCACATACTCGGAAACCGGGTCATCCACCTGCGGAGGCTCAGTGCCGTCAGGAATCAGGCACCCCTCGTCGTACCGCAGCCCCAAGTCCATCCCGAGCCAGTTGCCGTACTGCGTGGAGGCTCGCAAGGCCTCCCGCTTCTGCTCGACGGTCGCCGTGCCCGACTCGACCAACCGCCGGATCCGCCCCACGCTCCGGGAATTCTCACGAGACCGGTCAGCGTTGTACTGGGCGACCGGCGCCCGTTCGGTCTCGTAGGTGTCGAGCAGCCCCTCGCCGGCATGGCCGCCGGCCACCGCCGCGAACTTCCACGCCAGGTTGTGGGCGTCTTGCACCGCCGTGTTCATGCCGAAGCCGCCTGTCGGCGGCAGCTGGTGCGCCGCATCGCCGATCAGGAACACCCGCCCGTCCCGGAAACGCTCGGCCACCGTCGACGACATGACCCAGGGGATGACATCGGTGACCCGCAGGTCGAAGTCGTCGGGAAGATCCGGCCCGATCGAACGCCGGATCCACTCTGCCGCCACCTCCGTGTTGAAGTCCTCCGCCCGGTGCATCGACGGGTCGTAGTTGAGCTGGCACAGCCAACGGTTGTTGACGTCGATCTTCTGGAACACGTTGCGGGCCGGGCTCGTGGTCCAGTACAGGGCAGCGGGGCGATGATCGGTCCACGGGCCCAGGTCGGCGTAGAACTGGCAGTTGATCATGGTGCCGAAGCTGGCGATGCCGTCCATCTCGATGTCGAGGCTTCGCCGCACGCTCGACGCCGCCCCGTCGGCACCGACCAGCCAGCGCGCCGTCAGGTGCCGCGTGCCCGATGGTCCGCGCACTTCGGCTGTCACCTGATCGCCGCGCTGGGCCACTTCGAGAAGCTCGGTGTCCCAGCAGATCTGCACCTCGCCCATGTCCGCCAGCCGGCGCAGCAGGATTTCCTCGATCCGGTCCTGCGACGTCAGCAGCCACGGCGCCGGCGACAGCTCCACGCCGTCCACCACCGGCTGCACACCCGTGATCACACGGCCGATCTCGGTGCCCGCCAGCGTCTCGCAGTACACGAACTGTTCAGTCCACGGCAGGGGAAGACTCGCGGCCTCGATCTCATCGAGCACATCCCACTGGCGCATCAGCTCGGCCGTTCGCACGTTGACCGACCGTGCCCGGGGATGAGGGTTGATGCCGCTGCGACGCTCCACAACGATCGAGTCGAGACCAAGGCGCCCGAGCAGGATCGCCATCGACAGCCCCGCCGGTCCCGCACCCGCGATGAGCACGGTGGTGTCAGTCACGGGCGTATTAGGGCAACAGCCCAGACAGCGTGGCCAAGGCCTTCCGCAGCTCAGTATCGAGCTCGGAGTTGGACAGAACACCCGCTTCGGTGTCGAAGTTCTCGCCGAACCGAGGGACGGACAGGCTGGCCAGCACCTCGTTGCCGAAGTATCCGGCCAGGTGACCGGCGGTCCGCAGCACGAACCCGCCACCGCCGCCGCCGGGCGACGTCGACAGCATCACTATCGGCTTGTCGTGGTACACCCGCATGTCGATCCGCGACGCCCAGTCGAAGACGTTCTTGAACGCAACCGTGTACGAGCCGTTGTGCTCGGCGAACGAGATCAGCAGCGCATCCGCCGCCCCGAGCGTGTTGTAGAAGTCGTGCGCCGCCTGCGGGATGCCACCCGCCTCCTGCCGATCGATGCTGTAGATCGGCATCTCGAAGTCGTTCAGGTCGAGCGTGCTGATCTCCAGTGCACCGGCCGGCACGCCCTCGATCTCGCCGTCGGCAAGCAGCCCGATGGCGTAGTCGACAAGCTGACGGTTGATCGACTGGCTGCTGTTGGAGGCGGCAAAGGCCAAGAGTTTCATGATGTCTCCGCGTGGGCAGTGTGGCTGATGATCGCATCGATCAGGATCGGCCACAGCGGCTTCGGCAGGTCGTGGCCCATGTCGCCCACCATCAGCAGGTTTGCCCCCGGCACGAGTTCGGCCGTGCGCTCACCGCCGTTCGGCATGATCAGCGGGTCGTCACGGCCGTGGATCACCAGCGTCGGCACGCCCAGCCGGCGCAGCGCCTCGACCCCGAGCGGCGAGCACCGCACGGCCGCCATCTGCCGGGGGAGACCCTCGGGGTAGTACATGCGGTCGTACGAGGCGGCCACCATCTCGGCCGCCTGGTCGGGGTCGAAGTGGCGGGGGCTGGAGCTGATCTTGCGAGAAGCGACGCTGGCCGCGATGTACCCCTCGCGGTCGGGCGGCGGCGGTGTCGTCAGTGCCGCCGTGGCCTCCGGCGTGGCCTCGAAGTAGCCCGGCTCGCGGGTCGTGGACATGATCGACGTCATCGACAGCACCCGGTCGGGGTGATCGATCGCCATCTGCTGCACGATCATCCCGCCCATCGACACTCCGGCGATGTGCGCCGCCCCGATGCCCAGATGGTCGAGCAGCCCGACGGCGTCATCGGCGAAGTCGGACAGTGTGTACGGCACGGTCGGCATGGGCTCACCGGCGGCCGCAGCCTTCACGGCGGCCTTGCTCACCGCACCGAGGTCCACGTCGATGCCGTCCAGGTGCGTCGACAGGCCGACATCACGGTTGTCGAAGCTCACAACGAACCGTCCCCGCTCGGCGAGCTGCTCCCGGAAGCCGGGATACCAACCCAGAATCTGCGACGAGTACCCGTTCACCAGCAGCAGCGCCGGGTCGGCCCGGTCGCCGTGGGTCTCGTAGTAGAGCTCGATCTGTTTCGGATCGGATTGCAGGCCAGCTTCAGACCCGGTCGAATTGAACGTGTTGACGGTCGCATACGGCATCGTGGGTGTTGCTCCTGCTGGCGACGCGACGGGCAGCGCGTCGGCAGCGCCGAAGAGTCTGCCGCAAGAACTGCACGCGAGGGCCATCGCAGTACCCGCCACATCGCCGGATGCCGGTCAGCACCATTCGGGCCAGACATACGTCCGGCAGTGTCCTTTCGTGCGAGCCATGCCGCGCCCTATCGTTCGAGCCATGCGGCGCATGCACATCGGTTTGCAGGTCGACGACCTCGACGAGTCGATCGAGTTCTACACCCGGCTGTTCGGTTGCGAGCCCACGATGCGGCGCGCCGATTACGCCAAGTGGATGCTCGACGATCCCCGGGTCAACTTCTCGCTCGACACCCACGGCGACGGGCCGGTCGGCTCGGCCCACTACGGCATCCAGGTGGAAACGCACGACGAGCTCACCGACCTGCGTTCCCACATCGATGCGGCCGCCTTGCCCCGGTCCGACCAGGACGACTTGGTGTGCGGCTATCAGCTCCAGCACAAGTCGTGGGTCACCGATCCCAACGGCCTGTGGTGGGAGGCCTTCTTCACCGAAGGCGTGGTGGACGGGGGCTACGGCACCGCCGAGATGCCCGATCCCGCCTAGCTGAACTACAGGTACACCGGCTGCGCCCGCCGCCGCCTCGGGTTGAGCGGGTTGGGCACGAACATCGGCACCGCAGCCTGGTAGCGGCTGTAGGCGGGGTACCTCTCGGACGAGATCTTCTCAGTGAGCCTTGTCGAGACAGCGAACAGCAGCAGCAGGATCACCCAGCCCAGTCCGGTCCAGTGCCACAGCCGGCCCGACGCCGAGATCGCGAACAGGTAGAACACGATCCACATGGCCTGCTCGCAGGTGCAGTTGGGATGGCGGCAGTAGCGGAACAGCCCCTCGGTGAGGAACGGCCGCTCCACCTCGGCCCCCTCGGCCACAAGGCGTGCCTTGTTCTGCTGGAACCGCCACACCTGCTCGTCGGCGATGGTCTCGAGCACCAGCAGCACCACGAACGCCACCATCGCGACGTAGTCCAGCCAGCCCAGGGGCGCGTCGGCGTGCTGCCACGCTTGGTGCACCGGCGACGTGAACAGCCAGACGAGCGCCATCTGGCCGAACGACACGAAGAGTACGTTGAATGTCTGGAAGCCCGCCTCGCCGATCCGTCGGCCGAAGACTCCGCGCTGGCTGATCTGCTCTCGGAGATAGGTCCATCGGTAGTCCTCGCTGCCGCGCCGCCACCCTCCCCGGCGGATGAGGTTGAAGGTGAGCCGTGCTCCCCATACGCACGCCAGCGCTGTCATCACGGCGACCCGGGCCGAGCCGAATCCCACATCGGCGAGCACGATCCCGCAGTACAGCGCCGGCACGATCGACCACAGCCGGTCCACCCACGAGGCGTCCCGCGTCACGATCGATGCCATCCAGCACAGAGCTGCCAGCGCGGCGCACGCGCCCAGCGCCATGCCGTAGGGGGTCCCGACCAGCGGATGGTCGATGTCGGGATAGACGGTCGCGCCGAGCACTGCCGTCACCACGCCGATGGCGATAACCCCGACCCAGCCGGAGAGGCCGACGCGGATCCACGGTGTCATTCGCGGGCCCGCACGACCCGAACTGCCGAGCAGCAGCGCTCCGGAGCGGAACTCAGTTGCAGAAGCCCTCGGCGCTCACGCCGCGCTCGATGTAGCACATCAGCGTGCCCTCGACGTTGCGCAGCGTGTAGCCGTCACCGTCTTCGCTTGCTTGGGCGAACACGCGCAGACGCAGACCACGCAATGAGTCATCGGGCGATCCGACCACGTCCATCGTGATCCCCGAGACCACGCCCGCCACCGGCGCTCCCGAGATCCTCACCCGCGGCTCGGGTTCTGCAGGTGCCACCGCGTTGGCCACGAGCTGGCCGAGGCCCGTCAGCGTGTCAGCGCTGGGCGAGTCGCCCAAGATCGCGACGATCTGCGGCGTGATATCGGACGACGTCCCCAGCGGCGCCACATACTCGCTGCTCACCCAGCCGACGGTCTCGTTTAACTGCACCTCAAGCCAGAGGGTGTCCGCCTGCGAGCGGGTCGTGCCGGTGGGCACGAGACCGGTCGCCTGCGAATCCAGTCGGCCGATTACCTGGCCCTCGGGAGCGTTGCGCAGATTCAGGTTGCTGTCATGGCCGATGCCGACCACCGACAGCACCAGCGGGCCGGGCTCATCGGCGGGCATGTCGCCCTCGGCGGTCGTGGTCGCCGTGACAATCTGCTGTGCGGCCTCCGTCGTGGGGGTGGGCGGCAGGGTCTGAACCGTTCCCAGGGTGGTCGTGGTGCGCACCGTCGGCGTGGTCGGCGCCGGCGCCGCTGTCGACACGGCCAAGGTTGCAGGCTCGGCTGTCTGGGTGTCGCCGCCATCGCCGTCGTCGACGGCGAGCACCAGCGCGACGACCGCCACGACCAGCGCCAGCAGCGAGATGCCGAGCGGGAGCCGATCTCGCATCGCGACGAGCCCGTCACCCGGCGGACGACCGCCGTTTGGGGGACCAGGGAATTGAGTTGGATCGGTCATGCGCGTCAGTCATCCATGTCTGTCGAGTAGGCGTCGGCGTCAAGGGTGGGCCCCGGACGGCGGTGCCCACGGGGTGCGCCCGTCCCGCCGCTCCAGCCGACGGCCGTGATGCGTTTGGAATATCGGCGCACCAGTACCGAGCGTACGGCTATACGGGTCGGCGGGAAGAGCAATACCAAGCCGACCGCGTCGGTCAGAAAGCCCGGCGTCAGCATGAGCGCGCCCGCAACCAGGATCAGCACCCCGTCGACCAGCTCGTTGCCGGGCAGCTCCCCCCGTTCGAGGCGGGTGCGGATCTGGTTCAGTACGCCGAGCCCGGAGCGGCGCACCATCCAAGCGCCCACGACCGAGACGGCCAGCAGCAGCAGCAGGATCGTCTGGCCGACGCCCAGACCGCCGGCCACTTGCACGATCACGTAGAGCTCCACCAGCGGCACCGACACGAGCAGGAGAATCAGCAGCGCCAGCATGCCGCTCACCATACGGCCGGACGGCGACTGTGCTCAGCCAGATCCCCCAGGTGACCGGCTTCACGCAGCCGGATTGACGAGGCGCCCGACGAAGAGGACAGCCTGTGTCTCGCGGTGGATGATCGCCCACGCGAAGGGCAGATCGGCGACGACGGTGAGATCTGGCGGCGGCGGTACCGAGGTCGGGAACAGCAGTGACGTGGCTGCCGCCGCTTCGGCGCCCTTCTCGTCGACGATCACCTTGGCGCTGTGCACAGCAGCAGACAGGAAGATGCCCGGAGCGATGCCGTCGAACCCCGCCCCCGCACAGAATCCCTGCGGGCACAGCCACGCGACGAGATCGGCGGGCGGCAGCGTCTGTTCCCACTTCGGCATCGTCACGTCGACGCGTCCTGTCCGCGCAATCTGCGACAGCCCGGCCAGGAATGTGGCGTCGAGCGATGCTTCGGCGGCTTCGAGACCATCGTGACGATCAGGAACGATGAGCCACATGGCCAGATCGCCCTCGAGATAGGGCAGCTCGACGGCATCTGCGCCGTCCAGCAGGACAAAGCGTCGCTCGCGCGGTGCCTTGTCGCGCATGAACGGCGCCGTCACGGACTGGCCGTCCTCGGTCACGAACCTGCCGTTCTCGGTCATCTCGGCGAGGAACGGCTCCGACCAGTCGGCCTTGAGCTACACGGTGTTCACCAAGACGAGCTGCCGGTCTTGGACGGTGCCGGGGCTGACGATGGCCGAGATGAGTCCACGCGTGCGCTGTGACGCCCAGTCGTTGATGATGCCGACCGCAGTGGTGCCGTCGAGGCGCCGTGGTCGATCAGGGCGTGGACGAGCTCGATCGGGCTGCCGGCTTCGCCGAAGCCGCCGATCATGATCGTCCCGCCGTCGGCGATCTCCCCGACGGCCTCCGCTGCGCTCGCGACCCGATTGTCGATCATCATGCCCGCCGCATCGCGCTACAGATCGAGTCCGATGGCCGCGACCGGTGTCGTCATCTGCATCTGCGGGGCCGACCCCATCAGCGGCCCGAACGCCGCCATCGCTTCCTGCATTGCCGGCGTCTGGCCGTGGTGCTGCATCGACTCCGCATCGCTCATCAACGCGAAGAACCAGAACGTGTTTCCCTCGCCCCGGTGGTACGAGTAGATCTCCACGCCCGGCTCGTCGCGGGCGGCCTCGACCATCGAAGCCAGCACGGCCTCCATCTCGTCGGCCTTGCCGTCCTGGCAGTCGAAGCTGCCGATCACCGTTGCCTTGCCCATCGCCGCGCTCCTCAGTTGTTCGGGCTGTCCCCGGCTGAGTCTGCCTGAGCGCCGCCCTCGTCAGGCGCGCCAAGCAGCAGGATCGGTGTCGTCACCCAGCACTGCGAACACCACCGTGGCGCCGTCGGGAATGAACCGCGACTGTGTGGCCTTGGCCGTCCAAGTCGTCGGCAAGCAGGGCATCGCCGGTGCGCATCCAGGTGGTCTTCATGGGCGAATGCTCCTGATCTCGTCGCCGTCCGTGCAGCGCCAGTCGGCCGTGCTGCTCATTGCACGCCGCCGGCCGGATTGCCGGCCCACAGCGGCGTCGTCGGCATCGGGCCGCGAGCTGCTTCGTACGCCGCTGCCAGCGACAGCGACAGGGTCTCGTCACCGCCCCGGCACATGAACTGGATCGATGTCGGCGCCGCCGCCGACCGAAACAGGTGGCCGTCCGCGGACACGACCTGCTGAGATACTGGAAGAAGGCCGGTTCGTGTCGGCGGCGCCTGCGCCTCGGCGCCCCGGCACCGGCAAGGAGATGATGACGGTGAAGGCTCGCAAGGCGAGGTTCGCGGCCGCGCTAGCGGCTGCCGCGCTAGCGGCCGCTGCATGCGGCGGCGCTGGCGGGGGAGATGAGGCAGATGTCGTGGCGCAAGCGACATCCGCACCGATGACTGCTCCAGCGCCCCCGACCAGCACTGCTCCTGCAGCGGCTGCGCTGCCGGCGGCGACCGCGGCAGCCAGCGAATTGCCGACCGATGCCATGGAACTGCTGCATGCCAGCACCGAGGCAGGCTTGGGCCGCTCCGTCCGCGGCGCTATGTCGCTCTCGTTGCCGGGTCCTGACGGGGACGCATCACCGCTGACGGCGCGATTCGAAGCCGACGCCGATGGAGATGTGGCGGTGTTCATCAACCTCGACGAGATGTCGGAAGCTGAGCCCGGCGCGCCCGAGGATGCCCCAGCATCGAGTATCGAGATGGAGTACCGCTTCGTGGATGGCCTCGGGTATGCCCGGCTCGTGGTGCCGCCGGAGTCGCGCGATCGGGCGGGCGCGGATCTGCCGCCCGATGGCTGGTTCACGCTCGGCCCAGAGACAGTCGATGCAATCGGCCTGCTGTGCCCGTCGTCGATCGTGGCGCAGGCTGTGGTCGGCGAGGAGTGCCCGCCGCCGACCGACCTGTCTGCCTTGTTCGCTGCGGCCGCTGGGGCCGAGATCGTGGGCGAGGAGGAGCTCGACGGAACAGCGACGACGCGAATCGATGTGGCCGTCGATCTCGCCGTCCTGGCGGAAGCAGCGTCCTCGACCGGGATGATCGACGACGGCGACGGCCTTTCGGGACTCCTGCTCAGTGGATTCTTTCCTGACGATCTCATCGTGAGTTTCTGGGTGGATGAGGACGCCTTGACGCGCCGCGTGTCCATCGATCTGAGTTCGATGCTGAGCGGATTGCTGGGCGCATTCGCACAGGGCACCGATGAACTGGCGGACGAGATGCCCCAGCTGGGCCAAGTGGTCGACTTCTACGACTACGACACCGAGATCACCATCGAGGCGCCGCCCGCGGACGAGATCATCGGTGATTTCGGCGACATCGGCGGTCCTGCGGGATTCGGCATGTCCGACGGACAGGAAGCGCCCGGCGCATCGGCGCCCGCGGGGGGTTGACGCCGTCGGCAGATTCGCCTGTGCTCGGGTCAGCGCCCTCGTGCAGCGCTGTCTGCGGCCTGCGCTTGAAGCACCACACTGCGTGCCGGATTTCCCGCAGCGACGGCGAGAACACGGGGAACGATGGTGGCGATCGATGCAGCGACAGCCCCTGGCACGAGGTTCGAGACCGTGGGGGTGGACGGCGACGGGCCATCAACCACCTCGACCATGTGGCCGTCGGCTACATGGGCAAGAGCGAGAGCTCCCGTACGGCCGTGCGCAGCTGCTGCGACCGGGATGATCCCGACGCCCGCACCTGGTCCGACGGCTGAGCGGGATCGCTCGGCGCGACGCACCTGCGAGGATGGAGGCGTGACCGAGCGGCGCAGCGCCTCGCCGTCGAGTGGGTCGGCTGGCGATCCCGACGCCTCCGCGATCCCGTGCGCCGATGACGGGGGACCGTCGGGCGCCGATTCCGGCGACAGGGATGAGCAGACTGGGGCACCAGATGCGCAACCGGTGCAGCGGCGTGACCGGGGCTGGCCGAACCAGCGGACGCTGCTGCTGTACCTGGTCGGCGGGCTGCTGATCGCAGCAATCCCCGTAGTGGTGGCGCGCTTCGTCGACCAGCCCCCCGGCGACACCTACACCATCGACATCCCGCCGGGCACGGCCGACGCGCTCGCAGCCGGCGGCGATGTCAACGTCATTCCCGACGAGCTCGACTTCACACTGCGCGACACGCTGATCATCGTGAACCGTGACTTGGCGACCCACACCATCGGCCCGTTTGAGGTGGGGCCGGGCGAGCAATCCGAGCATTCATTCAACGAAGTGGCTGCCATCAGCGCCTACTGCTCGCTTCACCCCTCCGGCAGCATCAGCATCTCCATCGGCGAGTGAATCAGCACGCCTGAGCCGCTGCCGCCGCGCAGTCGTGCATGCAGCGGCCCCGTGCGCCAAGCTGTTGCGATGCCAGGGGGGAGATCGCTGTGAGCGACGCTGTGTCCTCGGTGCAGCGCACCTCGCCGTACACGCGCTCAGATCAGGAGCGCATCCAGCGGCGCACGATCGTCGTGCTCATTGCAAGTCAGGCGGCCGGCGGCTTCGGCCTGGTCGCCACCTACATCGTGAGCGCGCTGCTGGCCAAGGACATCACCGGCAGCGCCACGCTCGGCACCATCGCTGCAAGCTGCCTGTCGATCGGCTCGGCGTCGGTTGCGGTGCCGATGTCGCGTCTGATGAACCGCTACGGGCGCCGCTCGGGTCTGCGCTTCGGCTACCTGGTCGGCGCCGGCGGAGCCCTGTCGGCAGTGCTGGGCGCGATCCTGCTGAATTACCCGCTGCTGTGCCTGGGCGTGTTCGGCGCAGGCGCCGGCAATGCGGCCAACCTTGCGACGCGTTACGCCGCTTCGGACCTGTCCACCGAGCAGCGCCGTGCCAGCACCATCAGCATGATCGTGTGGGCGACGACGTTCGGCTCGACTGCGGGCTCGGCGGTGTCCGGCTTTGCCAGCGAGGTCGGCGTGGCGTTCGGTCTTCCCGACAAGACCGGCTCGTATGTTTTCGCCGGCATCATGTTCTTGCTCGCAGCGGCGATCATCGAAGTCTTCCTGCGCCCCGACCCGATGCATGTGGCCAGCGAGCTGTCCGAGAACGGTCACGACGGCGCCTCCAAGGAGCCTGCGCTGCCCGCCCCGTCGACACGTGAGTCGATCTCGCTGATCTGGCAGCGGCCCGAGGCTCGGCTGGCGGTGCTGGCGATGATCGTCAGCCAGGTGACCATGGTGGGGGTCATGGCGCTGACGCCGCTGCACATGGATGAAGGCGGCCAGTCTCAGAACGTCATCGGGTACATGATGGCGTTCCACATCCTGGGCATGTACCTGTTCTCGCCTGTGGTAGGCCGTCTCACCGACAGGATCGGCAGCTACCCGATGCTGTTCATTGCCGGCGGCCTGTGCACCTGGGGCGCCTACTGGGCCGCGATCACGCCGCCCGCCGGGGCGCTGGGGGTGTTCATGGGGAACTTCCTGGTGGGCCTGGGCTGGTGCTTCGGGGTGATCGCGGCGTCGAACCTGATGGTGGCGCTGTACCCGATTCACCAGCGGGTCTCGGTTCAGGGTGTCGGCGACTTCGCCATGCTCGCTTCGGGGGCGGTGGCCGGTCTGAGCTCGGGGGCGCTGTATTCGGTTTTCCAGTACAGCGGCGTGAACTATGCGAATGCGCTGTTCGGCGTGGCGCTGATCCTGGCCACGTTCCTCACCTACACAGGCGTGCGTCGCTCGATGCGCCCCCCGCACCACCAGCAGCCCGCAGTCGCCGTCGGCGGCTGACTCAGAGCGCTCCCTCGGGTGACGGCGCCACCGTCGTCGGCGGGGGTTCGGGTTCCAATGCATCGGTGCCAGCGACTGGTCGACGGGTCATTCACGTCACGATTCGGTCTCGCCGCTCGCTGCTGCGCTCTGCAGCGAGGCCAGCAGCGAGCCCTGCGGGCCGAGCGGCTCGACGCCGAGCGTGCGGAAGATGCGCCAGTGCAGGCTGATGTCTGAGGAGACGATCGGCACGCCGAGCTGAGCTTCGATGTCGGCGGCCAGGCTCACGATTCGGCGTGGCAGCCCGTCGGCGCCGCGGTAGTTGGACATGCCGTTGACCAGCACTGCGTCCACGTCGGGCGCCTGGCTCAGGGCGTGCTCGCACGATCGCAGTGCGAGGTCGCCGGGGAAGATCCAGGTGCAGTCGTTCACCTCGTCTTGGGTGGCGTACCAGCCCTGGTCGACGAAGTTCCCGGCCCACACCACGTCGATGCCCGCGCTGCGCAGGAACCGCACCACGCCGTCGCGCCAATCGGGCCAGAAGTACACGGCATTGAGGGCGATCCGCTCGTAGCCGTGGGCCTCGCAGGCCTCCACCAGCGTCAGGCCGGCCATGTGGAACGGCGTCTCGTACTTCTCGGACATCTCGGCAGTGAACCGGCGGATGTCGGCGCAGTCGGTGCCGGCGGCATGCACCCAGTTGGTGCCGACCTGGCCGACCACGTCGGCGCCGCTGCCCGACAGGCAGTGCACGGTCTCTTCGAGCAGGTGAAACAGCCCGGCCCGGTCGCTGAGCCGGTGGGCGTAGCCGGGGGCGTGCAGCAGGCGACCGTGCACGCCCACCGTCGGCGGGCACATGCGCAGGAAGTCGGTGGGCGCCGCGTCGAAATCCATCGGCGGTGCCGTGAAGCCGACCTGGTGCGGGAACAGCTTCTTCGACGGGTCAGCCCACTTCGCCGGCTTGATGGGCGTGCTCACTGGATGTGCCTCCTCGCGGCCGGTGCTGTGCCGGTGCTCCGCCGGGCCTCGGACGTGAGCGCTCGGCAGCGGGCCAGCATTCAGGCGCTCCAGCCGCCGTCGACGTGGATCGTCTGGCCGGTGATGTAGCTGGCGCCGGCACACAGGAACAGGCACGCGTCCGCGTACTCGGCGGCGGTGCCGGGGCGGCCGAGCGGCAGCGACTCGGAGTCTTCGAAGACCGTCGCCCAGCGGATCGGGAAGTTGGTGGAGTCGGGGTGCACGTAGCTGGGGGAGATGGCGTTCACCCGCACCTCCGGGGCGAGTCCGCGCGCCAGCTCCTTGGTGAGCGTGATGAGGCCGCCCTTGGCGACGCTGTAGGGCGAGCTGGAGCCGCCACCCCGCCAGCCCGACATGGATGCGGTGTTCACGATGGCCCCGAGTGCTGCCTTCAGGTACGGCGCAGCGGCCTTGGCGGTGCGGAACGCAGACAGCAGGTTGATCGACAGCGCTTCTGCCCACAGTTCCTCGGTCTGCGATTCGAGATCGCCGGCCGGGATGGTCTGCAGTGTGACGGGATGCCCGGCGATGTTCAGCAGGTAGTCGATGCCGCCCATCCGGTCGGCGGCAGCTTCCACCATGGCCACCACCGAGCCGTTGTCGCGCAGGTCGCATGGTGCTTCGAACACGTCGAGGCCGTCTTCCCGCAGCGCCTCAACGGTGCCGGTGAGCCGCGCGCCGGGCAGGTCGGCGATGGCCACCGTGGAGCCGTTCCCGGCGAACGTGCGGGTGACGCCGAGGCCGATGCCGCTGGCCCCGCCGCTGACGATGCTGCGCTTGCCGGTGAGATCGGCGCTGATCATGTGGCGGCTCCTCTCGTGAATCGCTGATCGCTCATGAGCCCTGCGGCAAGTACTGGTCGTGCCGCCATGGGTCGAGCCGCAGGCTGAGCTCGCGCAGGCGGCCGTGGAACTCGTCGCGGGGCACGTGGCACAGGCGGATGTGGCGGCCCGATGCGGGGTCGAACTCCGTGCGGCCGTGCATGACCCGGTGGTTGTCGATGAGCACGCCTTGGCCGGGCTCGACCCGGATGGCTGCTGTGAATGCGGGGCTCAGCATGCGGTCGCTGAAGGCCCGGATGGCGTCGTAGAGCCGGTCGACGTCGCTTGGCGGCACGTCGAGCGGCCCGAGCGCCCGGTCGAAGTAGCGGATGCCGCTGAGGCGTCCGAACTCGTCGAGCCGGATGACCGGGCTGCGGCTGCGCAGGTTGATCTCGCCGGGGTGGCGCCGCACATGGGTGACGGGCAGCGTGGTGAGGGCCTCGAATGCGTCGGGCTCGTCGGCGCGCAGCGACTCGGCGATGGCGAAGCCGTCCACGTAGGTGCTCATGCCGCCGACATCGGTGTTGACCAGGCAGTGGAAGATGTCGATGCCGGGCGGCGAGTAATAGAAGGCATCGTCGATGTGGGGCGCCTGGGCCATGCCGGTCTTGGCGCCGAGCTTGGCCACCGGCTCGGCCCGCACGTCGTAGATGCGGCCATAAACGGTCGTCTCGTGGATGGGGCCGACGAGGTTGGCGAGCTGCTCGGTGCAGGCGGGGTCGCTGCCGAGGTTGTCGATGCACACGATGCCGTAGCCGGCCAAGAGCCGGTAGGTGTGCTGTTGGCCGGCGCCGCCGTCACTGGCGTCGGCCCAGTCGACGGTCGGGAAGTCGCCGGCCAGTTCGGCCCGCCAGGTGGTGGGCCGCCGCTCGGCCCTGCGCCGGCGAGCCTCGTCGTCGTAGGCATTCGCTGCGAGCCAGTCGCCGCCGTAGGCGGAACGGTGGCCGTCGGGCCACGTCAGCGCCAAGTCGCCGTTGCAGGCCCCGGCGGTCGCCGGCGCGATGTCGGGCGGGATGCTCGCCACGGTCGTGAAGCGGATGCCGTCGGCGGGATTGCCGCACTCGGCGCACCAGCAGCAATGCCGCAGCCACTGCGCCGAGTAGGTGCGCTGGCGGCCGTCGGCGAAGGTGACACGCACCTGGCGCCCGTCGATCGTCGCGCCGGTCACGGCGGGTGCGTCGGCGATGCCGAGCCGGTTGCCGAGATGCGGGTTGCAGGTGGTGATGCCTCCCACGGCCCCGTGCACTGCGGCATCAGCCTGCGGGTTCGGCGCCGTCCCGTGTGCATCGTGCGCTGCTGGCACAGATCGGGGCATGGCTGAGGCCTGGGATGACCGGTCCGACGGTGACGCCGACAACCCAGCCGACGGCTCGCTCACTGGTCAATCGCTCGCGTCGTCGGCTGCATCGAGTGTGTGGGCAGCCACGAGTTCTTCGTTCAGCTCCACGCCGAGGCCGGCACCGGTCGGCAGCGCTGCGTAGCCGTCGACGATCTCGGGCTCGGGCGGGTGCACCAGCTCGGTACGCAGGCGGGACGGGCCGAGCCGCGACGAGCGGAACTCCACCATCGGGATGGTCAGCGCTGCTGCCTGCAGGTGGAAGTTGGCGACGTCGGTGATGCCTGTGGCGAAGCTGTGGGGGATGAGCTGCGCGCCGTGCATCTCGCACAGCTCGGCGATGCGCATCAGCTCGGTGAAGCCACCGGCGCGGCTGACGCCGGGCTGCACCAGCGACACCCCGCCGGTGGTCAGCCATTCGCGCACTTCCCAGCGCCCCGCGGCGAACTCGGCACCGCCCACCCGGATGGGCGAAACGGCGGCCAGGCGGGCATGGCCGGCGAGGTCGTCGTGGCGCAGCGGTGCTTCGGCGAAGGCCACGTCGAAGTCCTCGATGCGTCGCAGCGTCCAGGCGGCGTCGTGCCAGTCCCACCAGCGGTAGCCGAAGTCGAGCGCCATGGTGAGCTCGTCGCCGAGCGCTTCCCGGCAGCTGCCGACGAACTCCACAACGGCTCGGTCGGACACCTCAGCGCCGAACAGCACCGGCACCTTGACCGCAGTGAGGCCTTGGTCGGCGGCGATGGCGGCCTGGCGGGTGACCTCGTCGAGCACCGCCGACATCGGGCCGTTGTAGATGTCGCCGGGGTAGCAGGTGGCATACGGCCGGATGCGCTCGCTGCGGGCGCCGCCGAGCAGCTTGTACACCGGCAGGCCGAGCTGATGCCCAGCGAGGTCATACAGCGCGATGTCCACGGCCGAGTACGCCTGGATGTAGGTGCCGCGGCGGCCGTGGTAGAAGCTGCCGTGGTACGCCCGGTCGTACAGCGCCGCGGCTTCGATCGGGTCGGCGCCCACCACGATGTCGGTGATGCCCTGGCTCCAGAAGTGAATGGTGCGCTGGTCGATCATCGCCTTGACGACCGCGGGTGTGCACACCGACTCGCCGATGCCGACCCGCCCGTCCTCGTCGGTCGCCTTGACGAGCAGCGTTTCCTCCGAGCCTTCGGCGAAGGCGTTCCCGACAGCGGGCACCGACACGATGAGCGCTTCGACCGCAGCAACCGGGCACGGCTGGCGGGCGGTCGCTGTCATGTCCGCACTAACCCCGGACCAGCCGGACGCGCCTGCTGGCTGCCTCGCTCCGCGTGGCATTCGCCGTCACTTCAGCCGCCGATGGGGCTCTGTGCTGTGAGGCCACCGTCCACAGTAAACACGCTGCCCGAGACGAAACTGGCCGCCGGGCCCGCCAGCCAGGCGACTACTTCGGCGACGTCATCAGGGGTGCCGAGCCTGCCGACGGGATGGCGCTCGACGGCTGCCAGCCGGGCCGCGGCCGGGTCTGCTTCGAGGTCGAACACGGCATCGGCGAGCGCAGTGGCGATCCAGCCAGGACTGACCGCCACGCAGCGGATGCCCTGGTGGCCGTGATCGATGGCGATGGCCCGGGTAAGCGCCTCGACGGCGCCCTTTGACGCGTTGTAGACGGCCATGCCGGCGTCGGCGTGGGTCGCGGCGATCGAGGCGATGTTGATGATGACGCCGCCGTCGTGCCGGCCAGTTCGCAGGCCGTCGGGCTGTTCGGCTCGCCGGCCTCCGTGCTGCTCGGATCGATGGCTGTCGTGTTGGCTCGACATCTGCCGTACGGCCGCACGACACATGTTGAACACGCCCCGCACGTTGACGTCCATGACCCGGTCGAAATCCTCATCAGTGGTGTCGGCCACGGTCTTCTCCACCTGCACGCCGGCGTTGTTCACCACCACATCCAGCCGCCCGAACAGCTCCACAGCAGCAGCCACCAGCGCATCGGCCTGCGCCGGATCGGCCACATCGGTCTGCAGCCACTCGGCGCCTGCGAGCCCGGGCTGCCGCCGGCTGCCGGTCAGCACGTCCCAGCCGTCAGCCACGAACCGCCGAGCGATCGCCTCGCCGATCCCCGAGCTCGCCCCTGTCACCACCACACTGCTCACAACCACCTCTCCCTCGACGTCCCTGCCGCTCTGTACATTGCCGTTTCCCCGCACCCATGGCCGCTGGTTCGGCCGCTGTCGGTACTGTGCCGAATCGTCGCCGCAGTTGGCAGGCTTGCAGCATGGCTCATCGGCGCGCCGCTGCTGGCACATCCCCGGCGTCGCCCTGCGTTCGTGACGGTTGGGCAAGCGGAGTCAGAGTCTGTGCCGGACCAGTGTCATGAGGATTGCCGGTATCGATCACGTGCAGCTGGCCATGCCGCTCGGTGGCGAGGCCGACGCGCAGGCGTTCTACGAGGGATTGCTCGGCCTGCCGCGGGTGCCCAAGCCACCGCACCTTGAACGACACGGCGGCTGTTGGTTTGAGAGTGATCGCGGCGAAGGCGCAGTCAAAGTCCACCTGGGCGTCGAGGATCCGTTTCATCCCGCTCGCAAGGCCCACCCAGCGCTGCGGGTCGAAGGACTCGCAGCGTTAGTCGAGAGGCTGCGAGCCGCTGGTGTCGCCGTTCGGGACGATGAACCGCTTGAGGGCTACGACCGCGTCTATGTAGATGATCCCTTCGGCAACCGGTTGGAGCTGTTGGAACCGCACGCTTGAGCCGCAAGGTCACGCTCGGGCCAGGACATCCGGTTCGCAGCGTCCTGATTGCGGCAGTCGCTTCGCGATGTCCGGTTCACGCGCCGTTTGACGGCCGGAACGACTCGAGCTTGAGCACCGGGTCGGTCCAGCCCTCATCGGTGAACAGCGTCCCTGCGAGCCGACCGATCTCATCGGCCGACTTGGCGGCGGAACCGCAGCCGCCCACCGCGACGGCGACTCGATCCTCCACCCAGTCGATCCACGGCAGGTCGTGCGGCGTGTTCGTGACCACGCAGGGCTTGAAGTCGCGCGACCGGATCGTGCGGTCGGGGAGGAACTCGCGCAGCCGGGCCTCGAGGTCGTCCGCTTCGGTCACGCTTCCGCCGCTGCGGAACCAATCGACCACCGTGGGCACATCGTCGGCCATGGTGGCGGCAGGGTCGTAGCCGCCGATCTTCAGCATGACCCGACCGTCGGGGAACCGGACGGGCGGTACCCAGTAGACGTCGTGGCGAGGATCTTCCTCGCAGGTGGCTGGGTCGGTCCGGGAGATGAGGCTTGGCAGCACCGGGCCGTCGTCGAGCTCGGCCATCAGGATCGTCCGAAGGCTGCGCTCGAGCGGCAAGTCGGCCCCGACCAACTCCGCCGCCCACGCGCCGGTGCACAACAGCACGCCCCCGGCGAGCACCGTGTCGTTGCCGACTGTCAGCTGCACGCCGTCGACGGTCGGCGTGGCCGCTGAGACCGGCGCGTCCACCACCGTCCCGCCCGCCGCGGCCGTCAGCTTGCTCTGTGCCGCGACCATCCGCCGCGGGTTGATATGCCCCGCCGGTGCAGCTTCGAAGATGATCGCGTCCGCGCTCGACATGTCGATGCCGAAGCGCTCCGCAACCTCGTCAGCAGTGACCTCGCGCGCATCGACATCGAGTTCGACCGCATGGGCGAGATCCGCATGCGGATCAGCCCCCGAATAGACCAGCCCGGTGCCGGCATGAAACCCGATGCCCGAGCGCTCCTCGATGTCGGCGTATCTGCCGATCGAGCGGATCGCCAAGTGCGACCAGGCAGGATCCGGATCGATCATCCGAGTGATGCGGCCTTCGTCGTAATGGCTCGCGAACGGACCGTTTGACGAGGCGTAGTCCTCCGGCTCACCCGGCCCGATCAACGCGACCGAATGCCCGGCCTCTGCGAGATGCCTCGCGGCAGCACTGCCGATCAGCCCTCGCCCGACAACCGCTACCTCAAAGCTCGACACGCCCGCAAGCTAGATGCTCCCGACACCCGCTATCTCGTCTGTGGCGAATGTCACCCGCTGGGGACGTAGACGATGACACTGCCCGCGACGAGGTCGGTTACGGAGCGGCGGTCCTTGCGCAGCAAGATGAGGGCGCCGTCGACGATCAGGGCGAATCCGAAGGTCACGATCCAGAAGAGCAACCTGAAGTTCTCGCGGATGAACATCCGGCCCCAGCCGAATCGCGAGCCGTCTCGCCGCACAGCGAAGATCCCAGCGAGCTGCTTGCCAGGTGTCTGTCCTCGTCCCAGCACGAAGAGCCACCACACGAGGAGCAGAAAGATGAGCGGCCAGAACACGAGGATCAGCAGCACGAAGAAATCGTCGATCAGCGCAGCCATCAAGCGCCGAAACGGACCCGCTGCGAAGTCGCTCACGGAGCCATCGCGCTCAGGCGGCTGCTCGGGCTCCATGGACACGGGCGAGATTGTTGCAGACAGTCGACGAGGCGGTCGCGAGCAGGAGTCCGCGGTTTGCGTTTGCTGAGCTGGCGGCCTGCCCCGGTTGACGAGATGGTGGCGGCTAGCTCTGCAGATTCGATACGTGAACGATGGTGCTGCCCATGACGCGGTCTGCGACTGTGCGGGGTTCGTCGCTGAGCACCAGCAACATGATGTCGATGACCACACCGAGACCCAGCGTGAAGACCCAGTAGATCTCCTTGAAGACCTCGCGGATCAACATCCGCAGCAAACTGAACCGCGTCCCGTCTGACTTCACAGCCACCAGCCCCAGCACTTGCTTGCCGGGCGTCTGCCCGCGCATCAAGGCGAACACCAGCCAAGCGACATACGGAATCGCGACGTACCAGTAGGCCAGGATGAGCGCCCAGATCACGATCTCGATGAGATGTGCGGCTGCACGTCGCATCGGTCCCGCCGCCATCTCGTCCAAGTACCGCTCACGCGGCGGCGGCTCAAGACCCTCAGACACGAGCGGAGTCTGTCAGCGCGCCAGGTTCGACGCGTGCGGCCTCGATCCGTTCGGCCCCCGCAGCGTCACCTCGACCGTCGCCAACCAGGTCCAGTACTCCTTCGCCGCCAGTGCGTGGGACGTCCTTGCGGCCGCCGAGGCGCTTGCGGCCCGACCCGACATCGACCCAGCGCGCGTCGGTGCACAAGGCCACAGCCGGGGCGGCTCGGCGGTGCTGAGCGCAGCGTCGGTGCACTTGGCGGCAGCCTCCGGCGCCCCCAAGCTCGCCGGCGTGTATGCCGCCTACCCCTGGTCGGGCCACCAGTTCGTTGACCCGTCGGTCGGCAGCACCCGTGTCCGGGCGATCATCGGCGATCAGGACGACTGGTGCTCGCCGATGCAGGTCCAAGCCCACACCCACGCCATGCGGCTGGCAGGCGGCGACGCCACCGTGCGGATCGTGCCCGACGCCCACCACAGCTTCGACCGCTCGACCCCTTTGGAGCACATCCCGGATGCCGCTGTCGCCCCGGGAGCACCCACCGTGTACATGGCCGACGACGGCGCCTTCATCCCGCCGACCTCCGACGAGCCAGACCCATCAATGGTCGATCTCGACGGCTTCCTCTACGCCATCAACGCCGGCTACGGCGTCCGCGGCGCCCACATCGGCGGCACCCCCGAACTCGCCCCCCTCTTCACAGAAGACATGCTGACCTTCTGGACAGCCGTCATGTCCTCAACCCGATGATCCGGCTCAGCACAGGGCCGCTGACCGCATCGGAGAGACCTACGGTGCCACCCCCGTCGTTGACTCAACGAAGTTGACGGACAGGTCGTCGAGCACGCCCTCGGCCTCGGCCCATTCACGGATGGCATCCATGAGGTCCGGCAGCTGGTCAGCGCCGCCGGCGAAGCCGAGGTCATCCTCCGCCCACCAGTTGGTGCCGTCCTCGGTGTTCTGGTACACGCGCACGGTGTGCGTCTGCCTCTCCAGTGGCTCTGCGCTTGCTTCCATAGTAGGTCTCGTATCTCGGCCTCAGTCAGGCCGACGCGCTCGCTGAGGATGTGCCGCAGCGCCCGACCCCGCGGCGCGTGTTGCTGAGCCAGACTGGCGTTACCAGGTGCTCGCCAGCTCCCGCAGGCTGGCCAGGCCGAATTGGCGGTCCTGGCACCACCACCAGGCGTAGCTGCACACAGCGCCGTTGGTGAGGTCATACGAGTCGGTGATCTGGCGCAGATGGTGGATCGACAGGTAGGCCTCGGCGTGGGCGTAGGCGACGACCGATGGGTCCCAGCGCTCGGTGTCGGTGCTGGCCCACTCGTAGGCGTGGGCGAAGGTGGCAGTAGCAACACGCACGGCGGCCGGCACCACCTCGGCCGACCAGTCGCGCACGGCTGCCTGCACCTGGTCGGTCTCGGCCGGTGACGGATCCGGAACGTCGGGATCATCACGCGCCGACAGGTAGCTGTGCAGCATGGCGGCGTGCTCCTGATGGCTGACCAGCGTTCCCGCAACTGCGGCGTCGAGGTCGCACCGTTCACGGTCGAGCGCCGACGGAGCCGCGGGCGGCGGCCACACCACCGGGCCGGGCGCGACATGGGTCAGGCACAACCCGAGCGAGCTGGAAGCGCTCACCTCGTTCGCCAGATCCATGACCGCCTGGAGGGCCTCGTGCATGCCTGCGGGCCATCGCACATCAGGGTCGCTGAACGACCGCAGCGAAACGCTGTGGTCATAGAGGACAGGGTCAGCCTCGGCAGTGGCGTGCGGGCTGCTCGCCAGTCCGTCCAAAGTCGCGTCCCAGCAGCGCGGATATGCCCGGCGGCACATCTCGTTCGCGTCGTACGGCGAGACAGCCCGGGTCGCGATGTCGCCCAGCAACGCCGCGGCCATGGCGACCTGCAGCCCGTCGTCGGGCGGGTCGCTGCCAGGTCCGGGAACGCCGGGGAGCCCATCGGCGGCAGTGGCCATCTCGTCGCATGCGCGTACAACGAACTCGGACCATCCGATGGACTCGGTCGTCGGCAGGGCCGCGCGCCACGCCTCGTGGGCGCCGTGCACCAGCCAAGCCGGCCGCTCGGCGGAGTCGTAGTCGGGAAGGATGCGTGTGGTGTGTTGTGTCATGGCCCGCAACGTAGGCAGGGGCTGTCACAAGTCCGATTGGAGCCGGGTACCACAACGTGGCACAATTGTGGTCATAACAACGGAATCACTGCGCACCGTGAAGGACCGCTTCTCGGAATTCGTTGAACGGGTCCACAGCACTCACGAGGGGATCTTCATCACTCGCAACGGCAAGTCTGCTGCGGTCCTCATGAGCCCAGACGATCTCGAGTCCATTGAGGAAACGCTGGCGATCCTGTCCGACCCCGATGCGATGAAAGAGATCGCTCAGGCGGAACGCGAAATCGCCGAAGGTGACGTCGTGCGCGGCGTGGAGGCTGTCAGGGCGCTTCGGGCGCAGTGAATGCAACGCCGTACGACATCGTTTTCGCGCGTTCCGCTGCTGCTGCGATCGCTGAACAGCTTCCGGAGTCGGTCGTTTCAGCCGTCCTCGAGCTGATTGCAGGCGACTTGGCGGAAGCGCCGCGTCGAGTCGGAACACCATTGGGTGATGAACTCGAAGGCCGATGGGCAGCGCGCCGCGGCACGTACCGGATCGACTTCCGCATCGACGATGCGCGACGGGAAGTCGTCATTCTCCGGGTTGCGCACCGTCGAGATGCCTACCGACGCCTCGACAGCTAGCGGCACCGGTTCTCGATCGCGACAACTCCAGCACCGGGATCGCCTGGTCTCGCGTGATCACAAGCGCAGGCCGGGCCTTCTGGTTCGGCGTTGCAAGCAGCCGCGGTTCGAGCCGAACTGCTACGGCTCGGCCTCGGTCATGGCGATCGAATTGGCCAATGCTGCGGCGTCCTCGTCTGGCCCCTGCGGAACTTGCCGGTACGACTCGGCAATCGCTTCACCTTCGCGTGCGCGCCGAACGCTGTCGGCCTCGACCAGATCGCTTGGCGCGACCCGGTCCGCCCAGCCTTCCAGCGCTGCCGCCCGCTGCGCCCGCGTGCGCTTCATGACGTGAACCATCCTGTCAGGTGTTTGGGCGCGGCCAGCGTCGGTGAGCGTGGTGGGTCGTCATCTGCGAACGGTGTCAGCCGTGCGAGCCGGGTCACGTCCTGCAGTGCGATGCCGAGCGTGCGCAGCTCGTCGGTTTGGCCCGCGTGCAGTTCGTCCACGGTGACCGCCATGCCTGCGCCTTGCCGGTCGAGCAGACCGGATGTGACCGCTGCAGCCGAGACCGTCAGCCAGCCGCGCCGCTGCGCCAGCGCTCGCAGTTCTTCGAGCGCCGTTGTTGGATTTGTTGTTTGTTGTTTGTTGTTGTAGTTGTTGTCGTTTGTTGTCACTGTTGGACCAAGGCGGCAGCGCGGAGATCACGCCGGGCAGTCAGTCTCCAGCGGCGCGCCGCTCCCCGACGGCGGCTTGCAGGTCTGTTGCCGGATCTGCGGGGGGAAGTGCCTCCCGGCCCGGCCAGCGCGCTCGCTGACCCCCTACGACCACTCACCCCCTTGGAAGCGATCATCTAGGGCCAGCGGTGAACCACGGGCGCCTTGTCACCCAAGTGTGTGCCCACTGCCGCAATGTCGTCGGGGTCACCGGTGAGCACTTCGAGGTCGAGCCGGGCAGCAACCGCAACAAGATGGGCGTCTACGACGTCAGATGTGGCAGATCGAGCCAGCAGTTGCCCAACAGCGGGCCCGTCGTCGAACGGATGCACAGTCAGGGTCTTCACGAAGGTCGCCAGCCGCGCCTGTCGCGCCCCGTCGCGCCAGACTTGTGCAACGACCGGATGCGTGCTGTGCCATCGCTGGTCCTTGGCGTGAGAGACGAGAAAGGCCTGCGCGGAGGCTTCGCCGCGTTCGACAGAGATCAGGAAGCCGGCGTCGAGTATCACAACCCGTAACGCTCAGCCATAGCAGCGACCGCCTCGGCTTCTGGGGGACCGCTTTCGCTGGCCCATTCGGCGAGGAATGCGTCGAAAGCCTCCTTGCGGTCCTCATCCGCCGCCAGCCTCTGCAGCGCTTCTCGGACTGCCGCGGCTCGGCCGCCGAACTTGGGCGCGAGACGGTCCAGCAATTGACCATCCTCGTCGTCGAGCCTCACCTTCGCCATGAACCCGACCCTATTGCGTGTTCATGGCGGCACCAGCATGGTTTTGTGGGTTGGCCTCATTGGGAAGGGGAGCACACGACCTGGCCGGCGGTCGCTGGCGCGCACCCGACCGCGCTTGAGGCCAACGAATTGGTGACCGAGCCGCTGCGACGGTTCCCGAGATCGTCCAAATCCTCGGCCAGCATGTGAGCAACGATGAGCACCGGTGAACGTAGGAGTTGATGGCCTTCCGAATCCCTCGTCGGGACATGGCCAGAGGTTCTTGGCGATAGGCACGTACGCGAGACTCCGCGTCCACGTCGGCGCGCAATCCGAGGCTCTCTCGGGCACGCAGCATGCGATTCTGGGGACAGTCCGAAAGGAAGACTGATGACTAGACGCGCCAAGTCTCGTGAACTCCGACAAGCGGCCGCGCGCCGCCGCCAGGCATTTGGGGGAGGTGCAGGCCGCAGTCCGCGTTGGCCGGGCTCGGGCGATGTACGCGGCCTACCTGCGCCGAACGCCAAGGCGCCGCCGCCACCGCCGTCGCACGAGGCTCCCCGGCGAGAAAACGAGTAGGTCGCGTACGTCCCGCTGTCGCGTTTGCCACTGGCGTCGCCTAACCTGAGGCCATATCCCCCCAGCCGCTTCGGTGGCTGGGTGCAGGGCCCGCTTCGGCGGGCCCTTGCGTTTTCACCGGGCAGATGGCTTGCGAAACGCACCCTCGCTGTCGTTCAGCATGGGTGGCAGCTGGCACTGTGCGAGGACGTTCTGGCGGACTTGCTTGAAGAACGTGCCTCGAAGTTCGCGCGAGCGATTCTTCGCGGGATGCGGGTTGATGATCCCGACCCGGATTCCTGCATCTGTGCGGGCTATGTGGAATGTAGACGGGAGCCCGGCGCGACCCTCCCGAGTTCTGTTCGGCCTGAAGCTGATCCGAGATGTGCGCTGTCGCAACGCGACCTCGCAGCGGCGGCAAGAATGTGGCGGTTCGTCGGAGGGATGGGTGTGGCGACAGATCTTGGTGAACTGCAGAGCAAGCTCTGGGAGACGGCCGACCAGCTGCGGGCCAACTCGGAGCTGAAGTCGTCGGAGTACGCATCGCCCGTGCTGGGGCTCATCTTCCTGAGGTACGCCGATCAGCGATTCGCTGCAGCCACCGATCAGGTGGGCAAGGGCAGCGCCCGTCGGAAGATCGGCCCCGACGACTACAAGGCCATCGGAGCGCTGTACCTGCCTGAGGAATCCCGCTTCGAGCGGTTGCTGAATCTGCCAGAAGGCGCTGATCTCGGTAAAGCGATCAACAAGGCGATGGAGGCGGTCGAAGAGCACAACCAGGACCTCCGCGGCGTGCTGCCGAAGGACTACTCCCGCATCCCCGACGACATCCTCGGCGAGCTGCTGCGGCTGCTGCAGACGCTGCCCGAAGCCATCGAGGGGGACGGGTTCGGGTTGATCTACGAGTACTTCCTGGGCAAATTCGCGCTAGCCGAGGGGCGCGGCGGCGGCGAGTTCTTCACGCCGACCTCGATTGTCCGCCTGATCGTCGAGATCCTCGAACCGTTCCACGGCAAGATCTACGACCCCGCCTGCGGCTCGGGCGGCATGTTCGTGCAGTCAGCCCACTTCGTCGAGCGCCACCGCGACGACCCGAGCCGGAAGCTCTCGATCTACGGTCAGGAGCGGGTCGCCGATACGGTCCGGCTTGCGAAGATGAACCTTGCCGTTCACGGCCTTGGCGGCGACATCCGGCAGGGCAACACCTACTACGAGGACCTGCACGACTCGTTCGGCGAGTTCGACTTCGTCATGGCCAACCCGCCGTTCAACGTCGACAAGGTCGACAAGACCAAGCTCGAAGACGACGATCGGTTCCCCTTCGGTCTGCCCACTGCCGACAACGCCAACTACCTGTGGATCCAAGCGTTCTATTCGGCCCTTAGCGGCGCTGGCCGGGCCGGATTCGTCATGGCCAACTCTGCGTCGGATGCCCGAGGCAGCGAGCTTGAGATTCGCCGCAAGCTGATCGAGGACCACTCCGTCGATGTGGTCATCGCCGTCGGGACGAACATGTTTTACACGGTGACTCTACCGGTGACGCTGTGGTTCCTTGATCGTGGCAAGCGAGGTACTAGCCGCGAAGGCAAAGTGTTGTTCATCGACGCCAAGAAGATCTACAAACAGATAGATCGAGCTCACCGCGAATGGACAGCGCAGCAGATCGAGTATCTGGCCAACATCGTTCGACTCTGGCGTGGGCAAGATCCCAGGTTCGGTGCATGTAGTAAAGAGTTCATGGAAGCAACCTTTCCCGAACGAGAATATCGGGACATCCAAGGCCTCTGTGGCGAAGCCGACCATGAGCAGATCATTGCGCAACACTGGAGCTTGAACCCTGGCCGTTACGTAGGTTTTGCGACTCAGCATGTTGACGACGTCGAATTCACGGCAAGATTGGAACTCCTAGAAGAGCAGTTTGCGAAGCTAAACGCTCAATCAGAGATCTTGTCAGAGCGCTCTCAGTCCATAGTCGATGAGGTACTTCGAGGGTGAGCTGGACCGCCAAAACCTTGGGCAAAATCGCGAATGAAGCCGGAGGGGAGATACGGACGGGACCGTTTGGGTCGCAGTTGCACAAGAGCGACTATGTGAACGACGTGGGTGCTACACCTGTCGTAATGCCGAAGAACATGGTGAACGGAAGGATTGATGTTACATCAATTGCGCGCATTGATGATCCAACCCTAGAACGTTTGAGTTCGCACATCCTCAACGAGGGTGATATCGTCCTCGGGCGACGGGGCGAAATTGGGCGGAGGGCATGGGTTGGTGAAGACGAGGCCGGCTGGCTCTGTGGCACCGGTTCGATGCGAGTCTCTGTCGACAATCATCGAGAACTTACTTCCCGTTACCTATACTACTACTTGGAACTACCACAGACAGTTGAGTGGTTGAAGGGCCATTCTGTCGGGGCAACGATGTCCAACCTAAGCGCCAGCGTAGTACAGCAGTTGCCTGTTGCGTATCCGTCGTTTGCGTCTCAACTTGAGATCACCAATGCCCTGGACAACTTCGAAGATTTGATTGAGAATAATCGGCAGCGGATCCTCATCTTGGAGGATATCGCACGTCTGTTGTATCGGGAGTGGTTTATGCACTTTCGGTTTCCGGGGCATCGAGAAGTCGACATCGTTGACTCCGAACTTGGTCCTATCCCGAGAGATTGGAAGGTGACGAAGTTTGGCAACGCCTTAGAATTGGTGTATGGCAAAGCACTCAAAGCGAGTGATCGACGAAATGGCCCGGTAGCTGTATTCGGATCGGGCGGACACATAGGATGGCACGATGCGGCTCTTGCCAATGGGCCAGGTATCGTTGTCGGCAGGAAAGGGAGCTTTGGCTCGGTCTATTGGTCCGATGACGATTTCTACCCGATAGACACCACCTACTACGTCAAATCTGA
This sequence comes from Acidimicrobiia bacterium, assembly GCA_022826045.1. GTDB lineage: Bacteria > Actinomycetota > Acidimicrobiia > Acidimicrobiales > Poriferisodalaceae > Poriferisodalis. The sequence continues at coordinate 4,224 of JAJDVQ010000027.1, read as the reverse complement.
ATTGCCGCTGCGGTTTGTCGACCAGATGTTACGAACCATGACATTCGTCAATTCACATGCCGCGGTACCAGGCTTGTCGCGTGACCAGGCGTATGGACTGCAACTTGTAGAACCGCCAATTGACCTGATGGCGCAGTATGAGGATGTCGTGCTGCCGCTCTACGAACTGCGTCGAGTGCTTGCACGTCAGTGTCGCATCCTGCAAGAGGCGCGAGACCTGATGCTGCCACGACTAGTTCTTGGCGGACTCGATATGGCGGAATTCGACGCGAAGTTGGAGACAGCAGGGGTGTGAGCCCGTCTGGTCTGACCGAGGACGAGCTGGTTGAACAGCCGGCGCTTGAGCTGCTGGCGCAACTCGGCTGGGAAGTGGTCTCGGGCTTCGAGGAAACGCAGGGCCCTGCTGGCACGCTTGGCCGGGACTCGCAGTCGGAGCCCGTTCTCACACACCGACTTCGAGATGCACTTCGCACTCTGAACCTGGGGCTTGACGACAGCACCCTCGATGAAGCGATCGATCAGCTTGTTCAAGATCGATCAGCGATGGATCGCGTGCGAGCCAATCGAGAGGTCTACGAACTGCTCCGCGACGGTGCGAAGGTCGAGATCACCGGCGATGACGGCACCCAGCAGACCACCACCGTCCGCTTCATCGCATGGGATCGTGCTGACGCCAACGACTGGCTCGCTGTCTCGCAGTTCTGGATTGCCGGCGACATGTATAAGCGGCGCGCCGACATCGTGTTGTTCGTCAACGGCATCCCGCTTGTGTTCATCGAGCTAAAGGTGTCGCACAAGAACGTCCACGACGCCTACGAGGACAATCTGCGCGACTACCGAGACACGGTGCCCCATCTGTTCTGGTTCAACGCCTTCGTCATGCTCTCGAACGGTGCAGAGACGCGAGTCGGCTCCACCTACGCCCCGTGGGGACACTTCGCGCAGTGGAAACGTATCGACTCCGAAGGTGAGCAAGGCATCGTCACCCTCGAAACGGCGCTGCGTGGCACCTGCGACAGGTACCGGACACTTGACCTTGTCGAGAACTTCATCGCCTACACCGAACGTCCCGGTGGTTTGGTGAAGGCGCTCGCCAAGAACCACCAGTACCTCGGGGTCAGCAATTCGCTGGAAGCTCTGCGAGAGCTTCAGCGAGACGACGGCCGGCTCGGGGTGTTCTGGCACACGCAGGGATCGGGCAAGTCGCTGTCGATGCTGTGGTTCACCCAGAAGGTGCTCCGCAAGGAACCCGGCAATTGGACGTTCGTGCTGGTGACCGACCGCAAAGAGCTCGACGAGCAGCTGTACGAGCAGTTCGCTGACTCTGGCGTGATCACCGCCGGTCAGCAGGTGCATGCCGAAGACTCGGCGCATCTGCGGGATCTGCTGGGCCAAGACCACCGCTACGTGTTCACGCTGATCCACAAGTTCATCCCGCCCGAGAAGGGCCAGCCGATGCCGGTGCTGTCCGAGCGCGACGACATCGTGGTCATCACTGACGAGGCTCACCGCACCCAGTACGACACGCTGGCCGCCAACATGCGTCTGGCACTGCCCAACGCCTCCTACCTCGGGTTCACCGGCACGCCGCTGATCGCGGCCGAGGAAGAAACACGGCGAGTCTTCGGCGACTACGTGTCGATCTACAACTTCCGGGACTCGATCGCCGACGGCGCCACGGTTCCGCTCTACTACGAGAACCGCACACCCGAGCTGCAGCTCACCAACGACGAATTCGACGACGAGCTCGAAGACCTGCTCGAAGAGGCGGAGCTGGACGACGCCCAGGAGCGAGCCGTCGCCCGGCGCTTCTCTCAGCAGTACGAGCTGATCACCCGGCCGCAACGCTTGGAAGAGGTCGCCGCCGATCTGGTCCACCACTTCGTCAACCGCGGGTTCCGGGGCAAGGCCATGTACGTGGCCATCGACAAGGCCACAGCCGTGCGCATGTTCGACTTGGTCGAAGCCGAGTGGGCCCGCTACCTGACTGAGCTCGAGGCGAAGCTGGCCGACACACCTGAGGTGGAGCGGCCGCACTTGGAGTCGCTGATCGAGTTCATGTTCTCCACCGACATGGCAGTGGTCGTGTCCCAGGCGCAGAACGAAGTGGCGGACATGGCCGATGCCGGACTCAACATCGCCAGGCACCGCAAGCGGATGGTCGAAGAGGATCTCGACTCCAAGTTCAAGGACCCCGACGATCCGTTCCGACTGGTGTTCGTGTGCGCTATGTGGTTGACCGGCTTCGACTCGCCGTCAACGTCGACGGTGTACCTCGACAAGCCGATGCGCAATCACGCGCTGATGCAGACCATCGCCCGGGCCAACCGGGTGTTCGGCGACAAGGACAATGGCCTCATCGTCGACTACGTGGGCGTGTTCCGGAACCTGGAGCGCGCCCTTGCGATCTATGCAGCGGAGCGGCCAGACACCGACGGTGACGACGCCGAAAGGGAAGTTGACTCGCCGATTCGTCCCAAGGATGAGCTGATCGCCGAGCTCGAAGCAGCCCTCGCTGAGGCCATCGATTTCTGCGACGCCCACGACATCGACATTCACGACCTGGAGTCGGCGCAGGGGTTCGAGTTCATTGCGCTGCAGAAGGCCGCTGTCGAGGCGCTGCTGGTCGACGAGGAGACCCGGCGCCGATACATCGCGTTGGCGCGGCGAGTGCGCAAGACGTTCAAGTCGCTGTTGCCCGACCCCGAAGCCATGGCCGTGACGCACCGAGTGGCCGTGATCCGCTCGATCGCATCGAAGATCGAGTCGTCGTCCGAGGCGCCTGACATCAGCGAGGTGATGGATTCGGTCTCCGACCTACTCGATCGGTCGGTCGGCGCGAAGGAGTACATCATCCGTTCGGCAGGCGGCGCTGACCCGCTCATCGACCTGAGCCAGCTGGACTTCGATCAGCTCGCATTCCAGTTCGCAGCCAGGAAACGCACCGTCGCGAAGGCCATCGAGAAGGATCTCGAACAGCGTCTCGATGACGCTGTTCGGAAGAACCCGATGCGCCTCGATCTTGCCGAGCGGTTCCGGCAGTTGATCGACGACTACAACGCCGGCACCCACAACCTTGAAGAGTTCCTGCGTCGGCTCAAGGCCATCAATGACGAGCTGACCGAGGAAGAGCAGCGGGCCGTCCGCGAGGACCTGAGCGAGGCCGAACTAGCGATCTTCGACCTGCTCACCAAGCCCGATCCGGAGTTGACCGAGTCCGAGGCTCGCAAGGTCAAGGGTGCCGCGAAGCTGCTGCTCGAGCGTGTTGCGGAGCATCTCGTCCTCGATTGGAAGAAGCAGCAACAGACCTGTTCCGCCGTCAAGGTTGCGATCCGCGACGTCCTGGACGATGAGTTGCCTGAGGTCTACGGCCCCGAATTGTTCGACCGCAAGGTCGGCAACGTCTTTGACCACATCTACACCAGCTACTTCGACGATCAGCGAAGCGTGTACGACGCGCCCGAGACCGCAGCCGGCCCGAACACAGCCGTGGTCACGCTGCCGACCGTCGCCGAAGAAGTCAGCAACGAGTTGGTCGAGCTTGCTGGCGCCGATCCGGAGGTACGGGCATTGCTCATGGAGCAGTTGCTTGGCGCGCACGCTACATGGGCACGCCCGACCGAAAAACTGCTCGGCGGTGAGACACGAGAGGTCGAGTACAAGCAGACCGCCAGGTGGAACGTTCGGGAGCAGCGCAGGGACAAGGCAATGGAAGAAGTGACCGTCAAGACCGTCGCCGGGATGCTCAACGACCACGGCGGCACACTGCTCATCGGTGTGACCGACGGCGGCGAACCGGTCGGTCTCGCCGACGATTACGCCCAGGTCAAGCCCCCGAACGCCGACGGCTTCGTGAACTGGCTCGACACGCTGTTCGACAACCGCCTAGGCCACGTCGGCTCCAACCGCCTCACTATCCGCATGGACCAGGTCCACGACCACGACATCTGCCGCATCGACATCCCCGCCAGCTCCCGCCCCATCTGGGTCAAGAACCCGAACGGCGCAGACACCCTCTACCAACGCCGCAACAACTCGGTTCTTCGCGATTTGTTGGGATGACGGTGGGTTGAGGGTCCGTTTGTAGGGGTCGAGGCCCTGCTGGGATCGGTGTTCGTGAGACGCCGAACCCTGGAGGGCCTCGATGGCGGGAGATGTTATGTCGGTGCGGTTGTGGCTGCCGCAGATCAGGGTGATCGGGGTGGTGGTTGACGCGCCGGAGCG
>JAJDVQ010000098.1 GCA_022826045.1 Acidimicrobiia bacterium | reverse complement strand
GGCGCCTCGCCCCCGCCTGACACCCACTGCGCCCGCCCGACACCGCCCACAAAACAACAAAACGCGCACAGGCAACGAACCATCAGCGTCGAACTCGCCGCAAAACCACCCCCGCACACCAATAATTCAGCAGTCTCCTAGAACACGCCTCACGCGTTGCGGCAACCGATTTAGGCGTACTGGGCGGCTGCTTGGCGCTCGAGCCAGCCGAGCAGGATGGCCACCGCTCGGGGGTCATGGCGGATGCGGTGATCGGCGCCCTCGATCAGGCGCAGCTCTGCGCTCGGATGCCCCGAAGCGAGATGTCGAGCCTCTTCGTAGGGCACCTGCCGGTCGTTGATGCCGTGCAGGATCAGCAGCGGCCGGTCGGCCAGCTGTCCCACAGCGTCCATCGCCCGGTTCTGCTTCAGCTCACGATTCCAGGCACCCGTCGAGCGGGGAAAGCCGTCTGAACGGATGACACCCACATTGCGGCAGTGCTGCAGGAACGCCTTGGGGTCGCTCGCCCAGTCATCGAAGTCCGCCCTGGGGGCCATGGCCGCCACACCACGAATCCGGGCGTCGCGGGCAGCCGCCAGGATCGCCACCGATCCACCGGTCGTCGAGCCCACCAGCCACACGCCCCGGCAGCCCTCCGAGAGCACATGGGTGACCGAACGGCCGATGTCATCGATCCAGCCGAGCAACGAGAAATCGCCGTGAGACTCGCCACAGCCGCGCATGCTCACGGCGAGCACCGTCCAGCCTTGGGCCTCGGCGATGCGCTCGGCGAAGCGCTGGTAGGTGCGGTTCGGCACGCCGGGCCGCTGCATCGACGGGAATCCGTGGCAGAGCACAACTGCGGGCCCGCTGCGCACAGGCCGCTTCGGACGCACCAGGATCGCTGCGAGCCCTGGGCTGCCCTCGATGGTGGTCTCGATGACGTCGGTGCTCACGTCGCTGCGGGTTGTCGACCGAACGCCGCACGTGCCGCCGTCACGGGGCGCACCGTCACGTTCTAACGGCAGAGCCGCGACAGGCGGTAGCCGCGGTTGCGCGCCTCGGGCAGCTCGTCGGGTCCGAACGTGGCGTAGGACTGCGCTGCCACGATGTCGGCCACAGCGGCGGCTATCTGTTGTGCCACAGCCGGATCGTCTGGCTCAGCTTCCATGTCGTAGACGATCTGGCTGCGCTTGTCGCCTACGAACCGGCAGCCGACGAGCTCCCTCGGGATGTCCATGACCAACATTCTGCCGTCCGGCGGCGACACGGCGGGGCTCAGCCTCCGTCGCGGTGCACAGCAGCGAGGGCCCCGATGCGCTGCAGGTACTCCAGATGGGCTGCACTGGCGGCAGTGACCTGCTCGAGCGTGACCTCGTGACCCTCATGGCGCAGCGCTCGGTACAACTCGGTGGTGGCGGCTTGGTCGTCGAGAACTGAGGTGGCCCCAGAATCAGACCCAGCGTCCGGCAGCGAGGCGTCCTCGTCGTGCGCCGGGGACCCGAGGCCGAACTGCAGTTGATTCAGATGTGCGCGCAGCAGCACTTCCAGCTCTTCGGCGTTCAGACCTGCGGCGATGTCGTAGGGCAGCAGGTCGCTGACGTACGCCGCTGCCTCAGCGAGGCGCCACACGGGCTCGCGGCGCTGACGACCGAGCCGTTGAGCCTGCGAGCCCACCACGCCCGCGGCGACCACGAAGCCGATGACCAGCGAGATGATGAGAACCGCGAGAATCACCAACAGCTCCCAGACCGCCGAAGTGCGGCGCGGCGCACCGGCCGCCGCGTGGGTTGGTCGTGGCGCCTACAAGCCGATGCGCTGGGCGAGCTTCTCGCGGTGGTACGCGGGATCGCCGAAGATCAGCTCGGAGCTCTTGGCGCGCTTGAAGTACAGGTGGGCGGGGTGCTCCCAAGTGAAGCCGATGCCGCCGTGGATCTGGATGTTCTCCGCGGCGCAGTGGAAGTAGGCCTCAGAGCAATAGGCCTTGGCCAGCGACGCCACCGACGGCATCTCGTCGTTCATCTCTGACGCGCACCACGCCGCGTAGTAGGCGGCCGACTTGGCCGACTCGACCTCAAGCAGCATGTCGGCGCACTTGTGCTTGATGGCTTGGAACGAGCCGATCGGGCGGCCGAACTGCACCCGGTCCTTGGCGTACTGCACTGCCATGTCGAGCACGAACTGCGCACCACCGACCTGCTCGTTGGCCAATGCCACAGCGGCCAAGTCGAGCACCTTGTCGATGTAGGCGAAGTTGTCGGTGTCGCACAGGTGCTTGGCCGGCGTGTTGTCAAAGGTGATGCGGGCCTGCTTGCGGGTCTGGTCCATCGTGGCGAGGTTCTCTCGGCTGAGTCCGGCCGCGTCGCCTTCCATCGTGAAGAGATGGATGCCGCCGTGGCAGCGCGCTGCCACCACGAACAGGTTGGCAGTGCCGCCATCGGTCACGAACATCTTCTCGCCGCTGATCGTCGCCAAGTCGCCGGTGTCTGAGGCCTCGACCTCGATGCCGTCGGCATCCCAGCTGCCGCTGGCCTCGGCCAGCGCCAAGGTGGCGATGATCTCGCCGGAGGCGATGCCCTCGAGCAATTCCTCCTTGGCCTTCTCGTTGCCCGAGTGCAGGATGGCGTTGCCGGCCAGCACCACCGTCGAGAAGTAGGGCGAGCACAGCAGGCTGCGGCCCATCTCCTCGAGCACAATGCCGAGCTCCACGTAGCTGGCGCCTTGGCCCCCGTACTCCTCGGGGATGATCAGCGCCTGCAAGCCGAGCTGTTCGGCCATCTGCGACCACACCGCGGGGTCGTAGCCGTCATCGGTCTCCATCAGCTCCCGGACGGTGGCCTCGGACGACTTGTCCTCCAGGAATGAGCGAACAAAGTTGCGGAGCTCTTCCTGCTCCTCGGTGAATGCAAAGTTCACGGACATCCCTCCGGGCCGACGCAGCCTGCGCACCGGCGCAGCCTGGGCGTCGGCGCAATAGTCAGGCGAAGTTCTATCACCCAGACGCGGAATCGGCTCATCCGCGGCCGATTGATCTGGATGGAACCTCGCAGTCGAGCCGGGCGTTAGCTTTCGTGACGGGCAGCCCTCACCCGGGCACACCGGTTCAACCCCCCAGCCGGTGCCCGTCCAACTCGACCCGGAAGCTGAGCCGACAGGCGAAGCCGCAGCCGAGCGGCCCGTGAGCGCATCGAACAAGAGCGGGAGACAAGACATGAGGCAATGGGAAGGCTTGGCTGCCGGCAAGCCGCATCTTCAGCGAAACGGGCAGACATGAGCGGCAGTTCCGACGAGGCCACAGCGGATGCGCCCACACATTCCGAGGTCACGAACGGCCGGGGCATCGGCCGGCTGATCCGCCAGCCCGGGTCGATCGCCGGGCTGCTGGCAGGAGTTGCGGGCGCGGCTGTCGCACTGGCATTCGGTGAGTTCGTCGACGGGCTCGTCGATTCCATCCCGTCGCTGGTCGTTGCCGTCGGCGAAGCGTTGGTGGACTACTCCCCCGATTGGGCCGTCAAGCTGAGCATCGAGCTCTTCGGCGAGAAAGACAAGGCGGTGCTGGCAATCGGCATCGTGGGAGTGTCGCTGATCATCGGCGGACTCCTCGGTGCCTGCGCGCTGGTGCCTCGACGCCGGTGGGTGCCATATGCCGGATTCGCCGCGTTCGGCCTGATCGGCGGCTGGACGGCCGCTCGCAACCCCATGAGCCCGTTCATCGGCTCGTGGATCGTGGCCTTGGCTGCGGCAACGCTCGGCGCCACCACGCTGATGATCCTGCTGCGGCTTGCCCCTGTCCGCCCCGAGACACGTCCCCTGAGCGAGCCGCCCGATCCGGGGGGCGAACCGGCAGTCGTCGTCGGCGCCGAACCTGACGGCGTGCCCAATGCCGGCCGGCGCCAGTTCCTGCTCGGCATCGGCGGTGCCGGTGTGGCCGCCGTAGGCCTCGTCGCGCTGGGTCGGGGCGTGCGAGGTCCGTCGGCAGCGGAGACTGCGCGGGCCGGCATCGACCTGAGTGCAACGAGGCCTCCCGTCACCACCGCAGCCCCAGGTGCGGCAACAGCTGTTGAACCCACGGCCACCACTGCGGCTGGACCCTCCGTTGCCACCCAGATCGCCGCGCTGGACACGCTCGACGAGGTCGGCGGCATCTCCAGCTACGTGACGCCCAACAACGAGTTCTACCGGATCGACACAGCGCTGACGGTGCCGCAGGTCGACCCGGCCAATTGGAAGCTCAGCTTCACCGGCATGGTCGACAATCCCTATGAGCTGACCTTCGACGAGATCCTGGCGATGGACCTCCAAGAGCACGTCATCACGCTGTCGTGCGTCTCGAACCGGGTCGGCGGCAGCCTCGTCGGCAACGCCGTCTGGACCGGTGTGCCGCTGGTGGACCTGCTCGAGCGCGCGGGAGTGCAGCAAGGGGCAGACCAAGTGGTCGGCCGATCGGTGGACGACTGGACCGCCGGGTTCCCCACCCCGCTGCTGTACGACGGCCGCAACGCCCTGCTGGCCGTCGGCATGAACGGCGAGCCGCTGCCGACCAGACACGGCTTCCCCGCTCGCTTGATCGTGGCGGGGCTGTACGGCTACGTCTCGGCCGTGAAGTGGATCGAGGAGATCAACCTGACCACCTGGGACGCGTTCGACGGCTATTGGGTGCCGCGGGGATGGTCGAAGCGCGGACCGATGAAGACGCAGAGCCGGATCGACGTGCCAGCCAGCGGCGACCGGCCGGTGGCGGGCACCGAGACTGCCATCGCCGGCATCGCCTGGGCGCCCACTCGGGGCATCAGCGCCGTCGAGGTGCGCATCGACGACGGCCCGTGGCAGCAGTGCGATCTGGGCGAAGCACTGGGCAACGAGAGCTGGGTGCAGTGGCACCTGCCCTGGACACCCACCGCGGGCACACACTCGCTGCAGGTGCGAGCAATTGACGGCACCGGCATGACCCAGCCCGAAGGCCCCAAGGACGTCCGTCCCGACGGCGCCGAAGGCTGGCACCGCGTCGCCGTACGAGTAGACGCCGCCTGACCCGGGCGTCGCAGCGGATCTAGCAGCGGAAACAGCAGCGGGCTCTGCGACGTTGCGCCCTGCAGGATCGCGGGAAAGATGAACGCTGCCGCCTCCTCAGCGGGTTCACTCGTCGGCCGGCGTTTTAGGATGCGGCCATGGCTCTGCATTGGTCCGCAACCGGCATCGAAGTCCACAAGCACGTCGTGCGCCCGCTGGAGGGCAACCTGCCCCACGGCTTTCCCGACGACTTCGACAACAACGTCTTCACCATCCGCTGCACCGAGACCGGCGAGGCGATGCTGATCGACGCTTCGAACGAGCACGAGCGGCTGCTGGAGGTGTGCCAGAAGCTCGGCGTCGTCACGGTGGTGGAAACGCACGGCCACTGGGACCACATCCAGGCCGTACCGGCGGTGCGCGACGTCGGCATCGAGGTGGGCATCACCGCCGAGGACGCGACGATGCTGCCCAGCTACGACTACATCCTCGAAGACGACTCAGTGATCGAAGTGGGCCGCCTGCGGATCCGCACCATCCACAATCCCGGTCACACCGCCGGCTCCATGAGCTTTCACGTGGAGGGCACACCGCTGCTGTTCACCGGCGACACGCTGTTCCCGGGAGGGCCCGGCGCCACCAGCGGCGGCGGCGACTTCGACCAGATCATCCGCAGCATCGAGGACCGGATGTTCTCGGCGTTCCCCGCGGACACGATGGTGCTGCCCGGCCACGGCCTCGACACCACGATCGGCACCGAGTCGCCCCACCTGCAGGAATGGATCGACCGCCGCTGGTAGCGCCTGCCTGCAACCTGGGCTCAGCCCGTGGCAACTCGACGCGCCAGCGACCTGAACGCCATGAAGAACGTCACCACGGCGAGGCCGAGGATTGCCGCTGCGCCCTTGGCGAGCGCAACGCCGTCCCAGCCCGTCGACAGGATCGTGCGCATGCCCTCGAGCAGGTAGGTGACCGGGTTCCAGGCTGCAACGGCGCGCATCCAGCCCGACATCAGCTCGCGAGGCAGGAAGGCCGGCGTCAGGAATGCGAACGGGAAGAAGATCAGGAACGCGGAATTCACCGCGGCAGGGTTCCCGGTGCGCAGCGCCACGGTGTACGGGAAGCCGGTGAACGCAAGGCTCCACGCAATCGACAGCAGCAAGAACACCGCCAATCCCAAGACTCCGGTCTCGAACCACACGCCGAAGGCCAGCCCCATGACAATCACGAACAGCGCCAGCCCCAGCGCCATCACGATGTCGGCCACCATGAGGCCGAGCAGCAGGGTGGACCGTCGAATCGGCGTCACCAGCATGCGGTCGAGATAGCCGGACTGGATGTCGATCACCAGCACGCTGGCGCGTGAGATGCCGGTGACGGCGAAGATGATCGCCACTGGCAGCTGGAACGCCCGGTAGTCGGCCACGCCGCCCGACATCGGGCCGGCCCCTGCGCCGGCCGCAGCACCCGCTTCCACGAACGGCTCAAGCGCACCGACGTTCACTACGAAGAAGAAGACCGGGATGATGAGCGCCGGTCCCACGAATTCGGGTTCGCGCATCACGCTGCGAACCGCCCGCCGGGCAATGGTGGCGATGTCGGTCACAAAGCCGACCCGCCGGGTGAGTCCGCCGCCCGTCAGCGCAGGGGCCGTGGTGTCGGTCATTGTGTGCCCTTCGTGGCTTCGTCTGCAGCCGCTTCTTCGGCAACGGCCATGCGGTACCCGGTGGCCTGCAGGAACACGTCGTCGAGCGACGGAGTGCGCACCGTCAGCGCCGTCGGATGCACGCCGGCGCTCGCCAGTGCCACCGCCACCGCCCCGATGAGCCCGGCGCCGTCGGATGTCGCGATCGTGACGCCGAGCCGTCCCGCTGTCACGCCGTCTGCGCCCGGCACCGAAGCCGCGACCTCCGCTGCCCGGCTGATGTCGCTGGGCTCGAGATCCACCACGATGACGTCGGCGCCGACGCCTCGCTTCAGCTCGACTGGCGTGCCCTGCTCCACGATCCGGCCGTCGGCCAGGATCGCGATCCGGTCCGCCAGCGCATCGGCTTCCTCCAGGTACTGCGTGGTCAGGAACACCGTGACGCCAAGCTCGCTGTTCAGACGGCGCACTTCCTCCCAGACCTGCGCACGACTCACCGGGTCGAGGCCGGTGGTGGGCTCGTCGAGGAAGATCACTTCCGGTGCATGGATGAGCGACGCGGCCAAGTCGAGGCGTCGCTTCATGCCGCCGCTGTACGTGCTGACCCGGTCGTCGATGGCGTCGCCGATGTCGGCGAGGTCGATGGCCTGGGAGATGGACGAGGCCCGGTCGGCGGGGCGCAGCCCGTACAGGCGGGCCTGCAGGTCGAGAATCTCGCGGCCGGTCTGCTTCTCGTCCAAGGCAGCCTCTTGCATAGCCACACCGATGCGGACGCGGACCTCCCCCGGGTTCTTGGCCACGTCGTAACCGGCGACCCGGGCTGAACCGGCCGTCGGCGCCAGCAGCGTGCACAGCATGCGCACCGTCGTGCTCTTGCCCGCGCCATTCGGACCGAGGAATCCGAAGATCTCGCCCTGATGGACGAGCAGATCCACCCCGTCCACCGCCCGCTTGGCCCCGAACTCACGCACCAGCCCGTGGGCCTCGATCGCCGTTACCGGCGCTGCGGAATTCGATTCGGACACCGGCTGCAGGCTACCGAGCGGCCTGCGCACCGTTGACGCTTCTGCTCGAGCGAATGCGACGCAGCACTTTATTGAGCACAGCGGCCGCTTGGGATTCGCGTTCGTGCCGTTTCGGTCGCTCTCGAGCAGCGATCTGTCAGCCGCTAGGGCGATTTATTGGTGATCTCAGCTACACCGAGTAGGGCGCGAGTTCTGTGATTCCGGCGACGACGAGCGCGTCGACTGTTTCTTGCCAGGTCGGTTCGAGTCCTTCATCTACTGCGGCGGAACGAATCTCGATGAGCCAGCTCGGCAGCCCTGCGTTGTAGCGGGCGGCGGCTTCGGCGTTGTTGTCCACGATCTCGGCTATCCACGGAAGGCCGAGCCTTGCTTGGTCGTGAGTCTCGAGCGAGTCGAGGAACACGATCAGCCTGTTGGCGAATGCGTTACCGGATGCGTGGGTGTCGAGAAGGGCTTGCACTTGGGTGCGTAGTTCGTGTGGCTTCCACCAGCGAATGGTCTGTTCGTGCACTTCGCGGTACAGATAAGAGGCTTGATGCGTGGGTATGGGGATGAGCGCGTCGAGTGTGGCTTCGCCGAACATTGCGCGGCCTGTCAGGTCGTGGCCAGCGGCTTGGGCCGCGATGCCGTGCTGGACGATGCTGGGCCAGATCTGTTCGGCGGTCGCTGATGCTTCTGTCGTTTCTTCGCCGGCGGCGGCAAGTGCTCTGAGCAGCTTGTCCAGCAGGTCCGGCCGGTCGAGATATGCGTCGAAGTGGCCGAACAGCGGTGCGGTATCTCCGCGGCCTGCGAGTGCAAGCAGGGCACGTGCGGCGATGAGTGCGTGGGTGCCGCGGTCGTCAACTGCGCCGCACTCAAAAATGAGCAGTGCCCGTCGATGCGCTGCCAGCAGCACCTCCAGCAGCTCTCGGGCTCGTTGTGAGATGCAGATGTCCGCGACGGCGGCGGGAGCGAGAGATCGGATTGCGGCATCGAGACGTGTGAAGCGAATTGTGTTGCCGTCGAGTTCGGCGATCGTTTCCTCGAGCGGGTCGTCGAGTCTTGTGATCTCTGAACGGTTGGTGTCGCGTGTTCGGCGTCCCACCGCGCAGTCCCTCAAGGTCTCGCTGGCGAGACGCAAGCCGGTCTCGTGGTGGCACTCTCCGTGGACGGCGCAAGGGCTGTCCCACAGGTGGTCGAGTCCGCGTGCGAGATGGAGCCGCACCTCATAGGAGGCAGTCCGGGTGAGCCGCATCGCGTCTTCGACGATGCGTTCCTCGATCTGGGATGCCCTGAGCTCGTCAACCGATGCCACCAGCGCGCTGGCCTGGGGGGTGAGCAGCAGCGGCAAACTGCGTGCCGCACTGCGGTCCGCGCCTTGCTCGAAGTAGGTGAACTCGGGTTCGTGGGGTAGCGATCGAGTCTCGTCCCGGGCTGCGTCCAGGATCGTGCGCAGCGCGAACGCGATCGCCTCGGCCGGCAGTTCTTCGTTTCTCGTGAGATGAGCTTCAAGTGCTGTTGCGGCAACCAGCGCAGGTGTGTCGAGCGGGCTTCGCGACATCTGCGGCGGCGGTTCGGCGAGCAGTTGTTCGGCGGCACGCAAGTCCGCGATGAGATCGCTGCCCGCTATGGAGCTGCGTGAGCGGCGTCCCAGTCGCACCTCGTAGTCGTAGCGATTCCGCAGCCGGGCGTCCTCCGCGGCGCGCTCGAACTGCTCCTGGCTGTGCTCCTGGAGTTCGGCAACGTCGGGTTCCAGGTCGAGACCGATCCGTATTCCTTCGGGTGCTTCTTGGAATGTGAACAGGTCCCGGTTCAGCGCGCTCGCCCAGCCGCGGACTGTGACGAGCACTTCCTCGACGAATTCGTTGGCGTCCGGTCCGTCGGATGTCGCGTCCTGCGCGAGTTCTGATTCGAGCTGGCGCCGAGCGTTCTCGACGAGTTCGTCACCGAGCGCGCGGAGTTCGTCGACGCGGTCGCCTCCGGCGCGCAGCACCAACAGCGTCGCTGCCTCGCGCATCGACCAGCGTCGCCGTTCCGGGTTGATGAGTTCGTCTGATTCCGCTGCGGGATCTCCCATCTCTGCGGCGAGCCGCGCGAACTCGTTGCTCCACACCGTGGGTTCCACCAGGAACCGGTCGAGCAGGCCCTCCGCTGACTCGAGGTGTCGGATGAGCAATGCGACGACCACGCCGACCATGGCGAGGTTCTCGCAGTCTTCAAGCAGGACCGAGACGACTGACTCGACGGGAATGCCCATCTCGATCAATTGGTCGCACACCAGCTCGAGTGCCTGCAGCGCGCTCATGCACGGATACGGCCCGACTGCCGAGAGGGCGCCGCGGTACCAGCGCCAGACCTGATCGTCGCCGAAGTAATGCCGATCCTCGCCGGTGATGCCCAGCATCTCCCGTAGCTCCTCGGGTTCGCCCCCGGACGCGCCGAGGGCCGGATCGTGAGGGCGGCTGCGCATGCGCGCGTCGACTCTCGCAGCGTGGTTCAGCATTCGATTGAGGACTGAGACCCCGCTGCGAAAGTCGGAGCCGAACAGCGCCCTGAATGGCCCGAGATCCGGGCCGCACAGCACGAACGAAAACGGGCCTTGCGGCTGGTGGGGTCGGATGCCGCCGTGCATGAAGTCCCAGTGGCCGGTTCCGTCTTGTTCGTCGTCGAGGTAGTAGGCCTCGGTCAGATCGGCCAACAGCCCATTCCGATATTGGGACAGACCCAGGCTGCCAGCGGGTTGCTCGAGACAGGCGACGAGCGAGTTCGGTGCGTCTCGCGCTACCCGTCGCAGGATCTGCTCGCCGCCGGTCCCAAGATCGGGGCCCAGAAATGAGAGCAGTTCTATGACGATTTGGTCAGTGATCTCGGGCGGCACCTCCGGCCGTCTGCGTCGTTCGCGCTGGGCTCCGTCTCCCATCACCAGAAACTCGGCGCGCCGAAGATCGTCATCCCCGACGGGAGGCCGTGACCCGTCTTCCGTCGCCTGCCGCCGTTCTCTCAGGCGGCGATCCGCCGCGGTGCACTCGGCAACCAGCAGCTTCCGGAGCTCGGTGCGCAGCAGATGTCCGGCAGGTGTCCCAGCGATGAGGAGACCCATGAGCCACTCGCTGAGAAGGTCATGCGCGTGCTCGCCGAGCCGCCACGGAGTGGACTCTTCGAGCAGTCGTTCGATGATCGGTTCGATCGACCCGGTAGGCACAAAGACTTGGCCCTGGCGGAGACGCTGTCGGACCAGACGCGCGATGCGCCTCAACTCAGCGCCGCCGTGTTCCATGAGCCCGGGCCAAGCGTCGGCGAGTACTTCGTGGGGCTCCGGGAGGGTCAGGAGGGCTTCGCCGGGCACATCGCCCCACCGCGAACCGTGGCCTGCGTCGACCAGAGAGTCGAACGACGCCTGCAGCCGGGCGAATCGGCCGCGCAGCGGCGAATCGGGCAGATCAGCGACTGCCAAGGTTGCTTGAGCAGCGAGGCGGGCAGCCCCAAGAGCCCAACGCGGAGCATTCGACGAATTCAGTCTCAAGGTGAGTTCACCGTCCGCCAGCATCAGGCGGGCGACTGCGTATCGCCGCAGTTCATCGTGCGCGAACGCAGGGCAGATGTCGAACGAATGCTCGTCAGGAGACGTCAGCAAACCGTCTCGGTGCAGCCCGGCAACCGCCGTTGCATCTAGGTGGCCTTGAGTCTCCAGCGGATCGCCACCGCACAACTCAAAGTCGGCGAGAAGAAGCAGCGCGTGCTCGCGGTCGGCCGGGTGTCCCCGGTCGGACTGCCCGCGGCGGCGGACGAGACCCGACCACACCTGCAACATCGCATCTGCTTCAGACAGCGGTACGCCCTCGATGCCGCCTCGAACGAGCAAGTCCACGACCACAGGCCGTCGCAGCAGCTCCCGGGAACGAGGATCCGCCGCGAGGCCGGACAACTCCGAGAACTCCTCGACGACGCTGTCGATCTCCGAATCAGACAGCGAAGCGACAACGACCTCCGCGGCAGCCGCCCCGCGAAGCTGATGCAGCACGTCATGAACCAACTGTTTGGTCTCGTTCGCAGCGACTGCGACGACTGCGACATCGGCTTCGCCGGCGGCCCCGATCAGGTAGCTCAAGACATCATGCATGCCCTCTGCGATTGCATCGGCGCCGTCGATGACCAGCGCGCGGACAGGCGCGTTCATCTCGGCCAGCAACGCCGACAATGAGCACCCAATCGCGCCCTCAAGATCGACTGCGAGCGCCGGCAGCTGCCGCAGGTTGACGCACAGCACGTCCGTGGTCTCAGGATCTGCTGCAGAAGTGAGCGATCGCACCGCCAGGGCGCTCTTGCCAGTCCCCGACTCTCCGCACACGACCACGGCCCGAACTTCCTCGATGGCCGTGGCGAGCTCAGCCGTCTTGGCATTGCGATCGATCTGGACCTGACGATCGCCGGACTCGATCCGGTCACGAACCGAGTTGCGTGCCCGGTGGTCAATGCCGCGGAGTCTCTCCCAGCAGGTCTCGTTGCGACGGCGCAGGGGATCCAGCACCTCGTGAGCGTCGCGGCGCAGCATCGTTCGATCCACCCGTGCCGCCTTCGGGGCGTACTCTGCTGCCAGCGCCATCAACCGGTCACGTAACCGGGCTGCGCCGCCCAGATCAGGGCTCCGAGCGACTCCCACGAGGCGGTTCTGGACTTCGGCCCAGTCCGCCCCGTCGGGCGGCTCGAACCGCGGCGTCAGCACCTCGAGACCTGCGAGCATCTCCCATGCCCGCTGCCGAACCAAGCTCTCGTCGACACCCGACGCGTTCAGGTCCCCGAGCGCAAGCGCCACCAGGTTCCGAATGTGCGTCAGCCTGCTGCGGAGCTTCGATTGAAACTTCCCTGGTGTCTGGATGAGCTCAAAGAAGCCTCGAGCGTCCGATTGCGTCCTCGCGTGAGCAGCCAGAGCTCTCAGTTCCACGGCGTGCGTCTGCGGCCCGGCGACGACAAGGCCCCACCGCAACTCGCCCGTGCCGCCGGAACACTCTCCCGCAGCCTCCACGAACTGCCGCATCAGCTTCCTCGTGGCGCGATCGCTGGTCACAAACTTCGGCTTGCGTCTCACCGCGAGCATGAGCGTCAACGAAGGCTCGGACTCATCCAGACCAGCAGCTTCGACGACAAGATCGTCAACCGGCCAACCGGGGGCCTGCTGAAACGCGACACTCACGACCGAGCGGCCATCACCAAGCTCTACGGCTGTTTCACCTGTGAGCATGAGCGCGAGGTACCGGACTGCGACCATGCGCTCCAACGTGACGCCGCCGCCGCCCGTGGCATATGGACTCACACCCGTCGACATCTGCGCGAATTCGGCCTGCGTCGAGGCATCGGTTGCCTGACTGGAAGGCTCACTCGCGCTCACTGAGAGCACCGCACCGGGACGCTCGTGACCTTGGGCCGAGCGCTGCATCGTCCAGCTCGATGCGGCCCGCGCCTCGGTACAGCCATGGACCGATCCTCGCGCGCGTCATCCTCAGCGCGGAGGCATTGCTTCGACAACGGTCAGTCAGTTGCAATGTGTCACCCGGCGCAAGTGCCGACAGGGGTGGACCGCCGGGATTGCACGGCTGTCGCGCCCGATGCACGAGCCTTCGTGCGCCGCGGATCAGTCTTGGCGCAGCGAGCTCGTTGTCTGGTGCGGCATCGGGTCCCAGTCGGTTGGGCCATGTGCGATGAGGTGCGCGATGGTGTCCTCGGGAGCGGGGCGGAAGTCCCATGCGTCCACTCCCACGTTGATCTGGCGGCCTCGTTGGCGCCATTTCTCGTGGATGTGGCCGTGCAGCAGCCAGCTGCCGTCGTCGCGGGGCCGATGGTCGAGATACTTGAGGTCATAGGACTCGTCCAGCAGGTACGGGAAGTGGCTGATGCGCACCTTCTTGCGGCCGATACGCGCCGGCTTGGGCGCGTCGACGATCCGCTCGAACCCGCCGAGCTCGAGATAGACGCCGCGGCTCCTGTCGTGCTTGCCGCGGCCTGCCCAGCAGCGGTCGTGATTGCCGGGAACGAGGATCTTGCGGCCCCGCAGCCGCGCCACATGCTCGACGAGCATGGTCTGCAGATCGCGGAGCGCGATGTCGCCGATCACCCACACCTCGTCGTCATCGCCGACCAGGTCGTTCCACCGCTCGACCATCGCAGCATTCATCTCATCGGTGCCGGCGAAGGGCCGGTCGCAGTAGCCGATGATGTTGCGATGCCCGAAATGATGATCAGAGGTGTACCAGCGGGCCATGTCCGCGCAATAGAAACCCGCTATCACACCAGCCGCATGGTTCTCGCGTTGCAGGTCTAGCCCGGACAGGGCCGCCGCGACGGGGACTCCACAAGCCGCGACGAGTCGGCGAGATCAACTTCGATGCGCGCAACGAGATTGGGGTGCCCCAGCTGCGCCGACTCATGGGGCGGCGACCGTCTCATCGACCGGTCCGCAGCCTCTGGTGCGCCCATTCCGACACTCCCTTGCCTGATCCGCACCGGGTCCGGAAACACAGTAGACGGCGGTGTGCCAGGGCGATCACATGCTGGCGGCCCGGACCGCTGTGGAGCCCGATGTTGTGTTGGGGCGACTGGCTCCCGACGAGTTCCAGCCGAACGGCACCGACGGTACGCAGCGCATCGCCGAGACACGGGCCAATTGTCGTTAGAAGCTCGATGGTGTCGTTACACGGGCCCTGCCGACCCACGCAATTCGGCCGGCGACCTGAGGTGCAGTTGGTAGAGAGTGTCTCGGAAGCTCAGATGACCGTCGCTCTCGGTGACGAGCTCTTGGACAAGGTCAGGATGCGCAATCACTCCTGAGCCGACGATTCGTGGACGGGACAGGGAGTACGTCCCCTCGTCGTAATCGGTGCGCCACGTGACAAGAGCCATCCCTTTGTCACCGCTGTTGCAGAGTTCGAAGGGTCGAGCTACGCGCAGACCGAGTCGCAGAAGCAACGCCCCTGTGGGCGTCATGATTTGATCGGGCACGCCAAGTCCGTGCCGACCGTCTCCAGTGTGCTCGCAATCCAAGTCGATGCCGAACAACGGAACGACGCCGGTCGGCGCGAGCGCATCGGATGGGTCGTTCAGGTCTTCGATCCAGCCTCGGATGTTCCCCGCAGCGTGCAAACGGTCGATGCGCGACCCAGGTAGCGGATGCCCCATTTCGGGCAGCCGGTGGCGTACCACTGCGACATCGCCGCGATCTGATGCGACCGGACTCGGGAACTCCCGAACCTCTGCGCTGGCGATTAAGGACCACCCCCGCACTTCGGGCAAGGCTTCTGCCCATTCAATGTCGACAGGCTCGGCGCTTAAGACTGGTTCGGTTGACTCACCGGTCGAGTTCTGAGTCTCTGACCGTTCTGGAACCGGGATGTCAGGTCTCGGGATTCGTCTGCTTTCGAGCGCCAGCAACACATCAGGGTCGTCAAGCACCAGGGTGGCAAGCCTGTCCTCCCATGCGGAAGGATCGCCTGTTTGGCCCATCTGAACCATCGCGACTCTTCCGGCACCGGCACAGCGCTGTAGTGCATCTTCGACTGTTTGTCCGTCGTAGAGATAGGCGTCGGGCACACGCTCATCGCGGGTGCTTCGGAAGCGCGACAGCTGCCGCCGAAGCCGGTGACGGAAGTCTCCATCGGCGACCGACTCGGCAATTCTTGAGACGACGGCCTCATGCAAGCCTGGCACCAGTTCCTCGGCGGCGCGTAAGCGAGCCCCGGCGACGATTCCCACCATTGCTTCGGCCTGGGTCGAATGCTCGCCCCGAGCGATCTCGTCATGGTTCTCGGGCAGCCAGATGCCGGTTCCTCCAAGCCGGAGGAGGCCCTGTTCATCGGCGGGCGGAGACGGCAACGCAGGAGCGTCGTCTTGGAGCAATCGACGGGCGAGCGTCCGGACCACGAGGTGCTCACGGCACGCAAGCTCTACGAGTGTCTCTTTGCATCTCGAGATCACCGAGGCGGCCGTCACTCCAGCTGACTCGATCAGTCGAAGAAGCCATGTGAGCGTGGCGGGATCCGTTAGCTCACCGAGAGCTGAATTCGCCGCATTGGCCGCGTGGACCGAACGCTCTCTCAGCAGCACCTGCACTGCCAGCAGTGCACGTCTCTTCTTCTCGCGGGGTGCACCGGCCAATCCGGCGAAGATCCCGAGAGCGAATGCTCCATTGAGCTCGTCGTGGGAGATGTCGCACGGGGCGTTGACGTCGTAGATGTAGGGAAATGTCGGATCGTCAAAATCGTGGACTCGCGGTGCCCGATGCTCGGTGACGGATCGGACCTCATCCCACGCGGCGTATGCGATGTCGAGAGACGAATTGCCCGCGACAGCGAGCGCTCCGACGCCGAATGCGTGAACCAGCGACTTGGAGAAACCGAAAGTGGCGTAATTCGCTGCAGCGACAACGCTCTCGGTCTCCGCAGCGACGACGTCGAGAGTCAGCTCCGGTTCGAGTTCTGCAGCCCGCCGCAACGAGGAAATCCCCTCGTTGCCTCCAAAACCGCGGTATCCGTGATTGCCTCCGGCGCGCGTCCATGCCAGCGCGTGTGCAGCCGCGGCCAGTCGTGAACTGCCACGTTGCTCGAGACCGTCCGCGATCTGCTGCAGCAGACTGGCGCTCTCGCGAGTCCAAGATGCGTCAGCGAGCAGGCGGAGGTAGTACACGGCATCGTCGAAGCGGTCGGCTTCGACGAGGTCGACAAGGCGCTTGGCGATCTCTTCGGCGAAATCGGCGATGTCCCAGCAGGAGCCGTCAGGTTCGTAGGGCCGGGCGCGCCATGCACGAACGGACTTGGCCAAGCCCCCTTCGCCCCCGGGGAACTCGGGCAGATCCGCGCGACGTGGCCCATGGTCCGGCATGGGTTCGCTCGACTGGTGGTCTTGGTCGACGAAGTCGGCGAGTACCCCATCTATGGGAGTCACTGTCGGCAGCCCATTGGTCTTGGCAACTGCGTTGAGGCCTGCAAGCAATCCGTGATCCCGGACGTTGATTTCGGTGACTTCGCTGTAGCTGTCGGTCTCCGGTCGTTCATCGGCTCGTGCCAGCAGCCAGACCATGAGAGCGTCCGCAGCGCCGTCGCTTGCCTCGATTCCTGAGAGGCGTCGAAGCGCCTCGACATCACCAGGACCGAGTGGTGTGTCGAGCGTCAGCCGCAGCGCTCCCGCGATCAGTGGATCGGCCTCCGTGTGCCACGAGCGCCACATGTCCGTTAAGGCCTCGTGTCGGACCGAGTTCGGGAGGTTGCAGTCACGGAACAAGTGCTGCGCCGTGAGAACGGCGAGAGCCGCCGGATCAGCCCGCGCGAGGAGTCGGCACCATTGCTGGGGCGCGTGATGGGTCTCTTTGCCGTCGGTGTGGCTCGCGACTCGATCGCACAGCCCCTGCAGCGAAGCCAAGCGTGCCCGTCCTCGGATCCGGTCGGCCTCAAGGAGCATCTCCAGCGGATCCAGCAGCTCGAAGACGGTGATGTCCCTGCGCCATCCGTAGCCCGTCATGAGCGTGCACGCCTCGACCCAGCGCCTGCGCGCTTCGTCGAGATCGTCAGTGGTGACAGCGAGCCGCGCCTCGAGTAGTCGGTTCTCGGCGAGATCGGAGTAGTGCCGGTTAGCGGACTGCTGAGTGTTCTCTGCTTCCAGCAGCTCCGCTGCGAGTTCACGTCGGTCGCCGCAGTCGCTGGCGACGCCGTCGACTGCGAGCCCAAGAACGAACGCTGGGGGGACTGGACAGCCGATCGAGCCGCTGAGAGTCACCGTGAGGGCGTTGCTGACTCTGCTGAGCAAACGGATCGCCTCGATCCAGCGCTCTCCGATCATTGCGATCGCCCGCCGGATTGTGTCTTGAATCGTGTGATGGATACCGAACAAGTCGCATGATCGCGGCCTACCGACGAACGGCCTGAGGTCTTCTGCAAGGAGGCTCAGCGCTTCCATAGCGAGGCTCGAGTTCCCTGAGGCAGAAGCTTCGGCCCTTGCAAGGCCGATCGTGAACCTCAGCCAGCAGCTGTACCAACCTTCCCCGCCGATGAGTGCTTCGGCCGCGTTGAGCTCGAGAGAATTTCTTCGAGCGGCAGCCGCGCATTCGTCCAGCCATGCGTCAATGGGCTCGTTTCCTAACGCGAACGTGTCCGGTTGCACTTCTCGTGTGAGCCGGCACAGCCGTTCGAGCGACCCCTCGGCGCCGAATCCGTCCACGTCAAACACGTCGACACCGAGCGAGAGCACAACGTGCAGGTCTCCAGGCCGGATTCCGCCCTGGACGGCTTCGATGGCCCAGGACTGCGCATCGCCGAGGTCATCGGCCTCGGCGCGTGCCGCCGCCAATTCGGCGACCGCCAAGCACATCTCCGACGGACGGCCCAGCAGATCAACGAGCCTCAACAGCTCACTGGGACCGTGGGTGTCGAGAACAGACTCAGCGACGCTCAATGCCGGGAGCCGGCGCTCTTCTACGAATCGAGCGACGAGATGCCAATCGATCGGCCCGCCCGCCTGCTCAGGATCGAGGACTAGGTGGGCTGGGTGTCCAACGCCACGTTCAACCCCCACAGCTTCGTGATCGCTGGGTCGCTTGCGGTCGTCCGCTGGGCCCGCGAGACGCAGCCATCCTCGCAGCCAAGCCACATCCGCAGCGAGGCTCGATTCCTCGCCGGGCAGGACGTGACCGCCGTCACCGTTCAAGTAGCCCGTCAGATAATGCAGCCACGGGGCCACTGCCCCCGCGCGATCAACGGCGGCACAAATCCGCAATCCGGCACCGATCTGCATCACCGGACGCTCGTCATGTACGAGGCGCGCAGCGACTACATCGGGTCCCAGAACCGAGATCATCACATCGCAATAGCGAGCAAGCAGCGGGTCTAGGAGTCTGCTGATTTATTCGGTGGGATTTCCGCGTGTCGGCTGGGTGTGCGCGGGATGATGCTGGCATGCAGGGAACCGCTGGGCGGGATCGGGTGTTGTTGGACGCGGCTGCGGTGTGCGGGCATCTGCTGGCGGA
>JAJDVQ010000043.1 GCA_022826045.1 Acidimicrobiia bacterium | reverse complement strand
GGCGCCTCGCCCCCGCCTGACACCCACTGCGCCCGCCCGACACCGCCCACAAAACAACAAAACGCGCACAGGCAACGAACCATCAGCGTCGAACTCGCCGCAAAACCACCCCCGCACACCAATAATTCAGCAGTCTCCTAGTGGAGTCGCGCCTGGGCGCATTGGTTGATCCGTTCATCCGCCCCGAGTTCGGGGTGCAGCCGCGTGAGGCCGTGCCGATCGAGGCGGTGACCTATGCGCATCATCCGCCGCTGAAAGAGTTCTTGTCGATTCTGTCGGCGGGAGTGCTTGGCGACAGCCCGGTTGGGCTGCGGGTGCCGATCTACCTGCTGGGCGTGTCGACGCTGGTCTTCATGGCGTCGCTGCTGCGGGCATGTGACATCCGGTGGGGTCCGATCCTTCTGGCACTCGGGTCGATGGCCTGCACCGGATTCTTCTACGTGTACGGCCGCCTCGGCGTCAGCTTCTCGCTGCTCATCGCCAGCGCCGCTGCGGTTGCATGGATCAGAAAGTCACACCGGCCGTCGGGCTGGGCACTGCTCGGACTGGGAACTGCCGCTGCACTCGCTGCGATGCAGTCGTGGATATCGATCGCCGCGCTGTGCCCGCTGGGGCTGTGGCTGTTCGCACACCGCCATCGCACCCGACAGACAGCCGCCGACTTTGCCATTCGTCCGCGTTCGGTGAGACAGTGGCTCGCGGCGGGATGGTCGCCTGCGCTGACCGCATTCGCAGTCGGGTCTGCCGTCGGGCTAGGAATCACCGCCGCATGGATGCTGTACGCCACCGGCTTCAGTGAGCTCGCCAACCAAGTCGGGGTGCGGGTTGGCAACAGGGCCGCATCGGGAGGCCAACAGATCAGCTTCGGGTTCGGCGAGTTCCTGGCGCGTCAATGGCGATTCGCGACCGAGGAGCTGCTGGTGCCGCCGTGGCTGCGCTTCCTGCTGGCACCCGCGCTGATAGCGGGCCTGATCGACCGGCGCACACGCGTCGCGGTCGCGATCACGCTCGCTGTTTCGGCCGCGCTGACGTTTGGCATCCGCCAAGGCGCGTGGATACACCGGCTGTGGAACTTCCCCTGGCTCATGCCAGTCACCATCGGCCTCGCAGCGTTGCTAGACCAAGCAGCCAAGCGCATCAGGGCATCATGGCGGCGCGCCGCGGCCGTCGCAGCCACGACGGTCGTCACAGTGACGATGATCGCGGTGATCACAGGCAGCACCCGAGACCGTTACATCACGGACCCTGCCGATGTCGGCCGTGCACTCGAAGCGGCAGCATCACAGCCCGCTGCAGCCGTAGCCGAAGTGGCATGGGTCGGCCCCAGCCTTCCCGCACCCAGATGGACCTCGTATTACCTCGACATCCCCGTATTCCATCTCGACGACCACTCCCTCGACCAACTGCACCACACCGACATCGTCATCGTGAAAGCCAACCGACTGCCCGACTACCTCCCGCTCGAGGCACTCCACAACCCGCTTGCCTCCGTAGGCGACTTCACCGTCATCACCGCCGAGCCCCTGCTTCGCGCGCTCCCCAGTGACGGCTAAGCCGTCGGCATGGTCGAGCGGCCGGATGTGCAGCCGTGGGCCGTTCGACATCACAGCTCGCTGAGACGATCCTTCGCCGTGCCCGCACCTGATGCAGCACCGCCGGGAGTGTGTCCCACGACTCGCCGGGCTTCCTTGAGCGCTCCGAGGTCGAGTTCTATGGCACGGACGCGGCGCAGTGTTCGCTCTGCGATGACGCGGTTGGCGCGCAGCAGGTCCGCGAGCACGCCCAGCATCACCAGCTGCATCGCGACCAGCAACGCGACCGCCCCGATGATGAGCGACTGCACGTGACCTGAGCCATCCGAGGTCACCAGGAACCACCCGAACCGGGCGAACAGGAAGAGGCCGACCGCTGCGAACAGCGCCGCCGGCACGGCGAAGACCCTCAACGGCTCGTGCATCGCGTAGACGCGGGCGATCGTGCCTGCCGCCCTGCGCATGTACTGGCGCTTGGACTTGAACAAGCGCGATGGGCGCGTGGTGGGATTCACACGTACCGGCACATCGGTCACCGCAAGGTCTGACTTGCCTGCCTGGATCACCGTCTCGAGCGTGTAGGTGAACCGCGACACCACGTTGGCTGCGAGCGCAGCCTCCCGGCTGTAGGCGCGGAACCCAGAGGTGACATCGGCCACGTCGGTGG
Organism: Acidimicrobiia bacterium; assembly: GCA_022826045.1. Taxonomy (GTDB): domain Bacteria; phylum Actinomycetota; class Acidimicrobiia; order Acidimicrobiales; family Poriferisodalaceae; genus Poriferisodalis. The sequence continues at coordinate 4,603 of JAJDVQ010000043.1, read as the reverse complement.
CCGATGCCTGGCGGACCGTCCACGAGCCGAGTCGCTGCAGCCGCTTCTTGAGCGGCGAGAACTCAGGGTGGTTGCGGATGTCGCGCGAGCCGATCACCAGATCGGCACGGCCGGCCACGATCGGCTCGACGAGGCGGCTGATGTCGCCAGCGTTGTACTGGTTGTCGCCGTCAGTGTTGACGATCACATCGGCGCCCATGCGCAGGGCCGCGTCGACACCGCTGGCGAACGCCACGGCAAGCCCCTTGTTCTGCGTGAGGCTCACGACTGCGTCGGCGCCGTGCGTCCACGCCACATCCACCGTGCCGTCGGTGGAGCCGTCGTCGATCACCAGCCACAGCACTTCGCTGAAGCCCTCCACCTGCCTCGGCAGCTCACTCAGGGTCTGTCCCAAGGTGCCGGCCTCGTTGAGGCAGGGAATCTGGATCACCAAGCGCACCCGCACATTGTGTCGGGTGCACCCGGCACACGGGAACTCAGCGTCGGGTCAGTCCACGTCGAGGTGGCGGAGTCGCACGGCGGCGAGCACGAGGCTGGCCGCCGACACGCATGCCAGCACGATGACGGCGGTGACGAGCCGATACGTCACCAAGCCCAGGTCGACCTCGGCGATGCGAGCGAGCAATGTCCGGGCATAGCCGCGCAGCGACAGCCGCTCGGCGAATTCGCCCAGGCCCACCGCCAAGCCCTCCCACAGCAGGATGTAGGCGATCCCCCACAGCACGGCCTTGCGGAACAGCAGGCCCGCCAGCACGAACAGGCACGAGTAGGCAATCGTTCCCAGGGCCGCGGCGGCCAGCGATCCGAGCGCGACCCGGCCCGAGCCGGCGACAAAGTCAGTCGCCAGCCAGCCGCCCAGCACCGTGGGCGCCACGCACAGCGGCAGCGACACCGTGACCGACGCCAACGCCGCGGCAGCCGCGAGCGGGGCACGACTCATCGGACGCAGCCACAGGTACACCAGCGTGCCGTCATCGCGTGCATCGCCCAGCGAGGCCGCAGCGAACACCAGCGACACGATGGGCACGATCACGATCAGGCCGAATCCGTCGGCGTAGCTCGCGCCGTCGAAGATCATCCCCGCAGCGCTGCCGCCGTTGCGGCTCGACGAGCTGCCCACCACCCAGCCGACGACGATCATGGTCGTCCCCAGGGCGCCGAGCGCTGCGATGCGGCCCGTCGAGACGATCTGGCGGATCAGGACCCGGTAGCAGAGCGCTGTCGCGCGTGCGGCGCCGACACGCCGCCCGACGTCCGTCGGGGGCCAAGCGGCGGCCGGGGTGCTCATCGCCGTTCCACCAAGTAGCGGAACACCGACTCGAGGTCGTCGTCAAGCGGCAGCACGGTGCGCAGGCGTGCGTCGAGACGGCGGGCCAGGGGCGCAATCTCGCGGCCGAGCCGGTCCGCGTCCAGTGTGTCGGCGACGACGGCGCCTCCCTCGACGCGGACACCGACGGCGGTGCCCGACTCCACCAGCGCCGCGGCCAGGCTTCGGGGCTTGTCAGCCTCGATGCTGACCTGATGAGGGCGGTCGTCCATCATCTCGCGCAGCTCGCGGTAGTCGCCGCTGGCAACGAGCCGACCTTGGGCGATCACCAGGATGCGCGACCCCAGCAGGGCGACCTCTTCGAGCACATGGGAGGACACGAGCACGCAACGGCCCTGCGCGCCGAGGTCTTCGAGCATCTCGATCATGCGGCGCCGCTGGAGGGGATCGAGGCCGTTCAACGGCTCATCCAAGATCAGTACGTCAGGGTTGTGCACCAGTGCGGCGGCCAATTTGGTGCGCTGGCGCATGCCCTTCGAGTACCCCGAGACCGGTCGGGGATCGTCCGGGTTCAGCTCGACGAGCTCCAGCGCCCAGCGTGCAGCGTCGATGGGGTCAGCAACGCCATGAGTCTCGGCTGCGACCTGCACGAAATCGAGCGCGTCGAGCCGGTCGAAGAGTGCGTCCTGTTGCGACGACAGCCCGATCCGGCCTCGCACGCCGCGGTCTTGGCGTGCATCGGCGCCCAGCACGCGCACCGATCCGCGAGAAGGCGACGTCAACCCGCACATCATGCGGAACAGCGTCGACTTGCCGGCGCCGTTGGGTCCCAGCAACGCGGTGACACCCGGACGCACCGCGAAGGTCACATCCGACACTGCCACCACGTCCCCGAAGATCTTCGAGACGCCATGCACCTCGACCATGCCGACGGGCTGACCGGGTGCCCCCGCCCCGTTCGCTTCAGGCGCAGTTCGGCTGGGAGACTGCGCGGGAGCGGTCGTCGAGCCGGGTGGTGGTGCTGGCACTGGGCGCGGGCGCGGGCTCACTGCGTCGCCTCGATGCGCCGGTAGCGCCACCAGACCACGACGGCCCCCGCGAGCACCCACGCAGCGTTGGCGCACAGCACGAACCACGTCGCCAACTCGCTCAGACTCCGTCCCGGTGCGCCGTCATCTCCTGCGAACGGTGTCGGTGGGCCGACGCCGTAGATGCGGTCCTTGAGCTCCGCTCCGAGCTCGAAGACGTTGAAGGCATACAGCCGCGGATCCAGTTCGGCCGTCTCGACCAGAGCGCTCGTCACCAAGCCGCTGCCAACCAGGAGCAAGACGACGCCGATCACCGCGAACGCCCGCCGGTCAGTGAGGCTCGAGATGGCGAGGCTCGCTGCGGTGACTGTGGCAGCGATGGCAACGCCCGCACTCAGGATGCGTACGAGCACCAGCAGCCAGTCGCCGAGTCCCGAGGGACCCGAACCTTCGAGGGTGTAGGCGACGAGCAGGAACAACAGCGGCCCGATCGTGATGACTGCCAGCGTCGCCGCGACTGCCATGGCTTTCCCGGCGAGATAGCTCCACAGGCGCAGCGGCGTGGCGAGGTAGAGCGGCAGCATGCCGTTGCGGCGATCGGCAACCAGGATCTCGGGCACCACAATCCCGCAGAAGAAGAACAGCGCCGCCTGGATGTAGCCGTAGTACTCGTGGTACTCGGGCAGGATGTTCTCGCTGATCAGATCGATGTCGAGCACCGTCGCGATGCCGACGTAGACGATCGCCGGCACGAGTGCGATCACAAACGCGAGCCACGGCAGGAACTTGTGGCGGGCCGGGCGTCCCAGACCGAGCGTGAACCGCATCGACGAGACAATCACCGCTCGCATGGCGCCGGCAAGCCCGTGCCGGTCGCCGTCGTAGGGCCGGTAGCGCTGATCGAGGATCTGTGCGGCGCCGTCGGCTGCCGCAATGGGGGACTCGGCCGATTCCGCCGACTCGCTCATGCCGCCGTCTCGAACAGGTCGGCCAGGGATCGGCGGTGAGCCTCGAGTCGCCGGATGCGTGCACCAGCATCGGCCGCCGCATCGCGAGCCCGGTCGCACAGCTCGTCGCGCTCCAGGCCGCCGAGTCGCAGCGTCGTGCCGACGCGTTCGAGAGCGATCCCCGCAGCACGCAATGCACGCTCGACGGCATCCACCGAGCCGGCCGGCTCTGCGACATCGACGAGTTCGAGGGTGACGCCTTCATCGTCGCCGATGAGATCGCTGAGCGGACCGCACGCCACCAGCCGGCCGCCATCGAGCGCCACCACGTGGTCGCACACGCTCTCGACCTCGTTGAGCAGGTGCGAGGAGAGCACCACGTTGACTGAATGCTCGTTGCTGATCTCGCCGATGAGCGTCAGCATCTCGCTGCGCTGGGTCGGGTCGAGCCCCGAAGTCGGCTCGTCGAGCAGCACGAGCTGTGGATCGGACGCGATGGCCTGCGCGAGCTTGACCCGCTGGCGCTGGCCGGTCGACATGGTGCCGAGCGTGCGGGTCCGTTCCTCGCCCAGGCCCACCAGCCACAGGCTGTCCGAGGCCCGGGTGCGCGCCTCGCTGCGCGGCAGCCCGCGCACCTGCGCCAGGTGGCGCACGAAGTCGACGGCTCGCATCTCGTCGGGCAGCACGTCTCGCTCGGGAGCGAACCCGACGCAGGCCCGCAGCGCGGGACCCTGGCTGCGAGGGTCGAGCCCCAGCACCTTTGCCGAGCCCGACGTCGGGGCACGCAGCCCCAGCAGCGCATTGATCAGTGTCGTCTTGCCTGCGCCATTTGCCCCGACCAGTCCGGTCACGCCCGGCTGCAACTGGACATCGATCGCGTCGAGCGCGACGGTCGATCCGAATCGTTGCGTCAGCGCCGTCGTCGAGGCAATTGCCGTCTCGGCAGCGTCGCTCACGCGCTCAACCTAGTGGTGTGTCGCGGGTTTGGCTGCGCGGCATCTCAACCGTCTGACCTCGGCAAATGTGTCGCTGTACCCCGCAAGCAAAGTGCCGACACACCACTAGGAGGCTGCTGATTTGTTTGGCTGGATTTCCGTGTGTCGGTTGGGGGCGCGCGGGACAATGCTGGCATGCAGGGAGCCGCTGGGTCGGATCGGGTGTTGTTGGACGCGGCGGCGGTGTGCGGGCATCTGTTGGGGGCGGGGTCGGTGCATGCGCTGTTGTGAGGTGTATCTGACTCTTCGCGACAATCTGCCGGTTTTTTCAAGCAGCATCGGCGGGCGGGCGGTGGTGTGTGTCTGGTCATGGTAGTTGTCGGTTTCGGTGGGTGTGGCGGCGCTGTTGATCGGCGCGTCGGAGGC
>JAJDVQ010000035.1 GCA_022826045.1 Acidimicrobiia bacterium | reverse complement strand
AGCTTGGCTGTCACGGTCGCCTGCGAGGCTGACGGGCGAGCGCCTGCGTCGCGGACGGTCACTCTGACTGCTGCGGAGAAGCCTGTCTCGCCGTGCGTGAGCGCGTTGGGGGTCCTCGGGCCGGGCGCGGTGAGCGTGACGGGGCAGACCAGCGCCGACGGCGGCTGTCTGTCTGTGAATCGCGGTCCGGTGCGCTGGCGCCGCTATTTCGCGCACCGCCACACGTTCACGCTCCGAGAGCCGGCATGGGTGACCGTCGAGCTCGTCGGCGGCGCTCGGACGAAAGGCTCCGGCAGCTTCGACACGTTCCTGCGGCTGATCGACGGCCACAGCGCCGACGGCGCTGGAAGGGTGCGCGCTGGCAGCGACGACATCGGCGACGAGAACGGCCGATATCGCTACGACAGCCGCGTCGAAGCCGGACGGCTGCCCGCAGGCGACTACACGCTCGAGGCGTCCGCGTCCGCCCACGACGACACCGGCGCGTACCGGCTCGACATGAGCGCGGTCACGGTGCACGGGCTCAGCGGTTCCTTGCACGCGCCTCACGGCGAGACGACCGAGTTCGTGTTCGAGTACCGGCCCGCGGACGCCGAGGTGGCCATGGCAGGCGACGTGGGAGCGGACGTGACCGTCAGCGCCGCTACTGGGTCAGGCGTGCTGAGGGTGACACCGGACCGGCCCGGCAGCTACCTCGCCACCGTCGCCATCACACCCAAAACACCCGCTGCTGCCCAGCCCGACAGCGCCTCCGCGGCAGCCGACGCCCAGACCGACGCCGCCGACGCCGCCCCGACGGTCAGAGTCGTACCGGCAGGCAAAGCCTGCGCCCCAGGCCAGACCGCCACCGTCGTCATCGGCAGAGCCGCATGCACCGGACCCGCCGCAGGCCAAGTCACGATACGCACCCCGGCCACCGGGAGCCGGCCCGCCAAAGTGATGCCTGCTGCTTGCATCACGCGCCTCTCGGTCGGACGCTGGTATCTCGATACCGAAGCATGGCCGGTAAGCACAGACTGCAACGCTGCGGTCAACAACGTCAAGGACAGCATCAGAAGGCGCACCCGGTTCTACACGTTTGAGATCACCCACAGCAGCGTCGATGTGACCATTCGGCTGTCGTCGGACAACCGAAACACACACCTCGCGCTGTACAGGGCGATCACCGACCCGATCAGCGGCCTCCTCACCAACCTCGGCAGCGCTCCCGTCGCCATCAACAACGACGCCTGGGACACCGCCGCAGGCACCGGGTACCTGTATCTGGACGGCAACGCCACCGACTCCAGAATCCGCACGACGCTCACCAAAGGCGTCTATGCCATCTCCGCCGCCTCCCTCACCATGCCAGACGCCGCAGACCAGCACACCATCAACATCAAGGTCCCCCACCCCCCGAGCGCCGATGACGACTGAACCCCCGACCGCTCCAGACGAGGCCGCCTCCGCAAGCTCAGCGGCCCGCCGGCCGCTGAGCCGCCGCCGGTTCCTCGCCATAGTCGGCGGTACTGCAGGTGCCGTCGGCGTCGCCGGACTCGCGGGCCGTAGCCTGCTCGCCGGCCTCAGCAGCCCAGCACCCGTAGCGACCGGGCAAGCCGCACGGTCAGCGTCGGTCGATTCCAGCACGGAGATTGTCGAAGTCGAGCCCGGCTTCGCCGACGCCACTGTCTGGAACGACCAATTGCTCACCCTGCGAGCCGACCCCACTGGCACCGGCATCGTCCTCCGCTCAGAAACCGACGGACAAGAGCACCCAGTAGACGCGCCCCCGACTTCACCGCACGCTGCATCGGCACCATCGACGAGACTCTCGTCGTTGGCGGGCACATGTACATTGAAGGAGAGGCGATTACGTACGAAGCCGGGCCTGATGCTCTTGAACTCTTGCGTTATGCCGGTGCCGAGGCGGCAGCCTTGGCATCACAGCCGGGTATGCCGGAGTTTGAGAGGCACATGTATACGCCGAGGAGAATGGCAGCGTCCCTCGTAGCCACGGATGACCTGAGGCGGTGGGAAACCACGGAAATAGTATTTCCGGACCATACCGGTGGTTCTGTCGCTGGAGTCTTGGAGCGCACGGGCTCATTTGCCTTGGACCACTACGAGTCTCCTGAGACGGCCGACTCAAATTTCGAAGCAACGCTCTTGGATGCGCATTCTGCATTGGGCGGCGTTGCAGTGCTCGACACTTGGGCACTGCCAGTAGATCATGGTCTTATCTGGGGCGTGACAAGCGCGGACTGGGGCGACATAGTCATCGTGGCAGATAGACGCGGCGTGCGGGCTATGGACGACCGAGGGCAGCACATCTTCGAGTTCGAGGATGCTTTTCTGTACGCAGTGCAGCCAATCGTCAGCGAATTTGGCGAGGTGGTCGCTGTCGGAACCTTGGGCGCAAGTGGCGTTGCGGCAACAAGACTGTTTCGTGACGGTGAAGAAATTCTGTCCACAGACGATGCGTTGCTCACGTCGCACCAGATAGGGCCGACAGTTTCGCTTGCGGCACCCGCAGGAAAAATCGGCGGCGTGACTGTGCAGAGAGGATAGCGCGTTAGCAAGATCTGTACTTGTTTCTGCAGACGCTGCGGTCATCAATTTGATGAGAAGGAAGGAAATATGTCGAACAAGACATGCGATCACTCGTGCAACAAGACGTTGCCTGTTACGATAGTGCCAGTGCCAACGACCGAAGGTTCGTATAGGTTCAGTGATCCCAAGGGCGATTTGGATGTAGACATACGATATTTGCCGGGAAATGCATGCGACGGCGGCTTCGACGAGAATAGTTCCGAGGACTTCAGCGATTATAATGCGGACGATCCGGAACCGCCCACAATTCATCCGTGTATGCACAATATCTTGGACAATTGTATAGCGAATCTTGACTGGTTCTCGTCGCGGTATGGCGGAAACTATGGCAGACTGGAAGTCATCGGCCATTACGGCGTATCGCGTCTAGAGTTCCAGTTCAAGTATGACGTCGATGATGGACTACAGATGCTAAAGGAATCGCAAGTCAAAAGGAAGCTACGCGAACACATGACGAACGTCGGTGAGGAATTAGACCCTTTTGCATATGGCAGTGAAGTTCCAGGGCGAAAGGGAGTGTTCGCCAGACGACTGACAGATGAGCAGCTAGTGTGGCTTCGTCGTGCGAACGTATATGGATCCACATTCGGTGTGCAGGGAAGCTGGCATTATCATGATCGAGCGATTGACATTACTTGGATCGGCTGGAATAATGCGACTGCCGAGCGGCCCATTCAGAGGCGAGCATCGCGGCCGTGCAACGGGCTAAGCGATGTGCAATCGAGTACGGCAGCATACCGGCGCATGGTCGCGGTAGAGGCATGTTTTCGCAAATTCTTCGGTACAGTGATTAACCGGAACTACAACAAGCCGCATGAGAATCACTTCCATTTGGATGACGGCGCGTGCGTCAGCCTTAATCTGAAGCGAAATACTCATGTCCTGTTCCTGAAGGACTGTATTGAAGCGTTCACCGATATACGTTTGAGCAGGCACGAGAAGGATGAAGGAGATGGCGAGTTCGGCCGCCACACCAGGGCGTATGATGCAAGGGCCAAGGAAGGTTATAGAGCCTTGATGTCTGATTTGGGGATGGAGCGCTTGCAACCCGAGAAGTATGGTTCTCACTACTGGCTTTTCCTGAATTACATCATGATGCACGGGTTCGCCAACGAGCGCGCAGGTTTTTACAGGTATGGCGATATTGCGACATCGCCGGTCGTGTGATGCGTTCTGTTTCTGGGAACGGGTAGTCGTGAGGCGGGTTCTCGTGACGGTCGTGTCTGTTTGCTTGCTCTGCGTGACGGTGCTGTCCGTTCAGCCTGCTGTGTCGGCGAGTCCCGATGGCGAGGCTGACGCTGCTGAGGCGTCGCCTGTTGCCCCGGTGTGGCCGTTCGTCGGCATGGTCGACTATGCGGGAACTTTCGTGGGCATTCCGGACGGGGAGCGTTTCGATTTGGGGCTGCGCGCAGAGGACTGTTTGTATGCCGGACCATCTCTTCGCCACATGGGCTACAGCGACGAGTATGTGTTCTTCGCTAGACTACGGCATGTTCCGTTGAACGGGCCCGAGGTGGTGGGCTCGTTTGTGGTGCCTTGGGGTGATGCTGCGTATCCGTTGTTGACGAACCCCATGTGGTCTTGGGAGTGGTTGCGTTCGTCTGATCATCCGTTCGTGATGGACAGATTCAGCGCGTACAGCGTCTACACGGACCCGCGTTTTGGGTACTCGAGGACCGCAAAGGATGCGACGCTGGTGCTGAATCCGGAGGAAAGTGTTCAGCCGTTCACTTCGTTGGGTGTTCTCAAGGCTCAGATCATCCCTTGGTGGCCGGGCGCGGAGGTGCTCAGGTTCGATAGCGACAGAGGCACGCAGCGCTACGTGTTGGCTTCTAGTCCTAGGTTCGACGGCTTCTTGAGCGAGATTGATCGTGACAGAGCCGAGATGCTGCTTGAAGCCGAGGAAATCGATTACGGAGAACCTGAAGGAGGAGTGGAGGAAGGAACCGACGCCGCGCCGACACATTCGCCTAGGGTGCAGCGCGTCAATGGTGAGCGCACGGTGTGGTCGATGGGTGCGCTGAACTGGCACCCTTTCTGCGTCGGCCCCTATTCGGTGGTGCAGGATGCTCTGACGGGTTTGGCGCTGAGCTGCACCGACGCGGTGCTGTTGCCGGTTGGCCTGCCGTCGAGGCCAGATCTGAGCGATGTGCCTCCGCTTCGCGGTCTCGACGACTGCCCCCGGACGTCGTGGGCATCTGTGCTCGCTGTGGCCCAGAAGAATGAGGCTTATGCGCAAGGTGAGCCGCCTCGCGGTGAGGCTGGATAATGGAGCGCGTTCTGGCAGGCCTGCTGTGGCTGGCGCTCGCAGCGACCGGCTGTGCGATGGGGAGCGAACCGGTGCTGGACGCCGGCCGGTCGGAGGCAGACGCCGCAGCGAGCGTCGCGCACGATGCCGGGGCGGCACCGACCACATCTGGTGCCCCGCCTGACTCGGCCCGTATCGCGCTGGTGGAGGCACCGCCGTCGAGCGTTGCTTCCGGCGGCGACAGGGCCACGGCTTCTGGGGCAGCATCGGGGCTTGTGCCCAGGAGCGACGAGGAAGCATCCCGTCGGGGCGGGCGAACCTGCGGGTACTACACGGTTCCAGACGAGGATTATTACGTTCAGGGCCTTCGGAGTGGGACCGATTATCGGGACTTCGACTCGCTGCCCGATGGTGTCGCGTTCATAGAGATGGCGCAGTTGATGCCCGTCACTGAACCCTTCGGTCCGTTTGAATATCCGCACCGGCCCGTCAGGTGGGAGATAGTGCGCTCGGGCTTAGTGCTCGACGAGGATCTATGCATGAGCGTCAGCATTGCGGCGTTTGCCGCTGTTGTGTTGCCGGAGGAGTTCTCAGTTGAGTGCGTCGGCCGGGTGGCGGCGGTTGTTCATGGCAGTGGTGAGGCTGAGTTCGGGGACGCGGCCAACGCCGTTTGGTTGACAGCCGACGATGCGGTCACTTGGCGGCAGGGGCCCTCGCCGGCGCTTGCCGCTGCGATCGAGGACCGGCATATGGACGTTGCGTTCGTGTCGGCGGGGGACGCGGTGAGCCTCGCCGGGGCGGGTTCGCTGCTGGTCCGTTCGCCGCCTTGGCCCCAGAGTCCGGGATGGGAAGTCCAGACTGTGCGCGCGGGCCCGCTGTTGCTCCTGACCGCCCAGCCGGCCCATCTGGAGTGCTTCTCGGGGGTGACGTGGGCGTTCGATGTCTCGACTGGCGAGCTGATCACCTGCGGCGCCAACACCATGGCGACCGCGGTTGTGAGAACCGGCGCCGGCGCCGACGGATTCGGTGCCGCCGCGGGCCGACCGGAACTGTGGCTGCCCGACCCCGACGATGTGCCGGACTACTTGGAATGCGCCGCACGGTTTGACCTGGGATCCGTCGAGCGCCGCTCGTCCTGAATGCAAGCCGGCGAGACCCTGTGGAGTTGGTCGGCGATCTGTTCACGCTGGCGCGGCATCGATGGTGCTGTCGATCATTGCAGCACAACCGAGGCGATGCCGGTTCATGGGGTGGTGCCGTGTGTGGTGAGGCGGGTGAGTGTGATGAGGGCGGTGCCTGCGGTGAGTGCTGGTGCCCAGGCGATGGTGGTGGCGGGTCCGTGGCGTGCGTGTGCTGTGGCGGCTTGGGGCATGGCGAGTGCTGCGCCGGCGAGCAGCGCCCACCAGGGCCATTGGGGTCCCCACCATGCGGTGAGGATGCTGCTGGCGTTGACGAGCCGGATGTCGCCGTAGCCGATGGCTTGGGGCCGGATGCGGCAGAGGGCTTCGCCGGCGATGAGCACGGCGGCGGCGCCTGCGGCGACGCGCAGCAGATGTGCCGGCTGGCCGTGGGCGGCCGCGGCGACGCTCAGCAGGGCGGCGATGAGCAAGGCCGCTGTCCAGCAGGCGGTTCGTGAGATGCGCCGTTCGCGCAGGTCGGTGACCGTGGCGTGCGTGCCGAGCAGCGCCCACACGCCTGCTGCTGCCCATACTGCCGCGGCGCCCAGCCAGTGCACAGCCGTCACGGGGTCATCTCGCTGGGGCCGTCGCAGTGCATCGGGCCGGTCGGAGGGCGCCAGCCGGGGCAGTGGCGGGTCGGTGTCGCTGAGCTGGCTGCTGGTGGCAGCGGCCGTCGCGGCGATCAGCGCCGCTGCCGTGGTGGTGGTGCAGACGGCTGTGCGTGACGTGGCGGTGGACACGGGCAGCCACAGCGCCCGTTTGCGGGCGGCGGTGATCGCGGCCGACACGGTGACACGCGACTGGCGTGCGCGGGCGCCGGCGGATCGGTTCGAGGCCGACGCGTTGAACCGCCGCTACGCGGAGCGGTGCGCCCGCATCGGCATCACCTTCGCCGACACCGAGGCGCGTCCGTTCTGGAAGCCTGGGGTGCTCGCAGACGGCGGCGGCTGGTTCGAGATGCACAAGCTGCCAGTGTGCAGCCTGCAAAACGTACGCGGCGAACGCGAACGGTTCCGCCCGTTCCAGACCGCGCCGCCGTGATGCTCGCCGTGTCGCCGAAAAGCCCGTCCGCGTCGAACGGCGCCTGCCGCGACCAGCGCGGGGAGGTGCTGGCGCTGCTGATCCTGTGGCCGGCGATGGTCGTGCTGCTGGTGGTGCTCGCAGCGCAGGCGCTCGTCGTGATTCGACGCCCGCGGCATACTCGTCACATAGCCTGACCCCACCGAGCCCAGCAGCCCTACCCCTCAAACCGCGAAGGCTCCAGAAAACAGCCTCGTACACTGTTCGGGTGCCGACGGGTCCCGGCCCGACCAGTGGCAACCAGCGCTTGTAGCTCAATTGGACAGAGCATCTGACTACGGATCAGAAGGTTCGGGGTTCGAATCCCTGCAAGCGCGCGAAGAGGCTGAGCCCGCAGGCGAAGCCGGGGCCCGAGCGGCCCGTGAGCGGAGCGAACAAGAGCGGGACAGCTCAGGTCTGCCGCCTCCCACCTGAGGCATCCCAAGGGCGGGAGCACGATGACGCAGCGCAGGATCGCAATCATCGGCGGCGGGATGTCCGGGCTGGGCGCAGCATGGGCGCTGGCTCACCATCCGGACCGGTTCGACATCCGGCTGTTCGAGGCCAACGACCGCCTCGGCGGCAACGCCGTCACTGTCGACATGCCGCAGGACGACGGCACGTCGCTCCCGTTCGACATCTCGGTCACTGCGTTGATCCCGTCGGTCTACGACCACGTCCTGCTGCTGCTCGATCGGTTCGGCATCGAGCTGTTCCCGACCAAGTTCAACTACAGCGTGAAGTACCAGGGCGGCAGGTACGCCCACGACTTCGACTCCGACATCAGGGACCAGCTGCAGCCTGAGATCGAGCGGTTCCAGCGCCTGCTGGCTCGCCTGCACTCATTCGGCCGTCTCACCCGGGCGCGGTCGAAGTTCCTCAATGCGCTGAACCCGTTCAACTACATCAGCATGCGGACGGTGCTGAACGTGGGCGGGTTCTCCGCCGACTTCAGGTACAAGATCCTCAAGCCGATGTTCGTCAACTTCCTGATGGCGACGAACGTGTTCGACATGCCCGCCGCGCTGTTCGCTCGCTATCTCGAATTCTTCGACATCGAGAAGGCAACGCCGATGCAGACCTGGGACCAGGGCACGCGGCGCATCTACGAGCACCTGACGGCGGACTTCCGGGACAAGATCTATCTGAGCCGACCGGTCCGCAAGGTGTACCGGGGGGCGTCGGAGGTGGTCGTCGAGGACGCCGAGGGGGTGCGCGAGACCTTCGACGAGGTGATCTTCGCCTCGAATGCCAACCAGACGCTGATGATGCTCGACAAGCCCACCGCGCTGGAGCGCTACGTGCTCTCGTCGGTCCGCTACGAGAGCGAGCTGCACAACCACACGCTGGTGCACTCCGACCCGTCGGTCCTGCCCGACGACGAGGTGGAATGCCTGCGCACACGCACCAATCACATAGAGCAGTACGGCGCCCGGCCCGACAACTACGAGCTCACCTACATCATGCACAACCAGCAGCCATGGATTTTCGGCTCCGACAAGCCCTGCTTGGTGACCTACAACTCGAACACCCCGATCGACCCCGACAAGATCGTGCATCGCTGGTGGTTCCAGCACGTCGTGCATGACGTGCGCCAGGTGACGCTGCTCGTGCCGCTGTTCCGCTTCATCCAGGGCAAGCGCCGCAGCTGGCACTGCGGGGCGCACACGCTGGTCAACAGCCAGGAGACCTGCTTCGTGACCGGGCTCGCCGCCGCCACTCAGATCGGTGCGGACTACCCGTTCGACGACAAGAACGCCCGCGAGGTCTTCAACTACTACGGCGGCATCCTGCACGGCGCCCGCTTCCGCAAGATCCCGTCCTGACCGGGGTGGCAGGCCTGACCGTCTGCCATCAGCGGCGCTGGTGCGTGCGCTCGCTGTCGCCCACGAGATGTTCGCCGACTACGGCAATGGCGCCCCTCCGGCGCTGCGGACATGTCCGCGTTGTCGCGGGCGGTCCCGCCGTCTTCTGCCACCTTCGATTCGATGACCAGCGTGGGTGAGTCATCAGGAATGACGAAATCCGGTCCGGGCTTGAGGCCGAATCGGGTGGCGGTCTCGGCGGCACCGGGGGCTCCGCGCTTCGTGCGGTGGTATGGCACCCCATGGGCGTCGAGCAAGTCTTGAAGCGGGATCTCCAGTACGGCGTCTCCCTTCACTTCGGAGTACGCGTCTTGCACCTGTCGCCACACCCCGCCGACGTACCGCTGGAAGAGCAGCGCCGAGTAGGGCACACCGGCGATGTGGTCGCGTACGCTCGGCCATCCGTTCACCGTGTCGCGCTTGTCGAGCTTGGAGTGGAAGTGCGTCGTTGCGCGGGGTGGCACGGTGAGCAGGTCACGGTTCATCATCGCCAGTACGGCGCCCGCAGCGAGTGCCGCGTACGCCTCGGTGAAAGCGTCTTCGGCGAACATCGAGTCGCCTCTCGGAACCAGGTGGAACGACGGGCTGGTATGCGTGAGGTAGCTCTGGGTCAAGAGATCACGCGAAGCGTCGGCATCTTCACCGTGCTTCGCGAGCGTGATGCCCACCGCTTGCAGGCGAGCCACCGGGCTCGGGTCGGAACCCGCTGCACGCAGTATCCGTTCTTCGGAATCTGAGAGCGCCATGCTCAGACTGCGAGCCGCAGTTCACCCGGCTCAGGCTCGCATTGATCGCTCGCCACGCGCTCCACGGACACTTCGACGTACTTGCGGTGCAGTTCGACGCCGCCGACGCGACGTCCGTGGCGGCGGGCTACCACCACGGTGGTCCCTGAGCCTGCGAACGGGTCCACGACCAGACCGTCTGGAGGGCAGGCAGCTTGGACGAAGAACTCGGCGAGCCCCTCGGGCATCACTGCGGTATGTCGGCCCGACGGGCCCCAGTGCTGGTTGTACGTCTGGCTGACCTCGATGACATTGCCGGGGTCGGCTCCGCCCTTGTTGTAGGTGAGCCGACGGTCACGGCCGAACCCGGCCTCGGTGTTCCTCCGGCCGTTCCGGTCGCGGCGACGGCGCGCTATCTCTTGCTCGCTCGATCGGTACGGCACCCGCACGGCGTCGAGGTCGAAGTACGGCTGACCGCCCTTGGCAAAGTGGTACACGTACTCGAAGCTGTCCTTCGTCCGCGGCCCGAACCGACCCGGAATCGCGTTGGGCTTCGACCAGATGTAGGTCTCGAGCCAACGCCAGCCCATGCGCTGCAGCTCAAGCACCAGCTCGTAGACGTACGGGTGTCGCTGCCCCCTGAGTTGGCCGCTCGCAGCGACGCGGTTCTTGATGTTCAGCACAAACGATCCGGTTTCGGTCGTCGCCCGCAGCATGGCTTCAGCGAACGGAGAGAACCACTCCACGTACCGATCTGGATGAATCTGGGAGTACCGCCGTGCGTCCGCGTAAGGGGGCGATGTAAAGAAAAGATCGACAGAAGCAGTTGGTAAACGCAAAATCCAATCGGCAGCGTCGCCCCACACCACGCCTAGTTCGATGAGCCGGGCTAATGCGACATCGGGATGGCCCGGAGCAGCTGGAACTGCGCTCGAATTGTCGTCACCTGCCATGTGGCCGACAGTAGCGAGCCCCAGTGACAACGACTGCGACCTGTCGGCTATTGGGATGCCATCAGTTGTGCTTGTCGGAGACATGCGCGACTGCCTGATTCTGATCTCAGCCGCCAGAATGACACCTAAGGTCGTGGGATGAGTCGGGCGTCCAGTGGTTGGGACTTCTGGGTGGATCGTGGTGGCACATTCACTGACGTGGTTGCCCGACGGCCCGACGGCGGTCTCGTCTCGCACAAGCTGCTGAGCGAGGACCCGCGCCGCTACGACGACGCAGCCACCACCGCCATAGCCGACCTGCTCGAGGTGCCTCGTGGCGAGCCGCTGCCGCCGGATCGGATCAGGTCGGTGAAGATGGGCACGACGGTGGCAACCAATGCGCTGCTGCAACGCCGCGGCGTGCCGACGCTGTTCGTCACCACGGCCGGATTCGGCGACGTGCTGCGCATCGGGTACCAGACCCGCCCGCACCTGTTCAAGCTCGACATCGTGCTGCCCGAGATGCTCTATGCGGAGGTGCTCGAGGTCGACGAGCGCATCGCCGCGGACGGCACGGTGCTGTGCCCGCTGGATCTGGCGTCGGCCATCGAGGGCATGGCCGCGGCGCGTGAGCGCGGCATGGAGGCGGTGGCCATCGTGCTGGTGCACGGATACCGGCACACCGATCACGAGGCCGCGCTGGCCGCTGCGGCCCGCGAGATCGGCTTCGCGCAGGTCTCGGTGAGCCACGAGGTGGACCCGCTGGTCAAGATCGTCCCCCGCGGCGACACCACCGTGGCCGACGCCTACCTGTCCCCGATCCTGCGCAGCTACGTCGACACTGTGGCGTCGAGGATCGGCAGCGTTGACGCTGCGGAATGCGATGGCAGCGTTGACGCTGAGCAGTGCGATGGCACGACCGAGTCATCGGTAGGGCCGCAGCTGCAGTTCATGCAGTCCAACGGCGGGTTGGCCGATGCCCGCCGCTTCACCGGCCGCGATGCACTGCTGTCGGGACCTGCGGGCGGCGTCGTCGGCATGGCCCGCACCGCCCAGGCAGCCGGCTTCGAGCGGGTCATCGGCTTCGACATGGGCGGCACTTCGACCGACGTCTCCCACTTCGCCGGCGAGTTCGAACGGGCGAACGAGACCGAGGTGGCCGGCATCCGCGTCCGTACCCCGATCATCGACATGCACACGGTCGCCGCGGGTGGCGGATCGCTGCTCACGTTCGACGGCAGCCGCCTGCGTGTCGGCCCCGAATCGGCTGGCGCCGACCCCGGACCGGTCTGCTACGGCAACGACGGCCCGCTCGCGCTCACCGATGCCAACGCGGTGCTGGGTGTCATCCGGCCCGAGTACTTCCCGGCGGTCTTCGGCGCCAGCGGCAACCAGCCGCTCGACGCCGATGCTGCGGCCCACGGCATCGCCGAGCTGGCCGACCGGATCGGCGACGCGAGCGGCGTGCGCCGCAGTGCCGCCGAGGTGGCGTTCGGCTACGGCGAGATCGCTGCCGAGAACATGGCCAACGCGATCCGCAAGATCAGCACGGAGCGGGGCCACGACGTCAGCGCCTACACGCTCGTGTGCTTCGGCGGTGCCGGCGGCCAGCACGCCTGCCGGGTAGCCGACCGGCTGGGCATCACCACGGTCCTCATCCACCCGCACGCGGGCGTGCTCTCGGCGCTCGGCATCGGGTTGGCCGACGTCACCGACCTGCGTGCCGAGCCGGTCGAAGCCCCCCTGGATCAGGCACTCATCGACGATCTGCACTGGCGACTGGCCGCTGCTGCACCCGCTGCCATCGACGCCGTGGCTGCCGCCGGTGTGTCGCCCGATCGGATCGAGGTGACCGGCCGTCTCGCCGTCCGGTACCGGGGTTCAGACACTTCGCTCGAAGTGCCGCTGGGTACGGCCGCCATGGAGGCGGCGCCATCCGACACGGCCGCCATGGGGGCGGCGTCATCAAGCACGGCCGCCATGGGGGCGGCGGCATCGAGCACAGCGGCCGAGGTGGCTGCCGCATTTGAGCTCGCGCATCGGACGAGGTTCGGCTTCAGCCCGCCCGGAGCGGCGAATTCCGCGACAGCACTGGTGGTGGATGCACTGCAAATCGAGGCCCGCGGCCAGGCCGTCGATCCACCGCCTGCCGCACCGCCGGCCGGTGACCGCGAGCCGTTGCTCGCCACCCATCCCACCTACATGGGTTCGACCGCTGGCGCAGCAACGAACGGCGACGGCGAGACGCAGCCGACCTGCGAGCGCTACGACACGCCCTTCTGGGACCGCACTGCCATGGCGCCCGGCACGGTGGCGGCAGGGCCAGCGGTGATCGTGGAGCCGAATGCCACGACGGTGATCGAGCCGGGCTGGCAGGGCACCATCACCGACCGAGGCGATCTCGTGCTGGACCGGGTGGTGGCTCGGCCCTCACGCGTCGCGATCGGCACCAGCGTCGATCCGGTGCAGCTCGAGATCTTCAACAACCTGTTCATGAACATCGCCGAGCAGATGGGCGTGGTGCTCGAGCACACCGCCGTGTCGGTGAACATCAAGGAGCGGCGCGACTTCAGCTGCGCGCTCTTCGATCTCTCCGGCGAGCTGGTGGCCAACGCACCCCACCTGCCGGTGCATCTCGGCTCGATGAGCGAATCCATCCGAACGGTCATCGAGCAGAACCCCGACATGTCGCCCGGCGACGTCATCGTGCTCAACAATCCCTACAACGGAGGCACGCACCTGCCCGACGTGACGGTGGTGCGACCGGTGTTCGACGCCGCTGGCGGCGAGCGGATCTTCTATGTGGCCTCACGCGGTCATCACGCCGACATCGGCGGCTGCGTGCCCGGTTCTGCCCCGGCCGACTCCACGACCATCGACGAGGAGGGGCTCGTCCTCGACAACCTCCAGATCGTGACCGAGGGGCGCTTCCTCGAGGACAAGGTGCGCGACGTGCTCGCCAGCGGTCCGTGGCCGGCGCGCAACCCCGACCAGAACATCGCCGACCTGCGCGCCCAGGTGGCGGCCTGCGAGCGAGGGGCCGTCGAGCTGGCTCGCATCGTCGAGTACTACGGGCTGGACGTCGTGCACGCCTACATGGGCCATGTGGCCGACAACGCCGAGGAGATGGTGCGCCGGGTCATCGACGCACTCGAGGACGGCAGCTACCGGATGGAGCTGGACGACGGCAGCATGATCTGCGTCCGCATCTCGGTGGATGCCGACCAGCGCAGTGCGGTCGTCGATTTCGCCGGCACCAGCGGTCAGCATCCGGGCAACTTCAACGCCCCGGTGGCGGTGTGCCGCTCGGCAGTGCTCTACGTCTTCCGCTGCATGGTCGACGACGCCATCCCGCTGAACGCCGGCTGCCTGCGGCCGCTGGAACTGGTGGTGCCCGACCCCTCGATGCTGTCGCCCCACCCGCCCGCAGCGGTCATCGCCGGCAACGTCGAGACGTCCCAGCAGATCACCGATGCGCTGTTCGGCGCCCTCGGCGTCATCGCTGCGTCGCAGGGCACCATGAACAACTTCATCTGGGGCAATGCCGCCCACCAGTACTACGAGACGATCTGCGGGGGAGCGGGTGCCACAGCGCGCCGCCCGGGCGCCGATGCGGTGCACACGCACATGACCAACACCCGCCTCACCGACCCGGAGATTCTCGAGCAGCGTCACCCGGTGCTGCTGGAGCGATTCGAGGTGCGCCGCGGCTCGGGCGGCCGTGGGGCGAACAACGGGGGCGACGGCGTCGTGCGCCGCCTGCGCTTCGGCGAGCCCATGACGGCCAACCTGCTGTCGAGCTGCCGGCGGATTGCCCCGTTCGGCGCTGCCGACGGCGAGGACGGCGCACGCGGGCGCAATCTGCTCGAACGCGTCGACGGCACCGTCACCGAGCTGGCTGGCTGTGCGCGAGTGGAGGTCGGCGAGGGCGATGTGATGGAGATCCATACGCCCGGTGGCGGCGGCTACGGCACGCCGAGCGGCAAGGGCGACTTCTCGACTGTCAACAGGAATGGTGCGAGTGATGAATGAACAGGTGCTGACCCCCGAGCGAGCCGAGCTCGTGGCCCGGATGGCCGAGCTGGGCCCGGCCTTCGCCGAGCGTGCGCCCACCTACGACCGCGATGCCAGCTTCCCGCACGAGAACTGGGCCGACCTGGCCGATGCCGGGTTCCTGGGCCTGTGCGTGCCCAAAGAGGTCGGCGGGCTGGGTGCAGATTTCGTGGGCTACGCGCTCGTGGCCGAGGAGATGGGTCGGCACTGCGCAACCACGGCGTTGACGTTCAACATGCACACGGCCACAGCGCTGCTGTCCGGCCCGATCGCCGAAGCATTGCTGGTCGGCGAGCGCGGGCGTGAGCTGGATCCCGATGGGGCCATGGCTGCTCATCTCGCCGAAACCCGGCCGCACCTGTGGGAGGGAATGGTCGGCGGCCGCGTCATCCATTCCCAGCCGTTCTCCGAGGGCCAGGCGCCGGGTGCCCGATCGGGCTTCAGCACCATGGCGGTGCCCACCGAGGGCGGCTACCGCGTGACAGGTCGCAAGATCTTCGCCTCGCTGAGCGGTGCTGCTCACGTGCACAACGTGCTGGCGGTGGTGGAGGGCGATCCCCACATCCGCCTGCTCGGCGTGCCGGCCGATGGCGACGGCGCGCAGATCGTCGGCGACTGGGACCCGATCGGCATGCGCGGCACCGACTCCCGCACGCTGGTGATGGACGACGTGTTTGTGCCGGCTCGCAATGAGGTGCTGCCGCCGGGCATGTTCAACGCGATGGTGTCCCGCTTCCCGCAGTTCTACATGACCTTGACATTCAGCTATCTGGGGTTGATGCGGGCCATCCTCGACGCCACCCGCACCTATCTGCGCGGCGAGTCGGGGGTGAAGGCGTCACGCGATCACCCGATCAAGCAGACCGGGTGGGCGCAGCTGCAGCTCATCTACGACAGGGCGCAGTCGCTGACCTACCGGGTGCTCAGCGAACTCCGGGCCGATCCCAGCCCTGAGGAGCTGCGGCGGGCGCATGTGGCTGCGGTGACCACGATGGAGAGCGCTCCGGAGATGGCATCGCTGGCACTGCGCACTTGCGGCGGGAGGTCGCTGCTGCGGCCCGGCCGCCTCGAGCAGCACTACCGCGATGCCCGCTGCGGGGCCACGATGCTGCCCTGGAGCACCGAGGAGCTGCTCGTGCGCCTCGGCCGCCACGGCCTCTACGACGAAGCGGCCGACGACGACTAGTCGCTGAAATCTGTCAGGTGCCTTCGTACCTCGGCGTTACGATGTGAGCGGTACACACGACGTGTCGTGAGGACGGGATCCGCCCGGTGGTCAGAGCTACTCCGGTAGCGCGGGCGGTCCCGTCCCGTGCCGAACCTACGAAAGCGTTGCTGCGGGGCCACTCTGATTTTCTTCGCCCGAGCGCTTCGCGATGTGATGTGGGGAACGTCATCGGAACGTAACGTCGCGAGCGGAACGCCGCGGGCACCTGTGGCGCTGTGTGAATTGATGACTGAGAAGCCCGAGTACACGAAGTCCAGAGTCGCCAGGACATCGCGCTTGCTCGCCGTTCTGGCTGCTGTTGCCCTGCTCGCAGCTGCTTGCGCGAGCGATGCCGATGACAGTGCCACCGACGATGTGCCGTCGGACGCCACGCAGCCCGCGGCCACCACTGCCTCCGACAGCGATGCCAGCGCTGAGGACGACGCTCCGGGCGAGCCGGGCGGATCCGATGAGTCGGCCGGGTTCCAATCCGGCATGGCTGGCGATGACACCGGAGACGAGGTTGCTGCTGAAGGCACGTCATCGGATGGGGCTGATTCCGGCGAAGACAATCCATCTGTAGGCGACGCCGACACGGACGGCAGTGCGGTTGACGACGGGTCGACCAGTGCCGACGCGACAGCTTCTTCGGATAGCGTCGAGGTCGCGGCCCTGCGTCAGTTCGACGAGTGCGGCGCAGTGCTCGACTACATCCACGAGAACGCTGCTGCGGTTGTGGGCCCGTGGGGCCTGGGCGGTGATGGCGGCTTCGGGGGCGAGGTGCTGGAGGCTCAGGCGGCCGCCGATGACTCGGCGGGGGCCGGAGCCGTCTCGCCGCAGCCGGGCGTCGACTACAGCACATCCAACGTGCAGGTAGCGGGAATCGACGAGCCCCATGTGCTCAAGACCGACGGTCGGCGCATGGTGGTAGCGAACGAGAACCGGGTGCACGTAGTGGATGTGACAGGTCCGGAGCCGACACTGGTCGCTTCTGTCCAGCTCGACAGCCATTGGGTCTCGAACCTGCTGCTGCACGGCGACCGTGTGCTCGTGTTCGCCTCGCAGTGGGACAGCATTGTGCCGTTCGTCGAATCGGGCGGCGAGACCACCGACAGCGAGCCGGTGCCGGGCTGGGGACCCACGACCGAGATCGTCGAGATCGACTTGAGCAGCACCACGCCAAGAATCACCAGACGGCTGGACATCGAAGGCAACTACGTCGGCGCCCGCTTGGCTGATGGCGTGGTGCGGCTGGTCACCACCTCACGCCCGCGTGCGATTCCCTGGGCCATCCCCGAGACGGCCGACCTCGGCGCGCAGGAGCGGTCGGCGGGGGCAAACAGCGATCTGATCGCCGGTACCACGCTCGATGACTGGCTGCCGCGCTTCGTCTTGAACGACGCCTCCGGCACGGCCGTCGCAGGCGGCCGCCTCGTCGACTGCGGCCGCGTCTGGGCGCCGCCGCACTACGCAGGCCCGGGCACACTCAGCGTCACCACCATCGACATCGCCGACGACGGGCTGGCAGGGGCGATGGACACCACGACGATCATGTCCGACGGCAGCACGGTATACGCCTCGCACGATCACCTCTACGTGACCACGACGCGCTGGCACGACTGGGGCGTCGAGCCGGCAGGTCCCGACGACGGCGCACCCGTCGAGACCGAGATCCACATGTTCGACATCAGCGGGCGAGCCACGAGCACGTACCTCGGCTCGGCGTCGGTGACGGGCACGGTGCTGAACCAGTACTCGATGTCCGAGCACGAGGGCCACCTGCGCATCGCGACCACCACCGCCCAGCCGTGGACTTGGCGCGGACAGGTCGCCCCCGAGTCTGAGAGCCTCGTCACGGTGCTTGCCGTCGGCCCCGACGGCCTCACCGAGGTCGGCCGCGTCGACGGGCTCGGCGTGGGCGAGCGCATCTACGCGGTGCGCTATCTCGGCGACGTCGCCGCCGTCGTGACGTTCCGCCAGATCGATCCGCTGTACCTGCTGGATCTGTCCGAGCCGACGGCGCCGACAGTGCGCGGCGAGCTGAAGATCACCGGATACTCGGCGTACCTCCATCCGCTCGGCGACGACCTGCTGCTCGGCGTCGGTCAGGAGGCCACCGACGAGGGTTTCACCCAGGGCACCCAGGTGTCGCTGTTCGACATCGCAGATCTGGACCAGCCGCAGCGAATCGCCCAATGGACCGCCCCGGGCGGCCACAGCCAGGTGGAGTTCAATGCGCTCGCCTTCTTGCACTGGCAGCCGAGCGATCTGGCCGTGCTGCCGCTGAACCAGTACCCGTTCGACGACAGCGGCAGCGAGCCCCCGTTCCTCGGCGCCGTGGCGCTGGGCACGGCAGGCGCGGAGCTCGCCGAGCGCGCACGCATCAGCCACGCAGACCCGCCGCTGCGCAAGTGCCGCGAGTCGCGCGAGATCGTCGTCTGGCCCGACGGCACCGAGGAGCCAGGCCCGTGGGAGCGCTACTGCTGGTTCGACACCGACTGGCAGGCGCAGGTGACCGCCAGCGCCGTGGTCGGCGACCGGCTCTACGTCGCATCGAACAAGGCGCTCGAATCGGTCTGGCTGGACTCGCTGGAACGCGCCTCGCTGCTCACCTGGACCCGCTGAGCACCGGCCTGAACAACAATTCCGGGCGCGATACGCGCACGCATCGGCCATAGTGAGGCCGTGACCGGGGCCGAAGATCCACTAGAGCAGCCGATCGTCGTGTGGGACGGCGCGCCGAACCTGCACAACCCGCTCCTGCTGGTGGCATTCGAGGGCTGGTTCGACGCCGGCGAGTGCGCCACCGGCGCGCTCACGTGGATCCGTGAGCGAAGCGAGGCACGCAGGGTCTGCCATATCGACCCCGAGGAGTTCTTCGACTTCCAGGAGAGCCGCCCGCACATCGAGATCACTCCCGACGGGGAGCGCCGCATTCGCTGGCCCGAGATCGAATGCCATGTCGTGCCCGCTGCCCCTCCGCACGACCTCGTGCTGCTGTCGGGCATCGAGCCGCGGATGCGCTGGCGCACGTTCTGCGAGGGGGTGGCGGAGATCGCCCGCGGACTCGGCTGCCAGATGGTGGTGACGCTCGGCGCCATGGTCGCGGGCGTGGCCCACTCTCGGACCGCCTCGGTGAAGGGCAGCGCCGCCAACGGGGAACTGGCCGCTCGCCTGGGCCTCGACAGCCCCACCTACCAGGGTCCCACCGGCATCATCGGCACGTTGCACGACGTGCTGGATCGGGCTGCGTTTCCTGTGGTGTCGCTGCGCGTGGGGGTGCCCCACTACGTCGCGGGTCCGCCGAATCCCAAGGGCACGCGGGCGCTGCTCGCCCACTTCGAGACGGTCACCGGCGTGAGGACCGGCTACCGCGAGCTGGACAGCAGCGTGCAGACCTGGGAGCAGCGGGTCGATGAGGCGGTGGCGCGAGATCCCGAGATCGTTGCCTACATCCGCCAGCTCGAGGCCGAGGCCGACCGCACCGCCGAGGAGAACTTGCCGAGCGGCGATGACATCGCGCTGGAATTCCAGAAGTTCCTGGCCGAGCAGCGCGAATCGCCTCCCGACGAGCCGTCGTAGGGTTCTCACATGGGCGGCAGCACGTTCGGGGAGCGCTTCGCGGTCACCACGTTCGGCGAATCGCATGGCGGAGCGCTGGGAGTGATCATCGACGGCTGCCCCGCGCGCATCGAGTTGAGCGAAGCCGATGTGCAGATCGACCTCGACCGGCGCCGCCCCGGCCAGAGCCGCATCGTCACCCAGCGCCAAGAAGCCGACCGGGTGACGATCCACTCCGGTGTCTTCGAAGGCCTCACGCTGGGCACACCCATCGGCATGACCGTGGCCAACACCGATGCCCGCCCCGGCGCGTATGCCGAGATGGCCACCAAGTACCGGCCGAGCCACGCCGACTACACCACCGAGGCCAAGTACGGCATTCGCAACTGGCAGGGGGGCGGCCGGGCATCGGCCCGCGAGACCGTCGGCCGGGTTGCGGCGGGTGCCGTGGCTCGCAAGATCCTGGCGATGTCCGGGGTGGAGGTGCTGGGCTGGGTCAGCTCGGTCAGCGACATCCATGCCGATGTCGATCCCGCGGAGCTGACCCGCGACGACGTGGAAACCGGGCCGACGCGCTGCCCCGATCCCGACGCCGCTGCTCGCATCATCGAGGCCATCGACGCTGCCCGCCACGACGGCAACTCGCTGGGCGGGGTGGTGGCCTGCGTGGCCCGCGGCGTGCCGCCGGGCTTGGGCGAACCGGTCTTCGACAAGCTCGACGCTGAGCTTGCCGGCGCGGTGATGTCGCTGCCGGCGGCCAAGGGCATGGAGATCGGCAGCGGTTTCGCCGGGACGCTGATGACCGGACGCACGCACAACGACGAGTTCGAGCCCGGTCCCGATGGCCGACCCGTCACGGTGACCAACCGCAGCGGCGGCATCCAGGGCGGCATCAGCAACGGCGCCGACATCGTGCTGCGTGTGGCCTTCAAGCCCACCGCCACCATTGCGAGCGAGCAGAAGACCGTCACGAACGCCAACGAGGCCACCGTGCTCGCCGCCCGCGGCCGCCACGACCCGTGCGTGCTGCCCCGGGCGGTGCCGATGGTCGAGGCGATGGTCTGCCTCGTGCTCGCCGACCACCTCCTGCGCCAGCAGACAACCCAGCTCGCAGACGCTCCGTCGCCGCCGCAGCCATCCGGCTGACGGTCAGCCGATGGACATCGCACAGATTGCGCTCGTCGCGGCCGCGGGCGTGGTGGCGGGCGTGGTGAATGCCATGGCCGGCGGCGGTTCGCTGCTGACGGTCAGCCTGCTCACGGTGGTGGGCGATCTCGGCGGGCTGGTGGCCAATGGCACCAATCGCATCGGCGTCGTGACCCAGAATCTGGCGTCGGTGGCCGGCTACCGGTCTGAGGGTGTGTCGGGCTTGCGCCGCTCGGTGCCCGTGCTGCTGCCGGCGCTGATCGGCTCGGTGATCGGCGCCTACGCGGTCTCCAGCCTGCTCAGCGACACGGCCTTCGAGCGGGTCTTCGGCATCTTGATGGTGCCGCTGCTCGTCCTGAGCCTGTGGCCGCCGAAGGCCCGCGGCGACGAGATCGTCTGGCCGAGGACGCTGACCGTGGCGGTGTTCTTCCTGATCGGCGCCTACGGCGGTGCCTTTCAGGCAGGCGTGGGGCTTTTGCTGGTGTTGGCGTTGTCGCACGCCGGGCTGGATTTGGTGAACGCCAACGCCGTCAAGGTGGTGGTAATCGCTGTGCTGACCGTGGTGGCGGTGCCGGTGTTCATCCTGAACGACCAGGTGCACTGGGGCTTTGCTGTCATCGTGGCCGCGGGCTTTGCCGTCGGCGGCTGGCTGGGTGCCCGCTGGGCGGTGCGCGGCGGCGAGCGGCTGATACGGCCCGTGCTGGCCGTCGCTGTCCTCGGCCTCGCCGGCCGCATGATCGGCCTGTACTGAGCCCGGGGCCCGAGCGGCCCGTGAGCGCAGCGAACAAGAGCGGGAAGCAACGGGTGCGACAACGAGAAGGTTCACCTATTGACGCAGCCTGTGAGAACTCCACGGCTGGGCGCGTAGGGTCACGCCGTGATATTCGAACTGGACGCCGAACGGGTTCGGAACCGCCCGGGCATCAAGTGGGGCCGCGAAGGCCCCGACGTGCTGGCGGCTTGGGTCGCCGACATGGACGTGGAGCTGCCCGCAGTCGTGCTCGACGCCGTGCGCGAGCGCATCGACTCGGGCGGCCTGGGCTACGACTTCTACGACCAGCCGATCCCGGTGCTGCGTGTCTTCGCCAAGCGCATGGGCGAGGCGTTCGGCTGGCAAGTCGACCCGCTCGACGTCGTGCGGATGCACGACGTGATCCAAGGCTTGGAGCTGGCGATCACCTACTGCACCGAGCCCGGCGACGGCGTCATCTTCCAGACGCCCGCCTACCCGCCGTTCTTCTCCAGCGTCGAGGGGCACGGGCGCCGGGTGGTGCCCAACCCGCTCATCCGCCACGACGACGGATGGCAGCTCGATCTCGACCATTTCGAATCGGTGGCGTCGGCGCCCGATGTGACGGCCGTGATCCTGTGCCAGCCCCACAACCCGTGCGGCATGGTGCTCGACGCCGACGACATCGCCGCGGTGATCGACATCGCCGAACGCCATGACCTGGTGGTGATCTCCGACGAGATCCATTGCGACCTGGTGTATGCGCCCCGACGGCACATCCCGGTGGCGTCGGTCAGCGAGCTGGCCACCGAGCGGACGGTCACCGTCACCGCTGCCACGAAGTCGTTCAACATGGCGGGTCTGCGGATGGCGTTCCTGCATTCGGCGTCGTCGCGCTACGGCCCGATCGTCAAGAAGATTCCCAAGCGGCTGATCGGCGGCATCGGGATCCTCGGGCAGGTCGCCACCATCGCCGGCTGGACCGAAGCGTTGGACTGGCTGGACGAGCTGGTGGCCGGCCTCGACAGCAACCGTCACCTGCTGGCGGAGCTGCTGGCGGAGCGACTGCCCGAGGTGGGGTACCGGCCGCCCGATGCCACCTACCTGGCGTGGATGGACTGCCGCGAGCTGGGCCTGGGCGACGATCCCGCCTCGGTGTTCTTGGGGCGGGGCCGCGTGTACCTGAACTCCGGGCTCGACTTCGGCCCCGAGGGCGCGGGCCATGTGCGGCTGAACTTCGCCACCTCCCCCGCCATGCTCGACGAGGCCACCGCTCGCATGGCCAAAGCCATCGGCCGCTAGCCGTTTCGAGCGTCGTCCCGATTGGGGATGCTGCGCTCCGATACCGTGCTCAATTGAATGTCACACCGTGGCGCGAGAGTGATGCCTGACCCAGGACCTATCGCATCACCGGGAGGAATGGCATGCCCAGCGAGGAACGTGCCGGGCAGCAGCTGACAGCGCTGCTGGGTGCGGCAGGTGAGCACGACATACGCCGCAGGCTGGCGAATCTGCTGGCAGAGCTCGACGCTGGTGATTACTCGCTCGAAGTGCGAGCGGGAACCGGTGCGGCTGATCTTGTATGCCACGAATACCGGGTCGTGATTGAGACGAAGGCCCGTGGCGAAGCCGATCCCACAAGGCTCAGAACCGGCACCGGTGAGACGCAGTTCGATCAGGTCGCTCGCTACGTCGAGGCATTCGCCGAACGCCGACTGGAACTCGGCGCCCGGCGCCCTTGGCGGGGCTTCCTGACGGATGGCCGCGCATGGTGGGGATGGGAGTGGCAAGCGCCCTCGGGCGCCATGTCCTCCGATGGAGGCCGACTCGTTCCGTTGCCCCATGTGCAGGGAATGGTCTTCGCAGACGACACGCATGTATTCAGCCAGTTCGTCGTCGAATACCTGGCCCCACCGGAACGTCGCGGCGCGCCGTCACCTCCGGCGCCATTGCGCACACTGTTTGACCCCTACTTGACCGAGCTTCGAGAACTCCTGCCGACGGTCGAGACCGAACCGTTCTACGAGACGAAATTCGGCCTGTGGCAGCGGACGCTGCAAGGTTCTGGCCTGGTCGGTCCGGGTGCAATCGGACAGGCGCACAACTTCGCTGAGCACACGATGCTTGTCGTGGCAGCCCGCATGATCGTGTTGGCTGCACAGGACGGATCGACCATCGATGAACTGCCCGGTGCTGTCGCTGATGGCTTTTGCGCGTGGCTCGGGGACTTTGGCGCAGGCATCGATCTGCTCGGGCGATTGGCGAGCAGCGTCTCCCAATACGACTGGCGCGCGGCCGACCGAGACTTGTTGAAGGAGCTGTATCACGATCTGATCGATCGCGACGACCGCAAGGAGTTCGGCGAGTACTACACGCCCGACTGGCTGGCTGCGGACGTTGTGGAACAAGTGCTGTTGCGGGATCCGGCCCGCCTGGATACAGCGATCAGAGCCGCAGCTCGGACACTCGGTGTCTCCGCTGCGTCTGAGCCCGCGGCCGCGCCACCGTTCTCGGTACTTGACCCGGCCTGTGGTTCCGGCACGTTTCTGTTCTGGGCGGCTCGAGCAATCGCTAAACGCATTCGTTCCGCTCACCCGTTGTTGGCCGGGACGACCAGGGAGATCGTGGCCGCGATGGTGACCGGGCTCGACGTGCATCCGGTAGCGGTCGAGATGGCCAAGGCGACGCTCGCGACAGCACTCCCCCCTGGTGCCGCCGTGCCGCTGCGCGTCTATCTCGCCGACGCGTTGCTGCACTCAGAGCAAGCGCAGAAGAACATGCAGGGAACCCTCGGTCTGACTTCTGCTCAAGGCCAGCGCATCGACATCCCCGCCGCGGTCATCGAGTCACCGCACGCCGAACTGCTCGTGCAGACGCTCGTGGCAGCCGCGGTCGGCGAACGCAGCTTGGACACGGTCGATGCCGAGACCCAGGCCATGCTCAGCGGCGCAGTCGCTCAGTTGTCCGATGCCGTGGCCGAGGAAGGCAATCACGTCTGGTGCTGGTACATCGGCAACCAGGTTGCACCGGCCGCTCTGGCGCGCAACAAGGTGATGGCGATCGTCGCCAACCCGCCGTGGCTGGTCGCGAACGACACACCCTCTGGCACCCGCAAGGATCAGATGGCAGAGCTCAGCGAGCGGTATGGGCTGAGACCGAAAGCAAGGTGGTCGGCCAAGGGCGACCTGGCGTCGCTGTTCTCGGCGCGTGCCGCTGATCTCTACTTGGAGGAAGGCGGCGCATTCGGCTTGGTGCTGCCGGGCAGCGCGCTCATCAACCAGACATGGAAGGCGTGGCGCTCGGGAAGCTGGGGCGAAGCGAAGGTCGGCTTCGATTACGCAGCGAATCTGGATGCGGTCGAGCCCCCGCCGTTCCGACACGCGCCCAACGGCACCTGTGTCGTTGTCGGCAGGCGAGTTCGCGAGGGCGCTCCCGAATGGGACGAGGCAATGCTGTTGCGGTACTCGGGTGACCCCGAAGCGCCAACCGTGTCCGAAGTCGTGCGTCGCGACAGCAGGCCCTCGCCGTACGCGCGGCGATTCCGCCGGGGTGCTGTGGCCTCGCCCTTGGGCCTGTGCTTGGCTCTTGACCCGATTCATCGGAGCAACGACGGACCAGTCGAGACAGCCGCGGTGAGAACGAAGGCGTCCACCAAGAAACCTTGGAAAGGTGTGAGCTACGAAGCCGTCGTAGAGATGTCCGCGCTGGTGAAGACGCTGCGCGCGCAGACGCTCGCGCCGTTCGAGTGCAGACCTGATGCGTGGATCATCGCGCCGCTCACCAAAGACCGCCGCAAAGTGATGGCGCTCGGCGATCCCGAGTTCGTGTCGTCGTTGCCCCGAGCGCACGACTACTGGGCTATCGCCGAAGCTCGCTACGCGCTTGATCGGGCCGACAAAGCCGGGGCAACGCTGTCGGAGAACGTCGATTTCCAAGGCACGCTCACGAATCAGCTTGCCGCTGGGACGTCTGAAGATCGCCGCAAGGTGTTCTACAACAAGTCGGGCGAGCTGCTGCGCGCCTGTCGCGGGCCGTCAGGCCTCGTGGCGGACGACAAGCTGTACTGGTATGTCGCTGCCTCAGATGACGAAGCGCTGTACCTGACGGGTGTGCTCAATGCTCAGTGCTTACAAGATGCGTGGCGAGAGTCAAAAACGTCGAAGCGGCACTTCGACACCAGCCCACTCAAGCATGTCCCGGTGCCGGCATTTGATCCGGCTTCCGCGTTACACGCCCGAATCGTCGATGCCGCTCGAGAAGCCGAGCGGCGGTCGGCTGCACAGCACTCTGCCTTGGAGACCGCAGTCGCTGAACTCGTGCCCGACTACGTTGGCTGTGACAATGCGCGTTCGGGGTGAGACCGTCGCCAGTCTCACGATCGCATGGTGGATGTCGTTCGGCTGAGAATCCTCCGAGCCGACGATCTGCTGCACCCGAAGGCGAACATCCACGCCTGCGCTCTGCCTTGCGCGCGCTCAGTCGTCGGCGATCTGTTCGGATTCGCCTCTGCGGGCTTGGTGGCGCAGCACGAGCGTGTAGCCCACGATGGCGACGGCGGCGAAGCTGAACCACTGCACCGTGTACCCCAAGTGCGGGCCGGCGTCGAGCTCCGGCGGCGGCAACGGACGAAGCAAGGCTGTGAGGCCTGTGCCTGGGCCATTGTCACCGAAGCGGATCGGCGTTGTGTCGGCACGCGTTGCCGTGATGAGCTCGACGTAGACGTCCACGAGATCGAGCGTCGTCTGCTGGTTGATGCGCTGAACATCGGTGCGGGCCAGCGAGTCGAGCTGGCCGACGGCGGGGTCGGCCGGCCCGAGCAGGCCGCGCTGCTGGCTCAGGCGGATGCGACCGGTGAAGTGGCGTGCATCGCTGAGCCCGCCAAGGAATGTGTTGGCGCCTGCGGCGACTGCTTCCTCGCAGACGCCGCCAGCCGGCAGCCAGCCGACAACTACGAGGACGCCCGTCGTAGCCGAGCCGGTGCCTGAACCGCTGCTCGTGCCGTCGCCATCTGCGGCGGGCATCGTCGTCTCTGGCTCGACGGGCACAGCGATGTGGCAGCCCGGGATGCCGTCGAGGCTGCGGTTGCGGATCTGCACGGCCTCGTCCCAGTCGAACCGCTCCACCGTCAGGTTCACCGTCCGGTACTCCAGCCGTTCTGCGGACCCGGCTGTCGACACGGCTTCAAAGAAGCGATCGACATCGAGGGCCGGCGTGTCCTGCCGCTCGACAATCGCGGCGTTGCGGTCGCGTACCTCGTTGTGGCGGCTGAGCTGCCAGAAGCCTGCGATCAGGAACGCCACCAGCAGGCCGCCGGCCAGCGCATGTCCGGCCAGCCAGCGCGGCGTCAACGCGAAGCGGTACACCTCAGCAGCCTTGTGTCGGCGGGTCGCTCATCGTGCGACCATGAATGAAGTCGCGCACGCGCCGAAACTAGCGACGCGCGCATCGGGGGTCGTAGTCACTGTGTCAGCGGAGGCGAATTCCTACCCCGAGATCGATGTGACCAGATGGCTCTCCGCCAGTGAGGAACCACTCGGTACCAAGCCGAAGCGCTGGCTTGCGCACCCCGAGACCGGTGATCGGTGGCTGCTGAAGTACGTCACCTACAGCACAGGTGCCGATGGATTCCGCTATCAGAAAGGCGACGACTGGACGGTTTACTTGGCAACACCGACCGGCACGAGGAGAACTGGGCTGTCATGGTGTCTCCGGTACGGCGGCGGCTGTCCCCGACCTTCGATCACGCATCATCGTTGGGCTTTCTGCTCTCCGACATGGAGCGGACTACCAGCCCATCGCTGCCTGAACGCCGCGATGCAGGCGCTCGGCCTCGCGAGCGACGCTACCGGTGAGGATTGCGCACCTTGACGCGAGCGATGTCGCCTGCGGGCTCGAAGCCCAGCATCTGTCCCAGGAAGGACAGCTCGGCTTCGAGCGCGGCCACGATGTTGGGCCCGCTGCGGAAGCCGTGCCCCTCGCCCTCGAACAGCAGGTAGGCGTGCGGCACGCCCGCCGCGGCGAGGGCTGCCACCACCTGTTCGGACTGGCTCTGGGGCACCACCCGATCCTCGGTACCCTGCAGCACGATCATCGGGGTGCGCAGCTGGTCGGTCCGCCAGATCGGGGAGCGCTCCCGGTACAGCTCGGCCGCTTCTGGCCACGGGCCGATCAGCCCGTCGAGATAGCGCGCCTCGAACTTGTGCGTGTCGCGGGCGAGCGCTTCGAGATCGGCCACGCCGTAGCGAGAGATGCCCGCCGCGAACACATCGCTGCCCGTCAACGCGCACAGCGTGGTGTAGCCGCCGGCCGAGCCGCCCTTGATGACCAGACGCAGGGGGTCCACGGCACCCTCGCGGGCCAGGTGCAGCGCCGCGTTGATGCAGTCCTGGGTGTCGACGACGCCCCACTGGCCCCGGAGCAGGTTGCGGTACGCGGTGCCGTAGCCGGTGCTGCCGCCGTAGTTCACGTCCACCACTGCGATGCCGCGGGTGGTCCAGTACTGGATGCCCAGGTCGAGCGAGCTGCGGGCCGCCCCGGTCGGTCCGCCATGGCTGAGCACCAGCAGCGGCGGCAGCTCGTCAGGCTGCGCGGCCACGGCCGAGTTGGTGGGCGGGAAGAAGAAGGCGTGCGCTTGGCGGCCGTCGTCGCTGTCGAAGGTGAACGGCTGCGCGACCGAGACGTCGTCGGGCTCGAGCACCAGCGGCTCGGCGTCGCTGAGCTGGCGGTGCGTGCCGTCGGGCGAGATCTCCACCACCGCTACCCGGCGGGTCCAGCCGGCCGCGACGGTGACCACAGTGCCGCTCGGTGTCGCCGCCAGCCGGCCGAAGTCGGTGAACCCGCTCGCAACCTCGTCGAGCACACCGTCGCGGATGATGCCAATATGGCCCACCCCGGCCGACGTCCAGGTGCACCACAGCGCACCGGTTCCGCCCCAGCCGCAGGTGGCCCCCGCAAAGACCCACGCAGGCACACCGAACTCGCGGCCCTCCGCGTCGGGCTGAGCGGCATCACCTAGCACTGGCTCGCTCGTGCCCGAGTCGAGATCGACACGGTGGATGGCCCACCACCCTTCGATGTCGGTCACGATGTGCAGATCACCGTCGGGGCTCCACGCCGGCTGGGTCACTGCGGGTCCGTCGACCAGCACCCGATCGGTCCCCGGCACCGCCATGCCGCCGTCCAGATCGACCAGGTGCAGCCGGACGTGGTCCCACGGCATGTTGGGGTGGTCCCAGCTCAGATAGGCCAGCACGCGGCCGTCGGGCGAGGGCCGTGGCGCCGCATAGAAGTCGGCGCCGGTCGCCACGACGCCCACCGTCCCGTCCAGTCCGACCGCCACCAGCTCGTTGCGCGGCTCGTGCCCGGCGTCGTCGTGGGCTTCGCGTACCCAGATCGTGATGGGCTCGAATGCGCCGCTGGCCGAACTCGACGCGCGGCCGTCTGGGGGCACCAATGCCGGATCGGCGTAGCGCAGGCCCCGGGGGCTCGGCGGCTCGGGGGTCAGCGGGCGCGGCTCGGCGCGCCCGTCCCCATCGAAGAGCCGGACCCGCTGGTCGTCCATGCATGCGCTGGCAACGAGATGGGTGCCGTCGGCTGCTGCGAACGGCAGCCAGGCGCCGCCGCCGTATTCGTGGACGGCGGTGCGGATGTCTGCCTCCGCCGTATGGGCAACGTCGGCGGGCTCCGCATCGGGCTCGTCGAGACGCACTCGCACCACGGCGCCACGCCCGCCGTCGAGGGGCCGTTCCTCCACCCAGTAGGCCCAACCGTCGACGATGCGCGGCTCGGACCGTCGCACGGCGCCGACGGCGACGTCGGCCGCCTGCAGCGGCGACGGCCACGCACCATGCGGAGAATCCCCAGAACTGCCGGGGCATCGGGCGGCATCATCTTGACAACTCGATGGCGAACTCATAGATTCCTCGTTGGTTCAGACGAACTGCCGCGGTCACTCACAGTTGACAGGTTCCGCGGCGGTGTGAGCGTGCGCTCCGGGTTTTCCACCAGCCCGTGACGCGCCAGTGGACCGGGGGAGCGCCCACCAACTCCCTCGGTCCACACATGCCCGCACGGCCACAGCTCAGAAGTGTTCCTCAGCCGTGGTCGCCGGATCGTGCTGGGCCAGGATGGTTTGCAGCGACAGCTCGGTGGCACGCAGGCGTCCTTCGCAGTGCGCGATCAGCAGCGAGGCTCGCTCGACCTGCGAGGCCAGCGTGTCGATGTCAACATCGTCGTTCTCGAGGCTGGCCAGGATGGTTTCGAGCTCGGCCATCGACTCGGCGTAGCCGCCGAAGTCGGCCTCGTCCGGGTCCGCGCCAGCGCGATCGTCGGCGTCTTCAGCCATCAGTTGTCCTTCCCGTCGTCGGATCGTCAGCCAGCCTGTCGGGCTCATCGCCGGTCGCGTGGCCGTCTCGCACGACGCTTGTGAACAGCGCGTGCTGGGTCTCGGTGGAGATCGTGTCGCCAGCGGCAGGCATCTCGCGCACGATGCTGCCATCGGCTGCGCGCGTGATCGAAAAACCCCGGGCCAAGGTTCGCTCGGGCCCGACCGCCGACACCAGTGCCGATGCGGAGCGCAGCCGGGCCTTCGCGCCGCCGAGGCGTCGCGCCGAGGCTCGTTCCAGCCGGGGTCGTTGGGAAGCGAGCGACACCGCGCCGCGCTGCACATGGGTACGGCTGCGCTGCAGCGCTTGGCGGGCGCCGGCGAGTGTGCCGGCCGCAGCGCGGCAGTGACGCTGCGTGTGGTGGCCCAGCCGCAGCCGAGCCTCGCCGAGCCAGGCGCGCGGGCGGGCAAGGCGACGCTCGGCCAGCAGGCCCAGCGCGCTGCGAGCAGCGGCGAGGTGTGCCGCTGCGGCAGCGGCCCGGGAGCGGGCCAGCCGGTCCACCTCGCGACGGGTTCGAGCCAGGCGTTCGTCGAACGCGGCGACGTGGGCGACGAGCGCGGCGGCGCAGGCCGTCGGCGTCTTGGCTGCCGTGTGCGCCACTTGGTCGGCCACCGAGGTGTCGATCTCGTGGCCGATCCCGCAGAACACCGGCAGCGGGCACAGCGCAATGGCCTTGGCCACGCTCGCAAGGTCGAACGCCAGCAGGTCGGTGCGATCGCCGCCGCCGCGCACCACGGCGATCACGTCGACATCGGCCCGCCCCAGCGTCCCCAGCGCCGCCACCAGATCGGCCTCGGCCGTGACGCCCTGCACTCTGGCGTCGCACAGCAGCACTTCGAACGCGTACCCGCTCTCCTCGAGCTCATGGACGAAGTCGGCGTGGGCCGCGCTGCCGTCGGCCGTCACGAGCCCGACGCGCAGCGGCACCAGCGGCAGCGGCACAGCGGCGTTGCGCCGCAGCAGCCCCGATTCGGCCAGCTCGGCGAGGATCCGCTCGCGGTCGGCCGCCAGCACGCCCAGGGTGAAGTGCGGGTCGACGCCGCTCATGATGAGCTGCACCTGCCCGCTGCCGGCGTAGTACTCCACCTCGGCGCGGATCCGCACCTCGATGCCGTCGTCGAGCGTCAGACCGCCTGCTGCGGCGAGGTCGCGGTTCACCAGGCGCTGGCGCCCCTTGAACAGCGCCACCCGCATGCGTGCGCCCCGGCGATCGTTGCCGGCGCCCGGCTCGATGAGGTTGAAGTAGATGTGGCCGCTCGCCGCCACCGAGTAGCCGATGATCTCGCCGCGCACCCAGACCTCGCTGGGAAATGCCCGCCGGATCGTCTCGCCGACGGCGGCCGTCAGATCCGAGACCGACCACGTGCCGTCTGGCTGGCCTGCCGGATCCTCGGACGCGGCCCTGATGCGGCTGACAGCGCTGCTCACGGCCCTGAGGCTGTCACGAATTCGCCCGTGTCGCGACCGAATTAGCCCTCGCCAGCTGGGCTGCGAGCCAGGCGGTCACCCGTCCGCGCGTCGATAGGGTGCGCTGCGGAAGGTTGCCAGAGCGGACGAATGGGGCGGTCTCGAAAACCGTTGTGGCCTTCGGGTCACCGTGGGTTCGAATCCCACACCTTCCGCCACCGGAGCCGAGCCGACACTGCGGCCACGCAGCCGGGCATTCCGGGTGCTATGTGCGGAGCTTGAACCGCTGGATCTTGCCTGTTGCGGTCTTGGGCAGCTCGTCGACGAATTCGTACCGACGCGGCCGCTTGTAGCCGGCGAGCCGCTCCCGGCAGAAGGCGGTCAGCACGCCTGCCAATTCGTCGGCGTCGGCATCGGGGTCATCAGCCCTGATCACGTAGGCCACGGGTCGCAGCACTCCGTCGGCGTCGTGTTCGCCGACCACAGCCGCTTCGAGCACAGCGGGATGCGCTATCAGGGTGGCCTCGACCTCGGCAGGTGACACCCACTCGCCGCCGACCCGCAGCATGTCGTCGACGCGGCCCAGGTACGTGTGATACCCGTCGGCGTCGACGTCGTACAGGTCGCCGGTGCGCATCCACGGGCCCTCGAACGTCGCCCGGTTCGTCTCTGAACGACACCAATATCCCGTGGTCATCGATCGGCCCTTGACCAGAAGCTGGCCCGGCTCGCCGGGAGGCTGATCCCGGCCGCTGTCGTCGATGATGCGTATCTCGTAGCCGGGGACCGGCTTGCCGCTCGTTCCGGGGCGCAAGTCAGCAGGCGAGTTGGACAGGTAGACGTGAAGCATCTCGGTTGAGCCGATGCCATCGAGCACCGTGACGCCGAAGCGCTCGCGGAACCGCTCGAAGGTCTCAGCCGGCAGCGACTCGGCGGCCGAGGCCGCCAGGCGCACCGAGGCAAAGGTGTCACCGGCCAGATCGGAGCCGTTGAGCGCCGCGTAGAAGGTGGGAATGCAGAAGAACAACGTCGGCCGGTGAGCGGTCACCAGTTCGGCGACCCGCGCCGGCGTCGGCGGCCTGGTGGGTTCGAGAATCGTCGACGCTCCGACCGAGAACGGGAAGCTGAGCAAATTGCCGAGCCCATAAGCGTGAAACATCGGCCCCACCGAGTAGCACCGGTCCTCCGGCGTGATGCCGAGGATCGAGCGGGCATAGGTCTCGCAGGTGACACGGATGTCGACATGGCGGTGCGCAGCCAGCTTGGGCTGGCCGGTCGAGCCTGATGTGCACAGCCAGAACCCGGGAGACTCATCCCACGTCGGGTACGGCGCATCCTCCGCACCTCCGGCACAGGCGCCGAACTCGTCCCAGCTCAGGATGCGGGCGCCCCCGCTGGGGGCACCAGTCGGCGGGTCACCGGCCACGACGACCGTCGCGACTTCCGGCGCGCCCGAGCACAGGTCGCCGATGCAGCCGGCCACGGCGCCAGAGACGACTGCGACTGAGGCCCGCGCATCGGCAGTGATCGCTGCGAGGTCTCGCCCCGGCAGCAGCGGGTTCATCGGCACGGGCACCGCACCGATCCGCAACGCGCCCAGGAACACCGCCGCATAGGGGACCGAATCGAGCATCGCCATCGCGACGCGTTCCTCGGGCCGCACGCCGAGCCCTCGCAACGCTGCCGCGACTCGCGCGATCTCGTCGGCAAGCTCGCGGTAGGTGTACCGCTGATCTTCGCAGATCACAGCCAAGCGATCGCCGTTGCCGCCGGCCACGTGACGGTCCACCAGCCAAGTCGCAGCATTGAACGGTTCGCGCATCGACTGCCTCCTCGCCCGTTGTCGCAGATTCAGAGTCGCACGTATTCGAACTCGAGCGGTTTCCGATTGATGCCCGTAGACGGCGGCGCCACCCAGCCGGCCATCCTGCCCGGCTCAGTCACAGCGACCTGGAGCGACTTCACGTGCGCCTTGTCGTCATCGCTTGGCAGCCAGTCCAAGACGTTGGCGTGCCAGTGCGCATCGCCGATCAAGCAGCCGTCGGGTGAGACATGGTGGTCCCGGAACGTGCCCACGTTGCGGTTGAAGCCGAAGTGGGGCAAACGCAGCTCGAAGTCGACCCCGGCTTCGGTGATCGACCGGTTCCAGCGGTCAAGGCCCTTGCGGCAGTCCTCGGTGTAGTCTTCGCGCAAGGTCTCGTTGAGCGCGGCCAGCTGGGTCACTTCGCGCTCGCCGATACCGCCGTCGGCGGCTTCGGGCACCATGCGGGTGGCCTCGCGCAGCATGTGGTCGTCGTCGCGACGCTCTTCCTGGAAACGGCCCTTCAACCCGGCGGCGAAGTAGTTGGCGGCGTTCGTCGAGGTCTCGGCGCCGAAGAGGTCCAGCGACACTGAGTAGTGAAAGTTGAGGTACTTCTGAATCAGGTCGAGATTGAGACCGCCGTGAGGGTGGACATCGTCGGTGTCGTGCTCACCCATCAGCTCCAGTGTGCGCTGCACGACTCGACCGACCCCGGAGGCCCCGACGAACATGTGGTGGGCCTCCTCCTTGAGCATAAAGTCGCAGGTCCGGCTGAGCGGATCAAACGCGGACTCTCGCAGCGAGGCCAACTGGTACTTGCCGTCACGGTCGGTGAAATACGTGAACATGTAGAACGACAGCCAGTCCGGCGTTTCCTCGTTGAACGCTCCGAGGATCCGGGGATTGTCGGTATCACCCGAATGGCGCTCGAGCATCTCGTCGGCCTCGTCCCGTCCGGCCCGACCGAAGTAGCGGTGCAGCAGATAGACCATCGCCCACAGGTGGCGCCCCTCCTCGACATTGACCTGGAACAGGTTGCGCATGTCGTACAGCGAAGGAGCGGTCAGGCACAGTTTCTGCTGCTGCTCGACGGAGGCCGGCTCAGTGTCGCCCTGCACCACGATCAGGCGTTGCAGATCGGCTCGGTACTCGCCCGGGATCTCCTGCCAGGCATCCTCGCCCTTGTGATCGCCGAATGCGATCTTGCGATCAGGCTCGGGCTCGGCCAGGAAGATCCCCCAGCGGTAGTCAGGCATCTCCACATGGTCGAAATTGGCCCAGCCCTCACGGCCGACGTCGACTGCGGTCCGCAGGAACACCGGGCTGCGCTTGAACGCCACAGGACCCAGTTCCTCCCACCACCGGATGAACTTCGGCTGCCACCCTTCCAAGGCTCGCTGCAGCCGGCGGTCGTCGGCCAGGTCCACATTGTTGGGGACTTTCGCGTCGATGTCGACGATGGTCATGTTCACACCCTCCTGGTGTCGAATTCCGGCCGGGACCCGGTCCCGAAACGCTGCAGCGCTCCGTTCGGCCCCACGGCGTTGGGTCGTTGAAAGACCCAGTTCTGCCAAGCCGAGAGGCGGGAGAAGATCTTGGTCTCGGGGGTCTCGGGCCCGACGAAGCGGTAGTTCGCTTCCATCGCGGTGAGCGCATCGGGAGAGAAGCTGCTCCGCTCCTCGAGTGCGACCCTGACTTCGTCCTCCCAGTCGATGTCGTCAGGCGCGAAGGTGACGAGTTCGGCTTCGGCTGCGTCGCGCGCTTCGAGGTCGGTGCCGGCGGTGGCCTCCGCCGCGGCAAGGGCAGAGGGTCGGCCCCAGAACCGGGTCTGGAGCCGGCTGAGTCCATTTGACATGGGGAACCAGCCGAGGTTGGCACCGGTGAGCCGGATGGTCGCCGACTCGGGAGGGTCGTCGAGGTCTTCCCACGTCCCGTCCAGCATGAAGCTGCGGTCGGCGGCGAGCACCAGCTCAGCCAGGATTCCGGCGAAGCAACTGCCCGGCTCGATCAGCGTCACCAGCGAGCGAGCCGAAAGGTCCAACCGCTTGAGCGTCCGTGCCCAGTACAGACGGATCTCCCGCACCAGCCAGTGATCTCGATGAGCGGCCAGGATCTGCTCCGCCGCAGTGACGGCATCAGCATTGCCCTCGGTTCGGAACACCCAGGTGCCGATGGCGGTCTCGTTGAAGCGCAGATGGAGCACGGCTGCGTCGAGCTCACGCGCGCATCGCAGCATCCAGGCTGCCGCACCGGCATCGACCAATTCGTCCGGCGTCGCCGGTTGAGCATCGTCGGGGGCGGCGATCGTGAAGGTGGCCGTGCCCGCTCGCCGGTCGATGCTGACCGACACCGTGGAATAGCCGATCTCGTCGCCGTCGACGGTCCGTTCAAGCGGTTCGAGGCGGACGCCGGGACCGTGATCGGGGCGATCAGACTCAGCGGCACGAGCAGCCGCACGCTCGTCGATGAGGTCGCTGAACGAACTGAGCGGGGCTGTCTGATCGACGAGGCCCCAGTCGACGGCCTGGCGGCCCCGGATTCCCTCGGTGCGGGTGGCGAACGCATCGGCGAGATCGCGACGCACGTGCCGCTTCTCGACCACGCGGGTGAGCCCACCGGTTCCGGGCAGCACGGCCAGCAGGGGAATCTCGGGCAGCGAGACCGACGAGGCGCGGTCGTCGACCAGCAGGATCTCGTCGCAGGCAAGGGCCAGCTCGTAACCGCCCCCGGCGGCCGTGCCGTTCACTGCCGCGATCCACACCTGAGACGAGTTGGCGGTCGCGTCCTCGATGCTGTTGCGGGTCTCGTTGGTGAACTTGCAGAAGTTCACCTTGTGCTCATGGGTGGACCCCGCCAGCATCTGGATGTTGGCCCCGGCACAGAAGATCTTGTCGAGGCCGCCGGTCACCACCACCACCTTGACCTCAGGATGCTCGAACCGAAGCCGCTGGACCGCGTCAGAGAGCTCGATGTCGACGCTGAGGTCATAGGAGTTGGTCTTGAGTTCGTAGTCGTCGCGCAGCCCCGCATTCGGGTCGACGTTCATGGTGAGCGTGGCCCGCGCACCGTCGACCGCCACGTCCCAGTGGCGGTATTGATCGGGACTCGTCTCAAATGAGATCGTCGGGATCGTCAGGTCGCTCACGGCTTCCCCCAGATCAGCGGCGGGCGCTGAAGAACTCGGTGAGCAGGGCGCCGCACTCGTCCTCGCGCACGCCGCCGATGACCTCGGCGTTGTGGTTGAAGCGCGGATCCACCAGCAGGTTGTACAGGGTCGCCGCGGCACCGGCCTTGGGGTCGTAGGCCCCGAAGACCACGCGGCTCACCCGTGCTGCCAGCGCGGCGCCGGCGCACATCGGGCACGGCTCGAGCGACACCACCAGCGAGGCGCCCCCCAGCCGCCAGTCGCCGACCGCAGCGGCAGCGTCGCGCAGCGCCAGGACCTCCGCGTGGGCGGTGGGGTCGACGGCGGCCTCGCGCTCGTTGTGGCGTGCGGCGACGATCTCGCCGTCGATGACCACGACTGCGCCGACGGGCACCTCGCCGATCGAGGCCGCCAGCCGGGCCTGTTCGAGTGCCGCCGCCATCGCCGCTTCGTCGGTCATGGCTGAGAGTCTGGCAGCGGCAGCAGGCTCGCCCTGCAGTCCGTCCCGTCAGTCCGTCCCGTCAGTTTCGCCCCACGGGTTCGCCCAATAGGTTCGCGGCATGTACACGATGCGAGATCCGATCCGCCGAGCGGCCCAGCTGTTCGGCGATCGCGAGGCCGCGGTCTTCGGCGACATGCGACGCAGCTACGCCGAGTTCGCCAGCCGGGTGCTGAAGGTGGCCGGGCTCCTGTCGGAGATGACCGAGCCCGGCGATCGCGTGGCGCTGTGGGCCCTCAACTCCGACAGCTACCTCGAGCTGTTCTTCGGCATCCCCGCAGCGGGACGGGCGATCGTCCCCCACAACACCCGCTGGGCGGAGCCCGAACTGGCGTACGCCACCGCCGATGCGGGTGCCCGGGTGCTGATCTGCGATCGCGATCCCGGCGGGCTGGGCGACCTGGTCGAGCGCGTCATCCGGCTCGACACCGGCGAGTACGATGCCCTGCTGGCCGGCGCGCCCGAGATGGAGCCCGACATCAGCCCCGACACCCTCGCCGGGCTCTTCTACACCGGTGGCACCACCGGCACGTCGAAGGGCGTGATGCTGACCCACGCCAACCTGATGGCCAACGCGGTCCACACTCAGCTCTCCCAGCCCCTCGCAGCCGACGACCGCTACCTGACCATCGCCCCGATGTTCCACGCGGCCGGCGTCTATTGCGCGCTCGTGCTGCCGTGGGTCGGTGCGGCCAATGTGATCCTGCCGGGCTTCGAGCCCGCCGCCAGCCTCGACGTGATCGAGCGCGAGGCCATCACCTGCGCC
Source organism: Acidimicrobiia bacterium (assembly GCA_022826045.1). GTDB lineage: Bacteria > Actinomycetota > Acidimicrobiia > Acidimicrobiales > Poriferisodalaceae > Poriferisodalis. The sequence goes on along the minus strand of JAJDVQ010000035.1, from coordinate 103,311 downwards.
ATCGCCGTGCCCACGATGCTCGCGGCGATGTGCGAGACCCAGGCAGCGTCGCCGCGCGACGTCTCGACGCTGAGATGGCTGTCGCATGGGGCGTCTCCCGTCGCGCTGGAGGTGCTGCGCCGCGCCGACGCGCTGTTCGGATGCGAGCTGATCCACCTCTACGGCGCCACCGAGCTGTCGCCGCTGGCCACCATCTTCCGCCACGAGGAACAGCACATCGACAGCGAGCGGGCCAAGAGCTGCGGGCCGCCGCCGCCCGGCGTCGACCTGCGGATCGTGCGGACCGACGGGTCGGAGCTGCCGGTCGGCGAACCCGGCGAGGTTGCCGTGCGGGGGCCGAACGTCATGGCGGGATACTGGAACAAGCCCGCCGAGACCGCCGCCGCATTGCTGGAGGGCGGCTGGTACCGCACCGGCGACGTCGGCTACGTCGACGCCGACGGCTACCTGTTTCTGGTCGATCGGGCCAAGGACATGATCGTGTCGGGCGGCGAGAACGTCTACTGCACCGAGGTCGAGGACGCCCTCTACGCCCATCCCGGGGTCCTGGAGGCGACGGTGTTCGGCATCCCCGACCCCCAGTGGGGCGAAGCCGTGCATGCGGTGGTCGTTCCCCGCGACGGCACCGAGGTCGACGAGGCCGGATTGATCGCGCACTGCCGGGGCGTGATCGCCGGCTACAAGACGCCCAAGAGCATCGCCTTCCGGGGCGAGCCGCTGCCCAAGTCGGGACCCGGCAAGGTGCTCAAGCGAGTGCTGCGCGAGCCCTACTGGGAGGGCCACGACCGCGCGATCAACTGAGCGCGCCGGCCGGTCAGCCTGTGGCGGAGAGTGTGGGATTCGAACCCACGGAGGCCGATGAAAGCCTCACACGCTTTCCAAGCGAGCCCATTCGTCCACTCTGGCAACTCTCCGTACCGTTACAGGGATCGCACGACGATCCCTGCGAAGCAGGCGTGTCGCCGTCTGGCGAGGCGGCCAGGCGATCTGCGGCACACAGCGAAGTCCGCTGAGAGCTGCTGCCTCCCGGCCCTGACTCGGTTCACGGGTCGCCGTTGCACAGGACCCGGCCGCCACGTCAGACGGCGACACAGGCCAAACGCTAACCGCACCGCCACCCGATGAGTCACCGTCGGGAGCAGCGTGGATCCGTCACAGAATCACTAGCTGTATGAACGGACGAGAACTCTGCGACATTGTGACCTGCTGGATCGCTGGAGCAGAGGGCTCGTCCGTTCAAACAGCGGACGCAGCTGCTGGCTGCAGTCCTTAGGATCGCCGCGAGATGCAGCACCAGTCGCTCTACCGGAGATTCCGGCCGCAACGCTTCGCAGAAGTTGTCGGGCAGCCGCACCTGGTCCGGGCCTTGCGCAACGCCGTTCGGGAGGACCGCGTCGGCCACGCTTACCTGCTCAGCGGCCCCCGCGGCACCGGCAAGACCTCGACGGCACGCATCCTGGCGAAGGCGCTGAACTGCGAGGCGCTCGACGCGGACGGCGAGCCGTGCGACGAGTGCGAGCGCTGCCGATCTGTCGCCACCGGCACCTCGATGGACCTGATCGAGCTCGATGCGGCATCCCACAACTCGGTCAACCACGTCCGCGATCTGACCGAGAAGGCGGCGCTGGTCAGCGCCGGGCGCCGCAAGGTGTACCTGCTCGACGAGGTGCACATGCTGTCGGCGGCCGCGTCCAATGCGCTGCTGAAGACGCTGGAGGAACCGCCCTCTCACGTCGTGTTCATCCTCGCCACCACTGATCCGCAGAAGGTGCTGCCCACCATCCGCAGCCGGACCCAGCAGTTCGAGCTGGCGCTCGTCGGCGCGGACGAGATGGCGGCGCACGTGCGGGCGATCGCCGAAGCCGCAGACGCCCCCGTCGACGAGCAGATCGTCGACTACGCGGTGGAGCGCGGCGGCGGCTCAGTGCGCGATGCGCTGTCGGCGCTCGACACGGTGCTGGCTGCTGGGGGCATTCCCGACGAGCGCGCCGACGTGGACGCCCTGGTGAAGGCCCTGGCCGGGGCCGACTTGGCTGCGACGCTGATCGCGGTGGCCGGCGCGGCCTCGGCAGGCGTGGACTCCCGGGACTTGGCCGAGCGCACAGCCCGCCGCCTGCGCGACATGTTCCTGGTGGGCGCCGGCGTGGAGCCTGCCGAACTGCCTGCTGACGACATCGCGTCGGCACGCGAGCTGGCGGACGCCATGGGTCGACGTGCCAACGTTCGAGCGCTCGAGGCGCTCGGCGCTGCGCTGGCGCAGATGCCGCAATCCGCGGATCGGCGTCTGACGCTGGAGGCGGCCCTCGTGGGCCTGCTGGCCGACGAGGTGCTCGGCGCTCGCACGCCACCCGCGGCCGCTGCCGCTCCGTCAAGCGGTGCCTCCGGGCACTCCGCGACCGGCGCGGCCGGACCCGCTGCAGCCCGAGCCGCGATGGCCGCGACCACGGCACCGCCGCCGCTCGAATCGAGACCGGCACCAGCACCGCCACCTCCAGCACCGCCACCTCCGCCGCCGCCCGCCGCTCCCGCTGCGCCGCCGCCGTCGCCTGCCGCGCCGCCGATGTCATCTTCGGACGCAACCCCGCTTGCGCCGACACCGGCTGAACCCCCGCCAGCACAGACCGTCGAGCCGGCATCGGTGCCCGGCGCTGCGATGTCGGCAACTGAGCTCCAACGCATGTGGGAACCCCTGGTAGTCGAGAAGCTGCGTCCGGTGGCGAAGGGCATCTTCCGCGGCGCCGTCGTACTGGCTCGCGAGCGCAACATGGTGACCGTCCGGCTGAACGAGGGCGTGCCGCTCGCGCAGGCCCGCCGTCGGCAGAACGAGGTTGAGCCGGTTCTGTCGGACCTGCTCGACCAGACGGTTCGACTTGAAATAGCTGCACCCGCCGAACAGGACAGCGCCGAGCCTCCGTCGAGCGCCGGAGTGCCCGACACTCAGGAACCGCGGCCCCCTGCACCGGTTCCCGACGACGCGCAACCCGTCGATCCGAGCATCGCCCCGGCAGAAGCCGCAGCCTTCGGCAGCCCCGCGGCCGCGCCCGGCACCGGCAGTTCCGGCGAGGCCGCGCCAGCGTCCGGGGCCTTGTCGGAGGAAGCCAAGGTGCAGCGGATCCTCGATCGGTTCCCGGGCTCTACCGTGATCCGCGACGACGAGGGCACGACCTGACAGCCTGTAGCGACAGCGTGAACGCTCAGCGGGGCGCAGCGATGCTCACCGGTGCCGCGGCCGGCCACGAACCACAGGGACTGACGTGTACGACGATGCGGTCGACGACCTGATCGACGAGCTCAGCCGCCTGCCCGGCATCGGCCCCAAGGGCGCGCAGCGCATCACATTCTGGCTCCTCAAGCGGCCTGCGGCCGATGCACGCCGCCTGGCGGAGTCGATCACGGCGGCGGCTGAGCGTGTCGGGTTCTGCACGCAGTGCTGGAACCTCAGCGAGTCAGATCCGTGCGCCTGCTGCGCGGACGAGACCCGGCGCAACGGCTTGGTCTGCGTGGTGGAAGAGCCCCGTGACGTGGTCGCCATGGAGAAGGCCGGATTCCGCGGCCGCTACCACGTGCTCGGCGGCGCGCTCAACCCGCTCGAGGGCGTCGGCCCCGAGCAGTTGCGCATCCGCGAGCTGCTCGCACGGCTCGATGACGAGCAGGTCACCGAGCTGATCGTGTGCACCAATCCCAACATCGAGGGCGACACGACGGCGATGTACCTCGCCCGCCAGCTCGAACCGCTCGGCGTCAAGGTGAGCCGGCTCGCCAGCGGGCTGCCCGTCGGCGGCGATCTCGAGTACGCCGACGAGCTGACGCTCGAACGCGCCCTGAACAACCGCCGCGCTCTTGCGCCCTGATCCCGGCGAAATTCGCTGGACCCGGCCCCGTCGGCTGCGTACGGTCCCGGCGGCACGTTCCCTGCGGCCTGCACTCGCGAGGAGTGCCATGGCTGCCTTCGAATCCGACAATCGAACATCACGCGAGCTGCCGGTCGCGGTCTTCCGGCCGTCTCCCGACGAGCGCGTGCTCGTCACCGGGAAATGTCACGCACGGGCGCTGTGCCTGAGCGCCTGCGCGCCCCCGCACGGCGTCGCGGCGGTGTTCGCAGACCCGTGCGGCGCGCTGATTGCCATCGCCACCGCGCCGGCCGCAGTAGTGGAGGCCATGCTTGCCGACCCCGCGCCGTTCGCGCGATTGGCCGAGCTGCTGGGCGCGAGCCGCGTCTATCTCGAAGCCCCCGCTGCCGATGCGGCCGCTCTCCGTGATGCGATCGAAGCGGTGCTGCAGCCGATGCGCGTCAAGACTGAGGTCTTGTCAAGGGCCGCGGCCTAGCGCCCCAGCTTCGGCTGTCGGCCGGACAGCTACGCGGCGCGCAGGATGACGGCGTCGCCCTGACCGCCGCCACCGAATCGCGGCATTCGCGGCTCTGCCGCACCGTTAGCGTTCGGGCCCGTGAAGCAGTTCGCTGATGCCATCGCCGTCGGCGCGTCCGGTCCCGAACTCGAGGCCATGCCGATCCCGGAGAGCTTCAGGGCGGCATACGTAGTACGCGACGAGCAGGCGATGTTCGAAGGCCGTGCCTCGGCCGACAAGGACCCGCGCGAGGCCACCCACATCGGCGAGGTCGCCACGCCCGAGCTCGCGCCCGACGAGGTGTACTTGGCGGTGATGGCCAGCGCCATCAACTTCAACACCGTGTGGACCTCGATCTTCGAGCCGCTGCCGACGTTCGGCTTCCTGGACCGGCTGGGCCGCGAGAGCCGCTGGGGCGCCCGCCACGCGCTCGACTACCACGTGCTCGGCTCCGATGCGTCGGGCGTCGTGCTGCAGTGCGGATCGGCGGTGCGCAATTGGCGCCCCGGCGACCGGGTGGTCGTTCACTGCAACTACGTCGACGATCAGGATCCCGCCGCCCACGAAGACTCGATGAAGGCCTCCAACCAGCGGATCTGGGGCTTCGAGAGCAACTTCGGCGGCCTGGCGGACCTCACCATCGTCAAGGCCAACCAGCTCATGCCCAAGCCGGCCCATCTGTCCTGGGAGGAAGCGGCGGTGAATGCGCTGTGCGCTGCCACCTCGTACCGGATGCTGGTGGGCGACAACGCCGCTCGCATGAAGCAGGGCGACTCGGTGCTCGTCTGGGGCGCCACGGGCGGGCTGGGCGGCTACGCCTGCCAGCTCGTGCTTAACGGCGGCGGCGTGCCCATCGGCGTGGTCAGCTCGCCCGACAAGGCGGAGCTGCTCGGCCAGCTCGGCGTGGAGCACGTCATCGACCGGAGCGCCGAGGGCTACCGCTTCTGGAGCGACGATCACACCCAGGACGAAGGCGAATGGCGGCGCTTCGGCAAGAAGGTGCGCGGCCTCATCGGCGACGACCCCGACATCGTGTTCGAGCACCCAGGCCGGTCCACCATGGGTGCATCGGTGTTCGCCGCCAAGCGCGGCGGCACCGTCGTGACGTGCGCCGCCACCAGCGGGTACATGATCGAATACGACAACCGGCACCTGTGGATGAAGCTGAAGCGGATCGTGTCGAGCCACTTCGCCAACTACGCCGAGGCGTGGGCGATGAATCGCCTGATCGATCAGGGCCGCATCCAGCCGATCCTGTCGAAGACGTTCACGCTCGACGAGACGGGCTTGGCCGCCTGGCAGGTCCACCACAACCTGCACGAAGGCAAGCTGGGCGTGCTGTGCTTGGCCTCGGAGCCGGGGCAGGGCATTACCGATCCGGAGAAGCGCGAGCGGATCGGCGAAGACCGCATCACGCTGTTCGCCCGCCATGCAGCCTCGCTGGAAGCCGCTGAAGGGGCAGCTTGATGATCCTGACCGAGATCGACCACGTCGCCATTGCCGTGAACGACCTGGACGCCGCCGTCGCGTACTACAGCGAGGCCTTCGGGGCCGAAGTGGCCCACCGGGAAGTCGTCGACTCTGACGGTGTGGAGGAGGCGCTGATCAAGGTGGCGGACAGCTACATCCAGCTCACCGCCGCGACGCGGCCCGATTCGCCGATCGCCAAGTTCCTCGAGCGCAGGGGCGAGGGCCTGCACCACGTCGGCTACCGGGTGGATGACTGCGCCGCAGCGCTCCAAACCATGATCGACGCAGGCGCGGTGCCCATCGACACCGCACCCCGGCCGGGTTCGCGCGGCACCACCGTTGCATTCGTCCACCCCAAGGGAAACCTCGGCACGCTGGTCGAGCTCGTCGAGGAATAGGGCGCAATAGGCTCAGGCCGTGCAGCGCGGCCAGCGCGCGTCGGCTGCGCCGGCCTATGGCCGCAGGACTTGGGAGGGTCACATGCCGTTGTTCAACAGGCGTTCCACGAAGCCGATCACCCGGAGGTCTGCAGGGCGGCTCGTTGTGCTCGTCGCCGTGCTGGCGATGCTCGGCGCGGCGTGCAGCAGCAGCGACGAGCCTGCGTCCACCACGGCTGCTGCGCCGGCCGCCACCGATGCATCGCCGGCTGCGACCGAGCCGCCTGCCGATGATGCGCCCGAAGACATGGACGATGCCGAGCCGCTCAAGATCGGCTTGATCACTGATGTCGGCAAGGTGGACGACAAGAGCTTCAACCAGTCGGCATGGGAAGGCGCCCAGCAGGCCGCAGCGGCGCTCGGCGGCGAAGCCAACTACATCGAGACCGAGGAAGCCAAGGACTACGAGAACAACATCAATCTGTTCATCGAAGACGGTGCACAGGTCATCGTCACGGTCGGCTTCGCCATGGGTGATGCCACCATCGCCGCCGCAATGGCGCATCCCGACATCGACTTCATCGGCGTCGATCAGTTTCAGGGCGAGCCGCTTCCGAATCTCACAGGGCTGATCTTCCCCGAGGACAAGTCGGGCTTCCTGGCGGGCGCCCTCGCCGGCTTGATGACCGAGACCAACATCGTCGGCGCAGTGCTCGGCACCGACTTGGTTCCGCCGGTGGTGGCATTCAAGGAAGGCTGGGAGAACGGCGCCCGCTACACCAACCCGCAGGTCGAGACCATCTCCACGTACCATCCGGGCGGCCTCGACATCGCCTTCGGCGATCCCGACTGGGGCGCGGCCACAGCGCGTCAGGCGCTCGACCAAGGCGCCGACATCATCTTCGGCGCCGGCGGCGCCACCGGCAACGGGGCGCTCATCGAGATCGCCTCGCAGGACGGCGCCTTCTGCGTGGGCGTCGATGCCGATCAGTGGAACACCGTGCCCGAGGCACGGCCGTGTCTGCTGACAAGTGCCATGAAGCTCATCACGCCGGGAGTGGCAGATCTGATCGAGGCCTCGGCTGCGGGCGCATTCCCGGGCGGCAACCATCTCGGCGAAGTCGGGCTGGCGCCGTTCCACGATCACGACAGCGCCGTGAGCGACGACTACAAGCTCAGTCTCGAAGCCATCAAGGCTGCGCTCGACCGGGGCGAGATCTCCACCGGCTACTCGCCGGGCTGATCCGGCGAGTCACGAGCTGAAGCTTGGGCTGGGCGTCGCACGGCGGTTTGGGGATGTGCGTCGCGTCGCGAGCGTCTTCGTCGACGTGCTGCAAGAAGCTCTCCCCATGGTTGTGACACCGCAGGGCTACGGTGCTCCCAGCGACTGACACACGCGGGGAGGGCCGATGCCGACACTGGATTTTAAAGGCAAGGCCCATATCTATGCGCATCACCTGGTGGTGCCATGGAGTCCGCTCGTACCGCACCCCGACCGCTCTATCGGCACGGGCGACATCGATGACAACCTGATCATCCACGGCGACAACCTGCATGCGCTCAAGGCGCTGCTGCCCCGCTACGCCGGGCGGGTCAAGTGCATCTACATCGACCCGCCGTACAACACGGGCAACGAGGGCTGGGTCTACAACGACAACGGAAACAGCCCCGCGCTACAGCACTGGCTAAGCGAAAACGGTCCGGTCGACGGCGAAGACCTCGAACGGCACGACAAGTGGCTGACCATGATGTGGCCTCGCTTGCAACTGCTGCGCCAGCTGCTGTCCGACGACGGTGTGATCTTCGTGTCCATCGACGACAACGAGGTCCATCACCTCCGCATGATGATGGACGAGATCTTCGGCGAAGAGAATTTTTTTGTCACCCAGGTGCGTCGCGCGATGCACACAGTGAGGAATTCGAGCAAGGACTTCAACCTCAACGCTGACTACGTCGTCAGCTATGCGAAGGACAAGTCGTGGTTCGGTGAGTCGTCGGAACGGTACATCCGTTACATCTCCGACAAAACTGCGCGCTATCCGCGCGACGATCATGATGGCAAGGGCTCCTACAAGCTTGATCCGTTACATGCGCGCAACTATTTCGAGCCGTACACGCATGTCTTCGAGAATGGTGTCGAGTGGTCGGCACCATCTGGTAGCTATCCCCGTTACTCGTGCCAGCGATTGCAGGAGATGGAAGCGGCAGGTGAGATCGAATTCGGCGGGACCGAGCCGCGCGCCAAGAGATATCTCAAGGACGTACAGGCAGGCCAGCCGCCTGACGCCTTGCTCGACCCTGGCATCGTGCGCTTCAATGCCACGGGGACCACGCTTCTGCGGACGATCTTTGGTGTTGGCGGCGTCTTTCCCCAACCGAAGCCTGTGGAGCTCATCCAGTATTTGATCGAACTCCTGCAAGATCCGCAGGCAGTTGTGCTGGATTCGTTTGCAGGGTCGGGCACGACTGGCCATGCGGTGCTGGCGTTGAACAAGCAGGATGGCGGCAATCGGCGCTTCATCATGGTGGAGTGCGAGGACTATGCCGACGAGATAACCGCAGAGCGGATACGCAGGGTGATCGCAGGTGTCGATGGCGCTCGGGATGAGTCGCTGCAAGAAGGACTCGGAGGTGGGTTCACGTACTGCACCCTGGGCGAGCGCACGAGCGGTGACGGGATGCTGAGCGGGGAATCGCTGCCCACCTACGACGACCTTGCTGCATGGCTGGTGCATTCCGCCACGGGATTGTCCGTCGGCACTGACGAACTGGCACCGCGCGACGAGCACGGCCTGATCTACAGCGATGACTCGTGCGACTACTACCTGATCTACCGGCCCGACATCGAGTGGCTGCAGACAAACGAGTCCGTGCTTACCGCGCCGCGGGCTGAAGCGATCGGCGCCTTGTGCAGCGAACGTGGCCGCCGTGCAGTCGTCTTCGCGACAGCCCGCTACATCCCTCAGGACGAACTGAAGGATCTCCGAGTCATGTTTGCTCAGCTGCCGTTTGCCGTGGCCGAGATCGAGGAGGCGTAGCGGTGAGGTCGATGTCCGTGCGGGAGAGGCAGCTGTGCTGGAACTGAAGGAATACCAGCGGCGGACGCTGCGCGCGTTCACGGAGTGGGAGCAGGAACTCACCACTGCAAGGCAGGCGTTCGAGCAGCGCGCGCAAGCACTGGCAGCCGCCAATCTGATACCGAGCGATGACGATGCCAACTATCCGGCCAAGGCGTGGGCTGCCCTTGCCGACAGTGAGGACACGCTCGCCGGTGCCCGGAGTCACGTAGATCGGCTCGACGGCATCGGCCGCTCGATCCCGCATATCTGCTTCAAGATCCCGACCGGAGGCGGTAAGACGCTGCTGGGCGCCGCCGCGCTGGAGCGGTTGGGAATGCAGACTGGGTTCGTGTTGTGGATCGTGCCGTCTCGGGCGATCTACGCCCAGACGCGCACAGCGTTCTGGACCCGAGCGCATCCCTACCGTCAACTACTTGAGCACGCCAGCGGCGGCCGGGTCAAAGTGATGGAGAAGGAGGACCGGCTCTCTCAGCTGGACCTCGACAATTACCTGTGCGTCATGCTGCTCATGCTGCCTGCAGCGAACCGGCAGAGGGGCAGGGAGTTTCTGCGGATGTTTCGCGATTCGGGCCGCTACGCCACGCTGTTCCCTCGCGAGGATGACCTCCTCGCGCAGCGAGCGCTGCTTGACGTTCACCCTGACCTCGACGCCAATCCGAACGGAACGGTCAAGCACAGCCTGTTCAATGTGCTGAAGATGCAGCGCCCGGTGGTGGTGCTGGACGAGGCGCACAAGGCGTATGGCGGCAGCGGAGCGGGTGAGTTCGTGGCGGCCGTCAACCGGCTGAACCCTCGGCTGGTGATCGAGCTGTCGGCCACGCCGAACGCAACCATCAGCAATCTGCTGGTGGATGTCTCCGGCGTCGATCTTGGCAAGGAAGAGATGATCAAGCTGCCGGTAGAGGTCACCACCGGTGACGGCGATTGGCAGGGAACGCTGGCGCGCGCCCATGACCGTCTCGCCGATCTGACTGCCGCAGCGCAGGAGCTCGAAGGCCGCACCGGGCGCTACATCCGGCCCATTGGCGTGATCCGGGTGGAACGCACCGGCAGGGCTCAGAGAGGCAGCGGGTTCCTCCACGCGGAGGACGTGCGAGAGCATCTCATCGCTCGGCTCGGCGAGCATCCTGACGCGGTTCGTGTGAAGTCGTCCGAGAGCGACGAGATCGCTGGCGAAGATCTCATGTCGCCCTATTCGCCAGTGCGTTGGATCATCACCAAGGCTGCATTGATGGAAGGCTGGGACTGCCCGTTTGCATATGTGCTGGTGATGCTCGACAACACGCGCAGCGCAACCGCCATCACCCAGTTGATGGGCCGGGTGATGCGTCAGCCCGGCGCTCGCCGAACCGGTGATGACGCACTCGACCGCTGCTACGTCCACTGCTGGCAGGCGGGTGTAGACGAGTCTGTCAAGGCGGTGAAGAACGGCTTGGAACGGGAGGGCCTCACCGGGCTGGGCCAAGAGGTCACCGGGGCCGGGCTGTCGGCTGTCAGGCAAATGGTCATCGAGCGCCGCTTGCAGTTCCGTGGCCGCGAGGTTTTCTTGCCGAAGGTGCTGACGCGTCGCGGCGACGACTGGGCAGATCTGAGCTACGAGCGCGACATTCTTCCCGGCATCGACTGGGCACGGCTTGCAGTTCCCGATGCCGGAAATCCCGGCAGCGGCCTTGGCGAGACGGTGGATCGGACGATCAGCGTCGGTCTCGATGATGACGGCATCTCGACATCGCTGACGGGGCGCAGGACGACTTCGGTGGACAAGGACAAGCAAGTGTCCGCCGTCTGGTTCGTGCGGCAGCTCATCGACATGGTGCCGAATCCGTGGCAGGCGGGGCGTTTGGTGCTCGGCTACCTCGATGCCTTGGCCGCCGGTGGCCACAGCTCGGCGGCGATCTACACCCACCGTCGCTGGCACGTGTACCACGTTCGCGCAAGCCTCGCGCCGAGCATCGACGAGATCGCTCGCGCCGTGTTCGTCGCCAAGCTGCACAACGGTGACATCCGATTCGATCTTGAAGCCAGCCCGCCCAACTATCGGATGCATCATTCGTTCGAATACGCAGTTGCGCAGGGCGATCACAGGCTCGAAGACCACGGCAGTATCGTGCAGAACAGCCTGTTCGACCCGGTCTTCGAGCAGCAGTTCGACTCCGATCTCGAGAAGCGCTTCGCCTTCTACCTCGACGAGCACGAAGCCATCGAATGGTGGCACCGAGTCGCAGTGCGGCAGTCGCACGAGTACTACCTGCGCGGCTGGCAGCACGATCGGATCTGGCCGGACTTCGTCGCCTACTCGCCCGACGGCGACGCCGATGAGCCGAGGGCGCAGTTCTTGGTGGTCGAGACCAAGGGTGAGCATCTCAAGGGCAACGCCGACACCGTGTACAAGGAGCAGGTGTTCGCGACGCTCGAGGAATTCTGCGGCGGTGCTGATGCGTTCGAATGCGGTGAGGTCAAGCTCGGACCCGGAGGTGAGCGCGGCCGCTTCCGCATCGTCTTTCACGAGCACGAGTTCGCTCAGGTGCTCGTTTGACTCCTGCGAACGACGGCGCTGCCGACGTAGCTCACCGGCGAACGACGTCCCACGACGAAGACACAGGTGCCGGACAAGTCCGTAAGCGGGCGCTTCTGCGCGCCGCCGCGGTGCCGCTGGTATCGGTGGTGCTGGGGCTCGTCTTGGGCGCCGTGCTCATCGCCGTGCAGGGCCACTCGGTGACGAGTGCCTATGGCGCGCTGGTGCTCGGCGGGGCGGGCGACGCTGACGCGCTGCTGCGCACCCTGCAGAAGGCGACGCCGCTCGTCTTCGGCGGCCTGGCCGTTGCCTTCGCCTTCAAGGCGGGCCTGTTCAACATCGGCGGGCAGGGCCAGCTCTTGGTCGGCGCGGCATTCGCTGCGGGTGTCGGCTTCGGGCTCGAGGGCCTGCCGCTGGTGGTGCATCTGCCGCTGGCGCTGCTGGTCGGTGCTGCTGCAGGGGCGGCATGGGGCGCCATCGCCGGCGTGCTGAAAGCGACGTCGGGCGCCCACGAGGTGATCGTCACGATCATGCTCAACTTCGTGGCCGGCAACCTGACCGACTGGCTGGCTGCGAACCCCTGGCAGGACCGATCCGGCTCCAACATCATCGCCCGCACCCCGCTGGTGCAGCCGTCGGCGGAGATCCCCACATGGGGATGGCTGCCGGCGGGCTTCGTGCTGGCGGCGCTTGTCGCATTCGCCTGCTGGTTCGTGCTGGAGCGGACCACCTACGGCTTCGAAGTTCGCAGCGTGGGCGCGAACCGCCATGCGGCCCACTATGCGGGCATCTCAGTGGGCTGGATCATGGCGTCGACGATGGCCGTGGCAGGGCTGCTGGCCGGCCTCGGCGGAGCGATCGAGTCGCTCGGCGTCGACGGTCGTTTCGAGGCTGGGGTGAACGTGGGCCTCGGCTTCGAGGGCATCACGATTGCGCTGCTGGCCCGCACCAACCCGATTGCCGTCATTCCCGCCGGCCTGCTGGTGGGGCTGATGGAAGCGGGCGCTGCCAAGATGCAGTTCGAGTCGGGAGTGGCGCCCGAGATCATCGATGTGATCCAAGCGCTGATCCTGCTGTTCGTGGCAGCGCCGTTGATCGTGCGCTGGCTGCTGCGGCTGCGTGATCGGCCAGATGCGCCGGATCGACGCCTGACGCTCGGTGCGGGGTGGGGCCGATGACCGCCCCCGCCCTGCTTCGCCGGCCGCACGACCCTGCCGTGGCTCCTCGCCGGCCGCCCGGTCCTGCCGCGGCCCCTCGGCTGCGGCTGGTCACGCAGCGAGGCAGGCGGCTGTGACTTTGCCGGCGACCGACACGAACGGCGGCACGCCGGGCCGCCGCGTCGGCCTGGGGCCGTCGGGCTGGTCGCCGCAGCGCATGTGGTCGGTGGCGGGGGCCGTTGTGCTGGTGGCACTGGTGTGGGGCTTCTACGCCTGGGACGGGGCGCAGACCACCGCCGTGCTCGGCGGCACCGTGCGCGCCGCCACCCTGCTGGTGCTGGGCGCCATGTGCGGGATGATCGGCGAGCGTTCGGGCATCGTGAACATCGGCATCGAAGGCCAGTTCCTGATGTCGGCGTTTACGGCCTTCACCGTGGCGTCGATGTCCGGCTCGCTGTTCTTGGGTGTGGTCGCGGGCGTCAGCACCGGTCTCGCGATGGGCTGGATGCTGGCTGCGATGTCGGTCGGGCTGCGAACCGATCAGATCATCGCCGGCACGGTCCTGAATATCGCGGCGCTGGGCCTGACCTCGTTCTTCTACGACCGGGGGCGCTCGCTGGGCCAGCCGAAGTATCAGTCGATCGAGCTCGGCCCGCTCGCCGATCTGCCCGTCGTGGGCACGACGCTGTTCAACCGCCCGCCGCTGACGTACTTGGCGCTCGTGCTGGTGGTGGTGCTCCACGTGCTGCTGCTGCGCTCGGTGTGGGGGATGCGCACGACCGCTATCGGCGAGCACCCCGGCGCCGCTGCCACCGTGGGCATCGATGTGATCCGGCTGCGCTACTGGAACGTGACACTGGCGGGCGGCTTGGCCGGCCTCGGCGGCGCGTACCTGGCGCTGGAGTCGGTGGGCACATTCACCCGGGCGATGTCGGGCGGGCGGGGCTTCCTGGCGTTGGCCGTGATGATCTTCGGTCGCCGCACCCCGCTGGGCGCCTACGCGGCGGCGCTGTTCTTCGGTTTCACGACGGCACTGCAGGGCCAGTTCCAGCTCAACGACACGTTCGACATCCCGGCGCAGTTCGTGGGGATGCTGCCGTTCGTGGTCACGATCATCGTGGTGGCCGCTGCAGGTCTGTTCGGGCGCATGCGCGACCCGGCTGCGCTGGGCCAGCCGTACGAGGTCCGATGATGGCTGCGGCTGCCGAGACTGTTGTTTCGCAGGCTGAGCCTGAGGTGCTGCTGGCCGGCCACGGCATTACCAAGCGCTTCGGCTCGGTCGTGGCCAACGACGATGTGTCGGTGGAATTGCGGCCCGGTCGGATCCTGGCGCTGCTGGGTGAGAACGGTGCGGGCAAGAGCACCCTCGTCAATGTCCTGTTCGGCCTGCACCGCCCCGATGCGGGTCAGGTCGTGATTGCCGACGAGAACGTCGAGCTGTCGAGCCCGCACGACGCCATCGCCCGCGGTGTCGGCATGGTGCATCAGCACTTCCAGCTCGTGCCGCCGATGAGCGTGGTGCGCAACATCGTGCTCGGCGCCGAGCCGCGCAAGCTCGGCATGATCGACGTGGCTCAGGCGCGCCGCCGGGTGATGGAGTTGGCCGACCGGTTCGGGCTGCATGTCGACCCCGATGCGGCGGTGGAGGACCTGCCGGTCGGCGCGCAGCAGCGGGTGGAGATCCTCAAGGCGCTGTACCGCGATGCGCGGGTGCTGATCGCGGATGAGCCGACCGCGGTGCTCACCCCGCAGGAGACCGATCACCTGCTCGGCGTGCTGCGTGGCCTGACCGATCAAGGTGTCGGCATCGTGTTCATCACCCACAAGCTGCGCGAGGTCATGGCAGCCGCCGATGACATCGTCGTGCTGCGCGAGGGCCGGGTGGTGGGCACCACCACGCCCGCGCAGACCAGCGAGGCAGCACTAGCAGAGCTGATGGTCGGCCGCGCGGTGGATCTGCACGGCGACCGGTTCGAGTCCGGCGCCACCGGCGTCGGATCGGCAGTCTCCACGGCGGCTGCCCCCAGCGATGAAGAGCCGACTGCCGAGGCTGGCGAGCGGCCGGTGGTGCTCGACATAGCTGGCCTCTGCACCGATGACGACCGCGGCCAGCGAGCCGTCGACGAGCTGTCGCTCGCAGTGAGCGCGGGCGAGATCGTCGGTGTCGCCGGCGTGGAGGGCAACGGCCAGCGGGAGCTGGTGGAAGCCATCACCGGCCTGCGCCACGCCACGGCCGGCACCGTGTCGATCAGCGACCGGGATGCGTCGGGTGCACGGCCGCGCCAGGTCACGGTGATCGGCGTGGGGCATATCCCCGAGGACCGGGCCAAGCACGGCCTCATCGGCTCCTACTCCGTGGCCGACAACTCGGTGCTGAACCGCTACTTCAGGCGCCCCTTCGCCGCGGGCGGCATGCTGCGGCGCGATCGCATCGATTCCCACGCCCGCGATGTCGTGGCCACCTTCGATGTGCGGACGCCCGACGTGGACTCGCCCGCCGACAGCCTGTCCGGCGGCAACAAGCAGAAGCTCATCGTGGGCCGCGAATTCTCCGACGACATCGATCTGCTCATTGCGGCACAGCCCACCCGCGGCATCGACATCGGCGCCATCGAGTTCATCTGGCGCCGCATCCGCGAGCGCCGCGACGAGGGCACAGCGGTGCTGCTGGTGTCGGCCGAGCTCGATGAGGTGCTCGCCCTCAGCGACCGGGTCGCCGTCATGTACGAGGGCCGCATCGTGGCCACCGTCGATCCCCGCACAGCCACCCGCGAGGAGATCGGCCTGCTCATGGCCGGCGCCGCCCCCGGCGCAGCAAGCCCAGCGGCCGACGGCTAGACGGCTGCTCCTCCGGCACACCAAAGGATGCAAGGCCATTCGCAGCCCGTCCGAGCCGTGAGACTCGAACCTGCTGCGAGTTGTTGTCATTTGTCTGACTGTGTGGTAGACAATCCGCATCTGTTAGGCAATCAGCTCGTACTAGAGTGGATTCAATGTCACCAGGAGGTGCGGAATGTCTGACATAGCGATGGCTGCGGATGACCAAGAAGTTGAGGAAGCCACCCCGGATGGCCGGGCGCGCCGGTCGACGGTTGCATTCCCGTACGTTGCGCTCGATGAGGCCATCAAGGCCGTATGCGAGGTGCATGCGAAGGCCGGCCGCGAGTGCGACCTCGACCAGCTGGCATCATGGCTCGGCACGACTGTCGCGAGCAGCAAGTTCCGGTCGACGCTCTCAGCGGCGCGTATGTTCGGTCTCGTCGAGCGCAGGGCGAAATCGATTGTCTTGACGGAGCTTGGGTCGGCAATCGTTGATCCCGAACAACGCGATGATGCCGCAGTCCGGGCATTCCTGAAGGTGCCTCTCTACCAACTGGTCTACGAGACTTTCTCTGGCAAGCTCCTGCCGCAGGACGCAGGTCTCGAGTCAGAACTCGGGAAGCTCGGTGTGACTGAGAAATCTGTCGGGAAGGCTCGGCAGGTCTTGCAACGCTCCGCAAGCACGGCGGGATTCTTCGGGTCCGGAAGGAACCGGCTGGTGAAGCCTGCTGGTGCTCGGCTCCCACAAGCGGAAGCACCGCCTCCTACCGATGACGAGCCAGCTGCTGCGACCGAGCAGCCAGAACCAGGTCCCCTGTCCCTTGCCGAACTGGAGGGACCTACGGATCCGCTCTTGCGTGGTCTGTGGTCGAAGTTGCCAGCCGAGGGTCCGTTGTCAACCTCTGAGCAACGTCAGTGGTTGCAGATGGCGGAGCTTGCACTGCAGATGGTGTACGGCAGCGATGAGTCGGCTGCGCCGGTGACACCGACTGACGCGAGTTCTCCGGCGACAGGTGACCTAACGCAGCTTGCGTAGGAGGAGTCGGGGGGCGGCACCAGATCTGGTGTCGCCCCCCCAAGGTCTGCCCCCAGCCGCTTCCGCGAGAGGCGAACAAGGAGCGTACGCCCATGAGGCTAGCACCACAGAATCAAGGGCACGAAGGCGACCTGTACACCTACGACGACGCGACAAGAACGGCAATCTTGGAGACGATCTCCGCCGATCGTATTCGAACGTACCTCGCGCTCGCCAACGGGAGCGAACTCAGGGCCCTGCGTCTGTATGTGCGCAACGCAGCACTCGCTTCAGCATTCCTCGGACCGCTGCAAGCGCTTGAAGTGACCCTACGCAACACCATGCACCGTCTGCTTTCGGACCAATACGGCGAGGACTGGTACGAGAAGATCGGCTTGGGCAATAGCCAACAAAAAGCCATCGAGAGCGCGAAGCAGGCTCTACGCCGCGAAGGCAAGACCGAGACGCCGGCGAGGATCGTCGCTGCGAGCACGTTCGGCCTCTGGGTCGGACTGCTCGCAAAGGGCAATGACCGCCTGCTATGGCGTCCACTGCTTCACCAGGCGTTCAACCCGACGCCAGCGCGCAAGGACGTATACGACCAACTCGACCGGCTCCGAACGCTGCGCAACCGCATAGCGCACCACGAACCGATAATTCGCAGAAGACTTCGAGACGACTACGCCAGAATTCTCCGGTTGCTCCAGATGCTGTCGCCCGAAGTCGCTGACTGGGTCCGGCACCACAGCAGGGTGCCTGAGGTGATGGCGACTCCGGTCTCACGAATTGGCAGGTTTTGACCGAATCCAAAGTGATCGTCAGAGGTACGGCACCTCACGTTGAGTTCTCGGGACCTCTGGGGTGCATCTGGAGGATTGAGACTGCACCTTGGAATAGGTGTGCGGTTCGAGGCGGGCGGCGAGGCTACGCAACTGATGTCGCAGCGGGTCGGTACTGTCACGGGGGTGCTGGAGGCGGAGGGGCAGACGCTGGGCGAGCGGGCTGCGGCGCTGGTGGGGCAGCGAGTCAGGCTGCCGGGCGAGGCGGCGATCGTGCTGGTGGACATGTGCGTGCCGCGTGAGCGCAAGTTCGATCTGTACGTGGCAGACCCGTCCGAGTCGGACGGCAACGACGATGACGGCGCTTCGCTGCGTAAGGTGTCGCTGACGGCTGAGGCGTTCGAATCGCTGCAGGTCGTAGCCGCTGACGGCCGGGCGGTGCCGGAGGTGGTGCTTGCCGGGCTGTGGACGGAATGGATGCTCGACGCAACACGCGCCGCTGCGTCCACGGTGCTGGTGTCCACTCGGCTGCGGCCCTATCCGCATCAGATGGATGCGGTGTACGGGCGGATGCTGACCCAGCCGCTCCTGCGATTCCTGCTGGCCGATGAGCCAGGTACCGGCAAGACGATGATGTCGGGCCTGTGGCTGCGCGAAGCCCAGCGCCTCGGACTGGTGAAGCGGGCACTGGTGGTCTGCCCGGCACACCTGGTGAGCAAGTGGCAGGCCGATTTCGAGCGATTCCTCGGCGGCGGTTTGCGGGAGGTGACCGCCGAGACAGTGCGCTGGGACGGCTTGACTACTGCGCCGGACGACACCTGGGTGGTGTCGCTGCACCTGGCCGCCGCGAACCCGCAAGTACGTGAAGCGCTGCATCCAAACGAGGCCGGCTGGGATGCCGTCATCTTCGACGAGGCGCACCGCATGACGCCGACTGCGGAAACACTGCACCGCGTCGGGCGCGAACTCTCTGCCGACGTGCCGCACGCACTCTTCCTCACCGCAACGCCGCACCGAGGCGACGAGCGCTATTTCCGGGAACTGCTGCACTTGGTTGACCCGACGATCTTCCCCAGTGCGGTTGGCGGCGACACTCTGGCGTCGCAGCCCGGGGCCGGCGCACCGCCCACTCGCAAGCTCATCCGCCCTGGCTCGCTGCACTTCCTGCGCCGCATGAAGGAGCAGTTGCTCGACTACGACTCGCACACACGGCTGTTCCGTGAGCGCGAGGCGTTCAATCTCAAGGTGCGGCTGAATGCCACCGAGCGGCAGTTCTACGACGCGTCGCAGTACATCGCCAATACCTACTTCCCGGTTCGCGGACGCCAGCTCGCCGCGATGGTCTATGGCAAGCGAGCGGCGTCATCGCTGTACGCGCTCACCTGCACGCTGCGGCGCCGCCTTGACCGGATGGGTACCGCCGACGGACCGGCGCTCGCGGCTGACGACGATGTCGCCGTCATCGAACGCGAGAGCGACGACGACGCAGCTGAGGAGCAAGTCACCGCAGCCCGCTCGCTCGACGCCCGTGCCGAGCGCGAAGCGATCACCGAACTGCTGGCCGACTTGGAAACGGCCGTCGAGGCGGCACGCATCGCCGCCGACACCAGTTCAGCAGTTTCCAAGTGGCTGCCTGTGAACAAATGCTTGGCCGAGCACGGCATCACTTCCGGATCAGGCGAGCAACTCGTCGTGTTCACCGAGTACGCCGACACGGCCTCATGGCTGGTGCGCATGTTCACGAAGGCCGGCTACACGGCACGCAGCTACTCGGGAGCAGACAGTCACGCCGAACGCGCCGTCACGCGCCAGCAGTTCGAGGACGGCGAGTTCGAGGTGATCGTCTCCACCGATGCAGGGAACGAGGGCATCGACCTGCAAGCCGCCCATGTGCTCGTCAACTGGGACATCCCATGGTCGCTCGTCCGCCTTGAGCAGCGCATGGGGCGCATCCATCGCATCGGCCAAGACGACAAGGTGTACCTCTACAACCTGGTAGCGCTCGGCACGCGCGAAGGAGACGTGCTAGCCACGCTGCTTGAGCGATTGATTGCCGCCGCCAACGAACTCGACGGCCAGATGTTCGACTGCCTGGCAGCAGTGATGGAACGCGCCCGCGCGAACGCAGGCACAGCAGAGCAGTCCCTCTTGCCGTGGTACGGCGACTCCCCGGTCGATCCGGGCGACCCGTGGCCCAGCGTCGATGATCTCAGACAGGCCCGAGACGACTACTTGGCGGAATCCACGCAACTCAGCGTGGAGGTGGACACCGAGACGGCGAACGCAGCGCGCATCGATGACATCGTCGCCCGTGTCAACCCCGTCATTGTCGAGCACTTCTTGGAACGGGCCGCCTCGGCAAGCCTGATCGGCTGCCGACCAGCGCCGCTCGGCGACGGCTTCTACTACCTGTCTACGGACCCGAAGGCTCACGGCTGGGAACTGCCTTTGGCTCTGGGCAGCGTCGGCCGCAAGCAGTCGTTGGTGGTGACCCGGCACGAAGCTCGGTCAACCGCAATGGCCCAAGGCGTCAACCGCGCAGCCGATGCCTACATGCTCGGGCCGAGCGACGACGTCTTCGGCGCGCTGGTCGAAGGGCTGCGTGCCCGGCTTGAGGCCGACATGTGGCAGGGCGCTGTGCTGTGCGACACCGCTTCGCCCGAGAGCTACACGTTGTTCGTGTTCGAGAGCGACATCGTCGAAGGCGGAAAAAGTGACAACCCGCGGCATCACCCCAGGCACAGCACGCAGACTTGGCTGATCGCCGCAATGGCCGATGGCACAACGCGCCGCGTCTCGTGGGCGGAACTGCCGAACCTCGTAGCGCCGTCGTCAGAGTTGGCGAGCGCCGGTACAACGGCCGAGTGCGCGCCGCTCGATGATTCAGTCGCCAAAGCAGCGCTGGCCGTGGCACGCAACGCCTCCGAAGCTGAACGCACAGCGCGCGAACAGCGGCTCAGCGCGTGGGTGGCGCAGCTGCGAGGCCAGTTGCTGCCGCTACCGAACCATCTCACCGACCACATCGCCGACCGCGCGGTGGGCAGGAAGGAACGCCAGCGAATCAAGTCAGCGGTCGACAGCCGGCTTGCCGAAGCCCACAAGGTCGCGCAGGTGACCGCATCGGCACCGCGCTGCATCGGCTGGGCGCGTGTAGTTGCCGGACTGGACGTCGATGCAGCGGATCTCGAGTCCGCGGCCGAGAGCGAAGAGGTATCGATGCGTTGGGTGACCGAGCACCTGGCGGCTGACGGCTGGCACGTCACCGATGTCCACACGCAGAACCGCGGCTACGACCTCGAAGCCCGCCGCGGGCCGCAGGTGCGCTGCATCGAAGTCAAGGGCGTGGCCGGCCAAGCCTCTTCGAGCGGTGTGCGCTTGACCTCCGGCGAACTGACCAGCGCCCGTCAGCACGGCGACGACTACTGGCTGTACGTGGTGGACAACTGCATCGACGGTGAAGGCAGCCTGTTCGGGCATTGGCAGAACCCGGCGAGCGTGTTCCGCGACAGTCTTGAGAACGTCACTGAGTATCGGCTCACCGGCAGCGCATTGAGCACAGCACTCGAGCATCAAGGCGGGCATTCATGAGCACGCGCTTGATCGAGAGATGGTTCCCGTGCGAGGAAGTCTCGACGCACTCGACGCGAGGCTGGGGCACCGGCTTCGCGGAGAAAAGCCTGTTCACTTGGTTCGCGTCGCGACCGCTGGCCCAGGCCAAGGCGGCCGTGCTCTGCTCGTTGTTGCCGTGGCCTCACGATCCGAGCGAACAGGAAAGCCTGAAGGGTCTCGTGCGAGAGGCGATGACCGACTACGACGCCGCGAACGTCGAATTGCGCGCCGAGCTTGCCAAGCACTACCCCGACGGTGCGAAGCTCTGTGACCCGTTCTCGGGCAGGGCGATGATTCCGCTCGAAGCGGCCCGCTTGGGAGTGCAGGCTTGGGGAATCGACTACTCACCGGTGGCAACTCTCGCCGGCCGCTTGTTGGCCGACTACCCGATGCGCAATTGGGACGACGAGCCGCCGTTGCCGTTCGAGGGGTACGACGAGCACGCCGCCGAGTACTTCACCGAACCGCGGCTATTGCGAGACGTGAGATTCGTGCTCAACGAAGTAGGACGTCGTTACGAGTCCGTGATGGGTGAGTTTTATCCAGTAGTCAACGGCAAGCGTCCGTGGGGCTACGTGTGGGCTGTGACGCTGCCCTGCACGAACTGCGGCAATCGATTTCCGCTCACCGGAAGGCTCGCCCTTCGCAATCCCAACCTAAAGAAGGACGACCCGGGACAGTCGTACCGAATCGTCCCCCACGAATCGTTAGGCGCCTTTGCTACCGAGATTCACGACGGGAAGCCGGAGTCTCAACCCACACTGCGAGAGACTGCGGGGGATCGCGGCAAGAGCGGCGTCTGTTCGTTCTGCGGCCACACACATCACTCGGAAACGCTCAAGCGCATGATGCGTGACGGCCTCAAGGATGATGTGATGCTTGCAGTTGCCGATCTTGATGCTGATGTTGGCAAGCGCTACCGCGAGCCGAGCAGCGCCGATCTGGCTGCCGCGGAGAGAATCGACGCGGTGCTCAGCGCGGAAGGGCCATTCGGGCCTGACTTATCTGCAGTGCCCCGTGAGCCGATGGACCCCGGGCTCTCGAGGTTCATCGCCCCCGTGAACTTCGGATATCGCAGCTGGGGCGAACTGTGCAACGACCGCCAAACCCTTGGGTTCGTCCGGCTTGCACGCATCGTCAACCATATGAGCGCGCGGATGCAAGCTGCGGGGGCCAGCGAGGACTACGTCTCGGCTCTGGCCGGCTACGCCGCTTCGAATCTCGCCCGTCGAATGAAATACAGCAGCAGGTGCGCGACGCTTCAGGTTCCCTCGCAGAAAACGGGGCACATCTACTACAACGACTCCGGTATCTCACACAGCTTCGATTACTTCGAAACCGGATGCGGTGAGGGTCCGGGCACGTGGATCTCATTGTCGGTTCACACGATTCGAAGCCTCCGCAAGCAACTTGAGCGAGTTGCTGGCATTCCGGCATCGGTGCAGCGCGGTTCTGCCACCGAGTTGGCGTTACCCGACGCGTCCCTCGATTCAGTGGTGACCGATCCGCCGTACGACTCGATGATCAACTACTGCGACTCATCTGACTTGATGTACGTGTGGCTCAAACGGGCCTTGGTAACAGCCGATCCATGGCTTGGCATGACGACTGATGCCGGGAGGCTGCAGGAGAAGACGCACGAAGCGGTCATCAAGTTCACGACGGTCGACGATCCCGATCATCGTACGGAAGCCCACTACAGGCAGACCATCACGAAGGCATTTGAGCAGGCGCGACTCAAAGTCAAGCCCGAAGGTGTCGTCAGCATCGTGTTCGGGCATGGAGACCCTGATGCCTGGGTTCGAGTGCTCACGGCCATCACCGATGCGGGGCTGGTGCTGACGGGTTCGTGGCCTTGCAGTACCGAGAAGGGCGGGAAACAAACCGGTGAGTACATCGACAACACGATCATGATGGCGTGCCGTGCCGCCAAGCAGGATCGGCCCGTTGGCGATGTCCGCGTCGTCGACGAGGAGATTCGGGCGGTGATCGCTTCGCGCGTCCCCGCCTGGACTGATGACGGTTTGGCCGATTCCGACCAGCGCATGGCGGCGATCGCGCCGGCGATGGAGGTTGTCGGCAGGTACTCCGAAGTGCGTGACTTCACCGGCCATCCGGTGCCGTTCGACCACTTCTTGGGTATGGCGCATCGCGCCGTCGAAGAAGCCGCCGACGTACGGATCGACCGGTTCAAGCTCACCGACTTCGATGTGCGCACCCGGTTCGCGCTGTCGTGGCTGCGCCAGCACGGCCGCAGCGTCGCCCCGGCATCCGAGGCACGCTGGCTGCGGCTGTCCTACGACGTGACCGAGGATGATGTCAAGGGAGTGCTGCAGAAGGTGAAGGGCGGTCCACGTCTGGCATTCGGCGATGAGACGGCCGACTCGCTCAGCCTCCACCCCACAAGCCCTGTGGTGGACATCGTGCTCGCTGTTACCGCTGAAGGACGTTCCATCAGCGACATAGCAACGGCGTTGCAGTTACTGGAGCGGGCAGACGACGAGATGCTGTGGGCGGCAATGTCGGAATTCGCTCGCGTGCTCGGCGAGAGTGATCGTGACGGACAAACCATCACCTGGGCCGTGCGGCAGCGTCATCTGATCGCCGAGCGGGCCGCGCGGCTGACGCGTGAGACCGACGAGCGACTGGCCGAAGAGGAACAACAGGATCGGCAGGGCACGCTATTTGCACACGGGGGGACCGACTGACGATGACCGCAAGCATCCAAGCGCGCCCGTGGTGGGAGACCATCTCCCTGCGGTCCGAGGTCACGCGAAGCGATGGCGCTGTCGACGACGTGCAGATGTCGCTGCACGATGCAGTGTTCGGCGTCGCGGGCGTCGAGTCCGACCAAACGCCGTACGCGTCGCCCTCCTACTACGGCGCCATCACCCACCCGACAGGCGACCTCGTCGAGCTCATGGCGCGGGTTGCCGTGCGGCTCGGCGTGGAGGAGTCGACGCAGTCCGGTGCCGTGTGGCGGCTCGACCAGGCGATGGGCGGCGGCAAATCGCACGGGCTGATCGGCCTGTGGCATCTCGCGGCGCATCCCGCCGAACTGGCGCCGACTGACCTTGGCCGAGAAGTCTTCGCCACAGCGCGGGAAATCGCCGGTGACGGCAACGTGCGGTCCGACCTCGGCAGTCCGGTCTGCGTTGTGCTCGACTGCGACAACACCACCGCTTCCAGTGAAGACTTCGGCCCTGCGCGGCTGCTCGGCGAGCGATTCCTGTGGCGGCTGTTCGACAAGGACGGACACCGCTACGACCAGTTCAAGGAGCACATCACTAGCAAGAAGCATCTGGCCGAAGCGCTGCGGAGCACTGGCCGCCCCGTCCTCATCCTGATCGACGAGATCATGGACTACATCCGGCTGGTGGCCGCCAATGATCCGGACGGCGCGCTGCGCGAGATGGCGTTCCTGCGCGCGCTGCTCGACATTGTGAACGACGTGCCGAACTGCGTCGTGGTGGCGGTGATGATCGCATCGGATCAGGACGACATGGCGTTGAACGAGACGGGCGTGGAGTGCCAGACGGAACTCGAGGCGCTGCTAGCGCGCAACGGCCGCACCACGGCGGTGACCGGCGGCGGCGACTTCGCCGAGATCATTCGGCGGCGACTGTTCGAGCATCTGGCGACTCGGGCACAGACGGACCATGTCGCGGACCGCTTCATCGAGCACGTACGAGGCCCGTGGGCCACCAAGGTGTTCGATAAGCTGAGTCTGCCCTCAGGGCCAGCATTCCGTGACGCGGTGGCGCGCTGCTACCCGTTCCATCCCAGCCTGATCGCTCTTGCCGAGAACGAGTGGGCGCAGCATGCCGGATTCCAGCGGGTTCGGTCCACCATTCGCCTCTTCGCGTCCGCGGCATTCGAGCAGTCGCGGCGTGCCGCCGAAGGTGAGTGGGTTCCCGAGCTGATTGACAGCGGCGACTTGCCCTTGCAGTCGCACCAAGTGCGCGACTCGCTGTTGAGTTCCGGCTTGGTGGCCGATCATCGGACTCTGTCGAACTTGCGCGAAGTCGCGAGCGTCGACATCGTCGACCAGCACAACCCGGATCGCGGGGTTGCACGCCGGTTGGACACGGCCCGCAGCGACGGCTGGCGCAACGAGAACCCGCGTGCGGCAGAGCGGACTGCCACGGCGCTGTTCGTCCGGTCGCTGTGCCCCAGGGCGAACGGTGCTCGGGGCGCGACCGAAGCGGAGCTTCACGCGGCGTCGTTCGTGCCGGTCAGCGGCTACGGCGCCGGCGATGCCGAGGCGGTGGCCGTCGAACTGCTGGAGACAGATGCCGGAATGGCCTCGGTGGACTCGATCGCAGGTCGGGGCAGCAGCCCCAAGCGGTGGGTGGTGGAGACCCGCAAGACGCTGGGGATGCTCGCCAAGGCCGAGAAGCAGGCCGTCAGCGAGGCCGACCGCGACCTAGCCGTCACGGAGCGAGCCGCTGAGCTCACGAGTTCAGGCCCATTCGACATGGTCATGCAGGTTGATGGCGGTGACGTGCCTGCGGAAGGTATCTCGCGTACGGCGGCGAGCGAGGTGATCGGCCAAGCTGGCATCGATCAGCACCATCAGACGCGCTTAGTGATCCTGGACTCGCGCTGGTTTTCGCTGTTCAACGGCGACGACACGGCGACCCGCGAGGCAATCGCAGCCGCGATGGGCCGAGGTTCGTCCCCCATGAGCGTGCAGTGGGCATCGTCGGCTGTGTTTGCGGTCGCCAACACGGCGACTCGCGCACAGGCCCGAGGCCTCGCCTCGGAGTGGCTGGCCCGCAAGCGTGTGGCCGAGCTTCCTGCCGTCCAAGCCGACGAGGACATGGCTGCCCAAGCGAAGCGGGACGCCGCCGAAGCGCTCAAGGCGCTCGATGCTCGCGTCAAGCTGTGTTACCGCCACATCGCATACCTCGCACCGAAGGGCGAGTTCGAACGGAAAGAGCGCTTCGTGCGCCTCGCGAACGACAAGCAGGACGCCTTGAACGGAGCCCACGTGTGGGCGTTGCTGCGCGACGAGAGCAAGGCGTTCGAAGTCGGTGAGTTCGGCTACAGCGCTCTGATGCACAACCTGCGCGACAGCGACTACGGCGTGCCACTCGCCGAGGTCCGCGACAGCTTCTGGTCGAACCCGCACAAGCCACTGCTGCCTACTGGAGCAGGCGAGCTGTCCGAGGCCATCTACGAAGCCGTCCGTCGCGGTGATGTCGAACTCATCGACGACGGCAACAACGTGTACACCGTTCACGACCGCGGCGACATCAACCTGGCCTCGCGCACCGTCCGCCTCCGCCGTCCCGTGGCACCAGATGTGCCAGAGCCGACCCCCGACCCAGCACCGCCGGACGGCGTGGTCGTCGACCAACCCCAACCGCAGCCCGTCCCAATTCCGCCGAGTCCGCCAGCCCCGCCACCAGCACCCCAGCACTGGCAGCTCTCGTTGACCGCCAACACGAGCCTCGGCCCCGACGTAGACCGAGACAGCCTCGTCAACCTGCTCCGCGAACTCATCAACCGCATCGAAGACGGCTTCGAAACCGACGAGATCCAGCACATCACTCAGAGCACACAGATCACGCTCACAGCCGAGCCCGCCGACATCGAAACCCTCCGCGCCCTAGCCCAAGCCGCCGGCGTCACCATCGACGCCCGCCAGTTCTAGCTGACTGCTCAATGTCTGCCGATGCGACGGATGAGTTTCCAGTTTCCAGCATCCCAGCGGCCAACGTGTCAAGCGTGCCTCTCCGCTCTCCCCTTCGTTACCCAGGCGGCAAGTCTTGGCTAATACCTCATCTGAGGACATGGCTAAGTCAACTCACCGAACGGCCCACGATCTTTCTTGAGCCGTTCTGCGGCGGTGCAACGGCGTCTCTCTTGGCTATTGCGGAGGATTATGCCGACCGCGCCGAAATGGTCGAACTAGATGGTTCAATTGCTGCATTCTGGACTTGTGTCCTCGAACACCCGGACGAACTCTGTGAGCGTATCGAATCATTTCATCCTGATTCCGAGAGTGTCGACCAATTGCTCGGAGATACAGGAGACACAATTTTGGACAGCGCATTCCGGACATTGATCCGCAATCGCACAAGCCGCGCCGGAATCATCGCAAATGGCGCAGCCTTGCTTCGTTCGGGAGAGAATGGACGAGGGCTTGAGTCGCGATGGTACCCTCAGACTCTCATTAACCGCATTCGCGACATCCAACACAACCGACACCGTCTATCTATTGAATGTGGAGATGGGTTAGCACAGTTGAATCAATATGCGGGCAAGCCCAAGACGGTCATTTTCGTCGATCCACCTTATACTATGGGCAGCAAGCAACCTGGAAGACGACTCTATAGCTATAACGAGATTGATCACGCAGCACTCTTCGAGATTCTGGCGGCCTCAAATGGAGAGTTCTTGATGACATACAATGCTGACCCTCACGTTTCTGAACTTGTGCAGCAATATGAATTCACCGCAGTACGCGTGGCTGTAAAAACGGCCCATGCAACAGTTCGCAACGAACTTGTCATTACCCGGCAGCGTATTGACTTGTAATAGTTGATAACGTAGAACTGACTACGACGGCGAATTGTCAATCATAGTCCTGAGCTGCGGATGATCGGAGTGGAGAACGCTTAGCTTTGCAACCTGTCGCGAGTCCACAGACGAGCTGACTCGAACTCGTCGCCGTCGAGTGCAATGAGTTGTGAAGAAATGCGGCAACGCTCGAAGATTATGCCCGTGCGTGTGGTGACCCAATCCCAGTGGCCTCGCTCGATGCAGTGAGGTACAAAAAAGGTCCGGATGGGTGGCACCAAGGGCGGATCAGTCATCCAATATGTGCACCATGCAGCGGTGTCAGGCAATTCGGATAGCTTGGCTTCCCAGTTCGCGCCAGTTGCGCATTGCCCGAAGGCTATGAGCTGTCCGGGACGCTTATCGGGGAACGGGATCCAGGCAATCACATCAAGCTGATCGTCCTTGGGCACACGAGACTGGGCACGGTGCTTCACCTGTCCACCTTCGCAGAGTTTCTCGATGGCGTTCCCAAGTGCATCTGCAAAGCTCTTGTGCTCACCGGCTCGCGGCCAGCCGAACCGATGGCCCTTGGCATTGTCCGGGCCTCCCAAGTAGAGGGCAACCGCTTTTGCACACAGGGCTTCGAATACTCGCTCCGGATGATGGCGTGGAGTGCCGTCTTGATTGGGACCGCACCATGACAGCAGTAGAAGGAAGACATAACTTGAGAGAACCGGATCAATGCCATTTTTCAATTCAATGCTGTCACCTTCGAGCCTGAACGGGTATCCTTCGTCAGCGAATTTGGAACGCCGTTCGAGCTCCATGAATGCGTCATCAGCGATAGCTTCAGCATGATGCCCATCGTGATCGACTTCTGCTTCGACGTCTGCCGACCCCTCTTGGCCAGCACCGCCTGTGTCTAAGTTGTCTGCTGTGTCAAATGCGCCGGGCGCCTCGATGGTGCCGTTGAGCCGGAGTTCGGTTGCGAGTTCTTGCCTGCTGGCATTCCTGTCGAAATCAAGCAGTACTGAGAGTTCCAGCCAGTCAGCGAGCTTTGCCAACGGCGAGGCGGCACTGATCGCCCGCAGGCTGGCTGTCACGAAGCTGACCCATAACGTTCGCTTCGGAGCGAACGATCACCTCGACGGTAGGATTCCATGTTGAGCCGAAGGCTGTCAGCGAGATCGAGAATTTGCATGACGAGCGCAAGCGTTCCGCTGTCGCCGCTGTCGCCGCTGAGTTGACGTCCTTGAGCCCGCTGCAAACTGAGCTTGGCGTCTTGGAGATCGCGCCGAAAAAGCGTCGGGTCACCGATGGCGATATCGAGAGCAATTTTGAGTTCGCGTCCATGCTCCAGCGCTTCTATCCCTTCGTCAGTGCCGAGCGCTTCCTCAAGCAAACGAAGGTCAGGGTTTTGCGATTGAATAAGAGGACGTATGTCTTTCGGTTTGTCGCCATATAGCCATTGGGTCAGGCGGCCAAGATTGTCGATGCCTTCCGGCGGGACTGGGTTCGGGCAGAAGCTCTCGTCGGGAACGATGCCGAGATAGCGTTGAATGTTCGGGTAATCAAGGCCCGTGTAAAGGTGGGAAAATGCAAACCGCGTGAAATACCTGTTTTCGCGTGAAAAAGCGCCACTGCTCTCGGCCTGCTCCAGCACCATCTGGCCGCGGTACAACCGTTGTACGGTTCTGTGCCGATCACCGATTTGACGCGCGATATCGTCGAGCGGGATTCTTAGTTCATTGCGCAGCCATGCGATGTACTGAGCCTTGGCTGCGGACTGCCAAGGCTGAGGTCCGTTAACATGCTTGAAGCCGATGTACTGCCAGACATCCGAACGAGAACGGTATAAAACCGGAAGCTCGGCCAAAGCTGCGATGGATTCGGGGGCAATATCGTCAAGATCGGTCACCTTGAGTTGTTGCCGTAACTGTGCATCCCGCAACACTGTCACTGCGACGAGGCGCCGGTTCCCTTCAATGACGACAAGATCGCCGTCTTCTTCTGCCGCGAACAGGGGTTCATGCTTGAAATAGCCGTTCGCGGCAATGGACATTGCGATTTCGTGGACAGCGTAGTCGCGCCATAGCCTCTTGAGCAGCGCGTCTTGTGAGAGGTGTTCCCCGTCGGTCAACCGAGGGTTGCGAGCATCCAAGCGCAGACGTTTGATATCGACGAGGTCGGGGATTTCGGCGGCCGGTACTTCAGCCACGGGGAACGTCCGCGAGCACAAGGGCGCTTACGATGCGGCAATCTGCCTGGCCACCGATGCAGAGCGCCCTCTGAAGGGGCAGCGTGCCGGTGTGCATGGCGTCAGTTTGCCAGATGCGCCCGGATGTCACGACTAAATTGTGCGGTCGCTGCCTCCGTCCTGGGGGATCTGGGCGCCGGTGGTGTGGGCGAAGGCGGGGCCGCACATCTGGGCGATGAGGGCGCCCACATCGGCCGACACCAGTTCGCGGCCCAGCAGGTTGCGCCGCCGGTACTGCTCGGGAGTCAGCCCGTAGCTGGCGGCACGCTCGGCGATGAGCTCGTCGGACCACAGCCCCGTGTCGAACACGCCGTCGGGATGCACCACATTGACGGTGATGCCGTCGGGCGCCCATTCGAGCGCCGCGACACGGGCGAGCTGCGTCAGCGCCGCCTTCGACGCCGAGTAGGCAGCAGCGCCCTTGCCTGGTGCGGGTACGTTCTTCGAGCCGACGATGACGACACGGCCGCCGGTCGGAGAGTGCCGCAGCACCCGATGAGCCGCAGCGAGGGTGTTCGCTGCGCCGCTCACGTTGATGTCGAACGTCTGCTGCCAGGCCGTGACCAACCCGTCCTCGGTCGCCAGATCTCCCAGCGGTGCCGAGGGGCCGAAGATGCCGGCCGCTGCCACGACGATGTCGATGCCCCCGAAGCGCTCGACCGCGCCGGCAACCGCTGCGGTCATCGCATCGGGGTCGGTCACATCGGCCCTGATGCCGAGCCATGCCGAACCGTGCAGTGCCGGCGGCCGGCCGCCGCTGTCGTCGTCGTACGTGATTGCGGGGTCGACATCGATGCCGACCACGGCCGCGCCTGCTGCAGCCAGCGCCGCGGCTGCAGCCCGGCCGATGCCCGACGCGGCACCGGTCACCAGCGCTACCTGTCCGGTCAGGGCAGCCGGCGCGCCGGCGCGCGCCAGCTTCGCCTGCTCCAGCTCCCAGTACTCCACGTCGAACAGGTCGGACTCGCCGAGCGCAACGTATCCCCCGAGGGTCTCCGCTGCGTTGATGACGTCGATGGTGTGCAGGTAGATGTCCGCGGCGATGTCGCAGTCGGCTGCACGCCGTCCCGCCGTCCACAGCCCGAGCTCGGGTTCGAGCACCACACGCGGCGCCGGATCGAGCATGATGAGCGAGGCATGCGCGGCGCCGCCGTTGTGCGATCCGTGACTGGATGGCGAACCACCGTCGGCGTGGCGGGCGCAGTTTCGCTCGAAGTATGCGCAGTACCCCTCGACGAACGCAGCGACATCGCGGCCCACCATCGGGAACTGCTTGGTGCGGATGATGTGATCTGGCGTCGACGGCCCGCGGCATGCCACCGATGCCAGGTCGTCGCGGGCGCAGAACGCCTCGGCCCGCTCGTCGTGCACAGCTCGCAACAGCATCGGCACGCCCGCCGCATCCGAGATTGCAGCCCGAAGCTCCGCCACCGCCTCGACCGCGCCTGCCGCCAATGCCCCGGCGTCGGTGCTGCCCCACAGTTCTTGCGGCAGGTTGTCGTCGCCGGTCTCGCCGTAATGGGCCCACGCCCTGTTCAGCCGTGCGGCGGCCTCGCCCTTCGGCGCGACATCGGGAAAGCCGCCCCGCGCCGCACGGTCGTCGGCTGCAGGGCTGAACGACGTGACGCCCGCATCGGCAAGGCACTGTTCGGCCTCGCTGATCC
Organism: Acidimicrobiia bacterium; assembly: GCA_022826045.1. Lineage (GTDB taxonomy): Bacteria > Actinomycetota > Acidimicrobiia > Acidimicrobiales > Poriferisodalaceae > Poriferisodalis. The sequence continues at coordinate 71,711 of JAJDVQ010000035.1, read as the reverse complement.
GGTCGATCATCGAGTCGTACGCCTGGCGAGTGGTCTCGCCGAAGGTGAAGATGCCGTGGTTCAGCAGCACCATCGCTTCGGTGCCGTCGTGAGCCTGCGCCTGCCATTCGTCCGCGCAGCGACGGGCAAGATCGAAGCCGGGCATCACGTAGGGCACCACGACGGCCCGGTCGCCCCACAGGTCACGGACCCGCGCGTCGCCGTCGGCGGTGTTGGTGAGCGCCAGCACGGCATCGGCATGGCTGTGCAGCACGGCGCGGTGAGGCAGCAGCGCATGCAGGATCGCCTCCACCGACGGGTTCGGAGCGCTGGCGTCGAGCAAGTGGATCCGCAGCTGGTTCACCATCTCGGTGTCGCTCAGCTCCGCCAGCTCGGCCAGTCGCCGGACGGGCTCGAGGCGCAGCGGCGCGAAGCCCGGCAGCTCGATGGTGGCGAGGTCCCAGCCGCTGCCCTTCACCCACAGCGTCGGAACCGGCTCGCCCCAAGCATCGGTGCTGTGGCCCTTGACGGACGTGTTGCCGCCGCCGTGCAGCACCAGCGCCGGATCGGCGCCCACCAGGCGCGATCCGTAGGTGATCTCGCCCAGATCGCCCAACTCCGCCCAGCGCGCCGCCTCTGCGTCGTCCCAACGATTCAGCACCGGCCCGCCCCTGCCCCGGCCGGCCCGGCCGAAGCCAACGCCACCCGCGTGTACTCGCCTATGCCCGTCATCCGTCTGAACCCCGCAGCTCGTCTCCGGCCGTGATCAGCGCCTGAGCAATGGACTGCTCATACGGAGGTCGCAACACACCGCCATCGGTGATGATCGCCGTGATCAGCCGGGCCGGTGTCACGTCGAACGCCGGGTTGACGGCTTTCGCATCTTCCGGCGTCAGACGCTGCCCGCCGGCGTGGTGAACCTCATCGGGGCTTCGCTGCTCGATGACGATGCGGTCGCCCGATGGCACAGCCGCGTCGACGGTGGTGGTCGGCGCTGCGACGTAGAAGCCGATGCCCGCATCGGCGGCGGCCAGAGCGTGGGCCAGCGTGCCCACCTTGTTGGCAGTGTCGCCGTTGGCAGCTATGCGGTCCGCGCCCACGATCACGGCGTCCACCTCGCCTCCCGCGATCAGCGACGCCATGGCACCGTCGGGCACGACCGACACGTCGATGCCCGCGTCAGCCAGCTCCCATGCGGTGAGACGGGCGCCCTGCAGGAGCGGGCGCGACTCGGCCGCCAGCACGCGCACCGGCTCACCGGCAGCAGCCTTCGCATAGAACGCGGCCAGCGCTGTTCCGATGCCCGCAGTTGCCAGCCGTCCTGCGTTGCAGTGCGTCGCGATCACCGTGGCTTCCGCCAGCACTTCCCGCCCGAGCCGACCGATCTCGGCGCACGCCCGAGCGTCTTCGGCGCCGATGGCCAACGCCTCATCGAGCAGCCGCTGCCGCAGCTCAGCCACGCTGCCTGTATTGCCGCGTGTGCTGCTCGCGCCGTCGCTGCTTTCTCTGCCAGCGCTGCCGCCGCGCGTGTTGCTGCTCGCGTCGAACGAACCGCAGGGAGTCAGCGCAGCATCGACCGTGCGGTCCACGGCCCATCGCAGGTTGACCGCCGTCGGCCGGGCATCGCCGATCTCGTGCCGCAACCGCTCCAGCACCTCGCGTGCCGCGTCCAGCGAGTCGGGTTGCGCCTCGTCGAGGCCGACAACCAGGGCAAGCGCCCCGAACGCACCGAGCGCGGGCGCCCCTCGGATGGCAAGCCGCTCGATGGCATCCACGGCGCTGGCCGCATCACGCACATCGAGCAGCACCAACTCGGCAGGCAGCCGCGTCTGATCGATGATCTCGATGCTGTCGCCCGTCCAGCGCAGCGTCGGCGTGAGAGATGCCGTACCCATGCAGCCGACAGTCTCGCGCCCACATGCGACAACTCCGCCAACGGCTCATCGATTTCGAGCGAACGACCCCAGTGTTTGCCTGCGGACGCCCTCGAAGCGCCGCGTCCAGCCGAGCGCAAATTCCGGCGGGTTCGGGCGGCCGCGTCGGTAATGTCCGCGCCGTGCGACGACTGGTAGCGCTGGCGATCGGCGGCAGTGATCGCTTCGTCGCGGAGCTGCAGCGAGCCTGGGATGCCGGCGATGCAGTCCTGCCCGTCGATCAGCGACTCCCGGCCGCTGCGCAGGAGTCGCTCGTCGAGCGCATGGGCGCCAGCGTGGTCGTGGATACCACGGGTCGCCACCGTCGCCGAGGCGGCTGGGACGTCGAGGCCGGCGACGCGCTCGTCATGGCCACCAGCGGCAGCACCGGAGATCCGAAAGGCGCGGTCCTCACCCACGCAGCCATAGAGGCCAACGCCACGGCAACCAGCTCCGCGCTGGCGGTGGACCCCAGCACCGACAGCTGGCTTGCATGCCTCCCCCTCGCGCACGTCGGCGGCTTGGCAGTGGTAGTCCGCGCACTGCTGACCGACACACCGCTGGAAGTCCACGACGGCTTCGACGCAGCCGCAGTCGAAGCAGCAGCCCGCCGAGGCGCAACCCTCACCTCGCTAGTGCCCACCGCACTCGCGCGCGTCGACGCATCAGCGTTCCGGGCAATCCTGCTCGGCGGCTCCGCCATGCCACCCCAACGGCCCCCCAACACCGTCGCCACCTACGGCATGACCGAGACGTTCAGCGGAGTGATCTACGAAGGCTGGCCCCTCGAAGGCGTAGAGCTGCGAATCGCCGAGAGCGAAGTACAACTCCGCTGCCCGATGCTGCTGCGCTGCTACCGCGACGGAACTGATCCCCGCACGGCCGCCGGCTGGTTCCCCACAGGAGACGCCGGCGCCCTCTCGGACGAAGGCCAGCTCTCAGTCTTCGGACGAGTCGACGACATGATCACAACAGGCGCCGAGAAAGTCTGGCCAGTAGCCATTGAGCGAATTCTGACGGAGTTGCCGTCTATCGCTGACGTGGCAATTGTCGGCCGCCCCGACCCCGAATGGGGCCAAGCAGTGACAGCAGTAGTAGTCCCCACAGACCCTGCCGACCCTCCGGAACTCAAAATGCTGCGCGACACGATCAAGGCCCAGCTCCCGGCCTACTGCGCCCCACGCGCCATAGAGCTCATCCACGAGCTACCCCAAACGCCACTCGGCAAGACCCAACGCTGGAAAGTCTGAAAGCCAAACGACCGCACCCAACGAGGGCAGCGCGTGGGCAGAGGCCTCCGCGCGCAGTTTTGCGACGCCAAGCCGATCCAAAGCTCAGCAATGGCGTCGCAACTGTTTGAAGCACGGAGGCCTCTGCCCATGCGTTGCCCGGTCGCGACGAAATCTCAACCAGCGACAGAAGAAGCCTCAGTAGGCACAGCCAGATACCCGCCAGCAGGCACCACATCCTCCGGCAAAGCCTCAGCAAACAGCGTCGCAGTGCCGATCCCATGCACCCCACGAGGATCAACCGCAACAGCAGTCTCACGAGCAATGCGCAAACCCGCCGGCCCGCAGATAAACGACGACACCACCGAGCGAACACCACGCATAGCCGCCCGCCGCGCCAAGTCGTAGGTGGCATGCGGACCACCCAGCACCGCCGGCTTGAGCACCGCGACTTCGATGGCACCGACCGCGATCAGCCGGTCGAGTGCATCGGCGTCGCGCAGGTGCTCATCGGCAGCAACCGGCAGCCCGACCGTGCGGCTGATCTGTGCCCAGTCAGCGGCCTGAGGTGTGGGCTCTTCGATGAACTCGATGTCGAGGTGACCGACAGGGCGCAGCACCTTCACCGCGGTCGCACGATCCCAGCCGCCGTTGGCATCGAGTCGCAGTGCCACGCCGGCGGGCAGGGAGTGGCGTACGTGCGCGATCCGCACCGACTGTTCGGCAATGGCCGCGGCTGCGCTGCCGTTGCCGTCACTGCTGGCGTCGTGGTGGGCAGCAACCTTGAGCTTTACGGCCAGGTGACCTGCCGCGGCGGCGTGCGCTGCGCGTTGAGCCGCAGCCTCGGGATCGAGATCGGACACCAACGCGTGGGTGGCGATGCGCCGCTGCGCGGGTGGGTTCTCGGCCAGCAATGTGGACAGTGTGACGCCCTCGATCTCGGCGTCGAGCTGGGTGAGTGCCGATTCCACGGCAGCGGCGGCGCACGGCTCGCGGGGCGGTTCGCCGTCGGGATTCTCGGCCCAGCGTTCCAGTGCTGCCAGCGCTTCGTTGTAGGTTTCGACACCGAAGCCAGGCAGCGGCGCCGCCTCGCCCGTACCGACGCAGGCGTCGTCGCCGACGCGCACCTCGATGCCCCGCCGCACGGCGATCGAGCCGTGAGCGGTCAGCAGCGGCTGCAGCAGTGGCAGCTCGAACTCACGCAGCGTCACCTGCACGGGATGAACGCTATTGGCTCACTGGGGTGGCCTCATCGGCCGTACTCTCGCTTCTCAGGCGATGTGGGAGGCATGTTCGGCATGAGCGAAGGTGCAGCAATCCCCTGGGCCGAGCTGCGCGCTCGGGCGCACGAGGCGTCCCGCACGGCGTATGCGCCGTACTCGAACTTCCATGTGGGCGCGGCAGGTCTCGTCGACGACGGCCGGATCGTCACTGGCTGCAACGTCGAGAACGCCTCGTACGGGCTGACGCTCTGCGCCGAGTGCGCCTTGGTCTGTGATCTGCATCGCAGCGGGGGAGGCCGCCTGATTGCCGTGACCGTCACCGATGCAGACGGCGAACTGCTTGCTCCGTGCGGTCGTTGCCGCCAACTGCTGCTCGAAGCCGGCAGTCCCGAATGCGCTGTGAACGAGAGCACCACCGTTGCCGAGCTGTTGCCCGGCGCATTCGAGTTCCCGCTTCCGCAGGACTGACAGCTCTCAGTACGCGTCGAGGTGCCGGCGGATCGCCGCGACGCAATCGTCGGGCACCTCGAGGTGCGCGGCGTGGCCCGCGTCGGCCAACACGACCAGCTCGCTGGCGGGCAGCAGGCCGTTGATCTCGTGTCCGATTGCAACGAATTTGGTGTCCAGCTCGCCGCAGACGACCAGCGTCGGCACGTCGAGGGCGCCCAATCGGTCCCACAGCGGCGTCATGGAGCCCGTTCCGGCGGCGCGCAGCGAGTTCGCCAGACCGGTGGGATCGGAGCGCAGGCGCTGATCGATGGACGACTGCCACGCCTCGGGGCCGAGACTCGCCCGGAGCGGATCCCACATCGGCAGACCCATCCACTCGTCGACGAAGCGGGCCAGGCCGTGTTCACCGATCCGATCAGCGAGTGCCTCATCAGCCCGGCGTCGCTGCGCCCGCTCCGAGGCATCCGCGATCCCGGCGGTGGCGCTGATGAGCGTCAGCGACCTGCAGATCTCCGGATGCGCCGAGGTCAGCGCCAGCGCTACCCGGCCGCCCATGGAGTAACCGACAACGTGACACGGCCCGTCGCCTGCGCTCGCCGCGAGTCCGGCCACCGACGCTGCCATCGCCTCGATGCTGTAGGGCGCGAGGTCAGCGGGGGAAGGGCTCCGGCCGTGGCCGACCAGGTCCACGGCGACGCACCGCCAGCCGTCGAGCCGTTCCACCAGCGGTGCCATCGCTTCGGCACTGCCGGTGAATCCGTGGATGACGATGACCGGCTCGCCGCTGCCCGTGACATTGGCGGCGAGCTGCAACGGTTCCGACAGCGGCATTACTGCGAGCGGGGCTCTGCGCCCCGGACTGCCGCCGCGACTGCGTCGGCCAGGCGCCGGTGCTGATCCCGGTTTGCGTCCGCGTCGATGTCGATCGTGATGACGCGCACGCCCCGATTCGATCCGGGAGAGGTCAGCAGCGCATGCAGTTCGTCACCCGATCCGATGTGGTGGTGCTCGAAGCCCATGGCCGCGGAGAGTCCGCTCGCCAGCTGCGAGCTGCTGCGGCCCGGAGGCGTTGTCAGCAATCGGTCGAACGCTTCGGCGTCGATGACCCCGTAGGCGGGCAGGAACGAGAAGATCGTGCCGCCGCCGTTGTCCACGACCACCACGGTGAGATCCAGCCCGCCAGACCCACCATGGGCGGCTGGCACGGTGTCGAACGCTCCCACGAGTCCGCCGATGTCGTGACGGAATGCCAGGTCGCCGACCAGCACCGTGGTCGGGGTTCCCGACGCTGCCACGCCGGTCGCAGCGGAGATCACGCCGTCGATGCCGCTCGCGCCCCGGTGGGCGTGCACTGCCAGAGTCTCTGCGCGTGCCCGCAAGTACGCATCGACGTCACGCACCGGCATCGAGTTCGACACGTACAGCGCGTGACCCGCTGGAAGGCTGCGTCCGATCTGGCGAGCTACACCGGCTTCCAGCAGCGGCTCGGTGTCAAGCACGCTGTCGATTGCGGCGCCGGCGTCTGCATCAGCGTCGGCCCATCTCTGCGCCCAGCCGGATTCGGTGAGCAGCAGCGCGCGAGCCGCGTTGGCCATGGCGTCCGGCCCGATCGTCAAATGCAACGAGACGCTGAAGCTCGCATCGGTCCAGGTGCTGGCCGGATCGACGAATGCGAACGCCGGGCGGTGCCGCTCGATCCACTGCCTCAGGGGCTTGGACGTGGGCGCCCCGCCGATGCGCAGCACCGCGTCCGGCGGCTCGGCGTCTGCCCACGTCGTGCGCAGCAGCAGGTCGTGATGATCGGTCACGACGACACCTGGCATCGTCCGCCGGAGCTGCGAGCAGGGCTCCGCCAGCAGCGGCCATCCAGCGGCTCGGCAGAATGCCGCCACCGCGTCGGCCCACCGATCGCCGTCCCACATGGGTCCGGCCACCACGACGCCCCGCTCGTGCGCCGACGCCCACTCGTTCAGCACGGCAGCGGCTCCAGCGGCTCCCGGAACGGCACGTTGAGATGCACGGGACCGGGATCGGCGCCCGTCGCCTGCTCCACTGCTCGCGCTGCGGCAGTACCGAACCACCTCGCCGCCTCGTCGGACGGCAATTCCGACGCCACGGGGGTCTCGCAGAACCAGCGCACATGGCTGCCGTAGAGCCGGTGCTGGTCGATCGTCTGCCCCGCTCCCCAGCCCCGCAGCTCCGGAGGCCGGTCCGCGGTCAGCACCACCAGCGGCACGCCGGAGTAATGGGCCTCGACCACTGCCGGCAGGTAGTTGGCCGCCGCAGTTCCCGACGTGCACACCAGCAGCACCGGCCGTCCCGAGCCCTTAGCCAGCCCGAGCGCGAAGTACCCGGCGGACCGCTCGTCGATCCGCACCCACGTGCGCAGCCCGGCGGTGGCGTCGACGGTGAGCGCCAGCGGCATCGAACGCGATCCCGGCGATACCACCGCATCGGCGATACCAGCGGCAACGAGCCCCTCGCACAGCGAACGGCAGGCCGAATAGGCAGCATCGTCGGCGGAGATCTGCATGCTGCCGCTCAGTCGCCCTCGAGTGCGTACAACAGAGCTTCGAGCTTGATGTTGGTCTCGGCCAGCTCAGCTTCTGGATCTGCGCCTTCCACGATGCCGCCGCCGGCGAACAGCCGGGTCTCGGAGGGACCGGTCAGCGCGCAGCGCAGCGCGACGCGGAACTCGCCGCGGCCGTCCAGCGTCGTCCAGCCGACCGGCGCCGCGTACCAACCGCGTTCGAAGCCCTCGTGGTCCGCTATCCAGTCGCGGGCGACACGTCGCGGGAGACCCGCGACCGCCGCCGTGGGGTGCAGTGCGCTCGCGAGTTCGAGCACCGTCGTGCCCGCGGGGACGCGCCCGCTGATCGGCGTGTGCAGGTGCATGATGCGCCTCAGTTCCATGACGCCGGTCGGCGAGGGAGCATCGAGCGCCGCGCCGCGCCCACGCAGCGTGTCGCGTACGTCGGTGACCACGATCGCGTGCTCGGTCAGCTCCTTGGGATCACGCTGCAGTTCGGCCGCGAGATCGGCGTCCCGCGCCGGATCGCCGACACGAGGCCCCGAACCGGCCAGCGCGTCGGTCTGCAGCCGCAGACCGTCGAAGTGCACCAGTTGTTCGGGAGTGGCACCGAAGAACGTCTGCGCCCCGCGCCCGAACGCGAACGTGACGCAGGACGGGTAGCGCGACCGCAAGCGGTTGAGCACGCCGATGGGCTCGAGGCCCGACGCGATGTGCAGCTCGCGTGCGGTCACGACCTTGTCCAGCCCCCCGTCGGCGATCCTGCCGAGGGCGCGTCGCACCAGCTCGGTGTAGCTGCCGTCTGTCCGGTAGCTCCCGCCGAGCATTGCCAGAGCCGCGGCATTCAGATCGCTCGCGGGTCCTTCCGCCAGCTCGGGATCGGGATCCGCCGAGGTGCCCGCAGCTGTGCTGGTGAGATCGTCGCTGGCGCCGTCTCGCGCGGTCATGTTGTCCCGAGCACAGTCCGCGTCCGGTGCACCGGTTGCGGCAGCCAGGCCGCAGACCCCGCTGCCGTCAGCGACGCCGCAAGTGGCACACGCACCTCCGGGCACCGATCGCGACGCAGCCATGACCGGCCAGACGGGGGCGCCGGGCGCCGAGGTCAGCCACGACTGGCCGCCGCGACGCACGATGAGCACTTCGGGCACGGTCAAGCAACCCGTGCCGAATGCCTCCCACATTGAGCCCGCTGCGGGCGTCTCGGGACCGAAGGAGAAGCCGCCCACGGCCAGCGGCCCGATCGGGTGACCGCTGTCGCCGGTCATGGCGACATCCAGCAGGCTCAACGCCTCTGCCACCGAAGCGAAGCGGTCAGCGCCGGCCTCGGCGCCCGCCTCGAAAGCACTGCCGAGAGCACAGAACTCCAGGTCGCCGTCGGGACACGCCCAGTACACCCGCTGATGCGCGTCGGATGCTGCGAACACGGCCAGCGGGTCCAGCTCGCCGGACAGCTCCCGGCATTCCAGCGTCAGGGCGGTCCGGGTGCGCAACCCCGCTGGGGCGCGGCGTCCCGAGTTCCCTGCGGCCGGGGTCTCCGGCGCCGCCTCCGCCGCCGCATCGGGGCGGGCCGGCCCATCGTCGATGTCGCCGGCCAGGATGCGCTCGGTGGCGTGCTCGACGAGCGATTCGCGGAAGTGCTGTGCCACCAGATCGGTGACCAGCGGGATCAGGCGGGCGGCCAGGTCGGCGCGCTGTGCTGTCGGCACGCCGGCGAAGCGGTCGGCGAACAGCCCGACCGCGTCCGCAGCGACAGCTTCCATGTTCGATGCGTGCCGCAGCGCGAGGCCGATGAGGTCGTCGAGCGGCATCTCGGCGGCGAGCAGCTCGGTGGCGGCGCGCAGCATCGTCAGCGCTCCAGTGCTGTAGAGCGTGCCGGCCATCACGCCCTCGCCGGTTGCCGCCTCGGCGACGCCACGGGTGGCCTCGGACCCCTCGTCGGTACTGCTCGCAGGCGTGCGCAGCGGTCTCACCAAGCCGGTGTCGGTCGCCAGCCGGACCAGCTCGGCGTCGAGCCCGGACTGCTCCACCAGCTCGTCGAACGTCAGGGTGTCGTCGCGGCGTGCACCCAGCGCAACCAGCATCGGATCATCGCCGCTGTCGCCGAGCTGCCGGATCTGTGTCAGTGAGAAACCCGCGCCGGACAGGCGCCGGACCTCACCGAGCCGCCGGTCGTGGCTCTCGTCGTACAGCGCCACCCGTCCGCGGCGCGCGGGCGGGTGCAGCAGGCCGATCTTCTGGTAGTAGCGCACCGTGTCGACGCTCACCTCATGCGCCGACGCCAGCTCCTCCACTCGCACGCCTTCAGCGTACGCACATTATGGGAGTGATAACTCCAAGAGTGCCCGCTCTGCCCATCCGTAGTGGCGCCAGCACCCCCAATTACCGACTGGCAGGTCGCTGGATAGGGTGGCTCGATGGCTCAACGGGCACGCCTGAGCGCAGACGACTGGGTGACTGCCGCACTGGAGGTGCTCGTCTCCGACGGCATCAGCGCCGTCAAAGTGCTGCCGCTCGCCAAGCGGCTCGGCGTCACCCGGGGAAGCTTCTACTGGCACTTCGAGAACCACGAAGCCCTGCTCAACCGCCTGCTCGAGGTATGGGAGGAGACCAACTCGGGTTCGATCATCCGGGCTGCAACGCTCGAGGGCAGCATCGTCGACCGGTATGTCGCCTTGATGCGCTGCTGGCTGGGGATGGAACGCTTCGACCCGCGTCTCGAAGTGGCCGTGCGGAATTGGGGCCGCAGCAATCCGGAGCTGTGGCAGAAGCTGAGAGCCACCGACGAGCGTCGGGTGGATGCCTGCGTGGAGATGCTCGCGGCCGAGGTGAGCGACCCGGTCATGAGACTTCACCGTGCTCGTACCATCTACTTCCTGCAGATGGGCTGGTACGAGCTCGAGGTCAATGAGCCGATGGACGCCCGCATCGAAGCGCTCACGTATTACTTCGATATCTACGTGGGCCGCCCGCCGACCGATGACGAGCGAGCGGCCATTCTCGCCGGGTTGCGCATCTGACATTCTGTTCTTGCGCGACAGGCAACACCTCTCGCAGGGCGCGCTTTGCCGCATCATTTCCGCTGCTGAGCCCTTGTTTCCCGCTCTTGTTCGCTTCGCTCACGGGCCGCTCGGGCCACGGCATCGCCTACCGGCTCAGCCTCTTGTTGACGTGATCCAGGCAGGACCGTACGGTTCGCTGCCGTGACGCGTCGAGGCCGGAAACGTCGGGATGCTGCTGCAGTCCCGGCGGCGCCCCGGCAGCAGGCACGCAACACCTTCCGGCCCGTCGAGCTCATCAGCGCCGACGAAGTCGAACGCATCCACCAGGCATCGCTGCGGGTGCTGTCCGAGATCGGCATGAACTTCCTGCTGCCCGAAGCGGTGCAGATCCTGCTCGAGGCGGGCGCCAGCTCCGACGACGGCGTGCGGGTGCGGTTCGATCCCGAGATGGTCGTCGAGCAGGTGGCGCTCGCCCCGTCGACCTTCACCCTGCACGCCCGCGACCCGGCCAACAGCGTGGTCTTCGGCGACGACTGGGTCGTCTTCGGCATGGTCGGCAGCCCGCCGAACGTGTCCGACCTCGATCGGGGCCGGGTCAGCGGCAACTACGCCGACTTCTGCAACATGCTGCGCCTGCAGCAGGCGCTCGACGCGGCGGACACCTGCACCGGCCATTCGGTGGAGCCGATCGATCTCGAGGTGCGCACCCGCCACCTGGACGCGGTGTCGGCCATGTACACGCTGTCCACCAAGCCCGGGTTCTGCTACTCGCTGGGCCGCACCCGTGTCAGCGACGCCATCGAGATCGCCCGCATCGCCCGCGGCATCGACCACGAGACGCTGCTGCACGAGCCGTCCATCCACACCGTCGTCAACGCCAACTCGCCGCTCGTGTACGACAAGCCGATGCTGGAGGGCGCCATCGAGCTGGCCCGCCACGGCCAGCCGGTCGTGTACACGCCGTTCACCCTGGCGGGAGCGATGGCGCCGGTCACGATCGCCGGCGCGCTCACCCTGCAGAACGCCGAGGCGCTTGCCGGCATCACGCTGGCGCAGCTCGTGAACCCCGGCGTGCCGGTCGTGTACGGCAGCTTCACCTCGAACGTCGACATGCGGTCGGGCGCGCCGGCGTTCGGCACGCCCGAGTATGTGAAGGCCACCATCATCAGCGGGCAGCTGGCCCGCCGCTACGGTCTGCCGCTGCGTGCCTCGAACGCGAACGCTTCCAACGCTCCCGATGCCCAGGCCACCTACGAGTCGCAGATGTCGCTGTGGGCGTGCATCGTGGGCGGCATCAACTACGTGCTGCACGGCCTGGGCTGGATCGAGGGCGGGCTCTGCGCCTCCTATGAGAAGGTGATCATCGACGCCGAGATGATCCAGATGATCCGGGCCATGCTGCAGCCCACCCAGATCGACGATGCGTCGCTGGCGGTGGACGCCATTGCCGAGGTGGGACCTGCCAACCACTTCTTCGGCGCGGCCCACACGCTGGAGCGCTACAACACCGCCTTCTACGAGCCCACGCTGTCGGACTGGCGCAACTTCGAGACGTGGTACGAGGACGGCGCGCTCGACGCCACCCAGCGGGCGAACGGCATCTGGAAGCAGTTGCTCGCCGACTACGAAGAGCCGCCGATGGACGACGCCATCCGCGCCGAGCTCACCGACTTCGTAGAGCGCCGCCGCGCAGAAGGCGGCGTCGAGCCGCTCTAGCTGGCGCCGCCGCAGCGGTGGCGCTCTAGTTGATCTGCTTCTCCATGCCCTCCCAGTAGGGCGCACGGAGCTTGAACTTCTGCAGCTTGCCAGTGGCTGTGCGAGCCAGTTCCTCGCGGAACTCGACACTGGTGGGGCACTTGAAGTGCGCCATCCGATCGCGGCAGTAGTCGATGAGGTCACGCTCGGACACGGCATCGGCCGCAGCGTCGACGACCACGAGCGCCTTGATCGTCTCGCCCCACTTCTCATGGGGCACGCCGATCACGGCTACCTCGGTCACCGCGGGATGGCTGAACAGCACGTCCTCCACCTCGAACGACGACACGTTCTCGCCGCCGGAGATGATCACGTCCTTCTTGCGGTCCGAGATCGTGACGTGGTGCTCGTCGTCCATCGAGCCGCCGTCGCCGGTATGGAACCAGCCGTCCACGATGGCCTCCGCAGTCGCCTCGGGCTGCTCCCAGTAGCCCTCGAGCACGATGTTGCCGCGGGCCAAGATCTCGCCTTGGCTGTCGATGTTGATCTTCACGCCCACGGCCGGTGCGCCGGCCCGGCTCAGCTTGCGGGCCTTGTGGTCGGGCTCGAAGTCGTCCCACTCGGGCCGGCAGCGGTTCATGGTGAGCAGCGGCGCCGTCTCGGTGAGGCCGTAGATCTGGATGAACTCCCAGCCCAGCTCGGTCTCCATGCGGGCGATGGTGCGCGTGGGCGGCGGCGCGCCCGCCACCACCATCCGCACCTGCCCGCTGCCCGGAATGGGGCCGTCCCACTCGGCGGCTGCATCCAGCACCGCGGCCACCACGGCAGGTGCGCCGCACATCAGCGTCACGCCGTGGTGCTCGATGCGCTTGAGGATCTCGGGGCCGCGCACCTCGCGCTGCACCACGTGCTTGCCGCCCATGCCTGTGACGGCGTAGGGCATGCCCCAGCCGTTGCAGTGGAACATCGGCAGCGTGTGCAGGTACACGTCACGATCGCTGACGCCGGAGTGCCAACCGAACGTGGTGGCGTTCACCCACAGCGCCCGGTGGGTCTGCTGCACGCCTTTGGGGCGGGCGGTGGTGCCGGAGGTGTAGTTGATGGTGGCGGTGACGTCCTCGTCGGGCGTCCACGGGGCCGGCTCGACGCCCGGCGCGTACATCTGGTCGTCGGCGTCGGTGCCCATCACCACGAAGTGCTCCACGTCGATGTCCTTGCAGGTGTCCTCCATGGAGGGGTCCACCAGCAGCATCCCCGCCCCGCAGTGATCGATGATGTAGCTGATCTCGTCGTGGCTGAGCCGGAAGTTGATCGGCACGAAGATGCGGCCGTAGCCCGACACGCCGTAGAACGACGTCATCAGCCGGCCGGCGTTCTGCGACACCATCGCCACCCGCTCGCCGTGCCCGATGCCGAGCTGGTCCAGCTTGGCTGCCTGGGCGCGTACGAGGTCGCCGAACTGGGCGTAGGTGATCTCCCCGAGCCCGCCGCCGGGCGCTTCGGGTTCGTCGGCCAGCGCCGCCCGGTCCGGGTACACATTCTCGGCCCGGTACAGGAAGTCGGAAACAGTAAACGGAACCTTCATGTCGTCCCCTCAGGGTCATGGGTTGTCGTACGCGGCGGTCGCCGTGGTGTGCAATGCGTTGCCGGAGGTGTGTCCCGGCGGAACGGCCGCGACAACTCTAGAGCGGGCCGCCGCGGCAGTGCCCTGCGGAGGCTGAGCCGCCTCCTAGGGTCGCGGCCATGGAGGGATCAGCGGGAGCGCCGCCCGCCGGCGGTCAGGTCGATGTCCACCTGATCGACGGCACCTATGAACTGTTCCGTCACTTCTTCGCGGTGCCCAGCCGGAAGGCGCCCGACGGCAGCGAGGTCGGGGCGTTGCGAGGCGTGCTCGGCAACATCGTGATGCTGCTGGAAGGCGGCGCCACCCATGTGGCTGTGGCTACCGACCATGTCGTGGAGTCGTTCCGCAACGATCTGTGGCCCGGGTACAAGGACGGCTCGGGGATCGACCCGGATCTGCTGTCGCAGTTCCATCCCACCGAGGATGCCCTGAGGTCGCTGGGCGTGGCCGTGTGGCCGATGATCGAGTTCGAAGCCGATGACGCCATGGCAGCAGGCGCGGCGATGGCTGCCGACGACGACCGTGTCCGGCAGGTGCTGATCTGCACGCCCGACAAGGACCTGGGCCAGTGCGTCGGCGGCAAGGTCGTCCAGTGGGACCGCCGGGCCGACGAGATCATCGACGTGGCAGGGGTGGAGGCGAAGTTCGGCGTCAGCCCCGAGTCCATACCCGACTACCTGGGCTTGGTGGGCGACAGCACCGATGGCTTTCCGGGCCTGAAGGGCTGGGGCGCCAAGTCGACGTCGGTGATGCTGTCGCACTACGGCCACATCGAGAACATCCCGGACTCGCACGACGACTGGGCGCCCAAGGTCCGGGGTGCGGCCGGGCTTGCTGCAACGCTCGCCGACGAGCGAGAACTCGCCCTGCTGTTCCGCCGCATCGCCACGGTGCGAACGGATGCGCCGGTGTCAGACAGCGTCGACGAGATGGCCTGGCGCGGCCCGCACCGGGGTTTCGAAGAGCTCTGCGAACGGATCGGCGCCGAAAGCCTGTTCGACCGGGTGATGAACCTCGCGGCCTACCGCGCGGACATCTAGTTGAAGCAAGGCTGGGCTCAGGCGGGCTGGTTCAGCTCGATCATGTTGCCGGCCGGGTCGAAGAAGAACGTCTGGCGGGCGGCAGTGCCCGGCAGCGCAACCGGATCCTTGACCTTCACGCCGGCGTCACGCAGCTCGGCCACGGTGGCGTCGATGTCGGCCACCTTGAAGGCCCAGTGCTGGCCCTTGGGCGGCACCCAGTTCTCCACCTCGATGAGGTGCACCTCACCGCCGCCGGGCGTCTGCAGCCAGCGCCCGTTGAAGCCGAAGTCGGGCCGGTCGAGCTGCTTCATGCCCAGGATGTCGGTGTAGAACGGCACCGCTGCATCCACATCGGCGCAGTTGATCGAAACGTGATGCACAGGCCCCAGTTCCATGCCCGCAGCTTACGCCCGAGTCGCACACCCTCGTTTGCTGGCCGCGCGCCTCATGTCACGCCCAGATGCGGTTATGACGGTAGATGCCTTGACACAGCACGCAGATTCCGGTCGTGGCATAGAAATACTATAGTTATGGCATGAGACGCCGAGTAAGCACAACGGTCGATGGCGATCTTTTGGAACAGGCACGTGGGCTGCAAGCGTGGGACAGCGACGCGGCGATGATGGACGCTGCGCTCGAGGCCCTCGCCAAGCGTCACCGCAAGGCCGAGATCGACGCGCAGTACGAGGTGTACGACCGCATTCCTATGGACACGCCCGACGAGTGGGGCGACCTGGAGTCATGGGCCTTGAGGAACAGCGCACGCTCGCTCTCGCCCGACCCGAGCCACGAAGCGTCGGCGGAGTCGTGACGGCCTCGCGCCCGCGCTGGGGCGAGGTGTGGTGGTGCGAATCTCCGGACATTGGCCAGCGCCCGGTGGTCGTCCTCTCGCGAGATTCCGCCTTGGATCGCTTGACAACTGCGATTGTCGCCCCGTGCACCAAAACCATCCGGGGATTGGCTAGCGAGGTAGTGCTTGAACCGGGCGACGACCCGGTGACGATGCCGTCCGCTGTCAACCTCGATTCGGTCCACTTGGTCAGCCAGGCATGGCTGGTGACCAGATTTGGCTGGCTGAGCGATCTTCGAATGCGCCAGATCTGTGCCGCCCTCGAAACCGCTGTCGCCTGCGATTGAGCTGGCCGCGACGTTCCCAGCCGTACCAACCGGGCACGATCCATGAGGTGCGCTTCAGCGACGGCTCCAAGCGCTTCGGCAGCATCCACAGCAGCCACTGCCACGCACTTCGACGATGACTCGGCTGAGCACCAGGTCTTGCAGCACATGCTCGGGTACCGTCCACGATGCCGCGGTTCGCCATTGCTCGATGATGTGGTCCCAGCCGAGGGAATCCGTCATGCGTCGGGGTCCAGCGGGCGCGCATAGGTGACGCCCCAGCGGTCGGCCTTCCGCGATGTGTCCGGCTCAGCGCTGTGCATCTCGACCTGGGGGCAGTTCGGTCGGCTGCGGTGCCCAGCGAGAAGAATGTGCGCTCGATGTGCCCGAGGCGCCGCCTGGCATCGTCAAGCATGGCCGGTGATCGCGGCTCGAGGCAGACCGGGCAAGTGATGTCAAAGTTCGCTCGCGTCTGAGTCGCTTCCGCTGTGTCTTCTCGGGCACGAGAACCAGGATGCGGGCACCGGCACACTGGGAGTTCGTCCGGGATCAAGGCAGGCGCCTCATGTGTCGCCGCCATCAGGCCCCGCGCGTCCGCATACCTGCAGTTCAGTGCCGCTGTCGTCTGCGCTGCCCGCAGCGTCGTGCCCGCACCGTGCGGCTGCCCGGGCTGTTGCCGTGCCCTTTGATCGGACACGGGGCGTTCACCAGACGACGCTGGCACGTCTTTCGTCCGCTGATCGGCTGCCCGCAAATCACCGAAGAGAACACTGCTGGCCGGTCAAGAAATTGAGGATCTCCAGATGCGGATTGGCTGTTGTGAGCCGCACCCATGGTTCTCACGCCGCGGCATCGTGATGCCCGACGATGGACTCTGGCGCGCAAGGTGTCCACCGTTGGCGAGTCGGCGAGTGCCGCAGGCAAGTCAGCGCAGGCAGCGTCGAGAGCAAACGGCAGGCGACGCGCCATGTCGGAGGCCGCGTCGAGTGTTTCATCAACCGGCAGCCCGAGCACGGCAGCAGCTCGTTCCCATGCGGAACGCCGGTCCGCTCTGCGCAGCGTGTAGCCACGCCCGATGCGCTGAGCGAGCCTGATCGCGGCTGTGTCACTGGCTTTCTCCACATAGGGCAGGCCGCTGGCGGTGTCGTAGAGCGGCGCGAGCCGGATTTCTCCGTCGTAGCTGTGCAGCAGGCTGTAGTTCTTGGCGTGTGCATCGCTGCCGGCGACAAGCCAGTTGAAGATGATGGCGTCCCGCAGTCTGCGGATGTCTTCTTGGGCGTGACTGCTGTGCTTGCGCAGCAGGTCGGCCATATCTCCGAGGCTGGGGCCGCCTTGTCGCTCATACTTGAAGCGCGGCGACACTGTCAGCGCTTGACAGAAATCCTCTTGGTGGACACGGCGCAGACGGCCCGATTGGTCTCGCACACGGTCGTAGCGCTCCACGATGAGCGTGGTAATGCCGTCAAAGTCGGAGAGCTCTGTGCGGGCTGCGTTCAGCCCGAGTCGGCGCGCCGTGTCTTGGCAGAGATGCTCGTTCACGGGCAGGTCGTCGAAGCGTGCTTCTCGTAGTTCCGGTTTGAGGATGTGCGTCGACGGGACGTCTCCTGAGGATTTGCACCACCTGTGCCCATCGTGATGCAAGGCGGTTTTTGTCTCTCCGCCGCTGAGGCTGAACTGCAGCGAAGCAGGATCGCCGAGCCATGCGCTGCCTTGTTCATGCAGGTCTCGCATGATGCGTCTCAAGCTCACATCGTCGAGCGGCGTGGTGGCCCCGCCGCGTGAGCGAAGCATGTCGACGGCATCCGGCTGGCAGAACTGGACTGCCCCTGCACAGTCCGCTCCAACCGGCGAGCCGAGCAGCGCGAATGCTGTCGTGTCAGGCAGGCGGAAGTCGTCGGCCCAGCGGCGCAACACCCGTGGGTCGTCCGGGAGGAGTCCTTGCAGCCACGGTTCGGCGGCCGACGCGGGGTACGCACGGGCGCGAGACGGCATCGACACGGACAGGCGGGCCGTCGCCGACGTTTCCGGTTCGTATCGGAGCCGCGCCCCGGCGCGCCCTTCGCCTCGTTCAAGCCACGCGATGTGCGTGCCGTGGAGCAGGACTGCCAGACGGTCGGTGCTCATGGCTCTTCCGTCGCGCTGCCATTTTTTTGCGTGCCGGTGTCGAGTGCTGCTGCGATGAGCGGGTCTGTCTGGCGTGGGGCGAGACGCAGCGCGCAGCCGTACAGGTCCGCGAGGGCGAGCAGCGTGCGGCTGGCGAGCGTTCCGTTCCCTCGTTCGGCGAGGCTGATGGTCGAGCGCGACACGTTGATGGAGGCTGCTGCTTCGCTCTGGCTGAGGCCAGCGGCGTCACGTGATTCGCGCAACGCAAGGCCGAGCGCTTCTGGGGTGTCGATGTCGTGTCTGCCGCGCATGCTCACAGAATACAAATGAATGATATATAGCGCAACTGTGATATACGACAGGTCGTCGACCTCGGAACGGTCGATGCGCCACCACGTCGTGTCCACAGGGACCACGGACGTCTCGATGTCTGCGATGACCACATCGTCTTGGTTGCAGGCCGCATGCACCATGACTGCCAGTCTGCTCCTGCTGATGTCGCCGTACCGCCGCTCGTCTGCTCGATGCCTGCGGCCGTTGGAATTGCCAGGCAGCTATGCGGATTTGCGTGAACTGGCCGAATCCCTGCTCAGCTTGCCCGAGCCGGGGTCCGACGGTGCCGACCCGACAGGACTGTGGCCCGCCGAGAGCATGATCGAAGGAGATTGGCTTCCGTTCGACGAGGCCGCGGGCGCGCCTAGCCGGTGAGCGTGCTGGCAAGCAGATCGCTGAGGGCGATCTCGTAGGATTCGGCCGATGTCTGAGCCGACCATGGACGAGCGGCTGGAAGAGCTGGCCCGCCGCCGGGACGAGGCGCTGAACGCCGGTCCGGAGCGGGCCGTCCAGCGGCAGCACGACAAGGGCAAGATGCTCGCCCGCGAGCGCATCGACTACCTCTTCGACGAGGGCACCTTCCACGAGCTCGACATGCTCGCCCGCCACCGGGCCCACGACGTCGGCCTCGACGAGCGCCCCTACACCGACGGCATCATCACCGGCTGGGGCAACATCGACGGCCGCAAGGTGTTCGTGGCCAGCCAGGACTTCACCGTGTTCGGCGGCGCCCTGGGCGAGGTGTTCGCCGAGAAGACCCACAAGGTCATGGACCTCGCCGAGTCGGTCGGCGCGCCGATCATCGGCCTGAACGACGGCGCCGGCGCCCGCATCCAGGAGGGCGTGGTCTCGCTGGCGGGCTACGGCGGCATCTTCCGCCGCAACGTGCTGGCGTCGGGCGTCATCCCGCAGATCAGCGTGATCATGGGGCCGTGCGCCGGCGGCGCCGTCTACTCGCCCGCCATGACCGACTTCATCTTCATGGTGCGCGACTCCAGCCACATGTTCATCACCGGGCCCGACGTGGTGAAGACTGTCACCGGCGAGGACGTCACGCTCGAGGAGCTCGGCGGCGCCGGCTCGCACAGCACCAAGTCGGGCGTGGCCACGTTCGTCGCTGCCGACGAGAAGGCCGTGCTCGACGACGTGCGTTACCTGCTGTCGTTCCTGCCGTCGAACAACCTTGACGCACCGCCGGTCGTCGAAACCGCGGACGAGCCCGATCGCTGGTGCCCGACGCTGCGCGACCTCATGCCGCAGAGCCCCAACGTGCCCTACGACATGAAGCAGGTGATCGCCGAGGTCGTCGACGACGGCGAGTTCTTCGAGTACCACGCCGCGTGGGCCGGTTCGATCGTGTGCGGTTTCGCCCGCGTCGGCGGCCGCTCGGTGGGCGTTGTGGGCAACCAGCCGATGGTGATGGCCGGCGTGCTCGACATCGAGTCGTCAGAGAAGGCGGCCCGGTTCGTGCGCTTCTGCGACGCCTTCAACATCCCGCTGCTGACCTTCGTGGACGTGCCCGGCTTCCTGCCCGGGGTCGACCAGGAGCACGGCGGCATCATCCGCCACGGCGCCAAGCTGCTGTACGCCTACTGCGAGGCGACCGTGCCCCGGGTGCAGGTCATCACCCGCAAGGCCTACGGCGGCGCCTACGTCGTGATGGACTCCAAGTCCGTCGGCTGCGATGTCAGCTTCGCGTGGCCCACCGCCGAGCTGGCCGTGATGGGCCCGCAGGGAGCGGTGGAGATCCTGAACCGGCGCGAGCTGCAGCAGGCCGCCGATCCCGAGGCTCGCAAGGCAGCGCTGGTCGACGAGTACAGCCGCAAGTACGCGAACCCCTACATCGCGGCCGAGCGGGGAATCGTGGATGCGGTCATCGACCCCGCCGAGACCCGCCAGAAGGTCATCGCCGCGTTCGACATGATCGGCGCCAAGCGCGAGGAACTGCCGCGCCGCAAGCACGGCAACGTGCCGCTGTAGGAGGCTGAGCCGGATGGAACGGGCGAGCGACCGGTGACAGGACCCGTGGTGGACGCTTCCAACGTGGCCATCACTCCAGCGGCGACTGCCGAAGAGGCCGCCGCGATCGTCACGGCGCTGGAGCTGCTGTGGCCCCGTCCCGCCCCGCCCGACCCGCACGCGGCGCCGTCCGGCAAGTGGCGCTTCAGCGGCCGCCCCTGGCAAGCCCCCACGTCCTGGCCGGCCGTCCGTTACCGCTAGCCATGCCAGCAGGCCCGAACCACGCTGCGGTCATGCCGCTCGGCGGCCTGCGGGCGGTGGATTAGCTGTGTCCGAAGTCCCGAACCACGCTGTAGCCATGCCGCTCGGCGGCCTGCGTGTCGTGGACCTGTCGTCGGTCTTCGCGGGGCCGCACTGCGCCCGCTATCTGGCCGACTTCGGCGCCGATGTCATCAAGGTGGAGCGGCCGGGCGGCGACACCGTCCGCAATATGGGATGGCGGGATGCACAGGGCGAGACGCTGTGGTGGCGGCTCGTCAATCGCAACAAGCGCTGCGTCACGCTCGACCTCAAGGCCGCCGCCGACCTGGCCGTGCTGCGGCGGCTGCTCGCCGTCGCCGATGTGCTGGTGGAGAACTTCCGGCCCGGCAAGCTCGAAGCGCTCGGCCTGGTGCCCGACGAACTGATCGCAGCCAACCCCAAGCTGGTGGTGGTGCGGCTGACCGGCTTCGGCCAGGACGGCCCGTACCGCGACCGCCCCGGGTTCGCCACGCTCGCCGAGGCGATGAGCGGCTTCGCCTTGATGAACGGCGAGGCCGACGGCGCGCCGCTGCTGCCGCCGGTGGCGCTCACCGACGAGATCGCCGGCCTGGCCGGGGCGTTCGCGGCGATGGTTGCCCTGCGCAGCGGCGTCGGCCAGGTGGTCGACGTCAACCTGCTCGAGTCCATGTCGCAAGCGATGGGCCCGCTCATGACTGCTTGGCACACCGAGGGCTACCTGCAGCCCCGCCTCGGATCGGGCATCCCCTACAGCGTCCCTCGCGGCACCTACCAGGCGTCCGACGGCGGATGGCTGGCCGTCAGCAGCTCCACCGACTCGGTGGCTGCGAGGGTCATGGAGATGATCGGCATCGGCGACGACGAGCGCTTCGCCACCTTCGAGGGCCGCATGGCCCACCGTGCCGAGCTCGACGAGGCCATGGCCGACTGGGTGTCGCAGCGCACGCTCGCTGAAGCAGTCGAGGCATTCGAGAACGCTCAGGCCGCGGCTGCACCGGTCCTCGACATGAGCCAGCTGGCAGACGACCCCCACGCCAGATCCCGCGAGGTGTTCGTGGAAGTCGACGGGCTCATGCAACAGAACGTGATTGCCCGCCTCAGCGCCACACCCGGCCAAGTCCGCTGGACCGGCCGCAAAGAAGGCGCCGACAACGACTCCCTAGCCGACATCACCGACGACACCGACCCCTGGCCCGCACCCTGATCAGTCGTGGGACTGGATAGGCGCCACGCCCTTCAGCTTCAGCAGCACCCATCGCCCAGCCTTCATCAGCGGGTACGTGAAGCGTGAGATCAGCGGCGAGCTGAACGCCAGCCGGTTGAACTTGTTGAAAGCACCATGATCGGTCGACAGCAGCGCGAGCACGTGCAGCGCTTCATGACCGACGTAGTGCCGGTCGCCGATCTTCACCACCATCCCGTCATTCAGGTCGTGCGGCAGCCGCCGCACTTCGTCGACGATCGGCCCGCCCTGGCGCGCATCGACCAGCACGAACTCGCCCACAGATTGCTGCAGCCGCAAGTACTGGGCGTAGTTGTTGCACATCGGGCACTCGCCGTCGTACACCAGCCAGACCCGATCCGTCTGTCGAGGCAGCTGTGCCCGCTGCCGGCGCTTCGGCACGGATTCCGTCCTCGTGAACCCTGCAACCCAGCGGCGCGCTCAGGCCGACCCGGTGCGTGACTGCTCGGCCAGGCCGGCGATGTCGGCCATGATCGCGGCCAGCTCGAAGTCCTTCGGGGTGTAGACCGCGGCCACCCCCGCGTTCCGCAGTGCCTGATGGTCCGCGGGCGGGATGATGCCGCCGACGATCACCGGTGCGCTCACGCCCTCGGCATCGAGGCACGCCAGCACCTCGGGCACCAGCTCCAGGTGACTGCCCGACAGGATCGACAGGCCGATCACGTCGACGTCCTCGTCGCGTGCGGTAGCGGCGATGTGACGCGGCGTCAGCCGGATGCCCTCGTACACCACTTCCATGCCGGCATCGCGAGCCGCGACCGCCACCTGCTCGGCACCGTTGGAATGGCCGTCGAGGCCTGGCTTGGCAACCAGCACCCTGGGCGGCCCGCCCTCCATCGCCGCGCACCGCTGGGCCACGGTTGCCAGTGCTGTTCCCTTCGTCGCCCGGCCGGCCCCCGCGCCGCGCCGTGTCTCCCGCTCTTGTTCGCTCTGCTCACGGGCCGCTCGGGCCACGGCTGCGCCTGCCCGCGCAGCCTCTAGGCCGGTCGGTGCACGGAACTCGCCGAACACCTCGCGCAGGGCTTGGGCCCACTCGCCGGTCGTCACCCCGGCATGGGCGGCCTCGATGCTCGGCCCCATGATGTTCACATCGCCTGAAGCGGCCACCCGCAGGTCGTCCAGGGCTGCGACGACCCGGTTCGAGTCGCGTGCGGCCCGCCAGCGTTCGAGCTCGGCAACCAGCTCGGCTTCGACCTCGGGATCCACCCGCAGGATCGACTCATCGCCCTCGAGCGGCGACGGCGCTGTCTCGGTGAACTCGTTCACCCCCACCACGGTCAGCTCGCTGGCCTCGATCTGGCGCACCCGCTCGGTGTGGCTTGCCACCAGGCGCCGCTTCAGCTCGGTGATCGCGGCGAACGCGCCCCCCATCGCCAGCACCTCGTCCAGCTCGGCTTGCGCCGACTCCGCCAAGTCGGCGGTGCGACCCTCGACCACCACCGAGCCGTCGAAGATGTCGCCGTACTCCAGCAGGTCGGTCTCGTGCGCCAGCACCTGCTGGATGCGCAGCGACCACTGCTGGTCCCAGGGCCGCGGCAGCCCCAGCGCCTCGTTCCACGCGGGCAGCTGCAGCGAGCGGGTGCGCGCCCGCTGCGACAGCGTCACGCCCAGGGCCTCCAGCGTGATCCGGGCCACGTTGTTCTCGGGCTGCGCCTCAGTGAGCCCGAGCGAGTTCACCTGCACGCCGTAGCGGAAGCGCCGCAGCTTGGGGTCGGCCACGCCGTAGCGCTCGGCGCAGATCTGGTCCCACATCTGGGTGAAGGCCCGCACCTTGCAGACCTCTTCGATGAACCGGATGCCGCCGTTCACGAAGAACGAGATGCTGCCCACTGCGGCGTCGAAGCGCTCGGGGGGCACCTTGCCGCTGTCTCGCACCGCGTCGAGCACGTCGATCGCGGTGGCCAGCGCGTAGGCGATCTCCTGGGTGGGCCCCGCGCCGGCTTCCTGCAGGTGATAGCTGCACACGTTGATCGGGTTCCACTGCGGCACGTGGGCCGAGCAGTGCGCCACCACGTCGACCGTGAGCCGGCGGCTGGCCTCGGGCGGGAAGATGAACGTGCCCCGGCTCAGGTACTCCTTCACGATGTCGTTCTGGGTGGTGCCCCGCAGCGCCTCGGCCGCCACTCCCGCGTTCTGCGCGTTGGCGATGTAGAGGCTCAGCAGCCAGGGCGCCGTGGCGTTGATGGTCATGGAGGTGTTCATGGCATCGGGCGGGATGCCGTCCATGAGCTGGGCCATGTGGCCTAGGTGGGTGACCGGCACGCCCACCTTGCCCACCTCGCCGCGCGCCATCGAGTGGTCGGGGTCGTAGCCGGTCTGCGTCGGCAGGTCGAACGCCACCGACAGCCCCGTCTGGCCCTTGGCCAGCATCGACCGGTACAGCTCGTTGGAGGCCTGGGCGGTGGAGTGCCCCGAGTACGTGCGCATCAGCCACGGCCGCGAGCGCCGTGGTGCATCGGACCCAGTCATGGCCGCGAGCGCTGTGGTGTCTCAGCAGCAGTCACGATCGTGAACGCTACGGCCCCTCAGAGCCCGCCCGCGGTTCCCGCTCTTGTTCCCAGTCTTCATGTGATTGGGCTCACGGGCCGCTCGGGCCCAGGGCTCGGGCTTAGCCCTCGAGCATGCGGAAGACCATCGGGCGCAGCCAGATTTCGGGCAGCGGCCGCGTGATGGCCTCGGCCAGCAGTTCCAGGTACGCCGTCCGCTCGACCTCAACGGCGCCCAGACCGGCCAGGTGCGGAGTCGTCCACTGCACGTCCAGCAGTGCTCCGCCGGTCACTTTGAGCGCATCGACGAGGGCGACCAGCGCCACCTTCGACGCGTCGTTCTCGGTGTGGAACATCGACTCGCCGGCGAAGAAGGCGCCTACCGCCACCCCGTACAGACCGCCGACGAGTTCGTCGTCGAGCCAGGCCTCCACGCTGTGCGCCCATCCCATCTCGTGCAGGGACAGGTAGGCGCTGTGCATGTCGTCGCTGATCCAGCCATGGGGCCGGGCGGGATCCGCGCACGACTCCAGCACCTGTTCGAAGGAGGTGTTGATGCGGATGTCGAAGCGTCGGCAAGCCCGCCGCAGCGACCGGCTGACACGCAGGTAGCTGAGCGGCAGGATGCCGCGCGGGTCAGGCGACCACCAGCCGATGCCGTCGCCCAGCGGCATCGGGAACAGACCCGCCCGGTAGGCGCCGAGCAGCGTGCCGGGTTCGAGATCGGCACCCGCTCCGACCAGTCCGTTCTCGTCCGCCGTCGATGCCGGCGGGAAAGACCACCCCGACGCCGACGGCTCCGTCGGGCCGTCTTCTGACTGGCGCTGCATCGGCGCGAGCCTACGCCTGTTGCGGGCGCACTGTCGGATGCGCCGATGTGCCCCGATCAGCGGTAGGCATCGGTGTAGGCGGCAATCTCGGCTTCGGTTGCCTCGGTGATCGTCACGCTGTGCACCACGACATCCTCGACGGGAACATCCTGTGCGGGCCTCAGAATCTCTTCACCCGTTGCGGGGTCGGTGAATGGCACCTGCCGGGTCTCCGTAGGCGCGGCATCGATCTCGAGCACGGTGTCGAGACCTTCGACGACATGACCGAGCGGCGAATAGTTGGGGGGCAGTGAGGCGCCGTCGGCGCCTGTGATGACAAAGAACTGCGAGCCGTTGGACGCCGGGTTCGCGCTGTTCGCCATCGCCACGGAGCCGACGCGGTACCACTGTTCTTCTGGGAAGCCGCCAGTGAAGCGGTAGCCGGGGCCGCCCGTGCCGAACTTCAATTCCACATCTCCGCCTTGGATCACAAAGTCGGAGATGACGCGGTGAAAGAGCGTGCCCTCGAAAGCACGCCAGCGTGAGAGCACTACGAAGTTGTTGACGCTGTCGAGGTCGAGCCGGGGGTCGAGCACCATCGTGAAGTCGCCCATGCTCGTCTCGAACGCGGCCGCGTACAGCGTGTCGGGGTCGATACAGATCGGGGGCCGCTCGTCGAACTGGTTGAGCGGGCCGTCGCTGCCATCAGCAGCGGGACAGGCGGTCGGATCCGGCGCGGCGTCGTCGACGGGATCGTCATCGGCCTCGACTTCTGTGTTCGGCAGCGCATCGTCGCTCGGCTCGACGGGATCGTCATCGGCCTCGGTTTCTGTGTTCGGCAGCGCATCGTCGCTCGGCTCGACGGTCTCGAATGCGGTGACGGGCGGCGCCTCGGTGGCCACGGTGGCGTCGTCGCTGCCTTCGTCGTCACCGCCGCTGGTGGCCACGGTGGCGTCGTCGCTGCCTTCGTCGTCACCGCCGCTGAACGTGCTCCACAGCCACAGCGCAATCAGCACTGCAGCCACGGCGAGCACCACCCGGAACACCTTGCGCCCCGTGGTGGAGCGCTTCTTGGCGCGCTCGGCCTCGGCGATCGCACGCATCCGGTTCTCGCGCTGGCGCTGTCTTTTCTCGCTGCCCATGAGCGGCGCTCTCCGTGTAGCTGACCGAACTGGTCCTGGACCCTGCCGACCGTCACACTACCGAGACCTAGCCCCCGGCCCGGTTGGGTGCACCGACGGCGCGCACCGACCGGCCGCGTCGTCATGGCCGGAAAATCCCGGACGAGGCGCCGGGACACGCCGGTACCATCGCCCGACGTGCCCTTGGTCGTGCAGAAGTTCGGCGGAACGTCGGTCGCCAGTGCCGCGCGCATGCGCGAGATCGCCGATCACGTCAAGCACTGCCGAAGCCGCGGCGATGAGATCGTGCTCGTCGTCAGCGCCATGGGCTCGGAGACCGACGAGCTCATCGGGCTCGCGGATCAGATCACCGACGAGCCGTCGGGCCGCGAGATGGACATGCTCATCACCGCCGGCGAGCGCAAGGCGATCGCATTGATGTGCATGGCTCTGCACGACGTCGGCGTCGCGGCGGACTCGTTCACCGGCAGCCAGGCAGGATTCCTGACCGACACCAATCACCGCAACGCCAAGATCCTCTCGGTCACCCCCAAGCGTGTGATCGAGTCGGTCGAGGCCGGCCGTGTCGCCGTGGTCGCCGGTGCCCAAGGCGTGTCCACCGACAACGATGTGACCTTCTTGGGCCGTGGCGGTTCGGACACGACCGCGGTGGCGCTCGCGCACGGACTCGGCGCCGACGCCTGCGAGCTCTACACCGATGTCTCGGGGGTCTTCACGACCGATCCCCGGGTGTGCCCTGCCGCTCGCAAGATTGCGCGCATCGGGTTCGATGAACTGCTCGAGATGACCGCCATGGGCTGCCCCAAGCCGGCCGCCCGCTCGGTCGAGGTTGCCCGCACGTATGGCGTTCCCCTGCACGTGCGCTCGGCATTCACGTGGGAACCGGGAACATGGGTCGTCGACACGGAGTCAGGCATGGACGCGAGGGAAATGGAAAAGCCGATCGTGACCGGCATCGTGCCGGACACATCGCAGGCCAAGGTGACGCTGGTCGGCGTCCGCGACGAGCCGGGCATCGCCGCCAAGGTGTTCCGCACCCTCGCCGACGCCGCGGTCGTGGTCGACATGATCGTGCAGAACGTGGGCGATCACGACCGCACCGACATCTCGTTCACCGTGCCCGCCGAGAGCGCGGACGAGGTGCGGGCCATCTGCGAGGGGATGGTGCACACCGTGGGCTTCTCGTCGGCCAACACCGACGTCGACATTGCGAGGGTGTCGCTGGTCGGCGCCGGCATGGCGAGCCATCCCGGCGTGGCCGCCACCATGTTCGAGACGCTGGCGGCTCAGGACATCAACATCGAGATGATCTCCACCTCGCCGATCCGCATCTCCTGCGTGGTAGCCGAAGCAGACGTAGACCGAGCCACCGTCGCCCTGCACACAGCCTTCGGCCTGGATTGAGAGACACACAGAACAAGGGGTGGGCGGGGGCAGGTGTGCCCGCGCGCAGTTCGCAGCGCCACAACCCGTCCACCGTGCAGCAGGTGGCGCTGCGCTTGTTTGATGCACGGGTGAGCCTGCTCCCATGCAACCCTTGACGTGCAGCGGGACCGGCGCAGGCTTCGATTCCGGGTGTCGTATCGAGCTACCGCGTACACCCTCATGTCTAGGATCGCGCATCGCGGCTGGCTCGCTGCTGTCGACCGTTGGGGGTCGAGTCCGCGGATATCGCGACTAGGGAGCCCATAGTGACCACCACTGGGCGTGTCAAGCACGCAGTGGGTACCGGGGCGGGGTGTGATCCGTATGAGACGCAGCCCGTCGGCGATGATCGGGTGGGTGACCAAGAAAATGACACGGATATCACCGTGGTCGACGTAGCGGACGAGGTTGTTGGGTGTGGCCTCGGGGAGCGGTTGGCCAGGTCGGACGTCCAAGGGCATCGCGGTGATGTGCAGAAGCGCCTCGTGTGCTGCGATCACTTCTGCGGGGCTGCGGCCGGCGCTCCATTCATTGAGTGGAGCGTCGATCTCGAACCAACGCCACCCGCTGGGGGCGTTCACCCCGTCGTGCGAAGCTCGGCGATGCGTTCCTGGAGGTCGGCCGCAGAGACCGGGTCGCCGTAGGTGAGACCTTGAGCGACACGTTCTTGGTGATCTGCCCACGCGCGACCGCACGCATCACGGATGGCGAGCGCTTCGAGCGCTTCGAGGTCGTCGCGGCCTGCGGGCGCTGGCATGCGCTGCTTGTAGGTGAAGTGGTCTCGACGTTGTTCGGAGATGGTGATTGTGTTCATGGTCGATCCTGCGGTTCAGGCGGCGTCAGCGCACCGTACTGGGTCTCAAATTTCGCAACATTCTCGGAAATGGCTCGGGCGATGGCAAAGATCACAGAGGGCGGAATCTTCACTCTGGCAACGACCAGCCCTTCAACGGATTCGGAGTTGGGGCCGGTCGGTGAGTGCGGCAGCGCGGCAAAGTCGATCGTGAACTCATGCTCAGTGTGCCAGACCCCTGCAAAATTCGCATATACGCCGCCAGGTGAGACATCGTCGTCGAGCCGAAAGGTGAGCTCCTGCGATGTCGGCTGGTCTGCCATGCGCGCACATTAGGCGGTGCCATAGTGGTGTGCAGCCGCGGGAGCACTCAGAGCGCCGACTGCGTCGTCGAGTTTGCGGATCGGACTCGGACTGGATCGAAGAACACACAGAACAAGGGGTGGGCGGGGGCAGGTGTGCCTGCGCGCAGTTCGCAGCGCCACAGCCCGTCCACAGTGCAGCGGGCGGCGCTGCGCTTGTTTGAAGCACGGGTGCGCCTGCCCCCGCCCACCCCGGTAACTCACAGAAGACCGCCAAGGGCAGGTCGGTAGCCTCGGACTCATGCGAGTAGGAATCGTCGGAGCCACCGGCCAGGTAGGAGGCGTGATGCGGGCCATCCTGGCCGAGCGAGCATTCCCCATCGACGAGCTGCGGCTCTTCGCGTCGGCCCGCTCAGCCGGCCGCAAGATCGGCTGGAACGGATCCGAAGTCACCGTCGAGGATGCCGCCGAAGCCGACTTCACCGGTCTCGACATAGCCCTGTTCTCCGCAGGCAAGACCACCTCGCGAGCCATCTCCGAGCGTGTTGCGGCCCAAGGCCCGACGGTCATCGACAACTCGTCTGCTTGGCGCATGGACCCCGATGTGCCGCTGGTGGTGCCCGAGGTGAACGCCAAGGAGGTGTTCAACGCGCCGAAGGGGATCATCGCCAATCCCAACTGCACCACGATGGCGGCGATGCCGGTGCTGGCGCCGCTGCACGCAGAGGCCGGCTTGACCTCGATGGTGGCGGCCACCTACCAGGCCGTGTCCGGTGCCGGTCTGGCCGGCGTCGACGAGCTGGACCGGGCGCTGTCCGCAACGAGGGAGGGTGCCGCAGCGCTCACCTACGACGGCGATGCTGTCGGCCATCCCGCGCCCGACAAGTTTCCCGGCCCGATCGCCCACAACGTGCTGGCCCAGGCCGGCAGCTTCGTCGACGATGGCCTCGGCGAGACCGACGAGGAGCAGAAGCTCCGTTTCGAGAGCCGCAAGATCCTGGGCATTCCCGATCTGGCCGTGTCAGGCACGTGCGTGCGGGTGCCGGTGTTCACCGGCCATTCGCTGTCGCTGAATCTGCGTTTCGAGCGGCCGATCTCGCCCGAGCGGGCGATGGAGCTGCTGGCCGAGGCGCCGGGCGTGGAGCTGGCCGACGTGCCGACGCCGCTGCAGGCGGCGGGCCGCGACCCCTCCTATGTCGGCCGCATCCGCAGCGACTCCACCGTCGAGCACGGCTTGGCGCTGTTCGTCGTAGGAGACAACCTCCGCAAAGGCGCAGCCCTCAACGCTGTCCAGATAGCAGAAACCCTCGCCGCCTAGCCCTTCTTGGCTTGCGGACGCTGCCTTGGCATTCGACGGGGCGGCGATATTCGGCTTGCACAGGGCCAAGAGGCCGTGCCGATAGGCAACGCGACTTTCTGCGCCTTTCGTTCTTGATGCTGTCCGCGGGTGCAAACCCGCAGGTCAGAGGAACGAGGAATAGGTCGCCGGTCACAGCGTTTCCACAGGTCAGCACCTATTGGCGCGGCCGCTAGGCGATACCGGTCCGGCACCCATATCCGCTGGTAGAGCATGTTTTTCAAGCGTGTGCTATAGGTTCGTATAGTACCCGGCCCGGGCAGGCCCTGCAACTTGGCCGCGAACCCGCTGGGCCGCGAACCCGCTGGGCGCTGACCCGGTGAGGCTCTAGCCGAGAGCGGCAAATCCGCGTGGTTGCTGAGTTTCCGCCCGGCCTGTCTCCCCGGATGCGTCCATTCGTCGACGGATCGCAGATGTCCGTTGCTGTCCGATCCGCGCGTTCACTTAACGAACGATTCCCGACTGGAAAGGACGGACCAGCGGATGACACTCACCGCACCACTCCCAACCAAGGCGATAGCGAGCGTGCTCGCAGCGCTGCTGCTCAGCACGACGCTTGCCGTGGCTGTGCCGACGCAGGCGGAACTGCCCGGCGTGCTCGGCGCATTCGACGTGACAGCAGCCGAAGCGCACACACAGCAGCACTGCTACGAGGAGACCGTCTACGTCACCAACGGTGGTTCATTCCCAGTGGCCACGACGCAGACGGTCTGCGTCAATGTCGAACACTCCCACTGGTACCGATCGATACACATGGGCGCAGCCTTGGGACTCTCCTGCGGAGCACTCGGCTTTGCAATAGGCGGACCGGCCGGATCCATGGCTCTGGGATTCACTTGTGGTGCCGTCGGCGGCGCACTTGGCGCAGTACAATGAACACGGCTAGATCTAGACCTAGACTAAATTTGATGGTGGTCATGGCAAGGAGCCGGACGTGAGCCAAGAACCGGACGACCTGAATTCGCCAAAGCGCGGCGCTCGGAGCGGCCGGGAATTGTTGACAGTTCTGATGGCCACAACGATCGTTGCGGTATTATGCAATATCCTTTTTGCGACTCTGGAACGAGGCTTTGCATTTTTGGCGAGCTTCGCTGTTGGGTGTGTCGGTGTGTCGGTGGCGGCGTGGTGGCAGTTTCGAGGTCGACAGCGGTTTCCGCTGAAGGGTGAGCCGAGGATTCGCTTTGTCGTTAGAACCTCGCGACACTGATCGTCGACTGATTTTAGTGTGTCGTTATACTTCTATGAGAAGGCGTGCGCTCCCTGCATCTCCAAACCGGTTGATAGTTGTCTTGCTGTGGTCGGTCGTCGTAGCTGGCGTTGTGCTGACAGGAACGGCATGTTCTGCTGGCGAGTCCTCAACCGCGTGTGCTGAGGCGGCGCTGCGGCAGGCTAGAAGCGAGCGGGGCTATGGTGCCGCGGTCGAAGCTCACGAAACGGACCACGCAATGGGCGTTGAGCATGACGATCAGGGTGTGTTAGACGCTCGGGTGGCGATGATTCTGGCGGAGGCCGAGACTCGGCGGCAGTGCGGCTGAGGCTCCGTTCCGTTCGAGCCGGGATCTTGTGTCGCGGTCCGTGCATCTCCAGCGGGTGACGCTGCGCATGTCTGAGCATGCGTGCGGCTGCCCCCACTTCCCTTGACACGGGTGAGTCTGGCAGTCTCGCGTCTGCGTCCTTGTGGCGGCCGCCGTCAGGCGTCGGGCGCAGCGGTGGTGCCGCTGTTGCGGTGGGCGGCGGCTGCTTGCTCGGCGGCTCGGTCGAGGCGCAGTGAGTGCAGGGCGAGGCCGACGGCGCGGGCGGTCCAGGGGCCGGCGGCGGGGGTGGCGCGGGGCCACTGCTCCGCGGTGAGCTTGTCGGCTATGGCGCGCTGGCTGAGGCCCTCGGCGGCGAGAGTCTCGGCTCGCGCGGCTGCGGCCCGTGTGGCGTCGGAGACAGGACGACCGAGCCGTGCTCCGGCAGCGGCCTTCTTGGCGAGGGCGTCGCGGGTGCGTTGGGCTGTCATGTCGCGTTCCATGCGGGCCATAGCGGCCATCACCGTGGCGACCATCAGGCCGACGGGAGTGGTGGTGTCCACGGCGACATCGAGCATGACGACGTGCCATTCCTCGCGCTCGGCGCGGTCCAGCAAGCTCAGCACGTCAAGAGCGCTGCGGCCGAGACGGTCGAGTCGGCTCACTGCGAGCGTGTCGGTGGGGTCGTCGCTGTCCGCGAGACGGTTCAGCAGTGCGCCGAGCACCGGGCGGGCGTCGGGAGCCAGCATACCTGAGGCGCCGTTCTCGCTGTGGTGCTCAACCGTTCGGCCGCTGACTGCTGCCCAAGCGTCCACGGCGCAGTGCTGGGCGTCCAAGCCGAAGCCGCTTTGGCCCTGTTCTGCGGTTGAGCAGCGGGCGTAGCTGAGCACCACCCCGCCGGTGCTGCGGCTGGCTTGTTCGGGGTTGCCTTGAGGGCTGCCGATCGCCTGCATCACGAGCGGCAATGTATGACTATTGTTGCGTTTTGCACACACTCGGATTCTGGGCGCCAAGGCGAATGCGGACCGCGGCGCACCGTCACTTCGGCGCCGGGCACTTCGGGTTCGTTGTCGACGATCTCGGCCGGAAATCCAGGTGCGGCAACGGTCTGCCCGGTGGCCTCCTCGAGCCGCCGGATGATGTTCGGCGACCATTCCCGTTCGCCGTAGCGAGCGGCGCCGTCCGCGAAGACGTCCACCAGCACGGGCGACAACTCGAGCGGGATGCCGTGCTCTGCGGCGATGTCGGCGAACAGGCCGATGTCCTTGCACACGAGGTCCATGGTGAAGTTGATGTCCCGTGAGCCGTTCAGGATGACTTGGCTCTCGGTCTCATGCACGAACGAGTTGCCCGAGCTGATGCGGATGGCCTCGTACGCGGTGGCCAGGTCCATGCCGGCTGCGTCGGAGGTGACCAGCGCCTCGCACAGCGAGACGAGGTTGGCGGTGGCCAGGTAGTTGGTCACGACCTTGAGGATCGACGCGGAGCCCAGCGGGCCGGTGTGCAGGATCCGCCGTCCCATCGTGGTGAGCAGCGGGAGCATCGCGTCGAACGTCGGGCGGTCGCCCCCGGCGAAGATCGAGATGTTGCCGGTGGCAGCCCGATGGCACCCGCCCGATACCGGGCAGTCGATGGCTGCCCCGCCGGCAGCCTCGACCTGGGCGCCGAGCCGGCGCACCTCGTGATGATCGGTGGTGCTCATCTCGGCCCAGATCTTCGGGGTTGGCGCCGAGCTCGCGGCGAACCCGGCCAGCACGCCGTCGTCGGCTTCGAGCACAGCCGCAACCGCAGCGGGGGAGGGCAGGCAGGTGATCACCACGTCACAGCGTTCGGCCAGCTCCGCTCCCGAAGCGGCCGTCGACGCACCGGCATCCAGAAATGGCGCCATCGCAGCCGACTCCAGATCGCGCACCACAAGCTCGAACCCATTGCGCTGCAACGACCCCGCCAGCTTTCCCCCGACATTCCCCAACCCGACAAACCCCACGCATCGATCCGTGGCCGACCCGGGAAACACCTTTGCCATAGCCCAAGTATCCGCCGCCCGCGCCCCGCGTCGCGACCACAGCGCAGCCCGTGCACTTCATTGCCGGGAGCGAGGAGCGATGCCTCCGAGCTTTTCTGTTGTGGCATGCATCGGACTGCAGTGCCGCATTTCGGTAGCGCGGCGCGGCGCGGGACCGGTAGCTTCAGCCGGAGCGATCAGCCACCCGATCGCAAACGGGCAGTGGCGCAGGTTGGTAGCGCGCTTCGTTCGGGACGAAGAGGTCGTGGGTTCAAATCCCGCCTGCCCGACGTCTTGTGCGAGCGTGAAGGGCTTCGCCCCACGCTCGCGACAACAGAAAAGCACGAAGGGCCTCGCCCCTCGCTCGCCGCTGGGCTAGTTGGCTGCTGCCGCGTCCCGCTGCAGCAGCTCGTGCGCAGTGCGACGGAGCAGCAGCGGGTTCAGCGGCTTGACCAGCCAGGCATCGGCCTCTGAGCGCCGGGCCAGGAACTCGTCGGCTTCCCGGTCGACCAGCATCAGCACGGGCACCCGCGGCAGCCGGCCCATGCCGGATTCCAGCCGCAGGTCCAAGCAGGTGGCCATGCCGCCCATGTTGCCGATCTGGAAGTCCAGGATCACCAGGTCCGGGGTGTCGGATTGCACTGCAGGCCGGACGTCGTGCCCGGAGCGAACGACCCGGAACGTGACATCGCCGCTGGCAAGCGCAGCAGCCACCTCTTCGACCACCCAGTCGGCGTCGGTGGCCAGCAGCACCTCGGTCACGGGCCGCAGGGTAATGGCCCGAGCCCTGCCGCCCGGCGGAAGTCGCATCCGGCCGGAACCGCACCGCCTGGGGACGATCCTAGAGTTCGATAGGCGATGGGACGAACGAGAACACCCGTCCATGAGCGTTGGGAGGGAACTGGAGTGCACGTACGACGGACTCGCCGTCGGCTGCTTGCGCGCCTCGCGGCAGGAGCGCTCTTGCTGCCGGCCGTGGGAGGCCTCACTGCAGGGCCTGCGTCGGCTCATGACGAGTCGGGCACTCACGACGAGACTGAGACTCCCGCGCCCGACGGCTCTCCCCGCCTGATCGTGGTGGTGGAGGTCGACGGTCTCATCGATCCGATCATGTCGTCGTACATCCGGCGGCAGATCGCCATCGCCGAGGGACGGCACGCCATCGGCGTGGTGCTGCACATGGACAGCGCCGGCACCACGCTCGACGACGAAGCGCTCGCGGACCTGCTCGACAACGTGCGGCTCGCGCACGTGCCGGTGGGGGTCTGGGTCGGGCCGAGCGGGGCGCAAGCGCTCGGCGGCGCCGCTCACCTCGTCACGACGGCCGATTTTGCGGCGATCGCGCCGGGCGGCCGCATCGGCGACTTCACCGCGGTTCAGGGTCTCGTCCATGCTCACGGTTCTTCGTTCGCCTCGGAGAGCGTGCATTCTCACGACGACGACGGCCTGCACTCGGGTCCGAGCGTCCGCTACTTCAGTGCGGATGTCGCGATGGGAGCGGGCTTGACGCACAGCACCGCCCCCACGATCGGCGAGTTCATCTTCGCCCTGTCTGACGACGGTTACCTGCCGCCGATCGCGCAGGAGGTCACCGGAGACGACGGTGTGGTGCGGCGTGCTCCGGCCCCTGACGTGGTCGTGTCGTTTGTGAGCTTGCCGCTGATCGACGGCCTGTTCCACACGGCGGCGAGCCCGGCGATCACCTACCTGCTGCTGCTCGCTGCGCTGTCGCTGCTGCTCTTGGACTTCTACACGGGGGGCATCGGCGTTGCGGCGGCGGTCGGGGCTGTGTGCGGGCTCCTGGCGGCGTTCGGCCTCGGGACACTCGACATCCGCCCGTGGGCGCTGGTGCTGGTCATCGTGGCGTTCGTGGTGTTTGCCATCGACATCCAGGCGGGCGTGCCGCGCTTCTGGACGGCGGCCGGAGGCGTCTTGGCGCTGGTCGGCTCGCTGGGGCTGTTCGCCCAGCACTCGATGAGCTGGATCCCGCTGCTCGTCGGTCTTGTCGGCGTGGGGGTGTTCGTGCTGTCGGGCATGCCGGCGCTGGTGCGTACCCGCTACGGCACCGCCACCGTCGGCCGGGAGTGGATGATCGGCGCCGACGGAACGGCGGTGACCGATATCGATCCCGACGGCACGGTCGAGGTGCACGGCGCCCGCTGGCGTGCCCGGGTCAACCGGCTGACTCCGCTGGAGGCCGGGGAACCGCTGCGTGTCAGCGGGCTGAGCGGGGTGGTCCTCGAGGTGGAGCCGCTCGAGGGAGCCGCAGTGGACTACCGCCAGTTGAGAAAAAAACGGGGTGAATCGACGGTTTCCGAAACCGAATGAGGTTTCGTTTCACTCTTGTCAAGCGCTTTGTTGTCCTCTAGTGTCCTCCCGACAAGGGGGACACATGAGCGCTTTGCTGGTCGATGAGTGGCAGGACAAGGCAGCGTGTCGAGGACCTCAGGCGGCGGTTTTCTTCCCGCCGCCCCGCACCGAGCGGCGCGATGAGAAGGCCGAGCGCGAGGCTCGGGCCAAGTCCATCTGCGGCCAGTGCTCGGTGGTGATCGACTGTCTGGAGCATGCGCTGGACGTCGGCGAGGCCCACGGCATCTGGGGCGGGCGCAACGAGATCGAGCGCCGCAAC
Organism: Acidimicrobiia bacterium; assembly: GCA_022826045.1. GTDB lineage: Bacteria > Actinomycetota > Acidimicrobiia > Acidimicrobiales > Poriferisodalaceae > Poriferisodalis. The sequence continues at coordinate 35,555 of JAJDVQ010000035.1, read as the reverse complement.
ATGCTGCTCCTGCGCACCGACGGCAACTAGCAACACCCCGCGTCCTGACCGACGCGGCACGCCGATGAGTGCACGGCCCCACGCGGCGCTCTCTCCCTCAACAAGTGTTCATTGAGATGCCTGGGGCATTCGCGGCCCGGCGATGCGCAGGTCCCCCCGCCGGCGTGTCACCCCCGTCCGGTCCAGGTAGCCCACCAGTGGCAGCGCGTACTTGCGAGTCGTGCCGAGTGCTTCGCGGATCTCTGCCACAGTCACGCCGTCAGGCTGGTCGGCCAGAAGCGCGGCAATCTGCTCCGCTGCTGCCTTGATCGCCGCGGCGGCAAACCAGATGCCGTCCGTGTGAATCAGATCCCCCCGGCGGGCCAGCGCCAGCAGCTCCTGCTGGGTGACACCGCTCGGCTCGGGCGGCGAGAACGGCGTCCCTGCGAGTGCCGTGATGACGGGATGGTCGGCCAGGACATCGGCAGCGTCGGCCTGCCGGGCACGCCCGGCCTCGACCACGATCCCGTCCAAAGACTCGAGAGCGAGGCGCTGGCGTCCGTCCAGCCCGGCCGTGTCCAGCCCCAGCGGTCCCGCGCCGGAGACCTGTTCTCGCAGGTCGTCGAGCAGTGCGTCCACGAGTTCGGCAGGTGCGACCCAGTCGCCCAAGACGGGCTCGAAGCGCTGGCCGGTGAGGCGCTCGAGATGCGCCGCCCTCACCCAGCCGCGTTCGGCCAGCAGGCGCTCGGGGCGGGCGTCGGGCTTGGCGACCGCAGCCCGCAGCTGGGGATCGGGGTCCAGCACGGTGCCGCCGCCGACGGTCTGGCCGCGGCCGAAGTCCCGCAGCACGAAGCGGTCGCCCATCACGATCGGCAGTGCGACGGGCAGGTGCAGCCGGGCGTATCCGGTCTGGCCGGGGGCGATGCGCTCGGGTCCGAGCACGCGCAGCCGAACCGGCCACTCGCCCGACCCGAGGTACAGGGCGTAGGCGCCCCGCCGGGTCACGTCGCTGCCGAGGCTGCCGAGCACGGTCAGCTCCACGTCCACGCTGCGGGTGTGATGCCATTGGTCGGATCGCACCAGGGCGATGCCGCGTCCCAGGTCGTCGGCGTCGACACCGGTGAGGTTGAGCGCCACACGGTGTCCTGGACCGATGCGCTCGACGCCCGTGCTCTGGGTCTGGATCGCTCTCACCCGTGCCGCTCGGCCGCCGGGCGCCGTGCGCAGCGCGTCGCCGGCCGAGATGCTGCCGCCTGCGAGCGTGCCGGTCACGATCCGTCCCGCCCCGGTCGCGGCGAATGACCGGTCGATCCACAGGCGGGGCCGGCCGCGGTCGGCTGCGGTAGGCGTGGCGGTGCACAGGTCGTCGAGCGCGCCGCGCAGCTCGTCCAGCCCGGTGCCGTCGATGGCATCGGTGGCCACCACCGGCGCATGCTCGAGGAACGTGCCCTCGACGTGGTCGACGATGTCCAGCCGGGCCAGCTCGGCCAGCTCGTCGTCGACGAGGCCGATCTGGCTGAGCACCACCACGCCGTGCGAGATGCCGAGCAGTTCCAGGATCGCCAGATGCTCGGCCGACTGCGGTTTCCAGCCTTCGGGCGCCGCCACCACGAACAGCGAGGCGTCCACCGCCCCCACGCCGGCCAGCATGTTCTTCACGAAGCGGATGTGACCGGGCACGTCCACGAAGCTGACCTGCCGGCCCGACGGCAGCATGCAGAACGCGAAGCCGAGGTCGATGGTGAGCCCGCGCTCCTTCTCCTCGGCCAGCCGGTCAGGATCGGTGCCGGTGAGGGCGCGCACCAGCGTCGACTTGCCGTGGTCCACATGACCTGCAGTGCCGACGATATGCACGCTGCCAGCTTGCCCCGCCAGGACCGTCAGTGTCGAACTGCGCAGCCGTCGTCTCAGCAGCGAAATCGACTTGTGTATCCTGCCGGTGCGGCCGTAAGGTCGCTGGTGGAGCTAGGCGGAATCGAACCGCCCGAGGCCAGATTTCAGGCCGGCTCGCCGCACCAGCGGTAGCCCCACGAGAGCCGCACTCTTCGGGGTGCGGCTCTTGTCATGCTGGCAGACAGAACGTCCATGACTCTCATGAATTTCTGATCTCGCGCTGGCGCACGTCGAGACGGCCTGCGGGTCAGAAGCAGCGGCTCTCTACTGCTGGCTGAGTGCTTGGCGGACTGCGGCTGCCACGACGGCGTCGTCGGCGGGATCGACGGTGCGCAGGTCGATCACGGTGGTCTGCTCGTTGACACGAGCGATCACCGGCGGGTCGAACGCTCGCAGCGCAGCCGCGTAGTCGCCGTCGAGCTCGATGCCGGCAGAGGGGATCTCCTGGCCGGGCAGCGACCCGGCACCCGCCAGCGCCGTCGTTCGCGACGGCCGGCCCACGCCGAGCGCCTCGGCGCGCTGGGCCAGCTCCTCGACCGGCACCCTGGCCATGCGCCAGAACGGGATCGCGTCGGCATCGCGGCGCAGGTACGCCAGTGCCACCGACTGCAGCGCGTCCAGCACCAGCGATCCGGGCCGGAAGGCCCGCATCAGCGGGTGCGCCGCGCACGCTGCGATCAGGTCGGCCCGGCCGCAGATGATCCCGGCTTGGGGGCCGCCCATGAGCTTGTCGCCCGAGAATGTCACCAGCGCCGCGCCCGCTGCCAGCGTCTGGCGGGCGCCCGGCTCGTCGGCCAGCCAGTCGGGGCGCTGGCCCAGCCAGTCGCAGCGTTCGTCCAGCAGGCCCGAGCCCAGATCGGACACCACCGGTGGTCCGATCTTCGCGAGGTCCGCCACGTCGGCTTCCTCGGTGAAGCCGGTGATCCGGTAGTTGGACGGATGCACCTTCAGCAGCAGTGCGACATCGTCACGCTCGGCGGCGGCCAGGTAGTCGGCGGCCCGGGTGCGGTTGGTGGTGCCCACCTCCACGAGCCGTGCGCCCGACTGCTCCATCACTTCGGGCACGCGAAAGCCGCCGCCGATCTCCACCAGCTCGCCGCGCGACACGGCTACGCCGCGGTCGCGGGCCAGGGCCGCCAGCACGAGCGTCACCGCGGCAGCGCAGTTGTTGACCACGAGCGCCGCTTCTGCGCCGGTCAGGGTTGCCAGCAGCAGCGACGCGTGCGTGGTGCGCGAGCCGCGCCGTCCCGACGCCAAGTCGAACTCCAGGTTGCTGAACCGCACCGCACTGTCATGTTCGAGATCAAGCAGCGCTTGACTGTGCTGATTCCCGAGCGGAACTCGACTGTGTTGATGACCGAGCGGAGCTCGGCCCAGATTCGTGTGCAGCAAGACGCCGGTGGCGTTCACCGCAGGCCCCAGCAGGCTGCGGCGCAGCCGGTGTGCTTCGTCGGCGGCCGAGTCGGGGTCGCCGGCGGCAATGGCCGCCCGGGCGGCGATGACCAGCAGCGGGTGCGGCAAGCCCACGTCCGCGATCCGCAGCGCCAGGTCGTTCACCGACGGCGGCCTCATCGCCCGGCCTCGCTTCAGCCGCGGCGTGCGCTGAGCGTGACGGGAATGGGCCCGTCCATGCGAGCGGTGCAGGTGCCCATGTCCACGGGCGGGCAGATCTCGGTCACCAGCAGCTCGGTGATCGCCTCGAACACCTGGCCCGCCGGCCCGCCGGGCCCATTGCCGGTCACCGGTTCGCCGGCATCGCCGCCGGCGGACACCGCAGGCTCCAAGGGGATCGAGCCCAGCAGCGGCACGCCCAGATCGGCAGCCAGGCGCTCCCCGCCGCCCTCGCCGAAGAACGACCACCGCTGGCCGTCAGGTGCGGTGAACGCACCCATGTTCTCCACCACTCCCACGATCGGCATGTGGCTGCGGCGGGCCATGTCGGCCACGCGCACCGCCACCTTCTGCGCGCTCAGCGCAGGCGTCGTCACCACCAGCATCTCGGCCTGCGGCAGCAGCCGCGCGAGCGCCATCTGCACGTCGCCGGTGCCGGGTGGCATGTCGATGAGCAGGTAGTCGAGCTCGCCCCAGTCCACGTCGTGCAGGAACTGCTCCACGGCCTTGGCCAGCATGAGCCCCCGCCACATCAGGGCGGTTTCCTCGGTTTCCACCAGCAGCCCGGTGGAGACCACCTTCAGCAGGCCCTCGCCGGCCGGGCGCTCGTCGGGCACGATCTTGCCCCGCTCCTCGCCGTCGGCCGGGGGTCGGGCGCCGAGGCGCCCCTCCATGCCGAGCATCCGGGGAATGCTGAACCCCCAGATGTCTGCGTCGAGCACGCCCACGACGAAGCCGCGTGCGGCCAGCGCCGCAGCCAGGTTCACCGTCACCGACGACTTGCCCACGCCGCCCTTGCCCGACGCCACGGCCAGCACCCGTGTGCTGGCGTGCACTTGCGTCGGCGCGGCGTTGTCGCGCGCAGTGCGCCGGGCGCGTTCCATCACCCGGGCTTTCTCGGCAGCGTTCAGCTCGTCCCAGTGCAGCCGCACGTTCTCGATGCCCGCCAGCCCGGCGACTCTCGTCTCGCAGTCTCGCTTGATGGTGGCACGCAGCGGGCAGCCGGCGGTGGTCAATGCCACGGTCACGTGCCCGGTGGTGCCCTCGCGGTAGGCGTTGCGCACCATGCCCAAGTCGACGATGTTGTCGCCCAGCTCGGGATCCATGACGCCCCGCAGGATGGCGATCATCGCCTCGTCATTCTCCGGAGCATCGGTGGACGCGCTCACGGAGCGCAGGGTAATGGCGCTGTGCGCGGGCCCACGAGTCGGCGCATGCCGCGGCTCCTCCGCCGGGCTCGTCGAACAGCATCTGCGCACGGCGCTCGCCGGTGCAAAAGGGCCAGATGGCACTAGCATCGGTCGCAGAACGTTTGCCCATGTGGGGCTGATTCGGGAGTCGCTGTTGTGATCACCCTGACCGATACCGCCGCTGAAAAGGTCCACGAGCTCATCGCCCAGGAGTTGTCCGAGGCCGGCGGCGAGACCGAGCTGGCGCTGCGCGTTGCCGTTCGGCCGGGCGGCTGCTCGGGCTTCAGCTACGAGATGTTCTTCGATTCCGAGGTGGCCAACGACGACATGTCCCAGGCCTATGGCGACGTCAAGGTCGTGTCCGATCCGATGAGCGCGCAGCTGCTCGAAGGCGCCACGCTCGACTTCACCGACGGCTTGATGGGATCGGGCTTCGCGATCGACAACCCGAACGCGCAGCGCACCTGCGGCTGCGGCAACTCGTTCAGCTGAGCCACCCGCAACCCAGTCCAGAACTGCCCGAGCCTGCATCGGCCGGGCGATTGGCGCAGACCGGCGAATCACTCCAGTTCACTGTCGACGGTCGCGCCGTCGAGGTTCCCGACGACGGCGACACGCTGCTCGGCGTGCTGCGCGACCGCCTCGGCATCGAGGCGGTGCTCGACGGCTGCAGCCCGCAGGGCCAATGCGGCTGCTGCACCGTGCTGGTCGACGACGCGCCCCGCGTTGCATGCGTCACCCCGGCACGCCGGGTGGCCGGGCGGCACGTCACCACTGCCGCCGGTCTGAGCCCCGACGAGCAGCAACGATGGTCCGACGCGTTCCTCGCCTGCGGCGCATCCCAATGCGGCTTCTGCACCCCCGGCATCGTCTGCCGGTTCGTCGGCCACGAACGCCGAGGCGCCGACCTCGCTGATCGCGCCACGGTCGACAAGGCCCTGGCGGCACACCTCTGCCGCTGCACCGGCTGGCAAACCATCCGCGAAGCCGCCGCACACGCCGCCACGCCGTCCCAGGTTTCCGTGCGCGATCCCGCGGCCACCGCCGCCGCACCACCATCCGCGGATACGACCGACCGCGATCCCGACGCAGCCGCCCGCCGCGCGTCGATCGAGACCGGCGGACCCCAGCGATCGGTCCCGGCCAGCGTCCTCGGCGGGTACGACTTCGGTGCCGACGGCGCACCGCCGGGCACGCTCTCCGCCATCACCGGCCCAGACGCCAACTGGCACGCGGCCGAGAGCCTCACCGAAGCCCGCCGCCAAGCCGGCAAAGTCCAAGGCCGCCGAACCACCCTCGAACCCACCCCGCCCATCCAGATCCCCGAGCCCCCGCCCGGCGCCCAATGGGACGTCCAGCTCGCCACCTGCTGGACCGAACCCGCCTACCTAGAAACCGACGCCGCCTGGTGCGAACCCGGCGGCAATCCCTCCGACCCCCTAGCCAACGGAGGAGCCTTCGGCGGCAAAGCCGAGTCACCAGTCGGCGAAGAGGCAAGGCAGCTAGCCAACAACCTCAACCAACCAGTCCGTGTCCTCTGGTCAAGAGAAGACACCGTCCGCCGCGGCCCCAAGCGCCCACCCCTAGCAGCAGCCCTGCAAACCGACGGCACCGGCATCATCCGAATAGCCCGCACCCCCGGCGCAACCGAAGCGCTGCAAGCAGTGCTGCCCAAAGCCGAAATAGTCGAAGTAGCAGTACCAGGCCCACCAACGTCAATGAACCTCCGCGCAGCAGTCTGGGCCGAAGCCCAAATGCTCGCCGCAGCCCTGAACCGCCTGCAAACCGGCGAATCACTCGAAGCAACCACCGCCACAGTCGAGGTCACATCGCCCGAAGGCGCTACCGCACGAGCCACAGTCAGCCCAGACGGCATCGACGTGCACATCGACGCAGGCAACCCCCTCGACCAGGTCACCCTGCGCAGCTACGCAATCGGCGCGAGCCACATGGCCTGGAGCTGGGTCACCTCAGAGTCGCTCACAGTCGACAACGAAGGCCAAGTCCAAGACTTGACAATCCGCAGCTTCGGAATAGCCCGCTCAGCCGACACCCCTCACATAGACGTCACGATCAAACCCTCGCAACAACCCCCTGTCCAAGCAGGCAACGCAGTCTTCGCAGCAGCAGCAGCAGCCACCTGGCTCAGCCGCGGAGCACCCGCCCAACTCCCCACCGGCCAATCGACGCCACTGCGCTAGCGTCACCCACCGATGGCAGAACCAGCACAAGACAAACTCCGCCGCCTAGTAGCCGCAGAAAACGGCCTGTGCAGCTTCGTCTGCCTAGACGCGAGCGGAAGCCCCCACGTATCCATCATCAACGCCGGCGTGATGGACAACCCCGTAACCGGCGAGACCAGCGTGGCCTGCGTCGTGCGTGCCAACGCCCGCAAGGCCCGCCTGCTGCGCAGCGACCCCCGCGCCGCAGTCGCCTTCCGCCACCGGTGGGACTGGGTGGCCGTCCACGGCACAGCGCAGCTCATCGGCCTCGACGACCCGGCCGAAGGCGTCACCGACATTCCCGAGCTGCTGCGCGACGTGTTCCGCTCGGCCGGCGGCACCCACGAGGACTGGGACGAGTACGACCGGGTGATGGCCAAGGAGCGCCGCCTGGCCATCTTCGTCACCCTCGACCACATCACGTCCAACACCGGCACCATTTCCTGAACAACACAGGCTGACAGAACAGGGGCAACGCCCATGGCCGCACCAGTCGCTCACTATTCGAAGTGGTACCGGGCCGGCGACTTCGTGTTCGTCTCCGGCCAGATCGGCCTCGCCGACGGCGCACTCGTCGAAGGCGTGGAGTCTCAGGCCCGAGCCGTGCTCGCCAACGTCGTCGAGGCCCTCGAAGAGGCCGGCGGCACCCTCAACGACGTGGTCAAGTGCCTCGTGTTCATGACCGACATCGGCAACTTCTCGCTCATCAACTCGATCTACGCCGAAGCCTTCGGCGACCACCGCCCGGCCCGCAGCGCCATCGGCGTAGCCGCCCTCCCCCTCGGCGCCGAGGTAGAGATCGAAGCCATCGCCCACCTCCCCGAATAGTCACGCCGCACACCGCGCATCAGTACGCTGCGATTCATGGTCGGCGCCATCGTCATCGTGGCAGTGCTCCTGCTGAGCCCCTTCATCATCACGATCTCACTGGCAGCAGTAGCAGCAGCCCTGGGCAAGCTCCTCACCGACGACGCCGAACAGCGCCACGAAGGCAGCTCCCTCCTGGAAACCAACGTCTGACGCCCACCCCGGGCGCGCGCCAAACGAACTAGCGCCAGCGATACGTCCCGAGCCGGTACCCAACCGACCGGACGGTCTGGATCAAGTCGGCGTTCTCCTCGCCCAGCTTCGCCCGCAGCCGCCGCACATGAACGTCCACCGTCCGCGCGCCCCCGTAGTACTCGTACCCCCACACCTGGTTCAGCAGCGCCTCACGGGTGAACACCCGCCCCGGCTGAGATGCCAGGAAGCGCAGCAGCTCGTACTCCATGTAGGTGAGGTCGAGCGGGCGCTCGTCCACCACCGCCTCGTAGGTGTCGAGATTGATGCGCAGCGGCCCGTACTCGATGATCTCGGTCGGCCCGCCGCTCGATGCGGCGGCCAGGTGCGTCAAGCGGGCTTCGAGCTCGCGCGGGTGGAACGGGTCGAGGCAGAAGTCGTCGAACAGCTCGTCGCGCATGGTCAGCTCGTCGAGCGCGTTGCCGCGCACCAGCACCAGCACACCCAGCGTGGCCGCAGCGTGCTCCCGCAGCGCCCGCGCCACCGCCCAGGCCACATCGGTGCCGCTCCCGCCGCCTGTGCTCTCGCTGTTCGGGTCGCCGCCGCCCAGCCGGATGATCGCTCCCGCCCAGCCCTCGGGCGGCGCGCCCGCCGTCACGTCGGCCGTGGTGGCCACCGGCTTCCAGGCGTAGCCGCCGAGGTCCAGGAACTGCGCCAGCTCGGCGCTGACAGCGGCGGGGTGAACGGCGTACACGGTCACACTCCAGTCAGGCACATTCCAGTCGGGACAGGCAACTTCACACAGCGGCGAAGTAATTGTCCAACTCGAATTGAGTCACCTGTGTCTGGTACGCCGACCATTCTCGCCGCTTGTTGCGCAGGAACCATCGGAACAGGTGCTGACCCAGCGTCTCGGCCATCAGCGCGCTGCCTTCCATCTCGTCGAGCGCTTCGTCGAGCGAGGCGGGCAGGTGATGGCCGTAGGACGGGCCCCCGTGGTCGCTGCAGCCGGTGATCGAGGGGGGGGTCTCGGGCGGCAGCTCGTACCCCTGCTCGATGCCGGTCAGCCCGGCGGCCAGGATCACCGCGAAGGCGAGGTACGGGTTGCAGGCGGGGTCCGGTGCGCGGTACTCGACCCGTGTTGACTCTTCCCGCTCGGCGCGGGTCGGCGGCACCCGGATGAGCGCCGCGCGGTTGCTGCGTGCCCACGAGATCGCCACAGGCGCCTCGTACCCGGTGATCAGCCGCTTGTAGCTGTTGACGAGCTGGTTGGTGACTGCGGTGATCTCCCGCGCGTGGGTGAGCAGTCCCGCCACGAAGCCCCGTGCCACGTCGGAGAGTCCGTCGGCGGCGCCGGGATCGCTGAAGGCGTTGCGTCCTTCGGAGAACAGCGACAGGTGGGTGTGCATGCCCGAGCCCTGCACGCCGGCGAGGGGTTTGGGCATGAAGGTGGCGTGCACGCCGTGCTCGAAAGCGATCTCGCGCACCAGCAGCCGGAAGGTCATCACGCTGTCGGCCATGGTGAGCGCGTCGGCGTAGCGCAGGTCGATCTCGTGCTGCGAGGGGGCGTCCTCGTGGAACGAGTACTCGACGGGGATGCCCATGGTCTCGAGCGCGCTGAGGGTGCGGTGGCGGATGTCCGACGCGATGTCAGCGGTGGTGAGGTCGAAGTAGCTGCCGCCGTCGAGCGGCACGGGTTGGCCGTCGACGCGTTCGGGTTCGAACAGGAAGTACTCCATCTCGGGCGCGACGTAGAACGTGTATCCCGCGGCGTGCGCCCGGTCCATGACCCGGCGCAGCACACCCCTGGGGTCGCCGTCGAAGGGGGTTCCGTCGGCGCCGGTGATGTCGCAGAACATGCGCGCCGAGATGTCCTCGCCGTTCTGGCCGCTGCGCGAGGCCATCAGCTCGAAGGTCTCGGGATCGGGCCGCGCCACCATGTCCGCCTCGGCGATGCGGCTGAAGCCCTCGATGGAGGAGCCGTCGAACACCATGCCCTGCTCGAAGGCCGTCTCGAGCTCGGCGGGCGAGATGGCGAACGACTTGAGCTGCCCGGCCACGTCGGTGAACCACAGGCGGATGAGGCGCACGCCGCGTTCGGTGACACGGCGCAGCACGTAGTCCTGCGGTCGTTCACGACTCGAGATCGTCACGGCGGCCTCCCCTGGCCCGGGTGCCCTGAGGCAGTTGGGTGAGGCCCCATTGTCGGCGGCGCGCTGTCGGCTGGTCCAGAGTTCGCAGCCAGCTTCACGCGCTGTTCACATTTGGGCAATGGCCCGGAAACTCTGGCTCGTTTGTATCGTGCGCACGGACATTCGGTGTCAGCCGCCAACCGGGCCGGCCTTCGCTGGCTCGCAGGCACAGCGGCCCAGTCCTGTTCACATCTTCATCCCGCAACAGAATGCAGCGAAGGAGCATGCAGTGGCCTATCGCGCCGAGTACATCTGGACGGACGGCACAGAGCCCACGGCCGAAGTGCGTTCCAAGACGAGAGTCCTGGCTGACGGCGAGCAGCCGGGCATCTGGGGCTTCGACGGTTCGAGCACCAACCAGGCCGAGGGCAGCGACTCCGATGTCGTGCTGCAGCCGGTCTACCAATGTCCCGATCCGCTGCGGGGCGGCAACGACATCATGGTGATGTGCGAGACCTTTGTGCCCGAGACGATGGAGCCGCACCCCACCAACATGCGGGCCAAGACCCGAGCGATCCTCGACCAGTACGGCGATCAGGACTTCTGGTTCGGTCTCGAGCAGGAGTACACCATGCTCGACCCGGTCACCAAGTGGCCCTCGGGCTTCCCGCCCAACGGTTTCCCCGGTCCGCAGGGCCCGTATTACTGCGGCGTGGGCGCGCTGCGCATCCACGGCCGTGACGTCGTGGAGCAGCACACCACATGGTGCATCGAGGCGGGCCTGAACATCTCGGGCACCAATGCCGAGGTCATGCCCGGCCAGTGGGAGTTTCAGATCGGCCCGGTCGACGCGCTGACCGCGGGCGACGAGATCTGGCTGGCCCGCTACCTGCTGTACCGCGCCGGCGAGGATCACGAGATCGAGGTCAGCCTGGCCGCCAAGCCCATGCAGGGCGACTGGAACGGTGCGGGCATGCACACCAACGTGTCCACCCAGGCGATGCGCGAGAACTACGACGCCGTGGTGAAGGCTGCTGAGTCGCTGGGTGCGCCGGGCAAGCCCGAGCAGCACATCGCCGGCTACGGTTACGGCATCGAGCTGCGCCTCACCGGTGAGCATGAGACCCAGCGGTACGACACCTTCAGCTACGGCGTGTCAGACCGCGGCGCCTCGGTGCGCATCCCTTGGCAGGTCCACCAGGACGGCAAGGGCTACATCGAGGATCGCCGGCCGAACGCCAACGCCGATCCCTACGTGGTGACCCGCCTGCTCAGCGAGACGATCGGCGAAGCCCTCGCCTGACGGCCAGCCAAGTCGAAGCCCTGGCCTGGCCCCTGCGCCTGCTGCGGTCCAGCTCAGCGGAAGAAGTTCGTGATCGGCATCCGCCGGTCCTTGCCGAAGCTCTTGGCGGTGATGCGAGGACCGGGCGGCGACTGGCGCCGCTTGTATTCGGCGATGTCGACCAGCCGAGTCACGCGGTGCACGAGCTCGGGGTCCGCGCCGTGCCGGCGCGCAACCTCCACGACCTCGGCGGCGCTCAGGTCGCCTTCCACATACGCCTCCACGAGCGGATCCAGCAGCTCATATGGCGGCAGGCTCTGGTCGTCGCGCTGGTCGGGCCGCAGCTCGGCCGAGGGTGGCTTGTCGATGCATTCCTGCGGGATGCGTTCGCCGTCGCCCTGGCGGTTGCGCCAGCGGCACAGCTCGTACACCAGCAGCTTGGGCACGTCCCGGATGACCGCGTACGCCCCGGCGGTGTCGCCGTACAGCGTGGTGTAGCCCACGGAGGTCTCGGTCTTGTTGCCGGTGGTGAGCACCAGCCAGCCGAACCGGTTCGACAGCGCCATCAGCAGCACGCCACGGATGCGGCTCTGGAGGTTCTGATCGGTCAGATCGGCGGCGGCGCTGTCCGCAGGATCGGTCGGCGACCCGCTGCCCCCAGCAGGCGCGTCGAGCATTCCGGCCAGCGCAGCGTGCGCCGGCTCGACAGGCACCGTGCGGAAGTCGATGCCGAGATTCGCTGCGAGCTGGGCGGCGTCGGTTCGCGACCCCTCGCTGGAATAGCGCGACGGCATCGAGACGCCATGCACGTGGTCCGGCCCGAGCGCGTCGGCGGCGATGGCGGCCACGGCACTCGAGTCGACGCCGCCGGAGAGACCCACCGCGACATCGGCGAAGCCGTTCTTGCGCACGTAGTCACGGGTCGCCACCACCAGTGCCTGCCAGACCTCATCCAGCGGATCCAGCATCGGCACCAGCACACTGCACGCTGCGCCCGCTGCGCCCTCCGGGGCTGCCACATCGCCACCGGGGACCGTGATCTCGCACACAGCAACCTGCTCGCGGAAGGCGGGCAGCCGGCACACGACGTCCCCGCCGGCGTCGGTCACGAACGAGCTGCCGTCGAAGACCAGCTCGTCCTGCCCGCCCACCTGGTTCACATACACGGCAGGCACTCCCAGCGCCGCGGCTCGCGTCCGTGCCACCGCCTCCCGGTCAGCCTGCTTGCCCCGCCGGTACGGCGACCCATTCAGGTTCACCAGCAGCTGCGCCCCCATCGCAACCTGCGCCAGAGCCGGGCTCGTGTCGGCCTCGCCCCCCACGATCGAGGGCAGCCCGCCGTCCTCGGCAGCCGCATCAGCAGTCCGAGGCGGCCCCCACAAGTCCTCGCAGATCGAGACGCCCACCGTCACCCCGTCGACGCTCAACAGCGGCCCGACGTCGCTGCCCGGTACGAAGTAACGCTGCTCGTCGAACACGGCGTAGTTGGGCAGCAGATGCTTGCGATACACGCCGCGCACCGCCCCGTCCCAGCACAGAGCGGCCGAGTTCCACAGCCGAATCGGTCCATCGAGGCCGGCGTCCTCAGGAAATCCCACCACCGCCGGCACCTCGCCCGCATGGGAAGCAATCCGCTCCAGCGCCGCCGCAGCCCCCTCCACAAACGCAGGCTTCAGCAACAGATCTTCAGGCGGGTACCCAGTAACCGTCAGCTCGCTGAACACCACCACCTGCGCGCCATCAGCAACTGCAGAGTCATAGGCAGCCACAACCATCTCAGCGTTCCCATCCAGATCGCCGAGACGAAGGTTCAGTTGCGCTAGTCCGACGCGCACTGACATTGGCTCACCCTACGCAAGCACCGGCGCGCGGAGGCATCGGTGCGAGTGATAGGTACGCTCACCCCTCGCCGGGGGAGCAACTGCAGAAACCGGTCGCAAGTCAAGCCGGGGGACGACCAGCGAGGTGGCGCGGTGGCCAAAGAGAGGGTCGAACGTGACGAGGAGGATCTCGTCCGCCTGTACCTGACCGATATCGGCCAGTACCCCCTGCTGAACAAGGACGATGAGGTCCGGCTCGCGCAGCTGATCGAGAAGGGCATCGCCGCCAAGGACTCGCTCGAGTCCGCCCGCGACATCTCCAGCGCGCAGCGCCGCCGTCTCGTGCGAGCGCAGCAGCAAGGCGCCCGCGCCGAGCGCACCTTCGTGCAGTCCAACCTGCGGCTCGTGGTGTCGATCGCGAAGAAGTACCAAGCGTCGGGGCTGCCGCTGCTGGATCTCATCCAAGAAGGCAACTTGGGCCTGATGCACGCGGTCGAGAAGTTCGACTGGCGCAAGGGCTTCAAGTTCTCGACCTACGCGACCTGGTGGATTCGACAGGCGATCACGCGCGGCATCGCGAACACCGGCCGCACGATCCGGCTGCCCGTGCACGCCGGCGACACGCTGGCTCGCCTGCAGAAGGCCCGCTCGCGGCTCGAGTTGAAGTACGGCCGCCCCGCCACGCTCGGCGAGCTGGCGATCGAAGTCGACATGCCCGAGCAGAAGGTCACCGAGGCGCTGCGCTTCGCCGCTGAGCCGCTGTCGCTGTCGGAGCCGCTGCGCGAGGACAGCGACGCCGAGCTGGGCGATGTGGTCGAGGACCGCGCAGCGGAGTCGCCGTTCGAGGTGGCGGCCACCACGCTGCTGCCGAGCGAGATCACGCGGCTGCTGTCACCGCTGGACGAGCGCGAGCGCGAGATCCTCAAGCTCCGCTACGGGCTCGACCGCGGGGAGCCGCGCACGCTTGAAGAAGTGGGCGAGCACTTCCAGCTCACCCGTGAGCGCATCCGTCAGATCGAAGCCCGCGCGATGTCCAAGCTGCGTCATCCCAGCACCGACACCGGCGCACGCGACCTGCTGTCGGTCTAGCGAGCCGCCTGTCGGTCAGGCCAGCAACGCGTCGGTCCAGCGGGCCACGCGACGGAGCCGAGAGCGGTCGCGAGCGCCTGAACGCCGCGCCGACCGGCTTACGCCTCGGACAGGCGGCGGACCACGATGGCGATCAGAGCGCCGACGATCACGGCGAGCAGCAGCTTCTTCATGGTGCTTCGTCCTCTGTGAGGGGTGAGCCGACGGCATCGGCACAGCGAATGTTATGCGGACGCGTCGTGAACTCCGCACGCGCCCGGCGAATGATTGGCGGAGGTGGACGGGAATCGAACCCGCCGGACGGGGATCACCCGTCCCGCCCGCTTTGAAGGCGGGGGAGCCCACCAGGCGCTCAGACACCTCCGCCGGTCATCTTTGCCCACCGCCGGTCGTCGCGCCACCCGAAGTTGCCCCGGGTGTCGAGATCGGCGGACTGTCCAAAAAACTCATTTGATCGCGCTGCCTCACATCGGCAAGGATGAGCCTCAATGAAATTTCAGTCAATCTAAATGATTATTGGGGATATCAATGATTTATGCATACCTTGGTGCGAAGGGCGGCGTCGGCAACACCGTGACGGCCCTGCTGGCTGCGGTCAGCGCGAAGCGTTCGGGCCGCGACGTCGTGCTGGCCGATCTCACCGGCGACTTCGGCGTGGTGCTGGGCACCGCGCCCGACCTGCCGGGCATCGCCGAATGGACCGCGGCTTCCGAGCTGTCACTGGGGTCCGCATCGGCATTGGCGGTCGATGTCGCGCCGGGCATCAGCCTGCTGCCACGCGGCAGCGGCGACATCGACGCATCCCGGCTCGCCACGCTGTGGTCGCTGCTTGCCGGCAAGCCGCGGGTCAACATCATCGACGCGGGCCGCGGCCGCACTGCCCTGTCGCAGGTGTCGGGTCCACGGGTGAGACGCCTGCTCACGATGACCTGCTGCTACCAAGCCCTGCACCGGGCGCGTGATCTGGTGGCGCAGGTCGATGACGTCATCGTGCTCACCGACACGCAGCGGGCATTGGGCCTGGCCGACATCGAGGCCGCGCTGGGCCGTCACGCCGATGCGGTCCTGGCCGTCGACCGCTCTGTCTCGCGCTGGGCCGATGCAGGATTGCTGCTGGATCGCGGCGCGAAGCCCGCACGCTCGCTGGACGTCTTCCTGTGAGCCGCAGAAGCCGAGCCGTACCCGGTCACCCCGCGAGCCGGACGTTCGTCGAGCAGATCCACGAGCGATTCCTGCCGGCGCCTGCGCCCGAGCCGCGTGACGTGGCCGCGGCGGTGGACACCGCCGCACCGTTGCTCGACCGCAACGACGCCGCCGAGCTCGTCTCGGAGGTGCTGGCCCGCCTGGCCGGCATCGGCCCGCTGGCGGACATCTGGTCCGACGACGAGGTGACCGAGGTGATGATCAACGGACCGGGGCCGATCACGATCGAACGGCGCGGCGCCCTGTCGGTGGTGGGCCGGATCAGCGCGGCGGAGGTGCACCGCCTGGTCGAGTACCTGCTCGGGCCGACGGGGCGACGTGTCGACCGCCGACTGCCGATGGTGGACGTTCGGCTGGATGACCGCACGCGCTGCCACATCGCCGTGCCGCCGGTCGCGGTGGACGGCCCCTACATCACGTTGCGGCGCTTTCCTGCCGACGTGCGCCAGCTCGACGAGTTGGCCGCGCCGCCCGAAGCAGCGTGCCTGCGCGGACTGGTCGCGCAGCGTGCCAACCTGATCGTGTTCGGTCCCACCAGCACCGGCAAGACGTCGCTGCTGGCGAGCCTGCTGGCTGCGGTGGCTTCCTCCGAGCGACTGGTGGTGGTGGAGGAAGCCGCGGAGCTGCCCCGGCTGGGCGACGGCACCGTGCGGCTCGAGGGCCAGCCGCCCAATGTCGACGGGGTCGGCGCGGTGACCATGGCCGAGCTGGTGGTCGCGGCGCTGCGGATGCGGCCTGATCGCCTGGTGATCGGCGAGGTGCGCGGTCCTGAGGCGGCTGCACTGCTGCAGGCGCTCACGACCGGGCATCGGGGCTCGGTGTCCACCCTGCACGCCGACGATCCGTCCCATGCACTGTGGCGGCTCGAACAGCTCGCCCGGGCAGGCGGCGCAGTCGGCGACGTGTCGAGCCATGTCGCGTCGGTCCTCGACGGTCTGGTTCACATGAGCCGCTGCGCCGACGGGCGCAGGACCGTCGCGGCGATCTACGAGGTGCATGCCGACGGATCGGCGCGCCGCGTCGTGACCGGTGTGCAGGCCGTGGCCTCCTGATGAGGGTTGGCAAACGTGGTGCGGATCGTCGTGCTGCTGGCGCTGGCAGGGGTGCTCACCTCGCCCGCCGCGCGCGGCCTGTACCGCTCGTGGCGCCACAGACGGCACGAGCGAGCTGCGGTCGAGGCGCGTTCGGATCGCATGGGCGACTTCTGCGCTGCGGTCTCGCGCCGGCTGGGCGGGGGAGACACGCTGCTGCAGGCGTTGGGCAACGCTGCGGGGGACGGTCCGATGTCTGGGCCGCTCGGCCAGATCGCCGAGGAGCACGAGCGGGGGGTCACCCTCAGCCGTGCCGTGCAGCGCTGGGCTGCGCGCGAGCAGACCTCCGATGCGGCACTGCTGTCGACTGCGGTCACGCTGGCGTCGGACCGGGTGGGGGCTCAGCCGCAGCTGTTCGACCGCGTGGCAGCAACCAGCCGAGCGCGAGCCGACATGACCGCCGAGGCCCGTGTGCAGGCCGCTCAAGCGCGTGCGTCCATCTGGGTCGTCGCGGTGCTGCCGTGGGCGGTCGCGCTGGCGTTGCTCGCCGAAGGGGGCGCCGCCGCACAGGTGCTCACCTCCACGCCGCTGGGCTGGTTCTGCGTCGGCGCAGCGCTGCTGGCAGAGCTGGCAGGCGTGGCGTGGATGCGCGCCCTGGTCGGGCGGGCGCTGCGATGAGCGTGTTCTCCAGCGTCGTGTTGACGAATCCGGTGGTGGTCGGGGCATTCGCTGCAGTCGCTGCCGGCTGGGCCGGTTTCGTCATTCGGCCAGAGCCGGCTCGCCGTCGCACCCGGCTGCTGGCAGTCAGCACCGATGGCGGCCCCGGCGCTGTCGGCGCCCGGCGGCTGCGCCCAGCCCGACTGCGCTTGGGCGCCCGGCCGGACCGTGTGGCGGCCGAGCTGTCCGCGATCGTCGAGGTGATGGGCGTGGCCCTGGCGTCGGGTCTGTCGATCACGGCGTCGCTGCATCTCGCACTGGCCCACTGCGACGCTGCACACGAGACCGCACGCCGGCTCGCCGGCTCGCCGGACCGACCGCTGGACGAGGCCCTGGACGACTTCGGCAGCACCTGCGGCCCGCGGGCCCGGGCGTTCGCCGAGGCGGTCTCGGGCTCGTTGCGCACCGGCATCCCGCTCGCGCTCGAGCTGGACCGTCTCGGGCGCGAGCTGCGCGAGGACATGCGCCGCCGCCTCGAGCACCGGGTGCGCCGCCTGCCGGTGCTGTTGCTGTTCCCCCTCGTGCTGTGCGTGCTGCCGGCGCTCGGTCTGGTCGCGATCGTGCCCGTGCTGGTCGCTGCGTTCGGCGCGTGAACCGCGTATGTGCCCCATCCATCCATCGCCCATGACACATCCCACAGGAGCTCCCATGACTGACTCACCCGTCACACCCGCCTCATGCGTCACACCCCTGCGACGCACGCACCGGCTCGCACCGGCTCTCCCTGCAGACGAATCCGGCCAGACCACCGCCGAGTACGCCCTGCTCACCGGGGCCATCGCACTGCTGGTCGCGGCAGTCACTGCCTGGGCCACCAGCACCGGCAAGATCGGCCGCTTGCTCGACGCCGTCTTCAACTACCTGACGAAAGCCGTCTCCTGACCGCAACGCAGCAGGGCCAACCGCAGCAGGGCCAGGCCACCGTCGAGCTGGCACTGCTCATGCCGTTCTTGGTGCTGCTGCTCATGTGCATCATCCAGACGGCGCTCGTCGCTCGCGACGCCGTGCTGGTGTCACATGCCGCGCGGGTGGGTGCGCGCATCGCCAGCGTCGACCAGTCGCTCAGTGGCATCCGCAGCGCCGTGACGGAGGCGACGCCGCTCGATCCGGCGCGCCTCGACGTCGAGCGGGAGGTGACCGGTGACCTCGTACGCGTCACGGTGCAGTACCGCTCCCCGACCGAGGTCCCGCTGGTCGGGGCCCTCGTCGGCGATGTCAGCCTCACCGAATCGGCCGCGATGCCGGTTGAACGCTGAGCTCTGGCGGTGTGCTGGCGGCTCTCTGGCGGGGTTCTGAGAGCCCGATTTCCCCCAGCAACGGCGCTCTCTCGATGCGCCGAAATTGCCGCTTGCGCATGTCACACCCATGGGGTTCAATGGCAAGTCACATACCTGTAGTTACAGGTCAGCAATCTCGACACCTGTTCACCTGTCGAGGGACTGCCCGGGAGGCGCAATGTCATTTGCAATCGAAGAAGACGTCGACGCAGCAGAAGGAAACTGGTGGGACGAGGCCAACTGCCTCGGCGTCGATCCCGACCTGTTCTTTCCCGAGCGCGGGGCCAGCACACGCGAGGCCAAGACCGTCTGCCGGGGCTGCGTCGTGAGCGACGACTGCCTCGAGTACGCGCTCCAGAACAGCGAGAAATTCGGCATCTGGGGCGGCATGAGCGAGCGTGAGCGCCGCCGGGTGCGCCGCCAGCGAGCGCTCACGAGACGGGCCGCCGCCGGCTGAGACCTCCTGGCTGTATCAGGTCGGCCAGTCCAGCCGGCTCTTCGTCTGACCGGGCACTGGTACGCTCGCGAGCGTGATGGCGATCGCACTCGGGCCTCCCGAACTGCTCATCCTTCTCATCATCGTGCTGGTGCTCTTCGGCGGCGCCAAGCTGCCCAAGCTGGCCCGCTCGCTGGGCCAGGCACAGCGCGAATTCCGCGAGGGCGTCAACGACGCCGAGAAGGAAGCCGACGGCAGCTCATCGAGCGACTCCAAGTCCAAAGACGCCTGAGTCAGGCGGCCTTGGCCGCACGACGACGGTCTCGCAGGATCCGGCGGCGCTGCCGCTCTGAGGTGCCGCCCCACACACCGTGGGCGATGTTGTTGGCAAGTGCGTACTCCCGGCAGAGGTCCTTCACCGGGCACTCGGCACACACCTTCTGAGCGGCGATGACGCCGGCGCCGTCGTTGGGGAAGAAGACGTTCGGGTCGATGTCGGCGCAGTTGCGTCGCGTGACCCACTCGGCTGCCACGCTCTCGGAGTCCGAGGCGGGAAACATCTGCGGCTCGTATATCGGGCTGACCTGCAGCATCGTGAGAACCAACGCTCCAGACAGCCAACTGGTTCCCTCATTCGGCGATTCTCATCAAACCTTCAGGTACACGGTCTCGCCGCCTCCGCAGCAGGCACACATCGGTACCCTTGCGCGACCCCGAATGAGGACAGCCGTGATCGACATCGCCACCGAAGAAGAGCAGCTCCCGCCTGAGGTCGGCATCCGCGTCGTGTACCTGGGACCCGTCGCTCCCCACTGGGAGATCGAGGGCATCTACGGCGACCAGGCCGCTGTGGAGGAGTTCCGCCGCCGCACCAACGCACGCCTGCAGCTGCTGCCGCCGCATGATCCGCAGTTCCGCCGCAACCGCGAGCGGGTGGTGCGCGACGCCGAGCGAGAGAACTACGAGCTGCACTGGGACCTCGGCATGCCCGAGGACGAAGAAGACGTCGGGTAGCTCTGACGAGCAGTTCCCTCGCCGAGGAGCCCCGTCGAGCAGTTCACCGGTTGTTCACGGCATCCGCGGCGACCGTTCACCCGCCGCAACCAGTGATGTCACCGGCCGTTCGTAGCGTGCGCGTCCATGCGAAAGACCCCCTTGTCATCCCGCCGCGGCACGAAGCTGCTCGTGGCACTGCTCACCTCGTTCGCTCTGGCAGCCGCTGCGTGCGGCAGCGACGACGACTCGTCTGACGACGGCGCCGCCAGCGTTCCTGCGACGACAGCCGCAGCGGCTGCGGCTGCGTCGGCCGACGACGATTCGGGCGACGAGATGATGGAGTCGATCAGCGGCGCCATCGACGTCACCGGCTCCTCGACGGTCGAGCCCGTCACCAACCTGCTGGCCGAGGCCTTCTCCGAGCAGCACCCCGACGTGGCGTTCTCGGTCTCAGGCCCCGGCTCGGGCGACGGCCACAAGGCCGCAGCGGCCGGCGAAGTGCCCATCTGGAACAGCTCCCGCCAGATCAAGGACTCCGAGGCCGAAGACATCAACGCCGCAGGCATCGAGTTCATCGAGCTGCGCGTCGGCATCGACGGCATCTCGGTGATCACTGCCGTCAGCAACGACTCAGTCGACTGCCTGAGCTTCGAGGACCTCTACAGCCTGGTCGGCATCGAGTCGACCGGGTTCGGCTCATGGGCAGATGCCAACAGCCTGAACGCCGAGCTGGGCGGCACCGGCCCGTTCTCCGACGGCGCTCTGGAGATCTTCGCCCCGGGCGAGGAGTCGGGCACCTTCGACAGCTTCATCGAGATCGCCCTCGAGGGCGTGTGGGAGCACCGTGTCGAAGAGGGCCACGCTGAGGAGAGCTTCGCCGTGCGTCCCGACTACAACGCCTCGGCCAACGACAACGTGATCATCGACGGCATCGCCGGCAACCAGCACAGCCTCGGCTGGGTGGGCTTCGCGTTCGCCGACGAGAACCGCGACAAGGTGAAGCTGGTGGAAGTCGACGGCGGCGACGGCTGCGTGGCGCCCACGCCCGAGACCATCGCCTCGGCCGAGTTCCCGATCGCCCGCTTCCTCTACACCTACATCGACGCTGCGCAGGCCTCCGACCCCGCCATCAAGGCGTTCGTCGACTTCATGCTGAGCGACGAGGGCCAGACCTACGTGGTCGACGCCGGCTACGTCAACCTCGACCCTGCCGACCTCGAGCAGTCGCGCAGCAACTGGGCCAACCTGACCACCGGCAAGACCTTCTAAGCCGCACGCAGGTCCGGCCCGCTGATCCGGGACCCCTCCCTCCCGCTGATCGTCCCCCTCAGGTGCACCGAAGTTCCTGAGGGGGACATCGGTGGTTTCCCGGAGCCCGAGCGGCCGTGAGCGCAGCGAACAGGAGCGGGAAGCAATGGGTTCCGCAATGAGACAGTTCCTGACACGAGCCGCTTCATAAGATGACGCCCCCATGTCACAGGACTCCTCCAACCTGAGCGCCGCCGACTTGCGGACATCGGCAGGCCGGCGGGCCTGGTCGGCCGGGGCACGCTGGGTCTTCGCGCTCGCAGCCGTTGCCACCGTGCTGGTGAGCGCGCTCATCATCTGGACGGTCGCGTCGGGGGCGTGGACATTCATCAGCCAGGTGCCCTTCGACAGCTTGACCGAGATCGGCTGGTTCCCCCGCCGGGGCCTGTTCGACCTCAGCACGCTGCTGGTCAACTCGGTGCAGATCTCCGTCATCGCCATGCTGGTGGCAGTCCCGTCGGGCTTCGGCGCTGCGATCTACCTCTCCGAGTACGCGCATCCCCGGGTGCGCAAGGTGATGAAGCCCGCCCTCGAGCTGCTGGCCAGCGTGCCCAGCGTCGTGCTCGGCGTGTTCGCCATCAGCTTCATCACCCCGTCGATCCTCACCAGCTTCTTCCACGAGATCAACTTCTTCAACAAGCTGGCGGCGGGCATCGCGGTCGGCCTGCTGGTGATCCCGCTGATCGCCTCCATCTCCGAGGACGCCCTGCGGGCAGTGCCCTTGGCGCTGCGGGAAGCCTCCTCGGGCCTCGGCGCCCGCAAGGTCACCACCTCGATCCGGGTGGTGCTGCCCGCCGCGATGTCGGGCCTGATGGCGGCCGTCATCGTCGGCTTCAGCCGGGCGATCGGCGAGACGATGGTGGTCACGATCGCGTCGGGCGGCGGCGACACCTCGCTGTTCAACCTGGCGCTCACCGAGTCCGGCGGCACCTTCACCTCCGCGATGGCGGCGCTCGGCCTCGGCACCGACCAGGTGGCCGGCAACAACCTGGCGTTCCAGAGTCTCTACTTCCTGGGCGCGCTGCTGTTCGTCATCACGCTGGTGCTCAACATGCTGGGCGATCTCATCGTCCGCCGTCTGCGAAACAAGTACTGACGGCTGCCTTGACATGACCATTCTCACGACACCCGCAGGCATCGCCACCGGCGCAGCCGACGCCCTGCGCAAGCGCCCCGGCGCCGATGTCGCCGGCTCGGCCTTCAAGTGGCTGCTCATCGGCGCCACTGTGTTCGCCACCGGCTTTCTGGCCGTGCTGCTCGCCGTGATGATCGTGGACGGCTGGGACGTGCTGTCGGGCAACCTGTGGTACTTCCTCACCCACGGCTTCTCCCAGCGCTCCGCCGGCGAGGCCGGCGTGTGGCAGGGCATCATCGGCAGCCTGCAGGTGGCGCTGGTCACCGGGGTGTTCGCCGTGCCGACCGGCGTGGCCACGGCCATCTACCTCGTCGAGTACGCACAGGGCAACCGCTTCGCCCGCATCGTCGAGTTGAACATCCGCAACCTGGCCGGCGTGCCCTCGATCGTGTACGGGCTGCTGGGCCTCGCGGTGTTCGCGCAGACGTTGCGGGGATTCAGCGGCGGCACCACCGCCATCGCCGGCGGGATGACGCTGGCAGCGATGGTGCTGCCGATCGTGGTCATCACCTCGGTCGAGGCGCTCAAGGCCGTGCCGGACTCGCTGCGCGAAGCCGCCTACGGTGTGGGGGCCACCAAGTGGGAGGTGCTCTCACGCCAGGTTCTGCCTGCGGCACTGTCGACGATCCTCACCGGCACGGTGCTGGCACTGGCGCGCGCCCTGGGCGAGGCCGCCCCGCTGATCCTGGTGGGGG
Organism: Acidimicrobiia bacterium; assembly: GCA_022826045.1. Lineage (GTDB taxonomy): Bacteria > Actinomycetota > Acidimicrobiia > Acidimicrobiales > Poriferisodalaceae > Poriferisodalis. The sequence continues at coordinate 12,540 of JAJDVQ010000035.1, read as the reverse complement.
CTGCGACCGGCTTCATGAGCTTCGGCGACGCCAACATGTTCGAGACCTTCACCGGGCCCTACACGGCGCTGCCGGTGCTGATCTTCAACTTCGCCCGCCAGCCCGGAGCGGACTGGGGGGTGAACGCCGCCGCGGCGAGCGTCATCATTCTGGTGCTGGTGCTCGCGGTGAACGGCTTGGCGATCTACCTGCGCAACCGCTTCGAGCGACAGTGGTGAGCGCACCCATGACACCTCTCGACAATCCTCCCGACGAATCGGTGGAGACTCCGTGACTCCAGAGAAGGCCCTGATGACCCAAGAGCCCGATGCAACGGCGCCCGAAGTGATGGCGACGGCCGAGACGGTCGCCTCCCAGCACCCCCGCATCGACGTCAGCGGTGCAGCAGCGACGCCCATGGCCGCGAACCGCGCCGACACCCAGACGGTGTTCCGCTGCGACGACGTGCACGTGTACTACGGCGACTTCCTTGCCTTGCGCAACGTCTCGCTCAGCATCGCCGTGCACGAGGTGACGGCGTTCATCGGCCCCTCAGGCTGCGGCAAGACGACGTTCCTGCGCTGCTTCAACCGCATGAACGAGCTCATCGAGGGCGCCCGGGTGGAAGGCTCGATCAACTACCACGGCGTCGAGCTGTACCAGGACGAGGTCGACCCGGTCGAAGTGCGGCGCCGGGTCGGGATGGTGTTCCAGAAGCCCAATCCGTTCCCGAAGTCGATTTACGACAACATCGCCTACGGCCCGAGGCTGGCGGGCGCGAAGCGCTCCGAGCTCGACGACATCGTGGAGCGCTCGCTGACACGGGCGGCGCTGTGGGACGAGGTGCGCGACCGGCTCAAGACTTCGGCCTACGGGCTGTCGGGCGGCCAGCAGCAACGGCTGTGCATCGCCCGGGCCATCGCGGTGCAGCCCGACGTGGTGCTGATGGACGAGCCGTGCTCGGCGCTCGACCCGATCGCCACCGGCCGCATCGAGGAGCTCATCGCCGAGCTGAAGACCGACTACACGATCATCATCGTCACCCACAACATGCAGCAGGCCGCCCGCATCAGCGATATGACGGCGTTCTTCTCGGTGCAGGCCAACGAGATGGGCCAGCGCACCGGCGAGCTGGTCGAGTACGCACCCACCAGCCTGATCTTCACCAACCCAGAGGATCCTCGAACCGAGGCGTACATCACCGGGCGGGTCGGCTAGACGCACTCACCAGTGGGGCGGCGCGGATACGCCAAACTGCAACCATGACCGAAGAAGTACGCACCGAGTTCCATCAGCTGATGGACGAGGTTCGTGCAGATCTCGTGCAGATGGGCGGCATGGTGGCCGAGGGCATCTCGGCGGTGACCGCAGCGCTGCTCGCGGGCGACATCGGCGGGGCCGACCAGATCATCGCGGCCGACGACGAGCTCGACCTGCTCAGCATCGAGACCGAGGAGAAGTGCGTCCGGCTGCTGGCGCTGCAGCAGCCGGTGGCGGTGGACCTGCGCACGATCCTGACCGACCTGCGGATGATCTCCGAGATCGAGCGCAGCGGCGACCTGGTCACCAACATCGCCAAGGCGGTGGCGCGGCTGCACGGCGTCGAGCTCGAGCCGCGGGTGCGGGGACTCATCGATCGGATGCGCCAGCAGGCGGTGAAGCTGACGGCGATGGCCATGGATGCCTACGCCGAGCGCGACGCCGGCCTGGCGTCGGTGCTCAACGACATGGACGACGTGCTCGACGACCTGCACAACGAGTACATCGTGTCGGTGTTCGCGTCGCACGAGCTCGGCAGGATCGACATCCAGCACGCCGTGCAGCTCGCCGTGGTGGGCCGCTTCTACGAGCGCATCGGCGACCATGCGGTCAACGTCGCGGAGCGCGTCGAGTTCTTGGTGACCGGGGAGCTGCCCGAGCACCTCGGTGCCAACCGGGCCCGCGCCCGGCGGGAGCAGGACGAGATGTGATTGCAGCGCTGGTGGCAATTGCGTCCGCTCTGGCGCTGGCACTGGTGATCGTCGTGATGACGGCGGTGCGAGCGCGCCGCTCGGCTGCTGAGCGGCTGGGCAGGGTGGTGCACCAGTTCGTTGCCCATGACGATGAGCGGCCGCGGCCCGCCGAGGCCGACGTCGAGGGGTACAAGCTCGACGACTGGCTCACCTATCTGGAGTCGGTGGCCACCACGGCGGCGATGACGGCCAACCTGGTCGAGCGTGACCGTGCCCGCTGGCAGCTCGCCATGGACGCGCTCGCGATCGGCGTCGTGCTGGTGGACGAGGACGGCGCCGTGTGCGCCACCAACGCACTGGCCGACGAGATGATGTCGGCGCGAGATGCCATGGCCCTGGTGGGCGCAGGCGTGCGAGAGCTGCTGGAGCAGGCAGGCGCGGGGCACGCACGCTTCCGCACGGTGAAGCTCACGGGACCGCCGCCGCGGGCGATCGAGATCGGCGCGCACCCCGTCGCCAGCGACAGCCATGCGCTGGGGGCGGTGGCGGTGATCGCGGACCGCACCGAGGGCGCTCGGGTGGACGAGGTGCGGCGTGATTTCGTGGCCAACCTGAGCCATGAGCTGCGCACGCCGGTGGGCGCGATCGCACTGCTGTCCGAGACGCTGGAGCACGAGGACGACCCAGCGGTGCGGGCTCGGCTGGTGAACCGCATCAGCGCCGAGACCGAGCGGGTCCGGCTCATCATCGACGACCTGCTGGAGCTGAGCCGGGTGGAGCTGGAGGGGTCGATGCGCCAGGAGCCGGTGGCGGTCGTGCCGCTGCTGGGCGAGGTGGCGCACCAGTATTCCGAGCACGCACGGCTGCACGACGTGGAGCTGGTGCGACCAGAGCCCTCGAACGGGTCGGCGATCATGCTGCAGGCCGACCGGGGCCAGCTGCTGCGGGCTGTCGGGAACCTGGTCGACAACGCCATCAAGTACAGCGACCCCGGTGCGGAGGTGCGGCTCAGCGTGCTGCCCAGCGCGGGCAACGACCGGCCGCCCTCCGACGTGCTGGCACAGGCCGATGCGGCTGTTGCCCGGATCGGGCCGGGGGACACCTCGGTGTCATCGGATTCGCCTGCACCGCCGGGCGGCCCAGCGCTGTTCGACCCTGAGCGATCGGAAGCAGGCGAGCCGGCGTGGGTGGACATCGTGGTCGCCGATGAGGGCATCGGCATTCCCGCGGACGAGACCGAGCGGGTCTTCGAGCGCTTCTACCGGGTCGACAAGGCCCGAGCCCGGGCCACCGGCGGCACTGGCCTGGGCCTCAGCATCGTGCGCCACGTGGTGGCGAACCACGGCGGCGAGGTGATGCTGCACACCCGCGAGGGCGTCGGCACGACCTTCACCCTGAGATTCCCCGCACCCGACGACGCCACCACACTCGACGGGCACTCTTGACAGGCATTCTTGACAGGGCAGACATATGACATCGGTACTGGTAGTCGACGACGAGCCGTCCTTCATCGAGGCGCTCTCGGTGGGCTTGCGGCGCGAGGGCTTCGAGGTGCGCACCGCCGCCGACGGCCGCGCCGCGCTGGCAGAGATCAGCGGGTCGGAGCCGGATCTGATCCTGCTCGACGTGATGCTGCCGGGCATGTCGGGGCTGGACGTGTGCCGCGAGATCCGCAAGACGACACAGGTGCCGCTGATCATGGTGACCGCCCGCGGCGAGGAGATCGACGCCGTGGTGGGCCTCGAGGTCGGCGCCGACGACTACGTCTGCAAGCCATACCGCATGCGCGAGCTGGTGGCCCGCATGCGGGCGGTGCTGCGGCGAGCCTCCCCGCAGCCGTCCGAGCCCGAGGCCACGTGCCTCGTCGAGGGCGATGTGACGCTCGACATCGACCGCCACGAGCTGCGGGTGCGCGGCGAGCTGGTGTCGCTGGCACTGAAGGAGTTCGAGTTGCTGGCCTACCTGCTGGCCAATGCCGGCCGGGTGGTCACCCGCGACAGCCTCATGCAGAACGTGTGGGGCTACAACTACGTCGGCGACACCAAGACGATCGACGTGCACGTGAAGCGCCTGCGGGCCAAGATCGAGGACGACCCGTCCGACCCGCAGCGCATCACCACCATCCGGGGCCTGGGCTACCGCTACGAGCGGAGCGTGACGAGCTGAAGCGGGATCGCCACTGATGCAGCCGTTCACGTGGCTTGCCCGCACGCACCTGCTGTCTGCGGCCGGCGATGCGCTGATCGCGATCGCGCTGGCGGGTTCGCTGTTCTTCAACCTCGACCCGGCGGCTGCGAGACCCAGGGTGGCGCTGTACCTGCTGGTGACGATGACGCCGTTCGCGGTGGTGGGGCCGCTGATCGGGCCGCTGGTAGACCGTGCCCGCGGCGGGCGGCGGGGGATGATCATCGGGGCGGGCATCGCCCGGGCGCTCCTGGCGCTGCTCATGGTGCGCCATCTCGATTCGCTGCTGCTGTTTCCCGAGGCCTTCGGCGCGCTGGTGGCCGCCAAGACGTACCACGTGGCCAAGAGCGCCGTGGTGCCGGGGCTGGTGCGCGAAGAGCGTGACTTGGTGGAGGCCAACTCCAAGCTGATGCTGCTGAGCGGGCTGGGGGGCGCGCTGGCTGCGGGGCCCGGTGTGCTGCTGAGCCTGGCGTCGTCGCGCTGGGTGCTGGTGCTGGCGTCGGTGACCTTCGTGCTGATGACGTTCCCCGCGGCGCGCCTGCCGCGCTTCGCAGTGCGGCCCCGCAGCGAGCCGCCGAGCCCCCCGCTGCCGCCGAGCCAATCGCCCCGGCGCTGGCGACGCGCGTCGGACAACTACGCCGGGCCGTGGGCTGATCCTGCCGACGGCGGCATCGAGTGGAGCGATGCGCCACCCGGTTCGGCTCCCGGCGCCGGTGGCCCTGTCGAGCCCTGTCCCGAGCCGGTCGCACCCCGCCAGCCGGTGCCCGCTGCAGCCGCCCGGCGGCGCGGCGCGATGCTGCTCGCCGGCTCGGCCATGGGCGTCGTGCGGATGATGACCGGCTTCACGCTGTTCCTGATCGCATTCTGGCTGCGCACCGACGACGCCGCCCCGTGGTGGTTCGGCTTCATGTTCACCGCCAGCGCGGTCGGTCAGCTCATCGGCGCGGTGGGGGCGCCGTGGCTGAGACGTCGCGTCCGCGAGGAAGTCCTGCTTGCCTGCACCCTGCTGCTGGCCGCGGCGGTGTCGTTCTATGTCGTGACGTCGCCCGACCGTGGCTCGGTGCTGGGGCTGGCGCTGGTGATCGGGCTCATGTCGGCGCTGGGCAAGCTGTGCTTCGACGCCATCGTGCAGCGCGACGAGGTGCCCGCCGACCAGGGCCGCACGTTCGCCCGTTTCGAGACCCGCTTCCAGCTCATGTGGGTGATCGGCGGGCTGGTGCCGGTGGCCGCGCCGAGCGGCATCCTGCCGCTGCGGGCAGGGGTGATGCTGCTGGGCATTGCAGCCATGGTCGCGGTGGTGCTCTATGCCGGGGGGGTGTGGGCGCTGGCTCGGGGCCGCCGCCCGCCGTCGGAGATCATCGTGTCGCGGGTGCGTACCCGCATCACCCAGACCCGTGTCCAGCGCCGCACCCGCGTGTCCCGCCGCCCGCCGGGACCGGCCCGCGGCGTCGAGCAATAGCCGTCGACTAGTCGAGCGGCAGGTCGAGGCGGGCCAGCCACAGCCCGGGCGCAGCGAGCTCGTTGGGCGTCGGCAGCGAGCCCGGTTCGAACAGGCGGGCCAGCCCGTCCCGTCCCGAGCGCTCGATCACGCCGACGATGAACGCCTCGCCCCGCTCGCGGGCCTCGGCGCTCAGGCGCACGCCCAGCAGGCGATCCGCAAAATCGGCGCCCTGGGTGAGCTGGCGGCGGCGCACCGCCTCGCTGAGCGCGCCGAAGCCGCCGATGAGCCGCGAGCCCGCCTGGGCGACCACGTCGTCGGTGTAGGCGTTCACGACGCTCAGCAGCGTCTCGAGCCGTTGCACGATGTCGTTCTGGCTGTCGTCGCGCGACACGCCCAGCAGCAGCTCGGGGTTGCCGAAGATGCGCTGGAGCTGCGAGCCGAGCTCGGAGGGCTCGCTCATCATGTCGGGGTCGAGTTCGAGCATCTCGTCGAATGCGCGGTCGCTGCGCTGGAAGCCCTCCACGTAGCGCAGCAGCAGCCCGTCAAGCTCGGCGCGCACATGGGGCACCGCCAGCATCGAATGCATGGCGTGCTCGCGGATCGCGACCCACAGCGTCACGTCGTCGACGTCGAGGCTCCATTCGGAGGCGAAGTCGGTGATGTTGGCGGGCACGATGAGGACGCGCCCCATCGGCACGCCGAGGTCGGAGTTGCCGAACGCCTTGGTGGCGAGATGGCCGGCCATCATGCCGGCGGTCATCGCCACGGTCATCGGGCTCATCATGCGCAGCAGTCCGGCGAAGGGATCACCGGTCGATTCGCCGGCGAGGCGTTCGGACAGCCGGTCCATGAGCGGGCGGATGGCGTCGAGTGCGGCTGCCGCCCACCCCGAGCGCGTGACAGGCTCAGTGCGTGCGGGAACGATGTCGAGATGTGTCACGTTGGCCGTGTGCAGCTCCGCGACGCGGCTGATCTCGCTGAGGCGGTGCCGGACGACCGGGTCGACGTTGTGCTCGGGCGTGCCGCCGGTGGCGAGCTGGGCGGCCGCCTGGCGGGCGCCTTCCCACAGCGATGCTTCGTTGCCGAGCATCCCGGCGATGTCGCCGAGGAAGGGGATGCCCTTGAACGGGTCGCCCCCCGGGTCGTCGGCTCCGGCGTCGTCAGCCACAACCGAATCGTACGGCTGCGGCACGGGCGTGGGGCCTGCGGCCCGATTGACTTCCAGCGGTACTCGGGGATGGTGCCGGGGGGCGTCGATGACGGGCTTGATCGTTGACGGTGATCGTGGGCTCAGGCGCTAGCCCCAGCCGGGTCGCGGTGTCGGGCACGGGCGGCGTGATCGGCGCCCGGGTGCTGCAGTGGCTGGCGCAGTCGTTCGACGTGATCGACATCGACCAGATGATCGACGACGACCAGGCGGCGCAGGTGAGCCAGGCCATCTCGGGCACTGACGCGCTTGTGCACCTGCGGCTGACCCGCGAGATCACCTCTGACCGGCTGCGACGGGTGGTTGCTGCGGCGGATGTGCCGCACCTGACGCTGGTGTCGAGTGCCAGCGTGTACGGGGCGTGGCCGAACCATCCGACGCCGATCTCCGAGGACATGCCGGTGCGGCCGAACCTGGAGTCGTCGTTTGCCGTGCACCACGCCGATGCCGAGCGCACGGTGCTGGAGTGGCGTGACGCTGTGCCCGACGGGCCCGGGCGGCAGGTGGCCATCCTGCGGCCCGCACCGGTGGTCTCGAGCGGTCTCGGCGGGCCGATCGGCGAGGCGATGCTGGCGGCTGCGCCCATCCGCACCGGCAGCGACGACCCGCCGGTGCAGTTCCTACATCTCGACGACTTGGCGTCTGCGGTGGTGCTGGCGGTGCGAAAACGGCTCGGGGGCGCGTTCAACGTGGCGCCCGACGGCTGGCTGGCGCCCAGCGAGCTGCGGGCTCTGCTGGGGGCTCGGCCCAAGGTCCGCCTGCCGCTGCCGGCGCCGAAACGGCTCGACCGGTACGTGGCCCGCCGGGTGGGTCACGCGGCGCCCGACGGCCTGCTGCCCTTCACTCGCTACAGCTGGGTCGTGGCCAACGACCGGCTGCGCGCCGTCGGCTGGGAGCCCCGTTACAGCAGCGCGCAGGCGTACGTGATCGCCGACGCCGGGATGCCGTGGGACGATCTCAATGCACGTCAACGCCAGTACGCGATGCTGGCGGGAGCGGGGGCTGCGCTGGCGGCCGTCGGCTGGGCTGCCACAGCCTGGCTCCGGCGCTCCTACGCTTTGCGCTGATGACCGCCTGGATAGAGCTGACGCCCGACGAACTGCCGATAGCGGCCGTCTACGAATGGGCGCTTGATCCCTCTGCGGGCGCGGTGGTGCTGTTCTCGGGCACGGTGCGTGACCATGCCTCCCACCGCACCGGCGTGAGGGAGCTCACCTACGAGGCGTACGAGTCCGAGGTGACGCCCCGGATGTCGGAGATCGCGGCCGAGATGCGTCGGCGGTGGCCGAGCGTGTGCAAGGCGGCGCTGCTGCACCGGGTGGGAACGCTGGCCCTCACCGAGTGCTCGGTGGTGGTTGCGGTGTCGGCGCCGCATCGGGATGCAGCATTCGAAGCTGCGCGCTTCGGCATCGATACCTTGAAGGCCACGGTGCCGATCTGGAAGCAAGAGCATCACGACGGCGGGACTGACTGGGGCTTGCAGTCGCAGCCGATCGCCGAGGTGCCACGCGCATGAGTCCGCTGCTGTTCCTGGCTATTGCGGTGGTGGTGCCGCTGCTGGGGATGGTGGTGCTGGGCGCGATCGCTCGGGTGCAGAACAACCGTGTGACCGATGACGAGACCGAGCCCTTCCGCCGCAAGCTGAAGGCGATCGCTCCGCGCGGGCCGGAGGACCCGTCGGGCTCGCCTGGTCTGAGGGGCCTGTTCCGCCGGGCGCCCAAGCAGTCGAGCCGGAACCCCTCGATGGCGGAATGGCCACGCTCCGAGATTCCTGCACCGCGCCCTCGCACCGCGAAGAGCATCCGTTTGATCGAGCGTGAGTATTCACTGCCAGCGCTGCCGCCGCTCAGCGCTGATGTGGATGACCGTGTGCTTCGCAGGGCGCGCCCGCGCCCGCCAGGCCACGACCGGGGGAACCGCTCTGGCTCGTGACCTGGCAATCGACCTCGGCACCGCGAACACGCTGGTGTACGAGCGGGGGCGCGGCATCGTGTTCAACGAGCCGTCCGTGATCGCGCTCAACGAGCGCTCGGGCGATGTGCTGTCAGTCGGCCGCGAAGCGTGGCAGATGATCGGCCGGACGCCCAGCTACATCATCGCGGCACGCCCGCTGCGCAACGGCGCCATCACCGACTTCGACACCACTCAGCGGATGATCCGGCTGATCCTCCAGGGGGTCGGCGTCGGCCGGTTTGGCCGGACCCGGGTTGCGGTGTGCGTGCCGTCGCTGATCACCCCGGTCGAGCGGCGTGCGGTGATCGAGGCGGTGCGCCGGGCGGGCGCCTCCGACGTGCGGCTGATCGAGCAGCCGATTGCCGCAGCCATCGGCTCCGGGCTGCCGATCCACGAGCCCGCTGGGTCGCTGGTCATCGACGTCGGCGGCGGCACCACTGAGACCGCGATGGTCTCGCTCGGCGGCTTGGTCTCGCTCAGGGCGGTGCGTGTGGGTTCGTTCGACTTCGACACAGCGCTGATGAACTACTCGCGGCGGGTCCACGGCATTGCCATCGGCGAGCGCACCGCCGAGGAGCTCAAGATCAGCATCGGGTCCGCGTGGCCGGTCGACGACAAGTTCGACGCTGAGGTGAAGGGCCGCGACCTCACGACGGGATTGCCTCGCACGTTCGTCATCACGCCGACCGAGGTGCGTTCTGCACTGGCCGACACGGTGGAGCAGATCGTCGAGTCCGTGCTCGAGTGCCTCGGCGAGGCACCGCCGGAGCTGGCACAGGACCTGATCCACACCGGTGCGTTCATGGTCGGCGGGGGGTCGCTGCTGCAGGGACTCGACCAGCGCATCGCATCGGAGGCGCGTGTGCCGGTGCTGCGGTCCGAGTCGCCGCTCGATACGGTGGTGCTGGGCGCCGGGCGTGCGCTCGAGAACTTCGAGTCCCTGCACGCCTCGCACACGATTCCCGGCCGGTAGCTGCGTCCGCGAGCGCAGTGGCGCTGGGCGCGTCGGCGGGATCAGGCGGGCCGACGGGATCAGGCGGGATCGAGGCTGCTGGGTCGATCAGCGGACCGGTACGCCGAGCAGCTCGCCGGCGACGGCGCGTACCTGACGGTCGCGGTCATCGAGCGAGGCGCGCATGGCGTCGTCGGCACGACCGTCATCGAATTGGTGCAGTCCCAGCAGGGCCCGGCGCCGGATTTGCGGCCGGTCCTCCATGGCGGCGAGCAGCACCTCCAGCGATCTCGCCCTGGCGTCGTCGTGACCGGCGCCAGTCACGCCGCTGCCGGCCGAATCCGGGTCCGCCGCGATCGTGTCGAGCCCCGCGGCGATGGCGCCGAGCGCAGCAACTGCGCTCTCACGGCACAACGGGTCGTCATGATCGCGGGCGATGCGGCACAGCTCGCGCACCGGCGCGGGATCCCAGTCGCGCTCGCCGAGTGCGGCAGCCGTGGCCTCCACCACCGAGGCGTCGGCGTCGCTCAGCAACGGTATGAGATCGACCTCCGGCGGGGCCAGTTCTGCGGCCCGCCTGCGGACCCCGGTCGCGTCGTCGCTCAGCGCCGAGCGCACGTGGGCGGCGCTGAGCTCGCCGCAGCGTGCCAGCGCACCGAGTGCCGCTGCGCGGACGTCGGCATCGGGATCCGCCAGGAACTGCGCTGCGGCCTGGCCATCGCCCCGATGACCTGCCACCACCGCATCCAGCCGGCGCGCGTATGCGTCGTCGGCGGGGTCCCCGAGTGCCCTGCCCGTGGCGTCGGGCGGCGTCGACACGCGGCCGCAGCTCATCCCACGAGCGCTTCGAGCAGGAGCGCCCCCAGTGCGGCAGCGATCAGCACGACCGCCACCAGCGTGATGGTGCAGATGACCACAAAGACGGCCAGCCCGACGACGGCAACCAGCCGCCGCCAGATCCCTGTCGGCTTGAAGAGCCACCGCCCCGTCTCCATCAGCCCAATATGCCCCATTCCTGGCCGAGTCGCGCGTGCCTGCCGCAGGGCACATGGCACGCTGTGCGCCTGTGAGCGATGCGTCCGGCGGCAGGCCGGCATACGAACCTGATGGCAACCCTGCCGGTACTCCCGCCGACAGCCCCGGCGACGCCGCCGCCGAGGCCATCGACAGCGGCGACGAGACCGAAGCGGGACTCGGCTGGCGTGCGCTGGCAGGCTCGCTCGACGATCCGCTGATCGGCGCCCCGCTGCCGCCGATCACCTCCGACCCGGCCGTCCCCGATCCAGCCGTTGTCGATCCGATCTCTGCCGATCCGGCCGCCCCTGATCCGGTCGCCGAAGGCGCCGTCGCTGCCGACCCGACCCATCCCCGCCCTCGCCAGTACTCCCGCACCGCAGTCACGGTCGCCCTCGCTCTCATCCTCGTGGCCATCGCGATCGCTGCCGGCTTCCAGACCCGCCTGGCAGGCAAGGCCGTCGTCGCCCCCGGCGGCACCTTCGACATCGAGGATTTCGTCGAAGTCCACGATCACCCCGCCTACGCCTCCGACGCCTCCATCAGCCTCGTCAGCGTCCGCACCAGCTTCGCCCCGTCGCTGTTCGAGGTGGCAGGCGGCTGGCTCGACGGCGCCCTCGAGGTCGTCGACATCGCCGACATCCTGGGCGAGCGCACCATCGCGGAGAATCGCGAGGACGGCCGCCTCCAGATGGACCAGTCCACCCAGATCGCCGTGGCCGTGGCTCTCGAACACCTGGGCCACGAGATCATGACGCCCATCGGCGCCCGCATCGAGTGGATCGCCGACGGCAGTTCCGCCGACGACAGCGAGCTCAGCGAGGGTGACATCGTTCAGATCGTCGGCGGCAGCCCCATCCTCACTGCGCCGCAGCTCTCCGACACCATCAAGACCTATGAGCCCGGCGCCCAAGTCCAGCTCACCGCGCTCGACCCAGACGGCAGCACCCGCACCGTCACCGCCGCCCTCGGCGAGCGAGACGGTCTCGCACACCTCGGCGTCGTCGTGACCACCCATGTCACCTTCGCCGCACTCCCCATCGACGTCACGCTCAATGTCGAGAGGATCGGCGGGCCCTCTGCAGGTCTCGCCTTCACGCTGTCGGTCATCGACGCGCTCACCCCCCAGCCGCTCACCGGCAACCTCGACGTGGCCGCCACCGGCACCATCCATCACGACGGCACGGTCGGGCCGATCGGCGGCGTGCCGCAGAAGGCTCACTCCACCGTGCGCGCCGGCATCGACCTGTTCCTGGTGCCGGCCTCGCAAGCCGACCAAGCAGCCGCCGTCGCCGGGCCGTCCGTCACCGTCGTCGGCGTCGAGACCCTCGAGGAAGCCCTCGCCGTCATCGAGGCCCACCAGCGCTGACCGCCGGCGCCGCTCGGTGCCGACAGCCACGCCTCGACGACTGCGCTGAACCGGTTCTTGGCGTCCTGCAATTGCCACATCTGTGCTGTATCCGCCACGACGCTCCCCTGCCGAGCGTGTCGCAACCGGAAAAATACCGAAATTCATTTTTGTTCAGCAATCGATGGCTCTACGGTTCGCGGCCGACCCCGTTCTTCGCATCGCCCAGGAGGCCGTCATGTCTGAAGCACTGCGCTCACGTCTCTACGATTGGTTCTGTGAGCACCTCGACGAGTCCACTGCCGAGTACGCCATGTCGTGCTTGAGCCCGGTGCCCGTGTCCGAGCTCGCCACAAAGAGCGACATCGCGCGTCTCGAGACCGCCACCAGGAAAGAGTTCGAGCGTCTCGAGATCGCCACAAAGAGCGACTTCGAGCGTCTCGAGACCGCCACCAGGAAAGAGTTCGAGCGTCTCGAGATCGCCACAAAGAGCGACTTCGAGCGTCTCGA
>JAJDVQ010000034.1 GCA_022826045.1 Acidimicrobiia bacterium | reverse complement strand
TTAGAGCGTTAGCGGATTGATAAAACGACTGTATGCAATCGCATCGTCTGTCGTGTCGATGCTGCAGGTCAGAGACCCATCCAGAGGCGATTCCACGGCTCGAAATCGTTCAGAGCCGATCTATCCGCGCGGCCTCTTATGGATACAGTCGTTATGCAGACAAACGTGTTTCGGCACTGCTCCTCGACTGGGCACGAACCCGAGTCGGCTGCAGCCAGCTCTCCTGCAGCTCCTAGAGGGTCACTACCATGCGAATTCTGGGCGCAGCGCGTCTGCTGCCGCAGGCTCGCGCACGCCGCGGGCCGTCGAAGGTTGATGAACGGTGCAGCTGCGTCGTCTACACGGTCACCACGACAACTTGATCGGAGAGTGTCGCGGTCAGTGCCTTGATGTCGTTGGGGTCTGATGTTGCGACAACGGTGCGGTGGTGATGAGAGAGTTGCGCAGCGGCGACCGCTACCGAAGCGTCGATGACATCATCAGTGTGAGAGCGGGCACACAGCCGCCCGCAGGCCCTGGCCATCGCGCTGTCGAGAACTAGCTCCTCGCAGTGCATGAGCGCTCTCGCAAGCAGCGCCTGGCGGCGGCCGCCACGCCAGGTCTGTGCGATGACGCCCGTCGGGACGGCCACGATGCCGCGAGCATCGGCGGCGGCGCGCAAACGCGCCCACATGGCGCGATCGTTTCGGTCGAGTGCGATCAGCGCTCCTGCGTCAAGCACTAACGCCGTCAATGCCCCAGCTCAGCGCGCGCTCGGGCCAATTCAGCCTCGGTGAACTCCCCGTGCACGGCCTCCCAGTCGGCGACGACATCGTGCAGGCCCCGAGTGACAAGCCGACGGCGTGCGGCATCGGCCAGCCACGCGGACATGTTCTGCTCGTCTGTCACAGCGGCGTCACGAACCGCTGCCGCGAGTCCTGACTCAAGCGAGATGGTGAGTCGTTCAATGGCCACGACTCGAATCATACAACTTCATAACCACAGCCAGCTCAGCTTCATCGGCACCGCAGACCCCACCGGTAGCCTGCGGGCATGGACATCCGGATCGGCATCACGCACGGCGGTCGGGAGCTCAGCGTCGAGATCGACGATGAGGCTGCTGAAGACGCGGCGGCATCGCTCGAAGGCGCGCTCAGCGGCGATGAGACAGTGCTCTGGCTGAACGATCGCAGCGGGCGCCGCGTCGGCGTGCCCATCGACAAGCTCGCCTACCTGGAGCTGGGTCCGGCTGGCGATCGGCGCATCGGCTTCGCAGCCGACTGAGATTCGGATGCGGGCGCCCGCCGATCGGCCGCTGCCCGCAGACAACGTGCGCGACAACACCCGCGACGGCCCGCGCGAGCACCTGCGCCGCTTGCTCGCATGGTGGTCGCTGCTGGCCGACCTGTCGTTCTCGGACCTGCTGCTGTTCGTGCCCGGACAGGTGACCGCACTCGACGAGCTGCCCGACGAAGTCGCCGACGCCGACACGAACCACCCTGACGGACCGCCCCGTCCGTGGCGCCGGCTCGGTCCCGAGACACCGCTGACCGTGATCGGCCAGATCCGGCCCACGACCGGCCGCACGCTGTACCGCGACGACCACATCGGGCTCTGCGTCGCCGCCGGCGAGCGGCCATTGGTGTCAGAGGCATTCGCCCGCGGCGTCATCGTCACCGGCGAGGGCCTGCGCGTGCCAGGCGACCGGCGGGCACGCATCACTGCGGTGCCGGTGACGTTCGACGGCGTGACGATTGCCGTGATGAGCAGCGAAGTAACGCCGCGCTTCACCGACATCCGCGATCCCGGCGAGCTCGAGCGCACCTACATCGCGACGTTCGGACGCCTCGCACGCATGGTCGCAGCCGGCTCATTTCCGTATCGGGGGGCCGATGTCACCCACGAAGAAGCCCCGCGGGTAGGCGATGGGCTGTTCCTGACCGACGAGACGACACGCATCGGATTCGCCACGCCCAATGCGGTCAGCGCCCTGCACCGCATCGGGGTTGGCGGCAATGTGCAGGGGCGCCGCGTGCGAGACCTTGATCTCGGACCGGACGTCGTGGGGCGGGCCATGAGCGGCGGGATCCCCGTGGTGGACGAGGTGGAGCACCAGTCGGTGACGGTGCAGCTGCAGGCGCTGCCGCTCACCGACACGCCCGTGCGCAACGCCCTGGTGCTGCTGCGTGACGTGACGGAGCTGCGGCGCCGCGACCGGCTGCTCATCTCGAAGGACGCCACGATCCGAGAGATTCACCATCGGGTCACCAACAACCTGCAGACGGTCTCGTCGCTGCTGCGCATCCAGGCCCGTCGCTTGGAGTCGCGCGAGGCGAACCGGGCGCTCGACGAGGCGGTGCGGCGCATCCGCGCCATTGCCCTCGTGCACCAGACGCTGTCGACCGAGACCACCGACGACGTCGACTTCTGCGATGTGGCCGAGACGCTGACCGAGACGATGCGCCAGAGCATCACGTTCCCGGAGCGGCCTATCGACTTCACCGTTTCCTGCGAAGCGGGGATGCTGCGATCGCAGACAGCGACTTCGCTGGCGGTGGTGCTCAATGAGCTGCTCCAGAATGCCGTGGACCACGCCTTCCCCCAGTTGTGGGAGATCGAGGACCAGGCGCTTGAGGCGGCGCCGGCGCTCGACGAGAGCCCCATCGGCCACGTCGAGGTGGATATCTCCCGGCCGTCGCCGGATCTGCTGTCGATGGTTGTGCGTGATGACGGTGTCGGCATCCCGGCCGACTACGACTCGCAGCGATCAGGCGGCCTCGGTACCTCGATCGTCCGGGCGCTGTGCGGGTCAGATCTCGGCGGCACCTTCGAGGTTCGGCGCAGGACGCCCCCGCCGGGCTCCGAAGCCGTGGTGCAGATCCCCCTGCGCACCATCGCCTGACGGCTGCGCTGGGTGCCGGGTCTGCTTGGCAGTGGCCCGCTAGGAGCTGCAGGAGAGCTGGCTGCAGCCGACTCGGGTGCGGGCCCAGTCGGGGCGCAGTGCCGCGTAGGACTCCCGGTCGGGCTGGTCGTCGTAAGGGTGGCGCATGACGTCGAGCAGCTCGCCGATGGCCTCGGGGCGGCCGCCGGTGGCGGCGTCGATGGCGAGCTGGGCCAGGTAGTTCCGCAGGACGTACTTGGGATTGACCCGGTTCATCGCCTCGGCCCGTGCGGCGTCCGCGATGCCGAGCGATCGCAGCCGTGCCGCATAGCGCTCGACGAACTCACTCGTGGCTGAGCGGTGCTCGTCGGTGACCTCGGAAGGCTGGTAGTACGCGTCGGCGAGCGGGGCGATACGCGCAGCAGGCTCGACACTCTCGGCGGTATCCACCATGGCGAGCCGTCGCCAGAAGACCGTCATGTCTGTCTCCACCAGCCGCAGCACCTCCAGCACCCCGGTCGCCAGCTCACGCTCGGCCTCGGTCTCCAGCTCTGGCAATCCCAGCTTGGCGGCCATCATCACCGACCATTGCTCCTCGAAGTAGGGCACGTAGCCGTCGAGGGCTGCCTGCAGCGGCTCGGCCTCGCCCACCAGCGGGTACAGCGCATTGGCGAGCTGCATGAGGTTCCACTGCGCGACGGCCGGCTGGGTGCCGAAGCGGTAGCGGCGGTGGGCTGCGTCGGTGGTGTTCGGAGTCCAGTCGGGGTCGTAGTTGTCGAGCCAGCCGTAAGGGCCGTAATCGATCGTGAGGCCCAGGATCGACATGTTGTCGGTGTTCATCACCCCATGCACGAAGCCCACCCGCAGCCACTCGCACACCATGTGCGCCGTGCGCCGCACCACCTCGTCGAAGAACTGCGCATACCGCTCAGGCGACGAGCTGCCGGACTCGGTGTCGGCGGCCAGGTCAGGAAAGTCGGTGCCGATGACGAAATCGGTGAGCGTGCGCAGCGTGTCGATGTCGCCGCGGGAAGCGAAGATCTCGAAGTTCCCGAACCGCACGAACGAGGGCGCCACCCGGCAGACCACAGCCCCGGGCTCAAGCTCGGCGTTGCCGTCGTAGAGCATGTCTCGCATCACCATGCCGCCCGTCGCCACCAGGCTGAGCGCCCGGGTGGTCGGCACGCCGAGGTGCGCCATGGCCTCGCTGCACAGGAACTCGCGCACCGAGCTGCGCAGCACGGCCAGGCCGTCGGCCGTGCGGGAATACGGCGTGGGGCCGGCGCCTTTGAGCTGCAGGGTCTGGTGCTGGCCGTCGCGGTCCACCACTTCGCCGAGCGCGATCGCCCGGCCGTCGCCGAGCTGACCGGCCCAGTTGCCGAACTGGTGGCCGCCGTAGCAGTGGGCATGCGGATCCATGCCGTCGAGCAGCGTGCTGCCGCCGAACACCGCGGCGAACTCCGGGTCGCTCGCGAGTTCGGCGTCGAAGCCCAGCAGGTCGAACATCTCTGCACTGTGCGCCAGCAGGTGCGGTGCGGGCACCGGTGTCGGCTCGACCCTCGAGTAGCACGCGCCCACCACCTGACGGCGGGCGTTGCCAGCGTCGGGGTCAGCGGGAAGCGCGGCGGTGAAGCGGTTGTCGAAACTGACCTCGTCCAGCGAGGAGATCGGCATCGTCGCAGTGCTCACAGCAGCTTCAAGCCTTCGTTGTAGCGACGGGTGGGCAGATGCTCCTCGCACAGCAGGCGCGCCATGTCTTGGAATACAGCAGCCGTTTCACTGTCAGGATCCGCAGCGGCGATCGGCATGCCCTCGTCACCACCCGCGCGCAACTGCGGCACCAGGGGCACCTGACCGAGCAGCGGCACCTCCAGCTCGTCGGCGAGCGCTTGGCCGCCTCCGGAGCCGAAGAGCTCGTAGCGCTTGCCGTCGTCGCCCGTGAACCAGCTCATGTTCTCGATCACTGCCCGCACCTGCAGGTTGACCCGCCCCGCCATCTGGGCAGCGCGCTGGGCCACCTTCTGCGCTGCAGGCTGCGGCGTGGTCACCACCAGCATCTCCGAGCGGGGCAGAAACTGTGCCAGCGAGAGCGAGATGTCGCCCGTGCCGGGCGGCAGATCGATGAGCAGATGGTCTGGCTCGTCCCAGAAGACATCGGTGAGGAATTGCTCGAGCGCCTTGTGCAGCATCGGGCCGCGCCAGATCACCGGCTGGTCCTCTCGTGCGAAGAAGCCCATCGACATGCATCGCACGCCGTGCGCTTCGGTGGGCACCACCATCTGGTCGATCACGGTGGGCGGGCGCTGCACGCCGAGCATCCGGGGAATGGAGAAGCCCCACACATCGGCGTCGATGACCGCGGTGCGGGTGCCGCGCTGGGCCAGCGCAATCGCGAGGTTGACCGTTACGCTCGACTTGCCGACGCCGCCCTTGCCGCTGGCCACGAGCAGCACGCGGGTCTTATTGCCTGCCTGGGCGAATGGCACCTCGCGGCCTTCGGCGTGTCCGTGGCCAGCCTGGGTACCGGCGGTGGCAGCCGGGTCGCCGATGAGCTGAGCCCGCAGCGCCGACTGCTCGGCCTCGTCCATCACCGTGAACTCCACGACCACGTCGTCGATGCCGTCGAGGGCGCACCCCGCCTCGCTCACGGCATGCGAGACGTGGCCGGCAGCCGGCCAGTCGTTCGACGGCAAGGCCACGAGCACCTGTGCGGCACGCCCGGCGACTGCGGCGGCCCGGAGCATGCCCATCTGGCCGATGGGCCGGCGTAGCTCGGGGTCGATCACGTCAGCCACCGCAGCGGCCAACTGCTGATCAGTGACGCTGACTGGGCCGCCGTTGGCGGATGACCCTCGACGCTTGCCCTTCACTGGGTGCCCCTGACCGGTTGCGATCGCTTGCCGCGTGGTGACTGCACCGGCATTGCAGCCGCACCTGCCGCTCGCCAAGCACGCTACTGCCGCAACCGATCACGCCGGCAGCGCATCGCACCACCTCGACTGTCGCTCTAGCGGAAATGCTGTGGTCGGCTATTCGAGTTCGGCTCGCATTTCGGTGATTGCGTTTTCGAGAGCGGCGGCCATTGCGGGGGGCGGGTTGCGTTGCAGCGCTGCGCTGTAGTAGCCGATGGCAGCCTCTAGGTCGCGCTCGATGAAGCGGGCTGTGTAGCCGCGGAAGACCCACGGATCGAACTCGCTGGGGTCGAGCGCTACGGCCGCGTCGAGCGACGCGATGCCGGCGATGATGAGCTCGCGGTCGGGGATGCGCACCAGCAGCCAGCCGCGCAACGCCAGTGCCTCGGTGTCGCTGGGGTCGTCTGCAAGAACGCGATCCAGATCCACGAGGGCCGACTGCAGATCGCAGTCGGTCGAGGAAGCATCGGTTGCCTCGCCTGCGCCGGACGGGTCCTGCGATGACGCCGATTCGCAATGACGCAGGTGCAGGCGGGCTGACAGTACGAGCGCACCGCGCAGGTCGGGGTCGAGCCGGAAGATCTCCTCCAGCGTGGCGCGGGACTCATCGAGCTGGTTTGCGGCGAACTGGCGCTGTGCATCAAGGAGCAATGAACGGGCCGAGCGGTCGATGTCGCCCGTCAGGGTCTCGCCCGACAGGCGCAGCCCTGCCGAGCGCGCCACCAATACGCCCGCGACCGCCCCGACGAGCACCAGTGCGCTGACCGTGATCACCGTCGCGCTGCGCCAACCGGTTCCGCGACCACGGTCGCCCGACGGTTCGAGGTCGCCTGCTGCTGTGGATCCGTCGCCGCTAGCCCCGTTGCCGCCGGCGCGGTCGCCATCAGACCGATCCCCGTCAACTTCGGCTGCGCCGGCCCGAGCCTTCCAGCGGCGGGTTGCGGCCCACAGCCCCGCTGCGGCCGCGGCGAAGGCAGCCACCGGCAACGCCCACACCAGCGTGCCCACCCCCTCCCCCGGCGGCAGCGCGTTCACGTCGTCGCCGTAGGCGGCGGCAAGATCGGCCCGGATCTCGGTGTCGCTGCGACCGGCATCCACCCACATATCGATCTGCCGGCGCATGGCCGCCGCCGCTGGAGCATTCGACTCGAGGACGCTCTGGCCATCGCAGACCGGGCAGAGCGTCGCTTCCTTCAGCTCGTACGCACGCTCGGCCTCTGTCGCCGGCGGCCGCGATGCCGTCGCGGCGAGGACCGCTGCGATGACGGCCACAGCGGCCACCGCAAGCCAGCCGATGCGCCGCAATCCTGAACCGCTCCGGGCCGGAGCAGTCGGTTGAGCCGACGAAGTCGCCCCAATGTCACTCATGGCTGGCTCACGAACCGGTCTGCGGCGCGGCATCCGCGCTCGCGACGCCGAGCAACAGTGCGATGACCGCATCGGGATCGTCAGCGCTGATCTGCCCCTGCCAGCGAGCCGCCACGATGCCGTCGGGCGTGATCAGGAACGACTCGGGTGGCCGCAGCACGCCGAACTCGACTGCCCAGCGGGAATCGGGGTCGTCGACGACCGACCAGTCGCCGCCGAGGCGCTCGTAGAACGCAATCGCGTCGGATGTCCGGTCGCCGAACGGCACCGAAACCAGGACGCCATCTTGGGAATGGCGAGCTGCCCACGCCGCAAGCGCAGGGTGTTCGCGGTCGCACGGCACGCACCACGACGCAAAGAAGTTGACCAGCACCCATCGCGGATTCGATGACAGCGGGCCCACGGCGTCGATGTCGAATCGCGCCACGTCATCGGGGCCGATCCGCACTCCCGGCAAGGCCTGCGCGCCGCCGGCATCGAGGAACGATTCGGGCGGCCAGATGAGCTCGCCTCGCAATGGCGGGACCAACTCGCCGATGAGCGGGCTCGCGGCGCGAATGCTGCCGCCATCGGAATCCCTCGTCGCCAGCAGAGCAATCAGGCCGGCGGCCACCAGACCCACGAGCACTGCCGCAACCCGTACCCATGAGCGGCTCCGTCGCCTTCCCGAGTCGCTGGTGTTGCCGGACGGAGACTGCGGCTCAACGCTCGACGCATCGTTGGATGGCGGCGTCACGACTCGCGCACCCCGACGGAACCCGCGGTTGCGGGAGTGCCGCGGCGCGGGACGCGGTCGCGTGCGCCGATGCGAGTCGGCACCAGGGCAGCGGCAATGCCAAGCACGAGAACGGCACCGCCCAGCCACATCCATGCCACGAGCGGCTTGATGAGCACACGCAGCGCAACCTCGCTGTCTCCCTCCTCGGGGATGGTGGCCAGCGACAGGTACACATCATCGATCAGGCTCGTGGCCACCGACGGCGTCGAGATCGGCTGGCCGAATTCGGCGAAACGTGTCACGGCCGGCTCGAAGATGCCCCGGTCTTCGACGTCCACACGCACCCGCACGACCCGGTTGCCGTTCTCGATCTCATCGGTGAGCCCCAAGTAGGTGACCTGGTGGCCCGCGACCACGCCGGACTCCCCCGGCGACAGCGTGAACTCGCCTTCAGACCCGTACGCGCTCGACGCGATGAACCCGAAGGCGATCACGGCGACGCCGATGTGGGCGATCATGCCGCCGCCGGTCCGTCCCAGCAGGCCGCGCCAGCCATTGCGCCGCACGCCCAGCCACAGCAGCCGCGCCGCGCTGCCGATGACGAAGCCGCCCAAGCCCAGCGCCAGCACCTGCCACAGACCGTGCGCCCCCGCCCACACCGACAGCACCATGGTCAGTGCCCCTGCCGCCGCGGGCCACACGAGCCGCTTCGAGCGAAGCTCAGCGGGGGTGTCGCGCCAATTGAGCGCCGGCGACAGCGCCATGAGGCCGAGCAACGCAATGCCGACCGGTGCGAGCATCCGGTCGAAGTACGGCCGCCCGACTGCCAGGCGCTCGGCCGCGATCGCCTCGGCCAGGAGCGGGAAGACCGTGCCGAGCATCACCACGAATGCTGCGACGGCGAAGAGCAGGTTGTTGCCCAAGAACGACCCTTCCCGGGACCAGATCGATCCCAGACTGGCCGGGTTGCGCAGCGCCTCGCCGCGCCAGGCCACCAGCACCACTCCGCTCACCACGATCACCGCAAAGAACGCCAGCAAAATCGGCCCCAGCGACGACTCGCTGAACTCGTGCACCGATTCGAGCACGCCCGAGCGCGTGAGGAACGTGCCGAAGATCGTCAATGCAAATGTCACGATGAGCAGCGAGAGGTTCCACACCCGCAACATCTGGCGCCGCTGCTGGGTGATGAGCGAGTGCACGAACGCGGTGGCGGTCAGCCACGGCAGCAGCGAGGCGTTCTCCACCGGATCCCACGCCCAGTAGCCGCCCCAGCCCAAGACTTCGTAGGACCACCATGCGCCGAGCGTGATCCCGGTGCCCAAGCAGCCCCAGGCCACCAGCGTCCAGCGGCGGGTGTCGGCCAGCCATCGGGTGTCGAACTGGCCCGTGATGAGCGCAGCTACCGCGAACGCGAACGGAACAGTGAAGCCGACATAGCCGAGATACAGCATCACGGGATGAATCGCCATCAGCGGGTGGTTGCGCAGCAGCGGGTTCAAGCCGCCGCCGTCAAGCGGCGGATCGGCGAGGGTGGCGAAGGGATTCGCAGGACCAGCGAGCAGCGCGAAGAAGAAGATGCACACGCCCAGCATCACGGCCAGCGCCCACGCCACCGTCGGCTCCGCGGTGCGCGCCCGGAAGCGCCATGCCGCTGCCGCGACGTAGCCGCACAGCACCAGTATCCACAGCAGGATCGATCCCTCCAGCGCTCCCCACAGGGTCGCGATCTTGTAGACGAGCGGTGTCGCGACCGTGGAGTTGCGAGCCACGTACGCGATCGAGAAGTTGTCGCTGAGCAGTGCGATCTCCATCGCAGCCACGGCCAGCACGCAGCCGGCCGTCATCGCGGCGATCCACGCCAGTGCCAGGCGGCAGCGCGCAGGCTGGCCCAGCACTCTTGCGGCGACGAGCGTTGCAGCCCCGCCGAGCGCGCTGACGAGGCCGGCGGCCACGCCGAGCGTGCCCAGCACGGCAATCACAGCCGGGGCACCTCAAAGGGGCAGTCGTCCAGGAAGCCCTCGGGAGCCTCGTTCGGGTCGGGCACGCGGCCCTCGTTCGCCACCACGTACTCGTTGGTGTGCTTCACCAGCATGTTGTCGCTCGAGAAGAAATGGGTGTCGCGGCCCGCCACTGTCACGACGTCGCCTTGCACCCAGCGGCCCTCGAGCACCACCGGTATCCACGGCGACTCGAACAGATCGGGCGGATCGACGCTGTGGCGCACCGAGACCGATGCACAATTGTGGACCACCTCGAAGGTGGTCACTCCGGTGTCCACCGCCACCGACGCCGGCACCACCCGCCCTTGCAGGCGAAACCGGCGGTCGCCCAGCTCGACCCGCTCGGCGATGGCCTCGTCCGCATTGCGGAAGAACAGCGTCGCATTGCGCAGCCCCGCGACGGTGGCCGCTCCAGCCGCGATCACCAGCAGCACCGCGAAGCCGACGATCATCGCCTTGCGGCGACGGCCGAGCACGCGGCGCGCGTCGGCTCGATCTGGCTCGGAGGGAAGGGGATGACGGGGGCTGAGGTCGGTCACTGGCTGGTTTCCGGATGCGACCTGCTCGGGTCCACGCCAGTTCCCGCGGGGCCGATGCCGAGGTCACGGCCGAGCACACGGCCACGGCGCACCACCCAGGTCGCATAGGCGACCACCGCCAACGCGGTCAATGCGTAGCCGCTGAAGACGTTGGCCGCCCACGTCATCGGTCCGTCACCGGCTCGTCGTGGCGGGGCTCGCTGCGACGCTGGGAGAGCAGCTCTTCGAGCGCAGCTTCCTCGGCAAGCTCTTCGAGGCGCAGCACCCGGTAGCGGTGGATCCCGATCCACAGCGCGATGAGGGTGAAGGTGGCCCAGGAGTACAGGAGCGTCCAGTACATCTCGCCGCTGTAGTTGCGATCGCCGCCGATCCCGATCTCGAGGCTGGCTTCCTGGTGCAGCGTGCGCCACCAGTCCACCGAGTAGTGGACGATGGGCAGGTTGACCACCGCGATGAGGGCCATCACCGCCGAGCGTCGAGCGCGGGCCCGCGACTCGGCGGGCAGCCGCCGCAGTGCCAGGTACCCGAGATAGGTCACGAACAGCAGGACAGTGGTGGTCAATCGTGCGTCCCACTGCCAGTACGTGCCCCAGGTCACCTTGCCCCACAACGAGCCAGTCACCAGCGTGAGCCCGGTGAACATCACTCCGAGCTCGGCCGCAGCGCCGGCCACCCGGTCCCAATGTCGGGCCTGGCGGTCTGCGATGACGCCTTCGGTGCCCCCGGCACCGCTGCGGGTCCGCCACAGCACACGCGCGCTGGCAAACGCGGTCAGCACGAATCCGCCGTACGCGACCCAGATCGAGGGCACGTGCACGTACATCAGGCGGACGGCATCGCCCTGCACGGCATCGGCTGGCGAGACCCACAGCGCCAGGATCGCCATCACCACGGCTGCGGCAAGCCCGATGGCCCCGAGCACGCGAGTCGCGACGCTGCCCGTCATCGACACGGATCCAGCTCGCTGGGCCTGCCGGCGGAGGTCTGGCTCAGGGGTCTCGATCATCAAGAGGTTCAGGCGTCTTCCAGCAGCGGGCCGGCCGCCGCCCAGCCCACTGCGACGTAGGTGATGAGCACTACCGCAAGCAGCGCTGTCCAGCTCCAGCCTTGGTCGGCGCTGGTCCCCAGCGCCACGTCGAACGCTCGGGTTCCGGCCAAGAGCACCGGTGCTGCCACCGGTATCAGCAGCAGCGGAAGCAGGGTATCGGCGGACCGCAGCCCTACCGTCATCGCCCCGTACAGGCACCCGCAGATGGCAAATGCAGCCGTGCCGAAGACAGCCGCTGTGACGAGCAGGAGCCAGTCGGTCACGGCGACTGAGAACAGCACTACGAGCCCGGCAGCGGTGAACACTGCGACCGCTGCCATCTGGACGGCCAGCGCCATGGCCTTGCCCCACAGGATGGCCGCAGGGGAGAGCCCGCCGAGCCGGAGTGCGTCGAGGTTCCCGCCTTCGGCTTCGATGTCGAAGCTGCGCTTGGCGCCGAGCACCGCCCCGAAGAGAACAGCCACCCAGAACAATCCGCCTGCCCCGGCGCCCAGCAGCGACGGATTCGCGTCGAACGCGAAGGCGAACACGACGAGTATGAGGAGCACCGTCGGCACGATCTGGATCAGCGTGACGCGCGCACGCCGCTCGACTGTCAGGTCCTTCCGGCAGATCAGCCAGATCTCACGCCACATCGGCTGAACTGCCCGCGCCGGGTGCTGGAGCACTCATAGAGACTCGACCGCCGGCGAGCGTCACCTGCCGGGCGGCCGCGAGGCGAGCGCTGCCCGTCTCGTGGCTTGCGAACATGACGGTCGCTCCGGCCCTCACGGCGTCGCCCAGCAGCTCGTCGAGCGCGTCGCGGCTGGCGCGGTCAAGTCCGGCGTGCGGTTCGTCCAGCAGCCACAGCTGCGGGCGGGCGATGGTCACACAAGCCAGCGCCACGCGCCGCTGCTGGCCCTCGGAGAGCCGTCGGATCGCCACCCCCAGCAGGCGGCCCTCCAGCGAGAACCGTTCGGCCGCTGCCGAAGCCTCTGTGTCGGAGGCGCGGTGGAGCGCGGCGCAGTGACGCAGCTGATCGTCGACTCGCAGATCGCCGTAGAGCGGCGTCCGGTGCCCCAGCAAGCCGACGTGGCGGCGAACCGAGCGCCGATCGGCGATGAGGTCGAAGCCGAGCACTTCGGCCCGCGCACCGCGCAGAGGTACGAGGCCCGCGCATGTCCGCAGCAGCGTGGTCTTCCCGGCCCCGTTGGGGCCTCTCAGGCAGACCATCTCGCCGCTCTCCACGCTGAGGTCCACTCCCGCCAGCGCAGGAAAGCGGTCCAACAGGGCCACGACGCCCTCGAAGGCAACGGCAGCTCCCACGGAGCGCCAAGACTACGGGTGGCTTCGCCTGCGTCGGCTCCCCGACGACGAGCCGACCGAGATTATGCGGTCGCCACCACCGCGAGCACGTCGCCCTCAGCGACCGCGTCGCCCTCGGCCACGTTCATCTCCGACAGCGTGCCGCCTTCAGGAGCCGTCACCGGGATCTCCATCTTCATTGACTCGAGGATGAGCAGTTCGTCGCCGGCGGCCACGACGGATCCCACCTCGGCGACCACCTTCCATACCGTTGCGGTCAACTCAGCTCGGACGTCCAGCACGTCGTGCCTCCTGCGGCTGCGGGGAGCAAAGGGCCGACGCAAAGCTAACCGCGGCGGCGAACGACTGCCCGGGCCGGGCTGCGGACACCGATGCGGGAAGGTCGAGACCATCCCCGAGCCCGCGTGGACCGCTCGGTACTGTCTGTGCGCGGTGTTCTTCATCGTTCTCGTGACAGCCGCAGGTCTGGGCATCGGCTTTGCCGTCTCTTTGCTGAGAGGCACCGAGCCACGCGACATCTTCGTGAGGCTGCGGGTGCTGCAGGTCAACCACTGGCCGGTGCTCGCGCTCGGCGCGGTCCTGTCGCTTGCCGTCGCGCTGGACACCAACATGCTCGCCGGCCGCTTCGCCCTCGGCGTGTCGCTGGCACTGCTGCTCGCGAGCTGCGTGCTCAACCGGCACATCACGGGCGCGCTGATTGCAGCCGTCGGGATCTCCGCCAACCTCGCAGTCCTGCTGCTGAACGGCTACCTGCCGGTCAGCGAGGGCGCAGTCGTGGCCGTCGGCATCACCGACTACGACGGACTCGACCGGGTGCTGCTCGGCACCGCCCGCCGCTGGTCAGACGACGCGACGATCGCCGCATGGCTCGGAGGCGCGATACCGCTCGCACCGCTGCGAGACGTCATCACGCTCGGAGACATGGTGACCGCCGCGGGCTTGGCCAATGTCGGGTTCCGTCTCATGTCCCCCGCCGCTGGGGCGACTCATCGCCTCGCGGCAGTCTCGCGACACGGCTACGGCGACTTCGACGATCAGACTGTCGTGCTGAGGCCGGCCGCGCAATCCACGACCCTGGAGAATCCCCCTCTGGTCGGCGATGTCGTGACCCCCCAGCCAGCGAGCGTTCCGACGACAGCCCCACCAGCGCCTCCCGCTGCGGTGCCGGCACACACCGAACCTGCCTGGGCATCACGCGTCGAGCCGGCGCCCTGGCCCGCACCGGCACCCTGGCCCCACGAGTCGGCCGGCGCCGGCAGCGACTTGTCTGGCGAACCCACCGAGACGCACGAAACCCAGCTCTTCGGAGCCTGAGCGCCGCCGCGTCCCGAGATAATGGGACGGTGGCTGACGCCGGGAAGTCTCGAGGCGAGGGACCCGACAGCCGTCGGGGCACCGCCCCATCGGGAGATCATCGGGACGACGACGTGCTTGCCCGGCGGGCACGGCTCAAGCGGATCACCAGTCTCGGCCAGCGAACCGGCTACGGCCTGTATCTCTTGTCGCTGGCGCTCGGTGCCGTGGGCATCCGCTGGAGGTACACACCCCTGCTGAGCACACTCATCGCAGTGGCGCTCGTAGTGGGTTCGATGCTGCTCGCGCCCACCATCGTGATGAGCCACGGAATCAAAGCTGCTGAGCGCGAGGAGCGCGAGGCCGCCGCCGCAAAGACCGAGTAGGCGAGGATCTCATGCCAGACACTGCAGGCACTGCCGCCGCGGTCGGCAACGAACCGGCCGGAGCCCTCGACGGCATTCGCGTGGTCGATCTGACCACCGTGCTGATGGGTCCGATGGCGTGCCGGATGCTGGGGGATCACGGGGCCGACGTGATCAGGGTCGAATCGCTGGACGGCGACTCCACGCGCAATGGCCTTCCTGCCCGGACCGCCGGCATGTCCGGCTTCAGTCTCAACATTCAGCGCAACAAGCGCTCACTGGCGCTGGACCTCAAGTCCGATGCCGGTCGTGCAGCCATGCAGCGGCTGCTCGCAAGCTCAGACGTGCTGGTCTCCAACATGCGCGCAGCTGCGCTCGAACGCCTCGGCCTCGACGCCGACACCCTGCGAGAGCAGCACCCGCAGCTCATCTGCTGCCGCGCGAACGGATACGGCAGCGGCGGACCGTACCGAGACAAGGCCGCATACGACGACGCCATCCAAGCCGCTTCGGGCCTGTCAGACCTGATCGGCCGCATCGCAGGCGAGCCGGGGTTCGTTCCCGCCGTGATCGCGGACAAGGTCACCGGACTGCATGTGGTGGAAGCTGTGCTCGCGGCCCTGTTCCATCGGGAACGGACCGGCGTGGCACAGACCATCGAAGTGCCCATGTTCGAGACGATGGTGGCCTTCAACCTGGTGGAGCACTACCGCGGCGCCGTGTTCGAGCCGCCCGAAGGTCCCTTCGGCTACGACCGGCTGCTCACGCCGCACCGGCGTCCTTACCCCACGGCCGACGGCTGGGTGTGCCTGCTGCCCTATAACGATGCGCAGTACCGAGCCTTCTTTGCGTTCGTGGAACGGCCCGAGCTGGCCGACGATCCGCGCTTCGCCGACCACAACTCGCGGATCGCGCACATCGACGAGCTGTACGCACTGTTCGGGGAGCTCTCGGTGCGCCGCACGACCGACGAGTGGATCGCCTATTGCGACGCCCACTCGATCCCGGCCGCGAGGGTCATGGACTTGGCAGACCTCGACACAGATCCCCAGCTCGCCGCCGTGGGCCTCGTCAGCATCTCAACCCATCCCACCGAGGGGGCGTACCGCTACGTGGCTGATCCGGTGATCTACTCGGCGACACCGACCCGGCTGCGCCGCCATGCCCCTCTCCTGGGCCAGCACGCGGTCGAGATCCTCAGCGAGCTCGGTTACGCCGACGACGAGATCGATGCGATGCGGGATCAGGGCGTCATCGTGCTGCCGGGCTGACCGTCGTACGACAGCGCGACGGGCATCCACAAACGGGGGACGCGACGCAACGGGCGCCCGCGAGCGGGGTGACACAGCGAAGGGGGCACCCCGCGAACGGGGCACCCCCACGTCGGCCTATCGCCTATGACACGACGCCTCAGCAGCGCCGCGCAAGACGCCGGTAGCTTTGCCGCACATGACGCAGGTGCCCGACAAGCCCACCGTCGACGGGCTCGAGGCGAAGTGGTCGCAGCGCTGGGAAGCGGACGGCGTGTACCGCTTCGACCGCATTGCCGCACGTTCTGAGGTATTCAGCATCGACACGCCGCCGCCGACGGTCAGCGGCTCGCTGCACATGGGCCACGTCTTCAGCTACACCCACACCGACAACATCGCCCGGTACCAACGCATGATCGGCAAGAAGGTCTTCTACCCGATGGGCTGGGACGACAACGGCCTGCCCACCGAGCGGCGCGTGCAGAACTACTTCGGGGTGCGCTGCGACCCCACGCTCCCCTACGACGAGAACTTCGTGCCGCCTGCCGATGGCGGCGACGCCAAGGCGGTGGAGGCACGAGGCGAGATCGCCATCTCACGTCGCAACTTCATCGAGCTGTGCCACGTGCTCACCGCCGAAGACGAGCACGCCTTCGAGGCCTTGTGGCGCCAGCTCGGGCTGAGCGTGGACTGGTCGATGACCTACGCCACCATCGACGGGCGCTGCCAGCGGATCGCGCAGCGCGCATTCCTCGGGAACCTCGAACGCGGCGAGGCGTACCAGATCGAAGCGCCCTCGCTGTGGGATGTCACCTTCGGCACTGCTGTGGCCCAGGCCGAACTGGAGGATCGGGAGCGTCCGGGGGCCTATCACCGGCTCGCCTTCGGTCGGAACGGGCAGCCCGGCGACGCCAGCGGCCCTGCCGGCGGCGGCACGGTCGAAATCGAGACCACCCGGCCCGAACTGCTGGCTGCGTGCGTGGCGCTGGTGGCCCATCCCGATGACGAGCGCTACCAGCCTCTGTTCGGCGCCACGGTGACGACCCCGCTGTTCGGCGTGGAAGTGCCGGTGATGGCGCACAAGCTGGCCGAGCCCGACAAGGGCACCGGCATCGCCATGATCTGCACATTCGGCGACACCACCGACGTGACGTGGTGGCGCGAACTGGACTTGCCTGTGCGGGCGATCGTGGACCGGCGCGGTCGCATCACGCCCGATCCGCCGCCGGGCATCGAGAGTTCCGCCGGGCGGGAGGCGTACCGGCATCTCGCGGGACGCACGGTCGGCGGCGCCCGCAACGCCACCGTGGAGCTTCTGCGCGAATCGGGAGAGCTCATCGGCGAGCCCCGCCCGATCACCCATGCCGTGAAGTTCTTCGAGAAGGGCGACCGGCCGTTGGAGATCGTGTCGAGCCGCCAGTGGTACATCCGCAACGGCGGGCGTGACGCCGAGCTGCGAGACGCGCTGATTGCCCGTGGCGCGGAGATGACGTGGCATCCGCCGTACATGCAGGGCCGCTACACGAACTGGATCGAGGGGCTCACCGGTGACTGGCTGATCAGTCGGCAGCGCTACTTCGGGGTGCCCATCCCGCTGTGGTACCCGCTCGACCAAGCCGGCGAGCCGATCTGGACACAGCCGCTCGTGCCCGACGACGGCGCCCTGCCGGTCGACCCGAGCAGCGACGTGCCGACCGGCTACGACGAGTCGCAGCGAGGGCAGCCCGGCGGCTTCATCGGCGATCACGACGTGATGGACACCTGGGCCACGTCGTCGCTGACGCCGCAGATCGCCTGCGGCTGGAGCGAGGACCCGGACCTGTGGGAGCGCACCTACCCGATGGACATGCGCCCCCAAGGGCACGACATCATCCGGACCTGGCTGTTCTCGACCACCGTACGCAGCCATCTCGGGCACGGCTGCGCCCCGTGGCGCCACTGCGCCCTGTCGGGCTGGATCCTCGACCCGGACCGCAAGAAGATGTCCAAGTCCAAGGGCAACGTGGTGACGCCGGTCGACCTGCTCGACACCTACGGCGCCGACGCCGTGCGCTACTGGGCCGCCAACGGGCGGCCTGGCACCGACACCGCCTTCGACGAAGGCCAGATGAAGATCGGGCGCCGGCTGGCGATCAAGCTGCTGAACGCAGCGAAATTCGCGCTGACGTTGGCTGACTCATCACCCGCCGACGACCGCTCCGCGGAGCTGACTGCGGTGGTACTCGAATCCCTCGACAATCGCAGCACCGTCGATCACTCGCTTGAATTCGGTTTAGCCTTCCCGCGCGACAGCTTGGACGCGTCATTGTTGGGCGAGCTGTCCGAGTTGGTATGCGTCGCGACCGAGGCATTCGAGAACTTCGACTATGCCCGCGCCCTTGAGCGGTCCGAGCAGTTCTTCTGGCGCTTCACCGACGACTACGTCGAGTTGGTCAAGGGACGTGCCTATGGTGGCCAAGGTGCCGAAGCAGCGACGGCGGCTCATCGGACGTTGAAGGTGACACTCCATGTGTTGCTGCGCTTGTTCGCGCCATTCCTGCCCTTCGTGACCGAGGAGATCTGGTCGTGGTGGCGGCAGGGTTCGGTACACCGAGCCAAGTGGCCTGCTGTCGGTGAGATCGCGTCGTTGGCGGGCGAGGCATCGAGCGAGACGCCGGGCGAGGCGTTCGAACTCACCGCATCGGTGCTGAGCGAGGTGCGCCGAGCCAAGACCGAGGCCAGGCGCAGCCTGCGCGTGCCCGCAGAGCAGGTGACGGTGAGCGCCGCGCACGGCCATCTCGCCGTACTGGAGCAGACACAAGCCGACTTGATCGATGCCGGGCGCATTGAGAGCCTGACATTCGTTGCGGACGACTCGCTCGCGCATCCCGAAGTCAGCGTGACGCTCGCGCCACCAGACGCCTAGATCATTCTCACGCTTGGTTGTGGAGCCCGGGCCCGCCGACCACAGCCGAGACTGCGCTGCCGGTCGTCATGGTGTGGGGTGGTCGGGCCGGAGCCGTGAGACGGCGCTGTGATGTGCGAGTTCCGATTTGGCGTAGCGGTGAACCATGGTGGGGCTGGTCCAGCGGCCGGCGAGCATGGCTTCGGGCATCTGGGCGCCAGCCCGGATGAGGGACTGGGCCGATCCGATGCGCAAGGAGTGGCCTGAGGCGCCGTCGATGCCGATCTGAGCTGCGGTCGCGGCGGTGATGGAGCGGATGGCGCGCGCCGACAGCCGCTGGTCGGTGACGTGCCCGCCTTTGCGGACACGCCGGAACAACGCCCCGTCGTCGATGGCGGCTTCGGTGAGCCAGGCGTCGATGCGTACGATAGCTGCGCGGCGCAAGAACAGTGACGCGCCGTCGCCGTTCTGGTCGGTCTTGGATCGACGGACGTGGACATGGCCGGTTCCGTCGTTGGCTCGGCCGATGTCGGCCACATCCAGTGCTGCGGTCTCGCTGACGCGCAACAGAGCGTCGCTCATCACCGCGATGATCGCTGCGTCGCGCAGCCCGATGGCGTCGCCGCGCGCAGCAGCTGTGTCCGCGGCTGCGTCGGCCGCGGCCCAGTCGATCGCCGCGACTTGACGAGCGGGCGGCGCTGTTCGGCGGTGGGTGCGCAGCGCGATCTCGCATAGGGATCCGACTGGATCGGGCTCTCCGAGGCGGCGGGCGGCGGTTCGGACAGCTGCGACGGTCAGCGACAGCGTCGACGGCGACTGTCCGTGGGCTGCCATGTCGGCGAGCACCCTGATCAGCGTCGTGTCGGTGAGCGGCTCGCCGCCGAGCGCGGCTTGCGCTGCGCGCAGCCGCCCGGTGTAGGCGCGTCGCGTCGCTGGGGCGAAATCGACTGCCGCGGCGCTGAACGCGTCGACGGCGATACGGCAGGGCTGTTAGGGGCTCTGTGAGGGCTGCGGCGACATAGGGTGCCAATTTTATCTCTGCTATTGACATATAGCGATACAGATTCAAGCCGCGCCGACCGCTCAAACGCAGACAGCCGCACAGGTCCCCGCCCAGCGGCCGACCCGGCACCCGCCCGAGCACGCCCGCAGCAGACAGCGCCGCCCACCTCAAGGCGCGCCCTCGCGGCGCTCGCCGCGCTGGTGGCGTTCACGGCCGTGCTCGTCGCCGTGCCGCTCGCCGCCTCAGAGACGGCCGAGGCGCACACCAAGACCGAGCGGCGCTGCACTTACAACCGGCAACTCAGCCGTCCCGAGTGCCAGGACGTGCACGTCAGCCACACCCACACCGACAACACCCCCGAGGGCCGCAACGGCGACAGCGACGGGCCGCGCAACGGCGGCATCCACACGCCCGCCACCACAGCGCCGCCGCCCACCACAGCGCCCAGACAGTGCAGCGCAGGGTCGCACCGCTACGGCAACGGCTGCCACAGCCACGGCTTCACGCCGCCCTGCGGAACCGGCACATGGACACCCCACGCCGGCCACACCACCCAACAGCGGCCCGCATGCCCGCCGCCGCCCAAATGCGCTGACGGCTACAGCGGCACCCCGCCCAACTGCAAGAAGATCGAGCCGCCCAAATGCCCGGCCAGCACGACCGGCACACCGCCCAACTGCGTCAAAGACAAGCCCAAGACATGCCCGGCGGGCCAGACCGGGACGCCGCCGAACTGCCAGACACCGCCCCCGCCGCCCACGACCACGACAGCGCCGCCGCCGCAGTGCTCGACGGACGAGCATCGCCACGCGAATCGTCATGTCAACGGCTGCCATCGCGACCATGTGCCGCCGTGCGGGGTGGGCACATGGGATCCCGGCCACGGCCACGAGCGCGTCGACCGGTCCGCGTGCGTCTACAGCGACGCGAGCCACACGATGGGGCCGATCACCTACTGCGGGACCCAGTCGCACACGCACAAGACCCGCCACTCTCACTACGGCGGCAACGGCTGCCATCCCGTAGCGGACGTGCATCCGGACCCCCCGGACCCGACCCGCTACACCGGCGCGAACGCGTGCGCCAACTGGGCAGAAGACCTGATCGCAGCGATCAACACCAACAGCAGCCCGCTGCCCGACCGCCCGGCGGACTGCAAGAGCATGACGACTGCGGAGATAGCGGGAGTAGCGCGAGTGGTCATTGCCCGGTTCGGCTCAGCAATCGGGGGCGCGCTGAAGAAGGTGCTCGAATACCAAGGCGAAGCCGTGGAGGGTGAAAGTGAGGCGTACGCGGAGCTTGGCCAAGAGATCAAGAAACTGTGGGACAAAACACCCGCAGAAGCAAAAGCGTTCATCGAGGGCTTCGTCAAGTCGGCTGGCTGCGGCGCTCTGATACTGGTCATAGCCAAGACAACTGTCGCGACAGCGGGCGCAGCAGCACCAGCGTGGCTTGTGACGCTCAGCACTCCGGGGGGTGCGCTAGTTGCAACCGCGGCCTGTGGAGGTGCCATCGAGGCGGCAGAAGTAGCCGTCAAGAACTGGGGCAAAGGCGACGGCTCCGACGACGACAGCGGCGAGGATGCGGACCCTGAGCCGGAGGCCGATCCGAAGCCGACCGCCGCTGAGATCAAACAGAATGACGACGAGCTGAACGAGGCAACCCGCCGTTACTGGGCCAAGGAGATCACCTTGGTGGAATATCAGGCGGCGTTTCGGCGCTGGGCGCGCTGGCGCTGCGAAGAAATGGGCGAAACGGGCTGGTGCAACCGATGAACGCCCCAAACTACACTGACACCATGACGGCCCGATCCAGTGTGCGCCAATTTGTGGCGGTGCTTATAGGCGCTGCTGTAGTGCAGTTCGTGGTTTACCTAGGTGCTTCGCCTTTCGTTGTCTTGGCGGCGAGCTTGTTCTGCGCTGTCGTGTGGCATCGCCGTTTCGTGAGGCGGGCGCGTCGCGAGGCTGAGGCGATTTCGTCGGGCTGAGTGCCTGACGGACTGTCAGAGCGCTCACAAGCTCTGTAACAGCTCTGTAGCGCCTGTCTGCGTGGCGGGTTGCTATCGCCTACAAGGACCCTTCAGGGTCGGCTCAGGTCGGCTCTGAGGGGTGATGACAGCGGCAATGACTCCGACGCTGACCCTGCGCCGACGCCTGACCCGAACGACCCTGACGGCGACTACGACGGCGACGGTAAGACCACGGCCCAGGAAGCAACCGAGGCAGCCATCAAACACCAGGCCGACGAGATCACCGACGCGGAGTACATCCGGATTCTCAGAAGGTACTGGTGCGGCAGCGGCGACCCGTCCTACACGTCCTGCTGCAACGAGTGAGGCGGGAAACGACGATGAACACCCCGAGACACGCGACCACCACACGGCTCGCCGCACAGGGCCTGGTACGGTCCGAAACGGAGACCCCAACCATGACCACCCCCAAACGATCCACAAAACGAAGCACGCGGCAGGCTTGGGCCGTCGGCTTGGTGGTTGTGGTGTTCCTAGCGATACGTGACATCGCTGGCTGGATTCCGGCATTGGTCTTTTTCGGCGTAGCTGCCGGAGTGTTTGCTCTGTTGGACCTGCGAGAGCGTCAGCAGCGTCGCGAAGCTGAGGTGAGGTGTGTCTGAGTTTTCCGCGGGGATCGGCTGGGAAATTAGCCAATTCATGCGGTGTCCTCGGGGTGGTGGTTGTTGGTCCGGCGGTTGTGTTCGAGCCGTCGGGTTCGGGCTCGTCGCAGGCCCTGCCGGCGGGCCTCGCGGATGGTTTCGCCTCGGTGGTGGTGCTCGTCGTCGGGGGTGACGTGGCCGATGGCCTGGTGCAGCCGCACCTTGTTGTACTCGTTGCGGACGCGTGCCAGCTCGGTTTCGAGCAGCTCGGGGTCTGCGAGGTCGTTGAGGTGGGGCCATTCGTGCTTGATGTGCCCGAAGAAGCTCTCGATCCAGGCTTGGTCGGTGGGGGTGCGGGGCCTGCCGTGGTGCTGGGCGATGGCCATCATCGCCATCCACGCGCGCGTGTCGCGGCTGGTCATGGCGGGTCCGTTGTCGGACACGGCGAGCAGGATCGGGCGGTCGGGGTCGTCGGCGTCGAGATCGAGGCGCTCGTCGGTGAGCAGCACGTCGAGGCCTTGGCCGGCGAGCGCGTGGTCGAAGATCACGCGTGCTTGGGTGGAGGTCTCCTCGGTGGACGCCAGGGTGGCGATCCAGTAGCGGGAGACCAGGTCGACGATCGCGAACACGCAGCGCTCGGCGCGCCCGAAGCGGGTGACGTCCCAGATCCAGATCTTGTTGGGTTCCCACACCAGCCGGTCGGGCCACGGCGTGCGCGGTGTGCGCGGCGCCGGCGGCCGGCAGGGCAGCACAAGCCCGTGAGCAGCCAGAACGCGTCGGAACGTCGCAGGGGGGACTGTCATTTGCTCTGTGTAAGGGGGGTGGTCTGAGACAGTTGCTTCGGTGATGGGTTCCGGAGCGGCGGAGAGGACCGCATTGACTGAGAATTCACGGCAGGACCGACCGGCGGATGCTGTGTCGCTGGTGGAC
>JAJDVQ010000094.1 GCA_022826045.1 Acidimicrobiia bacterium | reverse complement strand
AAGAGCGTTAGCGGATTGATAAAACGACTGTATGCAATCGCATCGTCTGTCGTGTCGATGCTGCAGGTCAGAGACCCATCCAGAGGCGATTCCACGGCTCGAAATCGTTCAGAGCCGATCTATCCGCGCGGCCTCTAAGTGCGGTCCGCACTCGACGGGGGCGTCCGCCCGGCAGGGAAGGCCCCACTTCGGTGGGTAGCCGAGACGGAGTGGGCGCTCGTCTGGCTGGAACGTCTGCTTGATGCGTTGCGGCCCTCCGATGTCGAGTTCCCGATGCGCGACACGGGCGTATTTGTCGACCTCGCAGAACAGGTTCTGGCAGTCGATGAGCTGCAGTGGCCGACCCCACAAGTCTCGAAACTCGACCGGGCTGTCCGCGAGGTACACCTCGGCGGCATTGGCCATTGCGCGGATGATGCCGGCGGGACCGAGGCCGCGGGTGTCAGCAAAGCACTTCTCGATGCCTCGCAATGCGCCTGGGCCAGCGACGACGAACTCCATCTCGTCGAATTCGAAGTGGTGGCTGTAGTTGAGGTCGACTGCATACTGGTACGCGAGGAAGGTGCCGAACGAGGGCACCGCGAGCAGTTCCCTGTAGAGCGCTTGCAGTGATCGGGCATCGGCGATCGCGTCGATCGTCCCGTCGGCGAGGATCTGCTCAAGCAGCGCCATGTGGTTGGCGTGCTTTCGCTCATGGCCGAACTGAGGCGCAGGCATGATGTACGCCCCGGCGTAGAGGTGCCCCCCAGCATTGAACTGGTGGTCCAAGGCCGCTGCGTAGGCCGCCCTGTCGAAGGTGGCGGCAGTGGGCTGGCCCACGTTGTCAACGAGGTGCTGCCACGTCTCGGTGCGGTTGAAGATCTTGAACAGGAGTACGCGCAGGATGGTGTCGCGGCACTCGTAGCTTCCGGAGTAGATGACGTCTTGCAGTAGGGCCTGGCTGACGCGGTCGGACGCGCGGTATGCGTTCGTGAACCGGTGCGCGCGGAGTACCGGATCCGCAGTC
The DNA here is from genome assembly GCA_022826045.1 of Acidimicrobiia bacterium. Taxonomy (GTDB): domain Bacteria; phylum Actinomycetota; class Acidimicrobiia; order Acidimicrobiales; family Poriferisodalaceae; genus Poriferisodalis. The sequence continues at coordinate 2,094 of JAJDVQ010000094.1, read as the reverse complement.
CACGGCGCAGGGGCCCCGACAACCCGCTTCATGAACATCGCCTGCCGCTCCGCAGCGAGGTACCAGTAGCTCCAAAATGCCCTCGTCACCTGCACGCGTTGCCCGTCGAGGCTCACGGTTGCGCGGGCTGGGGCCGGGCCGAGACCGTTCTGCTGCCACTGGGCCTGATACATGCGCCCGATGCTCGCATGTCGATGCCGCAACCCAGCGGCACGCTGCACGCTTGGACTTCACGCCGTCGGTGCGGGACTTCAAGTGCTTGGACAATGGGCTGCGCGCAGCGCCGAGGTGTCGTGCTCGACGGAGGCGCGGGTTGCCGGCTGTGCCGTCGATCTGGTCGGCAGCGCTCTCGACATGGCCGCTCTCCACGAATGGCGCAAGGCGAAGCCTCCTGCCAAATCACGACAGATACATAGGTGTTTTCACGGTAGCATCGCCGACAATTTCACGGCAAGAATGCCGGAGCTTGGGCAGGTCGGGCATGGCAGCACTGGTAGAGCGGCGTGCCGAAGACATCGCGCTCCAGCGAATCCGCGAGACGCCGGTGCTGCTGCTGCAGGGGCCGCGCACAGTCGGCAAGTCGACGCTGCTGGGAGCGCTCGCGCAGCGCCATCACGCCCGCGTCGTGGACCTCGACGATCTGGCGGTGCGCGATGCGGCCGCTGAGGACCCGGCTCTGTTCGTGTCCGGGCCGGGGCCGGTGTTCATCGACGAGTACCAGCACGTGCCCGTGCTGCTCGATGCGATCAAGGCGGAGCTGAACCGTGACGGCTCTTCAGGACGATTCGTGATTGCCGGGTCGACGCGGTTCGCTGCCCTGCCCCTCGTGTCGCAGTCGTTGACGGGGCGCCTGCACCGCGTCGAGCTCCATCCGTTCTCTCAAGGCGAGATCGACGCCACACGCGAGTCTCTGGTGGAGACGCTGTTCGAGGATCCGGCCTCCGCTGCCAGTCCGCAGGCCTCCACGACGACGCGCGACGACTACGTGCGGCGTGTTGTGCGCGGCGGCCTTCCGCTGGCGCTTGCATGCTCAGACGCAGCACGCGGGCGGTGGTTCGACGACTACGTGGCTCTCAGCCTCGAACGCGATCTGCTCGAACCCGGTCGGGTGCGACAGCCGAGCGCGCTCGCGCCGCTGCTGCGACGCGTCGCAGTGCAGACGGCCCAAGTGCTGAACATGTCGCGTGCCGGGGACGCCGCGGGGCTCGCCGCCACGACCGCGGCCGACTACGTCAGGCTCTTCGAGGCCAGCTTCCTCGTGAGGCTGCTGCCGGCGTGGGGCCGGACATCGCGGGCCGCGAGCACCACGCGCCCCAAGGTGCACATGGTCGATACGGGCCTTGCTGCGCGACTGCTGCGCCTGCCCTCTGCACGACTCGGCAGTCTCGAACCCGCCGCTCTGCAGCAGTTCGGCCATCTGCTCGAGACCTTCGTCGTCGGCGAGGTGCTCAAGCAGGCGTCGTGGCTCGAGCACCCGCCCAGTGTCGGCCATTGGCGAAGTCGTGACGGCACCGAAGTCGACTTGGTGCTCGAAAGCGGCGACGATGGCGCCATCGTCGGAATCGAAGTCAAAGCAGGCAGCCGACTGCGCCCGGGCGACCGGCGCGGCCTGGAAAGGCTGCGAACCCTGGTCGGCGACCGCTTCGCGGCAGGCGTGATATTCCACACCGGGCCCCGTTGCGCCCGCCTCGACGACAGCGGCGCCATGATCGGACTGCCCATCGACCGGCTCTGGACCCACACCGCACCCGACCGGCGCCCCCGAGATCGCTGACGACGATGCCGGCTGCGGCCCGCAGCCGCACTCGAACACCCTCATCCCGACAAAAGACCAAGCGCCATCATTGCGTCAAGGCCACCGCTCCGAGGGGCCCCAGCGGAGACACGCAAACTGACCGCGGCGCGTCGGCCGGAGCGACGGATCGGCACCCCGACAGCTAGATCGGTCGTCGTCGCCCAGCTCGCCGACGCGTTCCCCAAAGCCGGGCCCCTCATGGCCGACGCCAAGCACGACGTGCTCGCCTTCGCAGCGTTCCCCAAAGCGCACTGGCAGAAGATCTGGACCCGCCAACCCCCTCGAACGCGTCAACAAAG
>JAJDVQ010000005.1 GCA_022826045.1 Acidimicrobiia bacterium | reverse complement strand
CTTTGTTGACGCGTTCGAGGGGGTTGGCGGGTCCAGATCTTCTGCCAGTGCGCTTTGGGGAACGCTGCGAAGGCGAGCACGTCGTGCTTGGCGTCGGCCATGAGGGGCCCGGCTTTGGGGAACGCGTCGGCGAGCTGGGCGGCGACGCGGTCCCATGCGTCCGCGGCGGCGTCGGCGTCGGGCTGGGCGAAGACGGTCCGCAACAGCGCTGCGGCCATCTGCTGGTGGCTGCGGGGCACCACGGCGAGCAGGTTGCGCACGAAGTGCACCCGGCAGCGCTGGCGGGCCGCGCCTTGGAACCAGCGGTCGGCGGCGGCTGCGAGGCCGCGGTGCGCGTCGGCGATCACCAGGCGCACGCCGCCGAGGCCTCGGCCGCGCAAGGATGCCATGAACCGGTCCCAGAAGGCCTCGCTCTCGCTGTCGCCGATGTCGCAGCCGAGCACTTCGCGGTTGCCGTCGGCGGTGACCCCGGTGGCGACCGCTGTGGCCATCGAGGCCGGCTGGCCGACGCTGTTGCGCACCTTGAGATAGGTGGCGTCGAGATACACATAGGGGAACTCGACGTGATCCAGACGGCGGCCCCGGAACGCCTCCACGGTCTCGTCGAGCCCTGCGCAGATGCGTGACACCTCCGACTTGGAGATGCCCGACTCCGCGCCCAAAGCGGCGACCAGATCGTCGACCGAGCGGGTGGACACGCCCGCCACATAAGCCTCCATGACCACCGCGTGCAGCGCCCGGTCGATGCGCCGGCGAGGCTCGATCACCGACGGCATGAAGCTGCCCCGGCGCAGCTTGGGGATCCTCAGCTCCACGTCGCCGGCCTGGGTGGCCAACACACGACTGCGGTGCCCGTTGCGCTCGTTGGCACGCGTCTCGATGCGCTCATAACGCCCAGCGCCGATCGCCAAGGCCGCCTCGGCCTCGATCAGCTCCTGGAACACCAGACGCACAGCGTCGCGCACCAGCTCCGCGCCGCCCCCGGCGCGAAACGACTCCATCAACTGCGCTGTGGCAACATCAGACAGGGCCATCGGACATGTCCTCCTCGATGAGTGAGTGATTGCTCTCACCGAGGATCGTGCCGATGGCCCACCCAATCGCGGACCCTCTCAGCTACCCCAAACCCCACCACTCACCGGGACGCTGCCCCTGTGGCCGTGCCCGTGCGATCCGCAATGATGTCCCGATGAGCACAGAAGCAGGTTCGGGGGCGGTGCTGGATCATCTCGCTGCGCTGGGCGTGGCGTACGAGGTGGTGGAGTGCGATCCCGACTTTGCCGACACGGCGCAGTTCTGCGAGCGCTACGGCTATTCGATGGACGCATCGGCGAACGCCATCTGCGTGGTGGGCAAGTCGGCCGAGCGGCCGATGGCGTGCTGCCTGGTGCTTGCGTCGACACGGCTCGACGTGAACGGTGTGGTGCGGCGGCGGCTGGGCACGCGCAAGGCGTCGTTCGCCGATGCCGACGAGACCATCGCACGCACCGGGATGATGATCGGGGGCGTGACGCCGTTCGGGCTTCCCGCGGACATCCCGGTCTGGATCGACAGCCGGGTGATGGACTGCACCGAGGTCATCGTGGGTGGCGGCTCCCGCGACTGCAAGATCCTCTGCCCGCCGGCCTCGCTCGCGGAGCTCCCCACGGCCGAGGTCGTCGCCGATCTGGCCAAGACGATCCCGCCTGCCTAGATTCCGAGCCGCGTCGGGTCGGCGGGCTCACTGCGGAAACGGCAGACGCGGCTCAGCCCGCTCGCGTAGCCGTGATGAGCTGGGCGATGCCGCCGCTCAACAGCGTCCTGTCGAGGGAGCCGAATCCGGCATCGGCGAGCTGGGCCAGCAGCACTGGCGCCTCCGGCAGGTACGCCACCGACTCGGGCAGGTACCGGTAGGCAGATCTGCTCGAGAGCAGGCTGCCGACCGCCGGCACCACCTTGCCGAAATACACCCGGTGACCGGCCCGCAGCAGCGGGTTGGCCGGCTCGGCGACCTCGAGCAGTGCGATCCGGGCGCCGGGCCGGAGCACCCGGGCCAGCTCCGCGAAGAACGGCTCGAGGCTCGTGAAGTTCCGCAGCGCGAATCCGCATGTCGCGCCGTCGAGCGACGCGTTGCGCACGCCGAGCCTGAGCGCGTCGGAGCGCACTAGTGGTGCAGCCGTGGTAGCAGCCGCGAGCATGCCTGCGGAGAAATCGGCGCCCACGGGTCGGAGGCCTGCCGATTCGAGCTCATTGCACAGGTCGCCGGTTCCGCAGGCCACATCGATCACGATTTCGCCGGGTGCCAAACCGAGAGCCGCCACGGCGCGGCGCCTCCAGCGAGTATCGAGGCGGAACGTCAGCAGCCGGTTCAGCAGGTCGTAGCGAGGCGCGATCTCGTCGAACATCTCCTCGACGGCCTGGGCTTTGTCCTCGGGGCTGGGCAGCCGAGTCACGTGAACCAGACGCGGCGGTGACTGCGGCTCATCGGGTGAAACAGCAGCACCAGCAGCAGCGCGTCGAACATGAGACGCATGATCATGCCCAGCTCGAAGCTCACGCGGGCACCCCACCACAGCGTCGCTACTGCCGCGTAGATCGCCGCAGCGGAGCACAGCCAATGGCCCCAGCGACGCTCGTTGGCGGTGCCCGCTCCGCCTGCGATGTACCCGCCGGCGAGCAGAACGGTGACGGTCGGCGGAACGATGCTGTCGCTCAGATCGGCGGCTGTGCCGTCGCTGGCGAACAGCGAGACGATGCCCTCGAAGACGTCGTGCGCCAGCTGCGAGTCGATGCGTGTGCCGAACAGGAACAGCAGCCCGGCCGAGAAGTAGCACAGCACAACGGCGCTCAGCAACGTTTGTGGCTGGCTGCGGTTGAGCCACCTCATCTGGCGCACCTCGCAAGTGTGGCATCCGTTGCCGGCAGATGGCAGCCGGCAGGGCAACCCGCCTGCGGCTGGTGCACCCATGACCTGAAGCAACCCGGTCGGCGCACTGGGCAGCATTAGCCTGCGCCCGGTGAGTGCTGCGGTGAGTACCGACCCCGTTATCTCGATCGGTGCCGACCAGCACGGCGCTGTGCTGGAGGCCAACGCCGCACACTGGCCGCCCGGCGCACTGGCTGCAGCATTGCGGCTGCAGCTCCGCGAGGTCTCGGGGCCCGTATCGGTCTGGATCGATCATCCGGACCACGGCGAAGCAGGCGGAAGCGACCTCGCGCCAGCCGAAACTCAACTCGGGCGGGGGCTTGCCGAGATTGGCCTGACGTTCGAGCGCGACCTCTACCGCATGGAGCGATCGCTGCCGATGGATCAGCCCAGCGGCATCGAGACCCGTTCGTTCGTGGTCGGTCAAGACGAGCAGGCGTGGGTGGAGGTCAACAACCGGGCATTCTCGTGGCACCGCGAGCAGGGCGGCTGGACGCTGGAACAGGTAGCCGAGCGTCAGGCCGAGCCGTGGTTCGACGCCGACGGCTTCCGGATGTACGACATCGACGGCCACATCGCCGCCTACTGCTGGACCAAGGTGCACGCCGATGAGGACCCGCCGGTCGGCGAGGTGTACGTCATTGCCGTGGACCCGCAATATCACGGCCGCGGCCTCGGCCGGGCTCTGACGCTGGCCGGCTACGAGCACCTCGCCGACGCAGGCCTGACACGGGCAATGCTCTACGTCGACGCCGACAACACGCCGGCCGTCACGCTCTACCTCGACCTCGGCCTGGAGGTGGCCGTAGTGCGTCGGCTGTTCACCGGTACCGGCCCGCTGAACTCGTAGGGCGTTCAGCGACCGTGACAACCGTCGGCACCGATCCCTCGCCCGGCGACCTGAGCCGGGCAGAGCTGGGGGAACTGCTCGACGGCGAGCCCTCCTACCGGCTGGACCAGGTGTGGGACGGCCTGTACCGCCAGCGCCGCCCACTGTCTGAGCTCACCAATGTCCCCAAGAGCTTGCGCCAGGCCATCGGCGAACTGCTGCCGCCCGCGCTGACGCTTGTCCGCACGCAGTCAGCAGATCGGGGCATGACCACCAAGCACCTGTGGTCGCTGCGCGACGGCCGCCTCGTGGAGTCGGTGCTGATGCGCTACCGGAACCGGACGACGCTGTGCATCAGCAGTCAGGCTGGCTGCGCCATGGCATGCAGTTTCTGCGCAACGGGCCAGGTGGGATTCGACCGCAACCTGAGCGTGGGCGAGATCGTCGAGCAAGTGCTGGGCACGCTGCACGAGGCCGGCTCAGACGAACGAGCCGTCAACATCGTGTTCATGGGCATGGGCGAGCCGCTCGCCAACTACGACGCAGTGTGGGCAGCGGTGGAGCGATTCCATGGCGACATGGGCATCGGCGCCAGGCACATCACCGTGTCGACCGTCGGCGTCATTCCCGGCATCGAGCGCCTTGCAGCGGCAGCGCTGCCAGTCAACCTGGCGGTCTCGCTGCATGCCGCCAACGACCGCCTGCGCAACCGCATTGCGCCCATCAATCGCACGTACCCGCTGCGTGATCTGGCGCGCTCGCTGGCCGACTATCGCCGCGCCAAGCGACGGCGCATCAGCTTCGAGTGGGCGATGATCGGCGGCGTCAACGACACCGACCGCGACGCTGCGGAGCTCGCTGCGTATGCACGTCCTCTGGCGGCCCATGTCAACCTCATCCCCCTGAATCCCACACCGGGATACGGCCACCAGCCCTCGCCGGCCGGGCGGATCGAGCAGTTCGCCGCCGAGCTGTCGTCCCATGGCGTGAACGCCACCGTGCGCCAGAACCGCGGCACGTCGATCGACGCCGCCTGCGGTCAACTGCGCGCCGACAAGCTCGTCTCGATCCGCAAGGGCAACCGGCCGACTCGCGGCGCACGCGACCGGGCGGAGCGCTAGACACTCGCCATGGCCAAGCCGCGATCGCCGAAGGGGCGCGCCCAGCGAACCCACGAGCGGCTCAAGGACGAGTACGAGGCCGTCTGCGAGCTGGAGCATCGCAACCCGTTCGAGCTGCTGGTGGCAACGATCCTGTCGGCGCAGTGCACCGATGCCCGTGTCAATGCCACCGTTCCGGCAGTGTTCGCGAAGTATCCCGACGCCGAAGCACTGGCTTCCGCCGATCTCGAAGACCTCGAAGAACTGGTGCATCCCACCGGCTTCTTCCGCAGCAAGGCGCGCAACCTGCAGGGAATGGCCCGCCGGCTGCTGGCCGACTACGGCGGCGAGGTACCGACCAGCCTGAAGGATTTGGTGAAGCTGCCAGGTGTCGGCCGCAAGACCGCCAACGTCATCCGTTCGGTGGCGTTCGATCTGCCGGGGCTGCCGGTGGACACCCATGTCGGCCGCTTGGTGCGGCGCCTCGGCATCACCGCCGAGGAGGATCCGGTGAAGGTGGAACTGGCCTTGAATCCGATGATCCCCCAGTACGAGCGGGGCGACTTCAGCCTGCGGCTGATCCTGCACGGCAGGCGCGTCTGCTCGTCCCGCAAGCCTGCATGCGACGACTGCGTGCTCAACGACTTCTGCCCGAGCGCTTTCGCGGCCTGAACCGGCGCCGACGCCGGCGGTAGTGCGAATGCGAGACCCAAGAGGTGCGACTGAATGACTGACTCAGCGAATCCCGGCAGCGGCACTGTGCGCAGGTCGTCGCACTTCGTGCCTGGCGCGAACGAGCGCATGCTGGAGAAGTCGATCGCGACTGCTGCCGACAGCCTCGTGCTGGATCTCGAAGACGCTGTCACCCCTGACAACAAGGACAGCGCCCGCGCCACGGTTGCGGGCTGGCTGGCCGACATCGACTTCGGCGCGAAGGAGCGGGTGGTGCGGATCAACCCGCTCGACACCCCGTGGTGCGCTGCCGATGTCGCCGAGACGATGGTGTCACCGCCCGACGCCTACCTGGTGCCGAAGGTGAACAATGCCGCTGAGGTTGTCGAGCTCGACAGCATGATCGCCCGCTGGGAGCTGGAGTACGGCCACCCGCCCGGCGGCGTGGTGCTGCTGGTGCTGGGGACCGAAACGCCTCAGGGACTGCTGAACATCGGCGAGCTGGCCCGCCATGACCGGGTGGATGCGCTGAGCTGGGGTGCCGAGGATCTCTCCGCGGCCATGGGCTCGAAGTCCAACCGCGACGCCACAGGCGCCTACCTGCCGGTGTTCGAGTACGCCCGGGTGATGTGCCTGGTGGGTGCTACGGCGTGGGGCAAGCAGCCGCTCGACACGGTGTTCGTGGACTTCCGTGACGACGAGGGGCTGGCCGCCGAGTGCGCCACCTCAGCCGCCATGGGCTTCACTGGCAAGATCACCATCCATCCCGCCCAGATCGACATCGTCAACGCCGCGTTCACGCCGAGCGATGCCGAGATGGCCGACGCCCGCGAGCTGCTCGAAGCATTCGCCGAGGCCGAGGCCGCCGGGCTCATGGCGTTCGCCCACAAGGGCCAGATGGTGGACGTTCCGCACCTCACCCGGGCCCGCAAGATCGTCGCCACGGCCGAGGCCATTGCGTCACGTTCGTAACCGCGTGGCAGGCCCGACAGGCAGCGGCCACAGACCGGGTGCTCAGCGAAGTGCTTCGGTGGCCTGGGCCAAGCGGCGGCGAGCCATCCGCAACGAGCGCTCCACCTCGTAGAGCTCCACGCCGACATCCTCGTGTGGCGTACCCATCAGCTCGTCAGCAGCGTGTGCGACCCGGGTCCCAAGTTCGCCCACGGCGGTCTCGATCGACGACAGCTCCGCAGCGCTGATCACCCACGGCACGCTAGCCACTACTGCTTGCTGCTTGTGATTGAGGCAGCCTGGTCGCGACGGCCGCATCGTCGATGTCGCAGCTGCGCCCGTGGGGCGGGCTACTTCGCCGACGAGACCGACGAAGCCGCCTCTATCTGGACGCGGCGCCGCTGGGAAGAAGTGCCGAGCCTTCCCCACGGTGACCTGAGCCCGCTGCGAATCGACGTGAGCGCCGGTGTTGACGTGCATGCGCCGTGGCCCAGTCTCGAACGGGACAGCCAGCAGTTGCCGCGTAGCGACTATCAGCCAGTGTCGCTGCAATTCGAGCCGGAGGACGGCGATTGGTGGCGGGAGTACATCGAAGGCGGTTACATCGTCTGGATCGGTGCCGCCCATCCCCAGTTGGACGCTGCCGGCGGCAGCTAAGCGGATAAGGCCATGTCGCCGCGCGATCTGAGGCGCGCGGGTTGAAATTCGGCCGTCGGCGACTTCTCTGCACAGGAGTCCGTGTCGGCTGCTACGGTCGCGCCCCCGGGTCAAGAATTCCCGGCACCGAATCGAGAAGATCCCTAACGTGAGAGGCCGGAATCAGAATCCAGAAAGTGAGGGGTTTCGCTGCCCGACTGCGGCCAGCATCGCTTCTTGGGTGGCCCTCGCAGTTTCGTTGGCAGGTCTCGCGGTTTCAATCTGTGCGCTCATGTTGGCACGCGCATCGGACGCACAGATTCGAGAAACTGGTGCCACAGTCGAGAATATTAAGGCAGCGACTGGCGCAATCGAAACCGATGCTTCGACCATCAAGCAGCTTGTGGAATCCGTCGAGCCGCAAGTATCGGAGCTTCGGTATCTGACTGATGCGTTGAGCAGTCTCTACAGTTCTGCGACATTCCCGACAATTGATGACTTGTATCTTCCCGCTCCTGGCAATCTGCGAGTAGCTAGGATCTCTCACCAAGACAGGCATGACACTGCGGCTCTGATAGCCAAGCTACTGATTAACGACTATCGACGTGAAAGTCTGAGTGGACCCGGCGATCCGAATTCGCTCCCTGCGACGCCTCGACGCGCAACGTTTGTTGTAGTCGAGAACACAAGTGCAGGCGCCGACAATAACGGCCATCTTGCCGATGGGATTGTTGCTAGTGCGTTATCGCACGACCCTACTAGCCTAGGCACATTCGCGCCGTTGCTCATGTCCGATGCCGATGAACTGCCTTCGTCGATCAATGAACTCTTGTCTCAGTACTGGGTTGAATTAGTTGAATTCAAGGTGGTCGGTAGCGAGCCTTCGGCAACCGGCAGCGTCTCCTCAAGAGTAATAGGCCGGCTCGACAAGCTTCCGGCGGCAACTTCTGATGACCGCGTTGGCCGGGATCGATTCGAAACATCCCGCAAGATATTCGACGAGCTAATGAGAAATCAAGCCACTGCAGCAGGCCCACTATGCAGAGAGGATAACTCTACTTCTGACGCTAGATTCGCAATTGTCGCGCCTGGAGCGTCAAGTCATCTCGCTGCTGCTCTGCCGGCCCTGCCCTTGTCTGCGATCGGGCGTACACCGGTGCTGCTCTACAAGGAAGAATCCGGTGTCGAGGCTAATGAGATCTTGATTGAAGCGCTGAGGGCTGCTGGGATTACTGACGTGCTGCTTCTCGGCGGTGAGAAAGCGATCTCGGCCGAGTTCGAACAGGCACTCAAGCCACATGGCATCGAGGCTCTTCGCATCGGCGGCGAGACGCGCTATGAGACGAGCGTTGATTTTGCGAAGCTTGCATTGGGCTTACATCCAGCGAGGCGAGGCGAGAAGCTGAGCTGTTTGTACAGTGAGACTATCGCGTTTGTGAGCAGCGAATCGCTCCCGATGGGTGGCCGCGAGAGTGCTGACGGAGTACTGATAACGCCGCTGCTGGCTAGGGAACAGGGACTGATGTTCTTGACTGCACCCAACGAGATCCCCAGTGCGATATGCCAGTTCTTTAGAGACCATTCGGCAGAGATGGATGTCAGGAACATTTGGATCGTGGGCGGCACTGCGCGCATAGAGCAGGACGTTGGCGAGGGTATCGTCGATATGGTGGCCAATGGGCGATGCAACAGGTAACAGGTGCCAATGAGCAGTTCTCGTTCCTCGCCGAACGACTGAGCCGCCGTTTGTGGGGGCGTACCCGTCGAAGGCAGCGATCGCGGCGCCGGAAGTGTTAGCTCGGCTTGAGTCCGAGGGCAGTCTCGAGGCGGGCGAGTTGGGCTGTGTGTTCGAGCAGTGTCCCGTTCGTCTCGGCCCGGAACTCGTTGAATTCGGCCCGAAAGTCAGTGATTTTGCCGCGGAGTTGTGTCTCGATGTCGGTCATGTCGGCGCGCAGGCGAGTTTCGACGTCCATGATCGCTTGATGCAGTTCGAGATTCTGCTGGTGCAGTGCGCTCATGTCGGCTCTCAGCGCGACATAGCCCGCCGCGGCCATCCCCAGCAGCCCAGCAATGAGCGCAGCTACCAGCGAGATCAGGAGCGGTGAGCGGCGGGCGCGTTGCTGGCCGACGAGCGCTTCTGCGACGGCCTGAGCCAGCGCCGTCATGTCGGCGGCGGCAGTCGGCGATGGCACCGACGCCTTGGTCGCTTCCTGTTCCGCCGCTGCGGATTCGCCCACGTTCGCCACCATAGCCATCTCGGTCACCTCCGGCATGCAGCTCGCAGGCGCCAGCGTAGTTATGAGATTACAGTAAATTAAAAGCAATTTTATGACTATTCGACCTGACCAGCGCACTCGAGCCGTCGGGAGGTGAGCGGGGCGGCGGGAATGACGGTAGTCGGGTCGTGAGGCTGCCAAGAAATCAAGGCGAGGGCAGCAGAGGGCGCAGGTACCCTCGGCGCCGTGCTGGAGCGGCTGGACCTGCGGGGTCGAGGCGACAAATTGGGCGATGAGCTCGCCGGTCTGTTGCCGCGCCCGCAGGTGGGTGACGCCGCGCCGGACGAGACTGTTCGCGCACTGATCGCGCAGGTGCGGGATGGGGGCGACGCTGCTGTGCGGGAGTTCACGGCTCGCTTCGATGGCGTCGATCTTGCCGAGACGCTGGTGCCGGTGGCGGAGCTAACGGCAGCGTGGGAGAGCCTGTCGCCTGGCTTGCGCTCTGCGATGGAAGTCGCCCACCGGCGCATCCTGGAGTTCCACCGAGCCGAGGCTGCCGCCGGTCACACCTACGAACGCGACGGCGTCACCGTGCGGTCGGTCAGTCAGCCGGTGGATCGGGCCGGCATCTACGTGCCGGGCGGCCTGGCTGCCTACCCCTCCACGGTGCTCATGACGGTGCTGGTTGCACGTGCCGCTGGGGTGGACGACATCGCGCTGTGCTCGCCGCCTGGACCGGATGGCAACCTCGCGGCTCCGGTGCTGGCGGCGGCGCACCTGTGCGGCGTCACCGAAGTGCACCGCGTGGGCGGCGTGCAGGCGGTGGCAGCGCTCGCCTACGGCACCGAGACGATACGGCCCGCCGATGTTGTGGCCGGTCCCGGCAACGCCTGGGTGGCTACCGCCAGGCAGCTCGTTGCCGGTGATGTGGGCGTGGCCTCAGCGTTCGCGGGGCCGTCGGAGATCGTCGTGATCGCCGATGCGACCTGCCCGCCGGCAGCGGCCGCAACCGATGTGGTGCTGCAGGCTGAGCATGGCCCCGGAGGGCGTGCCTGGCTTGTCACGTGGGATGACGGGTGCGCCGACGCCGTCTGCGATGCCATCGGCCAGATCGTTGACCTGTCGCCCCGCCGGGAGGAGACGCTGGCAACGCTGGAGGCCGACGGCTTCGTGTGTCTCGTGGACGGGCCGGCACAGGCTGTCGACGTTGCCAACATCGTCGCCCCCGAGCACCTCCAGCTCATGTGCGATGGCGCTGAGGACTTGGTGAACAGCATCCGGCATGCGGGGGCTGTCTTCATTGGGCCGTGGGCACCCGCATCAATCGGCGACTACGTCGCAGGGCCCTCGCATGTGCTGCCCACCGCCGGCACCGCCCGCTTCGCCGGTGCGCTCACCACCGACGACTTCACCAAGCGCATGCACGTCGTCGACGTGAGCGAGGCCGGCTTCGACCAGCTTGCGCCGGCAGTGGCCGAGCTGGCTGAGGCCGAGGGCCTGTGGGCGCACGCCGCCTCGGTGTCGCGCCGTAAGGAGTGGTCAACCTCCGGAGTGCGGCCGTGAAGCCCCCGGTGCGTGACGACCTGCGCCTGCTTGACGGCTACCACTCGCCCCAGATCGACGTGGACGTGCGGCTCAACACCAATGAGGCGCCCGTGGGGCCGCCGCCGGAGTTTGCCGACGCCCTTGCTGGCGAGCTGCGCAACGTCGAATGGCACCGCTACCCCGACCGCACAGCTGCTGCGTTGCGGGCCGATCTTGCCAAGCTGGCCGGCACCGACCCCGACCGGATCTTTGTGGCCAACGGCTCCAACGAGGTGCTGCAGACGCTGTGCCTGACCTACGGAGGGGCAGGCCGCAGCGTGGCCACCTTCGAGCCCACCTATGCGATGTACGGCCAGATTGCCCGCAGCACGCAGTGCGCGGTCGTGGAAGGCGAGCGCCACGCCGACGGCAGCGTGAGCGTGTACGAGCTGGAGCGAGTGATCGAGCGGCATCAGCCGTCGATCGTGTTCCTGTGCTCGCCCAACAACCCCACCGGCACGCCGGAGCGCATCGAGGTGCTCCAGCGGGCGCTGGAGATCGCACCGGGTCTTGTGGTGGTCGACGAGGCGTACGGGCAGTTCGCCGACTGGAGCGCCGTCGACCTGTGCGACAGTGTCGGCGGACCCGACAATCTCGTCGTGACGCGCACCTACTCAAAGACATGGGCGATGGCCGGGGCGCGGCTGGGCTACGCCGTCATTCCGGCGGGCATGTCCGCAGAGTTCGAGAAGGTGGTGCTTCCGTACCACGTCGACACCTTCAAGCAGATCGCCGGACGGGTGGCCTTGCGCTTCACCGACGACATGGAGCAGCGGATCGCCGCGATCGTGTCCGAGCGAGAGCGGATCGAGGCCGCGCTGAGCGGGATGGGCCTCGATGTGTGGCCTTCGCAGTCCAACTTCATCCTGTTCCGCACGGCTCCCAGCGGGCACAGCGGCGACGGCATCTGGCAGGCGCTCGTGGACCGATCGGTGCTCGTGCGGAACTGCTCAGGGTGGCCCCGGCTCGCCGACTGCCTGCGGGTGACGGTGGGCACCCCGCCCGAGAACGACCGCTTTCTCGACGCCCTGTCGGAAGTTGTCTCGCGATAATGAGGTTGCCATGACTGCTCGTACTGCCACTGTGCAGCGCAACACCAAAGAGACCCAGATCGATCTGACGCTGGACCTCGACGGTTCCGGCCAGAACGACATCTCGACAGGTCTGCCGTTCTTCGACCACATGGTTGCCCAGCTCGCCAAGCACGCCCGCTTCGACCTGCAGCTTCGCACCGTGGGCGATCTCGAGATCGACGCTCACCACACCGTCGAAGACACCGGCATCGCGCTCGGCGAGGCGATGCGGCAGGCCTGGGGCGACAAGGCCGGGGTGCGCCGCTTCGCCTCCTACGTGGTGCCGCTCGACGAGGCCGCCGTGGAGGTGGTGCTCGACCTGTCGGGCCGGCCGTTCCTGCACTACGACATCGAGCCGCCCGGCGAGAAGATCCTGGGCGATCCGCCGTTCGACCCACAGCTCTGCGAGGAGTTCTGGCGGGGGCTGGTGATGTCGGCCGGCATCACCCTGCACCTGGTGATGCTGCGCGGCCGCAACACTCACCACATCATCGAGGCCAGCTTCAAGGGTGCAGCGCGAGCCTTCTACGACGCCATCCGCGTCGCCGACGACGTGCTGCCCTCCACCAAGGGCGTCCTGTGAAGGACGTCAGGTGAATGGCGATCGCCCACTGGTCGCCGTGCTCGACTATGGCATCGGCAACCTGCGCTCGGCGCAGAAGGCACTCGAACGGGTCGGTGCCGACGCCCGACTGACCGCCGACCCTGGACTGATCGCCGACGCGGCGGGCGTCGTGCTGCCGGGGGTTGGGCACTTCGGCACCTGCATGGAGCAGCTGCGCTCGACGGGCTTGGAGCAGCCCGCGTTCGATGTCATCGAGAGCGGGCGGCCGTTCCTGGGCATCTGCGTGGGAATGCAGATGCTGTTCGAAGCGTCCGAGGAAGCGCCGGGCGTTCCGGGCATGGGCGTCATGCCGGGCACGGTGCGCTTGCTGCCTGACGGCATCGTGCGCCCGCAGATGCAGTGGAACCGGCTCGATGTGCGACGCCCAAGCTGCCCGCTGCTGGCCGGGCTGACCGACGGCGCCTGGATGTACTTCGTCCACAGCTACGCCCCCGACACCGACGACAGCTTCGTGGCGGCGACCTGCGACTACCCCACGCCGGTCACCGCTGTTACCGAGCGCGGCCGGCTGTGGGCCACCCAGTTCCACCCGGAGAAATCGGGCGACGCCGGCAAGCGGCTGGCACAGAACTTCCTCGCCGCAGTGAGGGCCGAGGGGTGCCACCGGTGAGCTTCGATCTGTATCCCGCGATCGACCTGCGCGGCGGGCGCTGTGTGCGCTTGCTGCAGGGCGACTACGACCGCGAGGTGCGCTACGACGCCAACCCGGTGGAAGTGGCGCACGAGTTCGCAGAAGCCGGCACCCGCTGGATCCACATGGTCGATCTCGATGCAGCTCGCACCGGCGAGCCGCAGCCGCAGAACCGGGCCGTGATCCGATCTGTGGTGGCGGCCGTGGGAGACGTCGGTGTGCGGGTGCAGGTCGGCGGCGGCGTGCGCAGCCGCGAGCGCGCCGAGGCGCTCTACGACGCGGGCGTCGCCCGATGCGTCGTGGGCACCGCCGCCATCGAGAACCCCGACTTCGTCGGCGAACTGACGGCCGCTGGTCACAGCGTCGCAGTCGGTCTCGATGTGCGGGGCACCGAGGTGGCCACCCGCGGCTGGGAACACCAGAGCGGGGTCAGCCTCGACGATGCCCTCGCCCGCCTGGCGGGCAGCGGCGCGGAAGCAGTGATCGTGACGCAGATCGCCCACGACGGCATGGGCGGCGGGAGCGACTTGGCCGGGCTGCGCGGCGTGCTGGATGCGCCCCAGCGGCCCCCTGCAATGTCGGTGATCGCCAGCGGCGGCGTGGGCTGTCTCGCCGACATCGCCGACCTGCGCGACCTGCGTTCGCCGCATGGGCACACGCTCGCGGGGGCCATCGTGGGCAAGGCCCTCCATGACGGCGTGATCTCGCCGGTCGCCGCGGTGGTGGTGGCCCGCGGCAGTGCCGAGGTGGACGAGCCCGGCCCGGGGGCCAGGCCAGTGACCGGGCCACCCGGACGAGAGGCTGAGCCGGCATGAAGACCGTGCGGGTCATCCCGTGCCTCGACGTGGACGACGGGCGGGTCGTCAAGGGCGTCAGCTTCGTCGGGCTGCGCGACGCCGGCGACCCCGTGGAGCTGGCGGCCGCGTACGACCGCCAGGGCGCCGATGAGATCGTCTTCCTCGACATCACGGCCTCCGCGCACGACCGCGACACGATCATCGAGCTCGCTCGGCACACCGCCGAAGAAGTGTTCATCCCGTTCACTATCGGCGGGGGAATCCGCTCAGTCGACGACGCCCGGGCGCTGCTGCGGGCCGGAGCCGACAAGGTGTCGGTGAACTCGGCCGCGGTGGCCCGCCCAGAGCTGGTGCGCGAGATCGCCGGTGAGTTCGGCACCCAGTGCGTCGTGGTGTCGGTCGACGCGAAATCGAACGGCGCCGGTGCCGATGGAAGCACCACCTGGAACGTCTATGTCAAGGGCGGCCGGGAAGACACCGGCATCGACGCGCTCGACTGGGTGCGCCAGGTGACTGAGCTGGGCGCCGGCGAGATCCTGCTGACGTCCATGGACGCCGACGGCACCAAGGCGGGCTTCGACCTCGAGCTCACACGGACCGTCGTTGACGCGGTGGAGATACCTGTGGTTGCCAGCGGGGGGGTGGGCACGTTGCAGCACTTGGTGGATGGCGCCCTCATCGCCAACGCCGATGCCGTGCTCGCGGCCTCGATCTTCCACTTCGGCGAGCACACGGTCGCCGACGCCAAGCGAGCGCTGCTGGACGCAGGCGTGGCCGTCCGCCCGCCTGCTGCCTGATTGACTGCCGGGTTCGGGCGCCGCTAGGCGGTTTCAGTCCTGCTCGAAGGCGCCCGCTAGCTTCCCCGCCATGAGCTATCCCGGCACGTACTCGGCGACCGACCCCGACCGTCCAGCGGTGATCATGGCCCGCGACGGCCACACCCGCACCTTCGGCGAGCTCGAGGCCCGCAGCTGCCAATTCGCGCAGCTCATGTGGGCGGCAGGCCTCCGGCCCGGCGATCACGTGGCGATCTTCGCCGACAACAACATCGGCTACTTCGATGCCTACTGGGCGGCCATGCGCAGCGGCCTGTACTTCACCACGGTCAACCGCTACCTGACGGCCGACGAGGCGGCGTACATCGTCAACGACTGCGGGGCCCGAGTGCTCGTGGCGTCGCCTGCGGTCATCGATGTGGTAACCGAGATGCTGCCGCTCATCGGCGAATGCGACGTCCGGCTGATGTTCGACGATGCTGCCGACGGATTCGACCCGTTCGAAGATGCCATCGCGGCCTATCCCGCCGAACCGCTGGCTGAACAGCCGCGGGGATCGGCGATGCTGTACAGCTCCGGCACTACGGGCCGCCCCAAGGGCATCATGCGTCCGCTGGACGGAACGTCGATCACCGACCCCGATCTGCTCGGCGTCGGATTGCTGGGAGGCGTCTTCGGGTTCGGAGAGGGCACTCGCTATCTCTCGCCTGCGCCGCTCTATCACTCTGCGCCGTTGTCGTTCACGACCGGCACGCAGTCGGTCGGCGGCACGGCGGTGGTCATGGACCGTTTCGATGCCGCTGAGGCGCTGTCGTACATCGAGCGCCACCGCATCACCCACAGCCAGTGGGTACCGACCATGTTCAGCCGCATGCTGAAACTGCCCGAGGCCGAGCGCACCCGCTATGACCTGTCCAGTCACCAGGTCGCGGTGCACGCGGCAGCGCCGTGCCCCGTCGAGGTGAAGCACCAGATGATCTCTTGGTGGGGCCCGATCCTGCACGAGTACTACGCCGGCACCGAGCTGAACGGCTTCTGCTACGTGAACTCCGACGAATGGCTCGAACGGCCCGGCACGGTGGGCAAGCCGCTCATCGGGGTGATCCACATCTGCGACGACGAGGGCAGCGAGCTGCCGGTCGGCGAGGCAGGCACCATCTACTTCGAGCGCGAGATCCCGGCGTTCGAGTACCACAACGACCCCGCCAAGACCGCCGAGTCGCGCCACGACGATCACGAGCTCTGGTCGACGCTGGGCGATGTCGGGCGTGTCGACGACGACGGCTACCTGTACCTGACCGACCGCAAGGCGTTCATGATCATCTCGGGCGGCGTGAACATCTATCCCCAAGAGATCGAGGACTGCCTGGTGCTGCACCCCAAGGTGGCCGATGCGGCGGTGTTCGGCGTGCCCAATGACGACTTCGGCGAGGAAGTGAAGGCCGTGGTGCAGCCGCTCGCCGGCGTGGAGGCCGGCGATGCATTGGCGACCGAGCTGCTGGGGTACTGCAGGGAGCACCTAGCGAACTACAAGGTGCCCCGTTCGGTTGACTTCCGCGACGAGCTGCCCCGCCATCCCACCGGCAAGCTCTACAAGCGCATCCTGCGCGACGAGTACTGGGGCGACCGGTCCTCACGCATCGTGTAGGAGGCTGAGCCGGATGGCGAAGCCGTGGCCCGAGCGGCCCGGGAGCGGGCGGCCGCTGCGAATTCTCTGCGTCATTCACGCCGGTGAACGGTACCGTGCGGGCGGTGAGCGCTCCTGAGACCAACAACGAGCATGGTGCCGCTTCGGCGACGAAACCCGCTCGTCCCTCGAAGAGCCCGAAGACCGGCAGTCGCTCCAAGCCCGCTGCCAGCAAGCCGAAGCCGTCTGCCCCGCCCGACTCCGACGGCGAGCGCCGGCCCATCAAGATGCTGCACGACCGGCTGCTGGTGCGGCTGCCCAACGACGGCTCGGAGCGGCGCACCAGCGGTGGGATCCTGATCCCGGCGACCGCCCAGCAGAACAAGCGCCTCGTGTGGGGCGAGGTCATCGGCGCCGGGCCGAACGTGAGGACGGCCCAGGAAGGTGACCGCGTGCTGTTCAGCCCCGAGGATCGCCACGAAGTCGAGGTGCACGGCGACGATTTCCTGATCCTGCGCGAGCGGGATGTGCACGCCATCGCTGCGCCCCGCATCGAACCCGGCAGCACCGGCCTGTACCTGTGACTGTGCGGCCCTAGGCCTGAGCAGAAACCCCCAACCCATGAGTCCAGAACCGACGGATACGGGCGAGACGCAGTTCCAGACCGGCGGCGGCATCACCGTCTCGCTGACTGCATCGACGGTCGACGGCAACGCCGAGATCGAAGACCTCGTCGACCGGCTGGACGAGGCGCGGGGCGTGCTGCTGTCGTCGAGCTATGAGTACCCCGGGCGCTACACCCGCTGGGACATGGGCTTCGCCGACCCACCGCTGGCCATCACCAGCCGGGCGCAGGACATCTGGGTGAGCGCCCTGAACGAGCGGGGCACGGTGCTGCTGGAGCCGGTCCACGAGGCGCTGGCAGCGCTGGGCAGCGCCGCGGGCATCGTGGATCTCCGCCATGAGCCTGGCGACGGTGCAGAGGCTGAGCCGAATGGCGAAGCCGTGGCCCGAGCGGCCCGTGAGCGAAGCGAACAAGAGCGGGAAACAACGCGCAACGCGATGGCGAGTTCTGCGACTCAGCGCAGCTCGTGGGGCGCCGTGATCTGCCGTGTGGAGCGGGCCGACCGGCGCTTCGAGGAAGAAGAGCGCAGCCGGCAGCCCTCCACGTTCACGGTCGTGCGCGCCCTGGTGAACCTGTTCTCCTGCGACGATCCGCACCTGGGCCTGTACGGGGCGTTCGGCTACGACCTGGCATTCCAGTTCGAGCCCATAGCGCTGACGCTGCCGCGCCCGGCCGAGCAGCGCGACCTCGTGCTCTACCTGCCAGACGACCTGCTGATCGTGGACCACGAGGGCGGCATCGCGCAGCGCTTCCACTACGACTTCGCCGTGAACGGACGCAGCACCGCCGGGTTGGCGGGCGGCGGCGCACGCGTGCCGTATGAACCCGACTTCGAGCTCGAGGCGAGCTGCGACCACGAGCCCGGCGGTTATGCGGCCGGTGTGCGGGCGGCCCATGAGTATTTTGCCCGCGGCGACCTCTTCGAGGTGGTCACGAGCCAGATGTTCTCCGAGCCGTGCATCGAGTCTCCCGCAGAGCTGTTCCGCCGGCTCAAAGAGCAGAACCCTGCGCCGTACGGGTTCCTGATCAATCTCGGCCCGGCTTCAGCCGGGCGCAATGGGCACAGTGCTGCGGGCGATTCGGGCGAGTGGCTGATCGGCGCCTCGCCCGAGATGTACGTGCGGGTCGAGGGCGAGCGGGTGGAGACATGCCCGATCTCGGGAACCATCGCCCGAGGCCAAGACCCCATCGACGATGCCTCGCAGATCCTGGCGCTGCTCAACTCGGCGAAGGACGAGTCCGAGCTGACGATGTGCACCGACGTGGACCGCAACGACAAGAGCCGCATCTGCGTCCCTGGGTCCGTCAAGGTGATCGGCCGCCGCCAGATCGAGATGTACTCGCGGCTCATCCACACCGTCGATCATGTGGAAGGCCGTCTGCGCCCCGGCTTCGATGCGCTCGATGCCTTCCTGTCGCACACGTGGGCGGTGACGGTGACCGGCGCGCCCAAGACGGCAGCGATGATGTTCCTCGAGCAGCACGAACGCACCGCCCGGGCCTGGTATGGGGGCGCGGTCGGCAAAGTGGGCTTCGACGGCAGCCTGAACACCGGCCTCACGCTGCGCACGATCCGCGTCGCCGACGGGCATGCGGAGGTGCGTGTCGGCGCCACGCTGCTGTGGGACTCCGAGCCCGACGAGGAGGAATCGGAAACCGAGCTCAAGGCGTCGGCATTCCTCGACGCGATCCGGCGGCCGCGCTCGGCGGCGACCGCGGGGGTCGCCGCTTCGGCCCCAAGCGATCGACGGGTGCTGCTGGTGGATCACCTCGACTCGTTCGTGCACACGCTGGCCAACTACCTGCGCCAGACCGGTGCCACGGTGGTGACCCGCCGGGCCGGTTTTCCCACCGAGGAGATCAGCGCCGACGACTTCGACCTCATCGTGCTCTCGCCAGGCCCCGGCCGGCCCGACGACTTCAGCATCGGGCCGGTGGTCCGGGCCGCGCTCGATGCCGGGCTGCCGCTGTTCGGGGTGTGCTTGGGATTGCAGGGCATCGTGGAGTACTTCGGCGGCGAGCTGGGCCAGCTGACCACGCCGATGCACGGCAAGCCGTCTGCCATCCGCATCATTGGCGGGCAGCTGCTCGACGGCCTGCCGAAGGAGTTCCGGGCAGGTCGCTACCACTCGCTGTTTGCCCGTCGCTCCCAAGTGCCCGATTCGCTCGAGGTGACTGCGGTCAGCCTCGATGACGACATCGTCATGGCGGTGGAGCACCGCGAGCTGCCGGTCGCGGCCGTGCAGTTCCACCCGGAGTCGATCATGTCGCTGGATGACGGGGTCGGGCTCGCGTTGATTCGCAACGCCGTGGACCGGCTGGTGCCCGGATGGAGAAGCGGGTGACCGCCGCGCCTGCGCTCGATCGGCTCGTGGCGGCGACTGCCTCGCGCGATGTGCTCGTGGTGACCGGCCCCGAGGCCGCCGTGTACCTGCACGGCCAGATCTCGGCCGACGTGGAGGCCATGGAGATCGGACAGAGCACGCTGTCGTTCCTGCTGGAACCACGAGGGCGGATCGAAGCGCTCTTCGCCATCAGCCGCACCGGCCCCGAGACCTACATCGCCGACATCGAGCCCGGCTTCGGTGAGGCAATGTCCGCATCGCTCGAGCGTTTCAAGCTGCGGACCCGTGCCGACTTCTCCCTGCACGAATGGCAGATGCACGCTGTGCGCGGGCCCCCTGTGGCAGGCGAACCGGCGGTCGACGCTTCGAACGCCGGCCCGGCCGCGGCCCCAGAGCACGTGGTGCGCCCCGCCTACTGGCCGCTGGCCGGCGGTCACGACCTGCTCGTCGGCCCCGGCAGCGAGGCCGTTGCGTTCGCCGACGGCGCCGAGCACGTCTCGGCCAGCGAGTTCGAGGCGCTGCGCCTGGCCTACGGCCTGCCGGCCATGGGCGCCGAGATCCAACCCGGTGACATCCCCAACGAAACCGGCCTCGTCGAGCGGGCGGCGTCGTTCACCAAGGGCTGCTACCGGGGTCAGGAGCTGGTGGAGCGGATCGATTCGCGCACAGGCGGACGGCGGTGCATTCAGCGCTTCCGAGCTGCGAGCGACGTCTCGCCAGGTGACGGGCTCTGCAGCACCGACGGCGCTGGCGTCGGCACCGTGCTGAGCACCGCTTCGCTGGCTGGCGCCGTCGTCGGATTCGCATCTGTGCAACGAGATGTCGGCGGCGAGGTGCGCGTTGACGGCGGCCCGCCCGTCGCTCTTGCCGACCTGTTCTGATCTCGCCGCAGGGATCGGCGCCGGTACCCTCGCAGGCTGTTGTCGAGTCGAACGGATCGCAGGGAGCAACGACATGGCAAAGACGGCACTCCTGGCCAAGCTGACCGCCAAAGAAGGCATGCGTGACGAGTTGCTCGCAGTGATCGCCGACATCGGCATGAGCAATGTCGCGGCCGAGCCGGGCACCGAGGTGTACGCCGCCCACAAGGACCAGAACGACGCCGACGTGGTGTGGTTCTACGAGCTGTACAGCGACCAGGATGCGCTCGCAGCCCATGGCGGCTCGGAGCAGATGAAGGTCTTCGGCCAGGCCACGCGTGAGTTCATGGCGGCCCGTCCCGAGCTCATCTTCCTCGACCCGGCCGTGGCCAAGGGTCTCGATTTCTGACACTGGCCCAGCGAACAAGAGCGGGACACGTGAGCCCGCTGCCGCGAGGGATCGCCTGACATGCCGGTAGTGACATGTTCGTAAAGATCTGTGGCGTCACGAACGAAGAGGATGCGCTGGTCGCCGTCGGCATGGGTGCCGACGCCGTCGGCTTCAACTTCGTGCCCGGATCGCCACGGCAGATCTCCCCGAGGCTGGCGCGGGACATCGTTCGCCGACTGCCGGGCGGGATCGTCACGGTCGGTGTCTTCCGCAACGAGTTGCCCGAGCGGGTGGTGCAGATCATGGACGGCGCCGGTTTGCGCCTCGCGCAACTGCACGGCAACGAGACCACTGCCGACAGCCGCTGGATCGCCGAGCGGGTGCCCGGGCTCATCAAGGCGTTCGTCGCAGGCGACCCCAATGTGGAACGGGTGCGTGACTACGGCGCTTCGGTGCTCATGCTGGACGGCTCTGAGCCGGGCAGCGGGCGTGTCTTCGACTGGCGGCAGCTCGAGGGCCGAGATCGCGGCATGAGGCTGCTGCTCGCGGGCGGGCTGCGCGCCTCGAACGTGGCGCAGGCCATCGAGGTCGTGCGGCCGTGGGGCGTGGATGTGGCGTCGGGCGTCGAATCCGAGCCCGGCCGCAAGGACGTGCTCGCCATGCGCGAGTTCGTCACCGCAGCCAAGGAGGCCGGGGCCCTCTACGAGGATGCGGACGATTCGGATCCGCCCCCGCAGGACGCGCCGTACGACTGGCGCGACGACTGAGCGAGGGGCGACATGGCTGCAGCAACTGACGGTCCCACGCCGGGTCACCGGTCGGTCATGGGCGAGCCCACGACCGATGGCCGCTTCGGCGACTTCGGTGGCCGATTCGTTCCCGAGACGCTGGTGGCAGCGTGCGAGGAGCTTGAGGCGGCATTCCGGGAGGCCTGGGCCGACCCGGCGTTCGTGGCCGAATTCGAGACCACGCTGCGTGACTACGGGGGACGGCCGTCGCCGCTGACCGAATGCCGCAACCTGTCGAGCCAGCTCGGCGTGCGTCTGCTGGTCAAGCGCGAAGACCTCAACCACACCGGCTCGCACAAGATCAACAACGTCATCGGCCAGGCGCTGCTGGCCCAGCGCATGGGCAAGACACGTCTCGTGGCCGAGACGGGCGCCGGTCAGCACGGCGTCGCCACGGCAACGGCTGCAGCGCTATTGGGGATGGAGTGCAAGGTCTACATGGGCGCCGTCGATGTCGACCGTCAGGCCCTGAACGTGTTCCGCATGCGCCTGCTGGGATCCGAAGTGGAGTCGGTGCAGTCTGGCAGCCGCACGCTCAAGGATGCTGTCAACGAGGCGCTGCGGGACTGGGTGGCCACCGTCGAGAACACGCACTACTGCCTCGGCTCGGTGATGGGCCCCCATCCCTACCCATGGATGGTGCGCACGTTCCACCACATCCTCGGCGACGAGGCCGCTGCGCAGTGCAAGGACCTCACCGGCGGCGATCCTGACGTGGTGGTGGCGTGCGTCGGCGGGGGCAGCAATGCTGCCGGGATCTTCTCCGGCTTCGCCGACGGCGACGCCCGGCTCGTGGGCGTCGAGCCCGCCGGTGGTGCCGCAGTCGGGCGCGGCGTGCCCGGCGTGGTGCACGGCATGACCAGCTATCTCATGCAGGACGAGGTGGGCCAGGTGATGGAGGCCGAGTCGATCTCGGCCGGACTCGACTATCCGGGCGTCGGGCCCGAGCACGCCTATCTGGCGGCGATCGGCCGTGCCGAGTACCCGAGCGTGACCGACGACGAGGTGGTCGAGGCGTTCACGCTCATGAGCCGCGCCGAGGGCATCATCCCGGCGCTGGAATGCGCTCATGCACTGGCGTGGATTGTCCGGGCAGCGCCCGACATGCAAGGCCAGACGGTGTTGATGAATCTCTCGGGCCGTGGCGACAAGGACGTCGACCAGATGATGGACGTGCTCGGCATGCACGGGATCGACTCGTGACCGGTCGCCGGCGTACCACAGCGAGCGCTGTCGCTCGATCGGCGAGGGCTGTGAGCATGGACGCGGCCTCGTGAACGGTGCCGAAGCCAGTGCGCAGCGTGCTCACTTCGGCGCGCTCGAAACGCATCTGCGGGCTCGGCGCGACACCGGAGCGAAGCTGCTGGTGCCCTACGTCACGGGCGGCTACCAGGGCTGGCAGCGCGCTGTGGAAGCGGCAGCGGCGGCTGGCGCCGACGCCATCGAGATCGGCGTTCCCTTCTCCGACCCGGTGATGGACGGGCCGGTCATCCAGCAGGCCTCCACGGCCGCCTTGGCCGACGGCGCGACCCCGGCATCGGTGCTGGAGGAAGCGCGGGAGCTCGACACCGGCGTTCCGCACGCGGTGATGACCTACTACAACCTCTGCCACCACCAAGGGCATGAGCGCTTCGCTTCGGCGCTGCTCGATGCGGGTGTCTGTGCGGCGATCCTGCCCGACCTGCCGTATGTCGAGGCGGGGCCGTGGTTGGAGGCTGCGGCTGCGACGGGCCTCGAAGCGATCCTGCTGGCGGCGCCCACCACGCCCGAGCACCGGCTCGCTGATCTGTGCGGGGCGTCACGCGGCTTCGTCTATGCGGTCGGTCTGCTCGGCGTGACCGGCGAGCGGACGGCCCTCGCCCGCACGGCCACCGAGATTGCGGCCCGCTGCCTGGCCGTCACCGACCGGCCCGTGCTCACCGGCGTCGGCATCGGTTCGCCGTCCCAAGCCGTCGAGGCGTGCGAAGTGTCCGACGGCGTCATCATCGGCTCCGCGGTCGTCCGCACTTTGATGTCCGACGGCCCCGAGGCTGTGGGCGAGCTCGTGGCCTCCTATCGGACGGCGCTGGACCACGGCTGACCGGTGACGCAACACGAACCGAGCTCCGATGTCGACCATCCGGTCGGCTCGGCGCACTGTCCGCAGTCGGCCGCTGCGTCCGGGCTGGGTCGCGGTGCAGCGGCAGAGTTCGATCCGGAGTGCGAGCTGTGCGAGGCCGCCCGCTTCACCCACTGGTACCACGAGGACGAACTGTGCTGGGTGGCCGACTGCGAGGTGTGCGCCACACCCATGGTGGTGTGGAAGCGGCACGGTACTGAGCCGCCTCCAGATGAGTTGGCAGCGATGCTGGCTCGGCTGGTCGAAGCGGGTGAACTCAGATTCGGGCCCGGAGGTGGGAGGGTGGACCAGGTGATGCGCCAGATCCCCGATCATTTCCATGCCCACTACCGCGATGCCGACTGGATGTCCCGCCGCTGGAACGAGCCGCCGAGCCGCTACACCGGCGTCGGCACACCAAGGGAAACGCGATGAGCGGTCGTACCGCACCATGCGGTGCTCGCTCCCGCCGGTTTTCCCGAGAGTGGGCGACGCGGGCATCGGTCGCGCTGGCGCTCGCTGTCGCGCTCGCACTCGCGGGCTGCGGCGGCAGCGATGCGACAGAAGCCGATTTGGAACGGCTCGAGCTGGCGTTCGAGAGCGCCGATGTGACGCTCGGAGGCGAAGTCTTCGGCGATAGCTGCTCGGTGTGCCATGGCAGTGATGGAAGCGGCGGCGTGGGCGCAGCGCTTGGCGGCGTCGACGAACGCCTGACCGTTCGCGACCACCTGGCCGTGGTGTGGACCGGCAGGGGCTCGATGCCCCCGTTCGGCGGGATCCTCACCGACGCCGAGATTGCGGCCGTGGTGGCCTACCAGAGGAGCACCTTCGGCGACGGGTGAGCCTCCGTTCGTCCGCTTTCGTCGACCCTCGACTCGCTCACGATGCAGTCAGATGCGCGGCGCGGGTGAGCGGTAGCGTCGCCCCGGTGAGCGCGTCTGATTTCCCGAGTCCCGACGAGCTGCTGCCGCACCGTGCGCCGTTCCTGTTGGTGGACGAGATCGTCGAACTCGAGCCCGGCGAACGCTGTGTGGCGCACTGGCACCTGACCGGCGACGAAGCGTTCTTCGCCGGTCACTTCCCAGGCCGTCCGACGCTGCCCGGCGTGTTGATGGTCGAAGCCATCGCCCAGACAGCGGGACTCGCGGCCGCAGCGGCATCATCGCTCGAAGGCAAGCTGGCGCTCTTCGGAGGCATCGACAAGGCCCGTTTCCGCCGCCAGGTCACCCCAGGCGACACGCTGCGCCTGGAAGCCACGATCGACCGCCTGTCCGCTCGAGCGGGCAGAGCCTCAGGCACCGCCAGCGTCGAAGGCCAAACGGCCTGCGAAGCCTCCATGATGTTCCTCATAGCCGACGCCAACAACCTCGACTGAACCCACGGAGAGGCCCTTGAGGCACAGTGCCTTCCGTCCGTTCTCAACCTCAACACTGAGTGAAATTGGCGCATTTGCGCAGATCGCGCGAGGCTTTGGGGATGCTCCGCGAAGTCGGCGACGACTTCCAGGCTGACGCAGTTCGGCAGGGCACTGCATTCGAACAGCAGGCCAAGGCCTACTTGGGCGCGCTTGGGTTCGAGCTTCACGGCAGGCAGAAGTTCACCGACATCGGCTGCGAGGTCCCGCATCGGACCCGAGAGAACCTGGCAGCCAGCCCTGCCGATAGCCCGCCGCGCCTAGTGCTGTGACTGGGCTCAGGTTCGATACGTCGGCCTTCATCTCGGATAGACGGATCTGCGTGAACTGCTCATGCGTGGGCGTTTCCACCAGTTAGCGTTGCGGTCTATGGAAGCGGCGGCTGATTTAGTGCGCCCTGTCGAAGTCGAGGCACGGGACCAATTTCGCCTCTGGCTGCGATTCTCCGACGGTGTGGAGGGCGAGGTTGACTTGTCCGACTTCGCTGGGCAGGGCGTGTTCGCTGCATGGCAAGACCCGGCGTTCTTCGAATCGGTCCGCATCGACGAGGCGCGCGCAGTCTGCTGGGGCGACGCCGTCGATCTGTGCGCCGATGCGCTGTACCTGCGCCTCACCGGCATGGCGCCCGAGCACTACCTGCCCGGGCTTCGCACGGTCAAGGCGAGTGCCTGAGCTCAGCCGCTTCTACGGCATCATCATCCGCATGCACTTCGGCGACCATGCGCCACGAGGGAATCATTGGCAGCGGACTCGCCCCGCACCCGGGGCTCTGACGGCGAATGGCGTCTCGGTCAGCCCAAGTTGTAGCGGGGCAGTGCGCGGCAGGCAGGGTCGACGGTGTGGAGGTCTGGCATCCGGGTGGTGGCCAGCGTGTCGAAGACAGTTCGATTGCTCGTCGAGGCGATCAGCAGCGCCTCGGCAGGCAACGCGTCCCTTGGCCCGGTGCCGTTGCGTGCAGGTCCGCCAACTCGGACGCCGCCAGAATCACCAGCCGTGCCATGTTGGATGGCGTGGTGGTCAGTATCGCTGGCATCGGCATCGAAGATCGGGATGGTCACCACATGCTGGGCAACCATCTCCTGCGCGTCCTGGTATGTGATCCGTTCGCCCGCAGTCTCTCGGATCGCCGTCAGAAACGTCTCGAACTTCTGCTTCGCCTCGACCGGCACCAGCAGCTCACCGGAGAGGCGACGGCGAACTTGGTCGCAGACCTTGGCAGCGTTCTTGCCCCACGTGGGCCACATCTGCCGGTCACCGCAGAGATCCACCATCTTGGAGAACACCTCGCGTTCGAGGCGCTGCTTGATCTGCAGATCGAGCGTCAACTGCTCCACGGTCGGGTCGGTGTCGTCGGCGTCTGCGCCGTCGCCGCCATCATCGGGGGCGATGACATCGATCGGGGGTTTTGTGCTGACGCCGTTCAGCCAGTGATCCACCCGGTCGTCGTGGGAGCGCAGCGCCCGCACCACCTCCCACACGGTGGAGAAATCCGAGCCGGCCAGCACTTCCTCGCTCGTCATCTCGCTGCCCTCGGGCACGACGACCGGGATCACGATGTAGCCCAGCTCCTTGCCTTCGCCCCGGCTCTTGGCGCGCAGGTCGTCAGAGATGGCGCTCAGCAGGCTGTGGTCGCTGCCCAGCAGATCGGCAAACTCGCCTGCTGCTCCGACGAGCTTCGACTTCGCCACCGTGCTGGCGAACAGGATTGCCGAGCGCAGCGGAGCGCCCGTGTCTGGTTCGATCTGCCCCGACATCCTCCGCGGATCGCCGCGAACAGTCTTCGGGGCAGCGAGGGCATCGAGCACGCCGAGCAGCTTCGTGGCGTACCCCTCTGCCACCAGGCCGCCCCGCGCCGATGACTTCCTGTGGGCGTCCTCAGTGCGCAGCACTTCCACGTAGGCGTCGTCGAGGTCGTGGCTGCCAGCCCGCTTGCCGACCACCAGCACCCGGTAGTCGGTCAACAGACCCCGGTCGATGGCATCACTGAACGCCATCTGGAAGAACCTCGGGCCGTAGACCGCTTCGTCGTCCATGGAGTACGAATCGAGGTCGCGCCCGGCTTCCTCGCTCATCTTCGCTGCTTTGGCTTTCAGCCGAGGCGTGAACACCCGTGGGGTGGCTGTCATGTAGAGACGCCGCAGCGCTGGCAACCGGTGGTCGTCGTGAGCCAGCCTGAAGCCCGAGACACGGCCGGTCTTCGCATCGGCGTCCTCGATCCCCGTCGTGCGGTGTGCCTCATCGAGCACAAACAGATCGAACGGCTCGAAGCCGTGCCCGCCGCGGCACATGGCCTGGTTGGCCTGCTCGATGGCGTCTGCGACCACCGGCAGCGACTGATACGTCGTGAGCACCACACGCATCGCGTCGGTAGGCGCTGGTCCAGCCAAGCGATCAGCGACCTCTGCGCGGTCGGTGCTGACGGGAATCTGCACAGCAGCCAGTTCGTCTGCGGCGCCCTTGGGCAGTCGGCCGGTGCTCGGATCGGAGCAAACGCCGAGATAGTCGTGCGGTAGAGAGCGGTTCTGCGCCCATTCGCGCATCGTCTGGCCCATCAGAGCGATCGAAGGCACTGCGTACAGCACCGATCCGCCCCGACCGGCATGCTCCTCAGCGGCCCACATAGCCACGAGCGACTTGCCCGTGCCGCAGGGCATGACGACCGTGCCGCGGCGGCCCTGCTGGAAACCCTTGCTGATGTCGTTCAGGGCTTGGCGCTGATGCTGGAAAGGCTTCTTCGGCTCGCTGTCCCATGTCACGGCGTCGGGGTCCTCGAGGCCGGCGAGCCAGTCGACGGGCCACGACTCAAGGTGTGCCAGGTCGATGAGCTTGGTGGCACCCCTGATGAGCTTCGTGGCGGCGTGCTTCGGAACTCGGCCGGTGGTCACCAAGATCGACCCGCCCAAGCTGGATCCGCCGAAGTCGGGGTTCAGCGCTACTGCGAGGAAATCGTTGATCTTCTGAGTGGCGGCCTTGGAGTCTTCGTAGAACTTGCACTGAACGGCAACGAGGCCGCCGTTGGTGCGCTGTGCGACCAGATCAACGCCGATATCGACCCCATAGCCGCGCTGGGTTCGGTTGGGCCAGTCGTTCCAGAGCCAGACGTGCTCGAAGTCGAACTCGGGATTGATCTCGAACGCGGCCCGCATGATCTTTTCGAACAAGCGCCCCTTCTCCGACGAACTGAGCGCTCGTTCGCGGATCTGGCGAAACACCTCGGGTTCGAAGAGGCGTCCCTGCACCGCCGTCTCGGCCTCGAAGAGCGTCATGGTCCGAACTCCTCCTCGGCAGTGACTGTGTCGTCGGTTTCGAGCGACAGGGGCAGTGCGCCGATGATCTGTGCCGACTGCGCTCCGACCTGGGCGAGCCGGCGCAGATGCTGGATGAGGTTGAACGGCTCGTCCGCCCACCGGTGCCAGCGGTTCGGATCGTCGACGATGCCGGATGGTTTGTCGTGCTTGACGGCCAGCGTCGTGACCGCCCATTCCAACGGCGAGCGGCCCGACACCGTGTACCCGTGACACTCGGGCGGGATATCGACCAGACGACAGCGCTCGTTCACGTGGAGAACAGACCGGTCGTCGCGCTTCTTGCTGCCCTCCGAACGTCCCCACAGCATCCGGGTGTGGATCCGGTAGGCGTCCGCCCCGTGCTGACCGTTGCTCACCTCGCCATCAACGAGGCAGACGAGCGGCAGTTCAGGACAGGATTCGTAGCCGACGTGCAGGTCCATGAGGTCTCGACCTGCCGCCCGAAACGCCTCGAAGTCGGGGGCGAGCGGCAGGCGGGGAAGGCTGCGCTGGAGATCGTGCCGAAAGCGCTCGCGCCAGTCAGGCGCGTGCATCACCCCGTAGAGGTACTCCCAGATGTCATCTTTCGAGATGTGTGCTCCGTAGCGGTCTTGAAACCGCCCCAAGCACCAATCAGTGACGTTGTCCCGCCACTCCGGCGCTGCCGCCGCAAACAGCGAATCCGAAGTTGCGGGGGGGGGGGGGGGTCATGGCGTAGAGACCGTAGCTGACAGGCAGGCCTACGTGGGCGGCCGACATGAGCCGCAACAAGTCAGTGATGCGCCGCCGGGCCGGCGACCCGGTGTCGCGCCTCGCTCTCTGATTCAGTCTTGGGGTTGGTCGGCTTCGACGATGGCGGTAACTGTCTTGCGTCCGAGCCCGGATGCCTCTGCAAGCTGACGCAGCGAGGCACCTGACTCGTGAGCCACCCGGATCATGTCGTCGCGCATCTCCGCTTCCTTGTGTGCTCGCTCGGCGCTGAGACCAACCACAGCCAGTGCTGCCGCGACCTCACCGTCGAGCTTTCCGCGGTACTTGTTCATTGCCGCCCGGGCGGCTGACACGTCGGCGTCGGTGTAGCTCATCGATCACCCCGCAGTTCCGTCGCGAGCTTGTCTCGAATCGACATCATGGTCGCCGTCATTCTGATGCTGACGCCGGATCCGGTCGATCCTCACGTAGCGCTCCACGGCGATGCTGAAGCCAGACGCGCGGTGCATAGGGGAGCTGACCGAGTCTCTGCTCCCACAGCGGCACCCGCCTTGCGATCGTCGAGACGTGATTACTGAGGCCGGCGAGTTCGTAGGTGAACACGACAACTTCGACTCCGGCCTCTTGGATCGCTTGCGCTCTCTGCTGCCGGGTTCGGAAGTCGCTGTCACACGTCACCAGCACGTAGTCGTTCTCTGCACACCAGGCGGCAATGTCGTAGTCGTGCGCATCGGAATGGCCGCCGTGTGTGCGGCTGAGCGCATCCACTTCGGAAACGTGAATGACGTTGTCGATGCCCGCAGCTGCCCTCGGGGAGATGTTTGCGTCGAGGCAGAAGCGGATGTCACGCAGTGAGTCGTGCGAACTCCGCACAGGCCTTTACTCGGGTCACGCTGAGGTTGAAGCCCCGTGCGACTTCCTCGGGGGGATCTTCCTTGAGGCTGGCGACGATGGACTTGACCGGGATTCTGGTGCCCGCCACCACCGGGGCTCCGAAGCAGATGCGAGGGTTGATCTCGATCCACCGAGCGACATCCCACGACGCTGCGCGCCCGTCGATGAACTGGATCTCCTCAGCGAACGTCTTGATGGCTGAGGTGATGGCCCGCTGTCCTGTGCGGTTCCCGACGATCTCCTCTGCATGCCCTTGGAACTCAAGCCAGACGCTGTGCCCGTCGGTGTAGAAGGACTCGTGGGCCAGCGGGTGATGGATGTGGGGAAACCGTTCGCGCATGCCGTCGAGCACTCGACGGACCCTTTGAAGCGAGGCGCCTCGGTCGCGGAATCGGCAGACCATTTCCAAGCCGATCAGATCGAGAAAGCAGATCGTCGTTGGGGCGTCCTTGTGGTGCGTGGGTGGCTTGACGACAGTCATCCAGCGACGGATCTGGGCACGCGAGACATCGCGGTCTCGCTCCACAATCTGCGCCACTTGGGGAAACGAGTAGATGCCCGCCCCGATCACTGAACCATCTGCGACTTCGCTCTCGCCATGCTTCTTCGCCGTCACATCTCCTCCGCTCGACTCCAGACTCCAGCCTAAGAGGCCGCGCGGATTGATGGGGGGGACCGTCCACGGGTCGTCTGGTTTCCCGGTGTATTGGTCGGGTTGTCCCAAACCCGACGACCGTGGAGGTCGGTGTCATCATGCGCGCTTTGGAGCCGGAGGTAGTGGATG
>JAJDVQ010000021.1 GCA_022826045.1 Acidimicrobiia bacterium | reverse complement strand
CACCCACACATAACGGCCGCTGGCCGGGCTGAGCGACACCGTGAACGTCAGCGTGCCGCCCTCGCCCGCCGACGCATCGCTGATCGACAACGACGGCGCGGCGTTCACCACCGGAGGCGGCGGGGGCGGCGGGTCGTCGTCGTCGGCCACCGCGACCGACGCTGTGCCCGCGGTCGCCGACACGGTGTAGCCGCTGCCGACGTCGACCGTGACGGTGACTGACCCGTCGGCCTCGTCGGCGCTGTCGTCTGCTGTGCCGACCGTGAGGGAGACGCTGCCAGAGATCGGAATCGTGACCGACCGCTGCCCTGTTGTCACGCCGAAATCGCCGGTCTGGGCCACGGTCATGTCCACTGTCAACGGCACCGTGGGCGCCGGGTCCGCAGTGACCGTGAACGCCGCGTCGCCGCCCTCGCCGATCCCGCCGCCTGCGCTGATGCTGACCTCGGGATCGACCACAGGCGGAGGCGGCGGGTCGTCGTCGTCGGCCACCGCCACCGACGCCGACCCAGCGGACTGCGACACGGTGTAGCCGGTGCCGCTGTTGACCGTGACAGTCACCGACCCGTCGGCCTCGTCAGCGCTGTCGTTGGTGGTGGCCACCGTGAGGGAGACGCTGCCAGAGATCGGGATCGTGACCGACCGCGAACCCGACGTCACGCCGAAATCGCCCGACTGCGCCACTGCGGCATTCACCGTCAGCGGCGCCGTGGGTGCGGGGTCCGCGGTGATCGTGAACGTCGCGTCGCCGCCCTCGGTGACATCAGCGCCGCCTGTGATGCTCAACTCCGGAACCACAGGCGGCGCAGGCGGCGGGTCGTCGTCGCATTGGGCCATGGCCTCCAGCGTGCGCACGGTGCGGTCCCAGCGGGCATTGTCGAACTGTGCCTTGACCGCCTGCGCGTCAGCCACGGTCATCGCCGCCTCGCCGGTGTCCACCCCCAAAGCAGCCAGCACCCGGTTCCACCGCAGCACATGCGCAGCATGGGAATACTCACCACGCCAGCCAGTCACCACGGCCACCGACACCGCATCAGACGGCAACAACGGCACACACACCGACGGCAGCGGAGCAGGACCGTCGTCATCAGCCACCCCAACCGACGCCGACCCGCTGCTGGCCGAGACCGCGTAACCCGTCCCGGCGCCGACCGTCGCAGTCACCGACCCGTCAGCCTCGTCAGCGCTGTCGCCGGTCGTCGCCACAGTGAGGGTGGCGCTCCCGGTAGTGGGGACCGTGACCGTGCGCGGGCCCGGCGACACACCGAAATCGCCCGACACAGTGACCGCCACAGTCACATCCAACGCCGCCGACGGCGCCGGGTCGGCGGTGATCGTGAACGTCGCAACGCCGCCCTCGGTGATCTCGCCGCCTGCCGTGATGCTGATCTCAGGCGGCGGGGTGTGGCAGCTCATGGCCGCGTTGATGGGCACCCAGCCGGGCCACGTCTTGCCATCGCTGAACGCTCTCACCGCCTCAGGAGTGGTCGAGGCCAGAACACCGCCGCCCGGCGGCACGGGCATCGGATCGGCGCCGAGATAAGCCAGGATCTGCCAGAACCAAACCTCGTTGCCGCCGTCGTTGTCGGTGTGCCACGCGAACGCAGCACGAGCCCGACTGATAGCCGTCGCAGTGTCACACAGCGCATCATCGTCATCAGCCACCGCCACCGACGCCGTGCCAGCAGTCGAGGACACCGTGTAGCCGCTGCCAGCACCAAGCGCGGCCGTCACCGACCCGTCAGCCTCGTCAGCGCTGTCGTTCGTCGTGGCCACAGTGAGCGTGGCGGTCCCGGTCGTGCCGATGGTGACGGTGCGCGCTCCGGTGGTGACGCCGTAGTCGCCGGTTTGGGTGACTGTCACGGTCACGTCCAGCGGCGCTGCTGGTGCGGGGTCGGCGGTGATGGTGAAGGTAGCGTTGTCGCCTTCGTCGATGTCGAGGCCTGCGGTGATCGATACCTGCGGCCATGGCTCGAATGTGGGCGAGGGGGTGAGGTTCGGGGTCGGGTCCGACGACTTGTGGCCGAAGAACCGCAGCGACCACGACTCCAGCGTGCTGGCGCCGCCGTTGGGCCGCCGGTCGGCCAGCCGCAGCGTCCACGTGCCGGCGGGGTCCTCGCCCAGATGGACTGCTGTGCCGAAACGGAAGCTGCCCGAGATGCCGCACTCCGACGCCTGCTTGCAGTCATACTTGGCCCAGGCAGGGTCGGTGACATCGCCGACCGGCACCGACAGCCTCGACACGATGCCCGACGGGGACTCCAGCTCCACCTCAAGGTCGCGGAACCACGGCGCGTCCAGCACGAGATGGGCTTCGACGTACTCCACGAAGTCGATCTCAGGATCAACAACGAGCCCGGCCGTCACGGTGCTGCCGTCGTCAGGGACCGTCACCGCCGACGAAAGCGTCGGCGCCGATATGTGCTCGCTGCGGTACTCGGGCAGGTACTGCCAGTTCTGCGCGAGCTGCACCGCGGCGCCCGCGTCGACGACACCGAACCCGTAGCTGTGGTGATACCGGTAGTTCTGCCCGGGCGACCCGTAGACGGCGGCGCCCTGCTGCCAGCCTGCGTCGCCGGAGTCGTTGTGCTGCGCTGATGCGGCCAGTATCAGCTTCACGTCGCGCCATGACAGGTTGGCGTCGATGCTTCGCACCAGCGCGGCCACGCCCGACACCAGAGCCGTCGCCG
This sequence comes from Acidimicrobiia bacterium, assembly GCA_022826045.1. Taxonomy (GTDB): domain Bacteria; phylum Actinomycetota; class Acidimicrobiia; order Acidimicrobiales; family Poriferisodalaceae; genus Poriferisodalis. The sequence goes on along the minus strand of JAJDVQ010000021.1, from coordinate 11,138 downwards.
GACTCGACGGAGTGCCCTTGCCCAGGTAGTAGCGGTCGCCCAAAGCGGCCTCCACGATGCCGCCGACCGGCGCGCACACCCACAGACTCGTTCCCTCAAGGCTCGTGTTGGACCGAGCGTCCCGCCGGCCCCAACGATCGACGGCGCACGCAACGACGACCGCGGGATGGCTGCGCTCCTCCGCCAGCGTCGACCACTGCACCAGCCCCGGCACAGCAAACGTCTTGCCTCCCGACACCACGTTCAGCGTGCCCCGACCGCCGAAGCCGAACTCGGCCATCGTGTCGTACACCTCATAGTCAGAAAGGCGACCAAGACCATCGTCGTCGGGTGCATCCTTGTACGGCCGGGTGTAGGCGGTGGTGGAATAGCTGCGATTCACCACCGCGGCTTCCAGCAGCGAGTCCCACACCGGCGCCCACCTGCGCCCCGACTCAATGGCCTCAGGCACCGAAACGCCGTCCAAGCCAGCGACCTGCAGCGTGAACGAGCCCGAACTGCGCTCACGCTCGTATGTCGTCGCCTCGATCGTGTACACCCCCGCAGGCAACGTGCGGCTGAACCGCGCGTTGCGTCCTTCGCCGCTGTCGTCGTCTCGGGCTGTCCACCCGCCTGACAGACTGTCGTATCTGCGAAGATACATATACGAGTCGACGCTCGACCGCAGGTCAATCGTCACCCTCGACGGAGCGTCCAACGAGAAGGTGTAGAACTTCGCAGGCGCCGGCTTTCGAACCCATGACTCGCAACTCGTCGCCCACGTACCAGCCACCGAGCCGTCCGCGTCGACCACCTCGACACACGTGTTCCAAGTGTTCGCGTGGTCGACAGCGAGATAGCTGTGAATCTCGACCGAGTTGATGCTCCTCCAGGTCAGCGCAGCCCGCGGAGCGACGCCCCGAAAGCCGACAGCGTTGTCACGCGCAGCGATGATGCTCGCCATCTTGGTGCCGTGACTCGTGCGAGAGCCCACCACCGCGGCCTCGGTCAACCCCGGCGAGTCGGCCGGATCGATGTTGTCGCGCAGATCCTCATGGCGATAGTCGACCGGATAATCGACCACCAGCACCGTCACGCCCTCGCCCAGCGTCGCCCCCCACGCCGGCTCGACGTCGATGTCGAACACCCCATCACCGTCGTCGCTCAGATACCACTGACAGCCCGACAAACGATCTCGCCACTTCACAGACACGCTCGTGCACGACTTCACGGCATTGGAATGGTGGTAGTCGAGCAGCCCCTCGTCCTGCTGGGACAGCTCATAACGGTGCGACATCGGCCCAACGTCTGGAGGGTCAGGCTGGCGGGGCGAGCCGCCCAACAGCACAGCCGCAGCCCCACAGAACACCCACAACACTGCTCCGCCGACCCATCTTGCGCGACTCACCGCCCTCATTTGAGCACACCCGGCCCGGCAGGCCAGTCTCTCCCGCGCAGCAAGCGCGCCGCGGCGCCGGCGGCGACTCCGAGCCTGTCAGCACAGGCGGCGTCAACCCCGACAGCGGCCGATCAGATGATGAACGCCTGCGAAGCCCACGATGCCGACGATGACGATTGCAATGATGATGTTGCGGGCGAAAAAGATGGAAAAATCGCCGTGCTGTGGGGGAAAAACCAGGCAAAATCCCCACCACATGGTGAATTCTCCTCAATAATTCGCCACCGAAGGTAGCCTGGGGACGGCATGAAGCACGGAGAGGTACAGCAGCGGCTGAGCGATTCCAACCGGTGGTGGGCCGACCCCGACGGCTGGGCGAGCGACGACCCCGACCTGAGAAGGGCCGCTGTGGCCCCGTTTCGCTACACCACGCAAGCTTTGGCCGACCTTGTTCCCGGCGGCCTCTACACGTTGCGAGGGCCGCGGCGGGTGGGCAAGTCGGTGGCGGTGAAGCAGGCCATCGAGGCACTGATCGCTGGCGGCGCCGATCCTCGTCTCGTCGTCTACATGTCGGTCGACGGCTGGCTGGCAGATGATCTGGGGAGGCTGGCGGACGCCGCCACCATGCTGCAGCCGCCTGGGCACCGCTGGTGGTTCATCGACGAGATCACGTCGGTCTCCGACGGGTGGCCGCATCGGATCAAGTGGCTGCGCGACAACGACAGCCGCTTCGGCGACGACACCGTGGTGCTCACCGGGTCGTCCGCCACCGACCTCGGCACCGCCGCCGGCACGCTGCTGGGACGACGGGGAGACGCGGCAAGCCCCGACCGGGTGCTGCTGCCGATGGGCTTCCGGACATTCGCCGGCCTGCGGGCCCAGAGCCGAGACGAGAGCCGCCCCCCGGACGACCTCGGCCCGCTGCCGGTCCGCGACCTCAGCACCGATCGGCTGCGCGACGCCGCCCACGAAATCGTGCCGTGGCTGCACGCCTTGGTGATGGACTGGGAGGCGTACCTGCTGGCAGGCGGCTTCCCGCAGGCCGTGGCCGACCACATCGAGGGCCGCGTCGGCGACTCCCCGCTGCTGCGCAGCCTGCTCGACCTGGTCCACCGCGACGCCCTGCACCGGACGGACTGGACCAGCCTCCAGACCGGGGCGCTCTTGCAGCGACTGACCGCAGCACTCGGTTCGCCGGTCAACTGCTCGGCGATCGCTGACGACCTGCGCATGTCGGCCAGCACCCTTCAGCGACGCATCACCGCCCTCCAAGAGGCCTTTGTGCTGTGGCCGTGCCATCGCTCCCACAACCTGCAACCCCAATTGCGGGCCCAGGAGAAGCTGTATTTCACCGACCCGATCTTCACCCGGCTCGTCGCCAGCGGCACCGCGGACTCCTCTTTGCTGTCCGAGCAGCAGCTCGGGATGGCACTGCTGCGGGGACTCGAGCGGGACGCGCCCGGCAGCTGCCTGGAGTTCGACCGGGTGCTGCACCACCGCAACAAGTCGGGAACCGAGATCGACTTCGTCAGCGCCGGTCTCGGCGGCTGCGCCATCGAGTCGAAATACGTCGACGCACGATGGAAACGGGCCACCCGCACCCTGGCAGACTCGCCGTGGCGGGGCATCGTCGCCACCCGCTCGGTGCTCGACCTCGAAGATCCCGATCTGCTGGCAGTGCCCGCCGCCCTGCTCGCCTGGCTCACCGACACCTGAGGTTGAGTTCGGCTCGTACGCCTGCACCACCCCCGCCGACGACGAGAACGCCCGCTTCGAGACCTGCTGACCGCGCCGACCGTGCGCACGGCGTGACTCAGTTCGGCAGGTATCTGGCGAGTTCGGTGAGATCGGGCGGGCCGCCGGGATCGTTGCGGCTGCAGGCGATGATGCCGTCGGGCCGCACGAGGACGCAGGCGTCGGCTTCGTAGGGGCCCGCAGAGATGTCGGCGGGAAGCTGGCGCACCTCGACCAGTGCTCTGCCGGGCCCGAGGTCGGCGATGGCGGCGTCCCATTCGGCGCGGGAGCATTCTGGCCCGAGCAGCAGCACGTAGGAGCGTCCGTACCAGTCGAGGACGGACTCGGTCATCTCGGCGTCGATCCACACGTGAGGGGCGCGGCGCCCTGATCGGACGACCGGCACGAAGCCGGCGCTGCGAGCCTCGGCGGGCGGTGCGGGCTCGGTGTTGGGGGCGATGAGGTCCGAGGTCATCTCGAAGCCGAGCAGGAGGTGGTCGTAGTCGGCGTACTGGTGAGTGCGCTCGATGTGGTCGGTGATGTCCTCGCCTCGCATGTGACCGCCCATCATCGCGGTCATGTACTCAGTGGTGCGGACCCCGAAATCGATCCGCTCGACGGCGATGGGCCGGTGCTCGACCTCGTAGGTGGCCAGGATCGACTCGTGGGCCAGGCCACGCACGACGTAGGCCAGCTTCCAGGCCAGGTTGCGGATGCCTGCGAACCCGGTGTTGTTGCCCATGCCGCCGGTGGGAACCGAGACGTGTGCGGCGTCGCCGACGAGGAAGATGCGCCCCGCCGAGAACCGGGTCACGCATCCCGGGGTCGGCTGCCACATGCGCATGCTGAGGATCGAGAACTCGACGTCGTCATCGGTGCCCAGAGCAACGCAGATGCGCCGGCTGACGGCGTCCTCGGAGATCAGGTTCTCGTCGCCGACGATGATTTGGCAGCGCCACCGCCGACGCCCGTCGAGCGGCTGGAAGATGACCACGCCCTCGGGTGTGGTGGTGTACAGCAGCGATCCCTTGCGCTCCCCGACGTAGGCGTCGAGGTCGGCGTGGAAGATCACGTCCTGGGAGAACACCGGCCGCGGCTCGGCTTCGAGACGGGTTCCGATCACCTCACGCGTGCTGCTGCCCGGCCCGTCAGCACCGATGGTGTAGAGGGCCGTCACCGTCCGGCGCTCGTCGGTGTTGGTATCGCGCAGGGTCAGATGGGTGGCGTCGGCGGATTGGGCGACGTCGATGGCCTCGGTGTCGAAGCGAACCTCGATCATGGGATCCGCGGCGACTCGGGACATCAGCGCCATCTCCACCTCGTCTTGCGCGGTCATCACGGGCACACATGGGCTGTTCGGCCCCGCAACGCTGAGGAAGGTGGGACTCGGGATGTCGGCGTACGGCTCGGCGGCCAGGCTGTCGGACCACCGGTTGCAGGCGGTCCAGTCCGGCCCGAGCCCCGTGGCCTCCACCGCCTTGTCGATTCCGAACTCGCGGAACAGCTCCATGGTGTTGGTGTCGACGAAACGGGACCGCGGATGAGTGTTGAGCTCGCTTCGCCGCTCGACCAGCAGCGACGGCACGCCGTGGCGCGACAGCAGCAGCGCCCCGGTGAGCCCGATCGGCCCGCAGCCGATGATGCAGACAGGAACCTCCATCAACGCCCTCCCTCACCCCGGCGCCTCATTGCACTGCCGAACCTACCCACACAGCCATCCCACGCAGCGACAGGCGCCGCCCGGCTGCACCGGGCGCAACCGAGAGCGCCTGCACTGATGGTGCCACTGCTGAGACGGCTCGGCACCCAGCGCCATGATCTGGCCAGCGGCTCCCGCTGGGCCAATGCCAAGCATGAGCAGCACCCCGGCCAAACCCACTGCAAGGGCCATCCGCGCATGCCCGGTCGAAACAAGCACGCGTGGCGAGAGTACGGCAGCAACCGCGACACAGCAAGGCAGCATGAGTCGATTGCGTGCTGCCTGGCCTACGAGTCCTGCCTGTCGATGCTGCGGTCGGCGCTGCCGAAGTGGCGGATCTGCCCGTTGAGGGCTGCGTTGCAGCGCCGGACCCGTTGGGCCCAGCGGCTCAGCTCCGACTCGGAGATGCCGCGGAGACGGCACAGGTCCGCAGCAATGGCGGCGATGCCGAGCGCAGCGGCGCAGTGCGCTCGCAGGCCGTCCTCGGAGGGCAAGTCGGGACGGTCCTCGACGTAGGTGAAGCCTTGCCGCCAGAGATGCAGGTTCTCAAGATCGACTTCGCTGCTGGCGAGCGCCCAGAAAGCGTCGGTGGCCGATGCAGGCTGTGGCTCAAGCAGGCTGCGAATGTTGTGAGACCGCATCGGAGCGGTACCGCGTGACGCTACGTGGGTTACCTTGGCCGCTGACTCGATGATCGCCAGCACATCGGCCATCGCTGTTGCGAATCGGACGTCTTCGCGGTGACGGTGCTCGTCGGAGTCGTCTTCGTCGGCCGATGCGATCTCCGCGATGGTCGGCCGCAAGCTGGTTTCAAGGCGGACGACGGCATTGGACATGTCCATGAAGCGGCTCTGCAGCTCGGCGGTGGGGTCTGCTGGCAATCCGATCTCCTTGTCCCAATCGATGTCTGCATATGCGCCGACATTCGCCAGCTCGACTGCGTGGCTAACAACACGCGCTTCGAGCGAGCACGGCACCCGAGTGGTGCGAACTGCCCATTCGGGAGCATCGGTGACCACAATGTCCACGACGCAGCCGGCTGCCGCCGAGGCCTTGGCCTCGAGCGCACAGCGGCGCTGTCCACGGTCGCTGTAGTCGCCTAGATCGTCATAGATCGCCACGAGATCGATATCGCTCCGCTCGGTGGCCTCGCCGCGCGCCACAGACCCGAACAGCAGCACTCGCCCGGCGCCGGCACTGACAAGCGCATCTGCGGCCCGCCGAGCCGCATCCATGTCGGGAGCGGCCATAGGTGCAGATTACCGGCGCGTGACCGTGGTGTTCGAGCGGTTTTCGCTCGCAGGCAGCTTTGACGACTGAGGCGCCGCTGGTCGCCGGGCGCCGCCCGCGCCGCAAACTTCCGCAGGCAACACGGCAACCTATTGACATGTCCGTGCACACGCCCCGACATTCGACATGACTCACGCAGGCCTCGACTTGCCTCGTGACGCTGCGCCGGTACGACGTACGCCGAGCTTCACTGCCGCTTCGATGCCGCCTGCGCTGGGACGCGCTCATCTCACTTCGGTATGGGCTGAACTGGTGGTGGAAGAGGGCTCCGTGCTGTTCGCGGACGAGAACTCACGGCATGTCACGGTGCCGGCCGGCAGCCGCATCGTGATCGTGCCCCAGGTCTCCCATCACATCGAGCCTGCAGACGACGCGGTCTTCCACGTCCAGTTCTACAAGAGCGAAAGCGGCTCATAGACCTGAATCGACCCGAGATCGAGTCTCTGGGCCGGATTGGCACCGGGTTGTAGCCTCAGAACGTGGCATTGACTGCTCCTCGCAATCTGCCGACACTGGAAGACGCCCGTCGGGCCGCGACAGCACTTGAATCGGCGTTGGACCCGGGCGAGGTGCTGTTGTTCGGCTCGGTTGCACGCGGTGCCCAGGGTCCCGGTTCGGACATCGACTTGGTGCTGGTGTTCGACGATTTGGGCGACTACGCCAATCGCCGCCAACTCGCTGAGAGCGCCAAGCAGACAGTTCTGCGTTCCACGGGGTACGGCTGCGATGTTCGGGTCACCGACCGACCTGAGTGGGAGATCCGCGCCAAGCGGTGCCGCTCGACATTCGAGGCGCATATCGCAGCCCATGCCATCACCCTCGGATCGCGGCCCCCGCGATGCGACGTCGACTGGAGCAAGGAGATCGGCATGGCCCCATCCGACGCCGAGCAGGCCGCCCACAGTCTTGCCAACGCGACCAATGCGCTCATCAAGCTGCTGTTGATGATGGAGTCCTCATCTCGCGAGCGGAGGGCCCTGCGGGCGAACGACGTGCGCGAGGCCGAGAGCTTGAAGCGCAGCCGCTTGCTCGGCGTGTGCGAGCAGTCCCAGATCGTCATGGAGACATCGCTCAAGGCTCTCATCCACGCTCTCGAGCGCGAACACCCCGGCAGAGTGCATGGCATCGGCACGCTGCTTGACGCTGCCGGCATGCACCTCAGCGAATCGGCAGCACACCGGCTCATAGCTTGTTTGGGCACAGTCAGCCCGCAGGACGCGTCGGTGTGGCGCGAGACCGGCACCTATCCCGATGACACGGGCACTGTCGGCGACGCCGATGCCGCCACCGACGACTTCGCAGCAGACATGGTCACAGCAGCCATCGACATGGCCAGCGCCTGCATCGAACTCATCGAAGAACAGTTCGGCCATCTGCCCTCGATCGCTCAGCAAGCGCTCGACCGCATCGAGCAAGTCCGCCAAGAACTCCCGAGCCTCAAAATCGGTCGCAACATTTCCTGACGGTGAGGCTGCCGGTGGTCGGCTTGGTGTTGGCGATGGTTGGCGTAGGGTCGCGGCTGCGGACAACGCAACTGACGAGAGCACAGCGAACGGGGGTGTCATGGGGTTGCGTCCTGGGGATGTGAATTTGGCGAGTCAGGCCGATATGGCTCGCATCGGCGGTGCGCCGGTTGAGTACTTGGAGGTGCTGCGGCGCGAGGCGCCGGTGTGGTGGAACCCGCCGCCGCCGGTCGATCACATGCATATTCCGTGCGTGGGCTTCTGGGTGTTGAGTCGTTATGGCGATGTGGATGCGGTGTCGAAGGATCCGGGCCGGTTCTCGGCGTGGGAGAACTCGGTGCTGTGGGTTGACGTCAAGGAGAATCCGATCGCGATCGGGGCGCAGCGCTCGGGCCTGATGGGCATGGACCCGCCGCAGCACACCCAGTACCGGCGGCTGCTGCAGCCGGGGCTGACGCCGCGGCGCATCGCCGCGCTCGAGCCGTTCATCGAGGCCGAGGCCGCGAAGGTGATCGAGGAGCTGGCGGCGCGCGATCGCGCCGAGTTCGTGTTCGAGGTGGCCGCAGAGCTGCCGATGATCCTGCTGTGCCAGATGATGGGCGTGCCCCAAGAGCTGCGCCGCGAGTATCTGCGGATCGCCAACAACGTCGCGAATATCGAGTTCGCCGAGGATTTCGAGCACACGATGTTCGAGCTGTATCTGTTCTTGGACGATCTGGTGAAGAACCAGGGCGACCTCGACGACGACACGATGCTGGCGCGCTACACCCGCGGCGAGGTGGACGGGCGCAGTCTCACTGCCGATGAGATCACCCAGTTCTTTGTGACCCTGTCGATCGCCGGACATGAGACGACGCGCAACACCACAGCGCACTTCGTGCGGCTGATGGACGAGCACCCCGACCAGAAGGCGCTCCTGCTGGAGGATCTCGACGGGCGGCTGCCCAACGCCATCGAAGAGGTGCTCCGCTTCTCCCCGCCGGTCATGCAGTTCTGCCGCACCGCAACCGAAGACGTCGACATCGGCGGCACCACGATCCCCAAAGGCGACAAGGTGTACCTGTCGTACATCTCGGCCAACCGGGACGAGGAGGTGTTCGACGACCCGAACCGGTTCGACATAGGACGCCCGAACGCTGCCGCGCATCTTGCGTTCGGCACCGGTCCGCACTTCTGCCTGGGCGCGTCGGTGGCGCGAACCCAGTTGCGCTGCGTGCTCGCCGAGCTGTACCGGCGGCTGCCCGACATCACCCTCGCCGAGCCGTACACCCCAATGGGCAGCGTGTGGTTCAACGCCATCACCGAGATGCCCGTCCTCACCTGCCCCCACGCAGCGGCGGGGGGCGACCGATGAACGTCGACACAGTGAGCGGCCGTCTCGTGGTCGTGACCGGCGCGGGGAGCGGCATCGGTGCCGCCTTGGCGCTCGAAGCCGCCCGGCGGGGCGCGGCGGCTGTGGCCGTGCTCGATGTAGACCTCACGACAGCCGAGCAGACTGCCGACGCCATTCGCTTCGCCGACACCGGAGCAGCGGCAATGGCGGAGCGTTGCGACGTCACAGACGCGCTGGCGCTCAGACGGCTCGCCGAGGAACTCTGTGCCGAGCACGGCACGCCGGGCCTGGTGTGCGCCAACGCCGGAGTCACGGCTGCGGGCGGACCGCTGCTCGATGCCGACCTCGGCGATGCGCGCTGGGTGCTCGAGGTCAACTTCTTCGGAGTGCTGGCCACGCTGCAGGCCTTCGGGCGCCCGATGGCGACATCGGGCGAGCCGGGCCGGCTGCTGGTGACCGGCTCAGAGCATTCGCTGGGCCTGCCCCATGCGGGCGCAGGCGCGTACACCGCGTCCAAGCACGCCGTACTCGGCGTGTGCGAGGCGCTGCGGGCCGAACTGCCGCCGCATCTGGACGTCAGCGTGCTGTGCCCCGGGCTCACCGCCAGCCGCATCTGGGCGTCGGGCAGCAGGCGGCCCGCGCAGTTCGGCGGGCCGGCAGAGTCGCAGCCGCTGGCACAGCAGGTGATCGAACGCGGCATGAACGCCGAGGTGGTGGCCGCCCGAGCGTTCGACGGCATCGAAGCCGGCCATTTCCTGATTCCCACCCACTACAACGCCCGCAGCTACGCCGACGCCCGAGCCGCAGAGGTCGGCGAAGCGTTCGACCGGCTCGGCGAGATCGACACGCAGAGCTGGGACGTGACCGAAATGGCCACAGCCATCTTCACCGAACTGGCCGAAGCCGAAGCCGAGACGGAAGCCGGCTGAGTCTCACTCCACGGCCAGGGGCACACTCGTGTGCCCCGCACGCTGAGGGGTCAGGTGCGCAGCGCTTTGCGCATGCGGAGCGCCACGGGCAGCCGCGATGCGCCGACGGCGATCATCAGAATGCCGCCCCATACGGCCAGCGCCAGCACTGATCCGACCGGCACGATGAGCACGACAACTCCCGAGAGCGCGGTGATGAGACCTCCTGCGGTGCGCCACCCGCGATGGGGCGCACCACGATCGCGCACCGTCTCGATGAGTTCCATCACGCCGGCGAGGAACCACGACACGCCGAGGAACAACGCCATCAATGCCAGAGTGCGGCCGGGCACCCGCAACGTCGCCAGACCGATGACCATGACCGCCACGCCTCCGATGATCCCCAGGATCGTGTGGCCGGCACCCTCGCTCGAGACCGCGCGCGACACCACCAGTCCCAGCCCCCATGCGATCAACTGGATGCCGATCACCACAGCTATCACCAGCAGCGTCCGGCCGGGCCACACCAGCATCAGCACGCCCAAGCCGATCGAGCCCAAGCTGGTGACTACCCCAAGGCGCCACGCCATGTTTGCCAGCCGGACTTCGTCGTCAGATGCGGCTGCTGCGGTGTTGGAAGAACTCTTGGCCATTGGATGCCTCTGTGATCTGGTTGCACGAACTCAAGACCGCGCGCCGTCAGCGGTGAAGCAGCGGACTCGTCCCGAAGAGTAGTCCCAACCAGTGGGCTGTCTGCGAACCTGTGCGCTCAACAGGGCTCACGGCGCGCTGCCCGTTCAAGATTTCCACAGGTGCGAGATCGGCAGTGCCACGAGGCGGTCGCCGAGCCTCAGCGCCAGCAGTCGCCGTACGCACGAGTGCCGCAGCGCAGCCGAGGTCGAGTCCTGCGATCCTCGGCCGCGCTGCGGCGCTGTGAGAACTGAACCGGCACGCGAGCCGGCAGCAGTCGTGCTAGTCGTTGTCGGTGATGGTGCCGGTTGCTTCGCGGTCGGTGATTGCTGCTTGGACTGCGGAGTACAGCACGACTGTGAATGTCTCGTCGTCTTCGGGGCTGCTGTCGTCGACTGCTGCCACGGTGACGGTCTTGGTTGTCTCGCCGGGCTTGAAGGTGAGCATCCCGTAGGCCTGCGCGAAGTCGGCGTAGGTCGCGGACAGCGCAGCGCCGTGCTCGGGCCGCGCGTAGTAGTTCACCCATGCGTAGCGGCTGCTGGCGGGGCTGAGCGTCACGGTGAACGTGAGCGTGCCGCCCTCGCCTGCTGTCGCGTCGCTGATCGACAGCGACGGCGTCGCGTTCACCACCGGAGGCGGCGGG
>JAJDVQ010000033.1 GCA_022826045.1 Acidimicrobiia bacterium | reverse complement strand
AGTGGCGCAAGCGGTTTGCCGAGCGGCGCCTGGACGGCCTCGCCGACGAGCCGCGGCCCGGCGCGCCGCGCACGATCGACGACGCCAAGGTCGAGGAGGTGGCGGTGCGCACGCTCGAGGGGGCGCCGCGGGACGCGACGCACTGGTCGACGCGGTCGATGGCCGAGGCGTCGGGCATCTCGCGGTCGTCGGTGCAGTCCATCTGGCACGCGTTCGGCCTCAAGCCGCATCTGGTGGACGAGTACAAGGTGTCCCCTGACCCGCAGTTCGCGGACAAGGCCCGCGACGTGGCAGGCCTGTGCCTGAACCCCCCCGACGCGGCGGTGGTGCTGTGCGTCGGCGAGAAGACCGCCATACAGGCCCTCGACCGCACCGCGCCGGTGCTGCCGCTGATGCCCGGCTCCCCGCAGCGGCGCAGCCACGACTGCCGCCGCCACGGCACCACCGACCTGTTCGCCGCGCTCGACGCCGCGTCGGGCAAGGCCGTCACCGCCATGACCGCCCGCCGCCGCAGCGAGGAGTTCCGCAAGTTCTTGAACCAGATCGACCGCGAGGTCCCCGACGGGCTCGACGTCCACATCGTGCTCGACAACGTCTCCGCCCACAAGACGCCCGCCGTCAAGCGCCGGCTGGCGCGCCACCCACGCTTCAAGCTGCACTTCACCCCCACCTACAGCTCATGGATGAACCTCGTCGAGCGGTGGTTCTCCGAGCTCACCACCAAATGGCTCAAACGCGGCACCCACCGCAGCGTCGCCGAGCTCAAGGACTCCATCAACGCCTGGGTCGACAACTGGAACGACAACCCCAGACCGTTCGCGTGGCACAAGACCGCAGACCAGATCTTCGACACCATGGCCGCATATATTCAACGAATCCCCCAGACAGGACACTAGGAATGCAACGACTATCTCAGGGACGAAATGATCCCTATCGATGCATGGGCGCCCGCCTATAACCCGCCGCGTGAACAGAACACCAGTCAACCCATGGCCTTGGTCGCTGAACTTCGGCTACAACCAGGCCGAGATCATCGAAGGCGCCAGCAGACAGCTGGTCTGCGCAGGCCAGACCTCGGTTGATGCCGAAGGCAACCCGCAACACGCCGGGGATATGCGGGGCCAGATGATGCTCTCGCTCGACAACCTCGAAGCTGTCCTGAGCGCCGCCGGCATGGGCCTCGCCAACGTCACACGGCTCACGATCTACTCCACGGACGTGGACGAGTCCCTTCAGAACTTCGACGTCCTCGGCAGCCGATTTGGACCAATCAACGCTGCCCCTTCGATGACCTTGGTCGGTGTCACACGGCTCGCGATCCCTCCACTGATGTTCGAGATCGAGGCCACCGCCGCCGCCTAATCGGCAGGTCTCAGCGCCACCATCGGCACTGCCGTGTCGCGCGCTAACCATCGTGCCCGAGATCACCATCAAGGCCCCACGCTCGTGGTGATGGAACGCCAAGGGATTCTCGCCACGCGCGGCGGTGACCAGACGCGGACTGCTACCGGCATCAACCGACGTACCGGGGGCTGGTCGGTGGGCAACTTGCGCTGATGGGCGCTGCACCGAGTCTCGAGGGGCGCATCTTCGCCGACGTTTCGAATGATCCTGCGGGCGACGTGGGTTCAGAGACCTGCTTCGAATATCACGAGGAGCCCGATGGGGTCGTGTGGGCCCGCTATGCGGGTGGCACTGTGCGGCTCGGTCATCTCGTCGGGCGACGCGACGGCGACGGCTTGGACTTCCGGTACTCGCATGTGACCACGAGCGGCACCACGGCCAACGGGCACTGCCGCAGCCGCATCGTCGTGTCAGATGACGGCCCGCTGGAGTTGCACGAGGAATGGGAATGGGAGAGCCAGCCCGGCAGCGGCACCAGCCTCGTCCGCGAGATCGCTGTGGTGGACGGCTGAAGATCCTCGAGGCTGCGTCCGCGACCCTTCGAGCCTTGGAGCGGGTCAGTCGAAGTCGGTCGGGCCAGGGGGCCTGGTGAGTGCGTCGATTGCCGTCCACAGCGCGCCCCCGCTGTCTGCCCACCGTGCTTGTCGAATCGCCAGCCACGGCCGAAACCGGCCGGACAGTTCTTGTTGTCGGCGGCTTGGTGAAGCATGTGGCTCTGCCAGCTGATGTGCCGCCGTCATCGTTGTTCCGTCTCAATCGCGACAACGAAGCCGCCCGAATCGTCGTCATGCGCCGAGACATGGCCGATGCCCAGGGGATTGAAACTGGCGGAGTGCTCAGGCGTCGCGGCGTTGCGCGAGCAGCCGCGTGACGGCTTGGCCGTCGGCCTGGCCGCGGGTGGCCTTCATCACTGCTCCCACGAACACGCCGGCCACCTTGGCCTCACCGGCGCAGAACTTCTCCCACGCTTCGGGGTTGTCCGCGATGGCCTGGTCGACGAGCGCTTCGAGCTCGCCGCTGTCCATGGCTTCGTAACCGAGTTCGGCGGCGATCGCCGATGGGTCTGCCGCGGCGTCAGGCGCCCGTTCGCACATGTGGGTGAGCACGGCCTTGGCCTGCGTCGCCGTGAGCTGGCCCGATGTCTCCATCTGCACGAGCGATGCGAGCTGGGCGGCCTCGAGCAGCTCGGCCCCGTCTAGCGCCAAGTTCTGCACGGCGTGCGTGACGGTGCGGCTCGCATCGGCGCCCGCCGCCACTGCATCGAGCACCAGCGGTGCGAGGCCCCGACTGGCGATGACCTGAGCGTCGGCAGCGTCAGCGCCCTGCGCGCAGAGACGCTCGCGCAGCGCAGCCGGCAATTCGGGCATGGCGGCACGCACCCGCTCGATCCAGTCCGGGTCCGGTTCGAGCGGCACGAGGTCGGGCTCGGGGAAGTACCGGTAGTCGTCGGCCTCTTCCTTAGAGCGCAGCGAGTGGGTGCGTCCGTCAGTGGACCAGTGCCGGGTCTCCTGCACCGGTGCCTCGCCCGCCTCGTACAGCCCGATGTGGCGGCGAGCCTCGAAATCGATGGCGTTGCGCAGCGAGCGCAGCGAATTGAGGTTCTTGACCTCGCAGCGGGTGCGCAGGTCGGTCGAGCCGACCGGCCGCACGCTGATGTTGGCGTCGACGCGCATCGAGCCCTCTTCCAGCCGGGCGTCGGATGCGCCGAGCGCCAGCAGGATCGCTCGCAGCTCCTCGACGTAGGCGCTGGCCTCGGCTGCCGAGGCGATGTCGGGCCGCGAGACGATCTCCAGCAGCGGTGTGCCCGCCCGGTTGTAGTCCACGAGCGCGCCCACGGCCCCGTGGATGCGGCCGTCCGCGCCTCCCAGGTGCGTCGTCTTGCCGGCGTCCTCTTCGAGGTGGGCCCGCTCGATCCCGACACGGCCGCCGCCGGGGACGTCGAGCCAGCCGTCGGAGCAGATCGGCTGGTCGTACTGGCTGACTTGGTAGTCCTTCGGCATATCGGGGTAGAAGTAGTTCTTGCGGTGAAACACCGACGGACGGATCTCGCAGTTGAGCGCGAGACCCACCGCCATGGCCAATTCGACGGCGCGGCGATTCAGCACGGGCAGCGAGCCGGGCAGACCCAGGCAGACCGGCGTGACATTGGTGTTCGGCTCATCGCCGAAGCGGCTGGGCGCGGCCGAGAACAGCTTCGTGTCGGTCGCCAGCTCGACATGGACTTCGAGTCCGACCACGGTCTCCCAGCCTGAGAGCGCCGCGCCCGTCGCCGCCTGTGAGGTTGCAGCCATCAGCTGCCTGCCCCTTTCGAGCCGGACATGCGGGCCAGCGGCGGCTTCGGCAGCGGCGGTGCTGCGCGCTCCAGCGCGGCGGCCACCGTCAGCATCGCCTCCTCGCCCAGTGCGGGAGCCATGACCTGCACGCCCACCGGCAGATCCTCAGCGCCGGTTCCGAACGGCACCGACATGGCCGGGTCGCCCGAGAGATTCGACGGGATGGTGCAGGTGTCGCAGCGGTACATGGTCATCGGGTCAGCGCGCTCGCCGAAACGGAACGCCACGCACGGCGAGGTCGGCGACAGCAGCACGTCAAAGTCGGCGTAGGCGGCGTCGAAGTCTCGCCGGGTCAGCATGCGCACCCGCTGGGCCTTGCCGTAGTAGGCGTCGTAGTAGCCGGCGCTGAGAGCGAACGTGCCCAGCATGATGCGTGCCTTGACCTCGTCGCCGAAGCCGGCCCGGCGGGTCAGGCGGTTCATCTCCTCGACATCTGCGCCCTCCACCCGCAGGCCGTAACGGGTGCCGTCGTAACGCGCCAGGTTGCTCGAGGCCTCGGCCGGTGCGATGAGGTAGTACGCAGTGAGGCCGTAGGTGACCGCAGGCACCGAGACCCTGCCGACGGTCGCCCCGGCGTCGGCCAGCGCGTCAGCAGCCTCGAGCACTCGCTCAGTCACGTCGGCATCGATCCCGTCCAGCACCTCGCCTGCAGCATCTCCCAGCACAGGGCCACCGTTCGCAGCACCATTGCCGCGGCTGCCGGTCAGCTCGCTGACGACACCTACCCGCAAGCCCTCAACGCCCCGCGCCAGCGCGGCCTCAAAGTCGGGCGCGGCTGCGGGGATTGACGTGCTGTCGACCGGATCGTGGCCGCTGATCACACCGAGTGCCAGCGCAGCATCGGCGACATCGGTTGCGAACGGGCCGATCTGGTCGAACGAGCTGGCGAAGGCCACGAGTCCGTAGCGGCTGACGCGGCCGTAGGTGGGCTTGATGCCCACGATGCCGCAGAGCGATGCAGGCTGGCGGATCGAGCCGCCGGTGTCGGAGCCCAGCGCCAGGGGCGCGAAGCCAGCGGCCACCGCTGCAGCCGAGCCGCCGCTGGAGCCGCCCGGCACCCGCGCAAGGTCGTAGGGGTTGCGCGTGGGGCCGAAGGCCGAGTGCTCGGTGGAGCTGCCCATCGCGAACTCGTCGAGGTTGGTTTTGCCGATCATCACGGCACCGGCGGCCGTCATGGCCTGCACGACCGTGGCGTCGTAGGGAGGCTGCCAGCCTTCGAGCATCCGCGATGAGCAGGTGGTGGCGACGCCGCGCGTGCACAGGTTGTCCTTGAAGGCCACGGGGACGCCCGCCAGCGGTCCGGGGTCGCGGCCCTCGTCGACGGCTGCATCGATGGCGGCTGCAGCGGCTCGAGCCTGCTCGGCAGACACCGTGTTGAAGGCGTGAACGTCGCCGTCGTGGGCCTCGATGCGGCCGAGGAAGTCTTCGAGCACGTCCGTTGCCCGGCGGGTGCCGGCGCGCACTTCGGAGGCGATGACGTGAGCCGAGGTCATCGGGCAGTCGCCGAGCGGGGCACAGCCGGCTCAGGCTTCCTCGCCGAGCACCGGCGGCACTTCGAACTGCCCGCTGGATGCGGCGGGCGCTTGGGACAGCACCTCGTCCCGGTCCACCGGCGAGCCCGCAACATCGTCACGGAACACGTTGCGCAGCGGGTAGGGGTGCGCGAGCGGCGGCACATCGGCGAGATCCAGATCTTCCAGCTCACGGGCATGCTCGAGCACACGTCCCAAGTGGCCCGTGTAGTGCTCGATCTCATCGGCAGTGAGCTCGATCCGGGCCAGCCGCGCCACATGCGCCACCTGATCCGTGCTGATCGCCGCCGCTTCACCTAGAGAGGCCGCGTCGGTAGGTGAGCCTTCTCGTTGTCGCACCTGTCGTTTCCCGCTCTTGTTCGCTCCGCTCATGGGCCGCTCGGGCCACGGCTTCGCCTCACGGCTCAGCCTCAGAACGGCGCTGAGGGTAGCGGCGCGGTCTCAGCGGGGAATTCGTCGCCGGGCAGCTTCTGCCAGCATCTCGCCCGGCCGGGTGGGGCTGAACAGCACCCGCGACACGGCCTGCATCTGCGCAGTGCCGGTCGCGCGCGGCACGACTTCGACGTCCACGCTCAGCTCGGCCAGCAGCACGGGGCCGAGAGCGCTGCCGCTGATGTCCACCAAGTCGGACGCTTCGAGATCAATGTCTGCGGGCGCGGGACCGAGCGTCGCCACATCGGCCCGGCGCAGCAAGAACGGCTCGCGTGTCGCCATCGCGTCGTGCAGGACGAATCCGTTGGGGACGAACACCACCCAGCGGCGTGACATCTGGTGGAGCGATCTGAAGCCCAGTGCCGCGGCGGCGAATCCCGTGATGGTGGTCACCACGGCCCAGATCCACTGGCCTTGAGCCCACAGCACCGGCGGCACCGTCACGCCGGCGACGACGGCTGCCCACACCAGCGGGATCGGCACGACAGCCAGCAGGAACGGCGGGCGCAGCAGCATCCGCCGCTCATTGCCGTAGCTCAGCCCGTCGACCATCGAATTGCCCGTCTCGGGCAGCAACGCCACCGCCGCAGCGATCACCGATCCTGCGATCGCCGTTGCGGCGCGTGGCGCAGCCAGGTCGGCATTCCACGCCCCCGCGGCGATCACCGAGCCGATCGCCGCCGCGATCGAAGCCGGGACCGCGATGCGCACCACGGTCATCGCCCACGGCCGCCGCACAAACGTGGCCGTCAACACCACTCCCCACGCTCCCCACAGCTCAGCGCTCAAGATCCGGGCGGTGTCGGGCGAGCAGGCACCGAGCGCATCCGCCGCCGCGGCGCCCACGCTCCACGGCATCGCCAGCCACAGCAGCCGCAGCAGCCACAGAGTCAGATGGGCTCGTAACGAAGCTCGCACCGTCGTCAGTCTCGCCGTTCTGCTCCGAGGCAGCGGCGACCCATGCAACACAGTCTCGGTACTGTCGACAATGCGATGTTGAACAGCGACAGCGGCCCGTCCGGCGAGAACAGCGACGCCGTGCTCAGTTCCGAGGCATCTCGAGATGTCGAACGCATGCGGGAACTCGAAGCCTTGGTCGGCCGGTACGCCATCGAGTACTACCGCGACGACGCGCCGACCGTGCCCGACAGCGACTACGACGACCTCCGGCGTGAGCTCGTCGAACTGGAAGATCGCTACCCGGCCGAAGCCAATCCGAATTCGCCCACCCGGTGGGTAGGTGCCGAGATATCACGACAGTTCAACGAAGTCATCCACGCCCGACCCATGATGTCGCTCGACAATGCGATGGATTTCGATGAGTTGCGGGCGTGGCACGCCCGTATCATGCGTGGCCTCGTCACAACCGCCGACGGCCTCAATCGACAACTTCCGTTCGGCACTTCCGAACCTGCACAGGGCGCGGACACCGCTAACGAGATTGAGCAAATGACGACTCATGATCTCGGCACCACCGTCAGCGGTGAACTGCAGTCCGGCTGCACCGAGCCAGCACCCGTACCAACGAATCCGCGCCTTATTTGCGAACTTAAGTTCGATGGCTTGGCGATTTCTCTGCGATACGAACACGGCCAGCTGATCCGGGCAGCTACGCGAGGCGACGGACGAGCGGGCGAAGACGTCACAGCGAACGCTCGGACCATTGCAGCGATTCCCAGCCGACTCGACGACGGTGCTCCGGAAGTACTCGAGGTACGAGGTGAGGTCTATCTGCCCATCGCCGAGTTCGAGGCATTGAACGAAGCCCAAGCCGTGGAGCGCGAGAAATTCATCGTCAGCGAGCCAACAGCTCAGCAGGTCTCGCGTGGCCTTGCGGCCCAATGGGAGGAGGATCCGCAAAGCAAGCTGATCGCTGCCTACGCGCGCTATCCCGACTACCGCAATCCTCGCAATACCGCCGCCGGCAGCCTGCGTCAGAAGAACCCAAGCGATACCGCTAGCCGCAACCTCTCCTTCTGGAGCTACGACAGCGGCCTGATCGTGGGCGGCCCCGAGCTGTCCAACGCCGTCGGCCTATTTGAGTACATCGATGCACTCGGTCTGCCTGTGAATCCTCATGTAGCCGCGTTCGACCTCCTTGAAGATGTCTTGCAGTACTGCCGAGAGTGGGAGGCAAATCGACACCAAACCGACTATGAGATCGACGGAGTCGTCGTCAAGCTAGATGACCTGGATCTGCGGGACACCCTGGGCGAAACCAGC
Organism: Acidimicrobiia bacterium; assembly: GCA_022826045.1. Classification (GTDB taxonomy): domain Bacteria; phylum Actinomycetota; class Acidimicrobiia; order Acidimicrobiales; family Poriferisodalaceae; genus Poriferisodalis. The sequence goes on along the minus strand of JAJDVQ010000033.1, from coordinate 6,062 downwards.
AGGGCGCCACGCTGGGCCATCGCCTACAAGTTTCCACCTGAAGAGCGGACGACCCGGCTCGAGGACATTGAAGTCTCAATCGGTCGTACCGGCCGCGCTACTCCGTTCGCCCGCTTGAAGCCGGTAATGGTGGCTGGTTCAGAAGTGAGTGTTGCGACTCTGCACAACGAGGATCAAGTTGCTGTCAAGGACGTGCGTCCTGGCGACACCGTGATCGTGCGCAAGGCAGGTGACGTCATTCCGGAAGTAGTTGGGCCAGTACTGGCCGCGCGTCCCGATGCGCTGCCACGTTGGAAATTTCCGGCCACCTGCCCCGCATGCGGCGAGAAGCTCATCCGAAGAGAGGGCGACGCCAATACCTATTGCGTCAACCACAGATGCCAAGCACGCCTCAGGGAGAGTGTCGGGCACTTTGTGAGCCGAGGCGCTCTCGACATCGAAGGTCTCGGCGAGAACACGATCGCCGACCTTCTTGACCGTGGCTGGGTGCGCGATCCCGCGGATCTATTCTCGATCCGCGCCGAAGACTTGGCCGCCGACGCGGGCTTGGACTATGCGGGCCGTCACTTCTCGAGGCCCGCTCGTAAAGCGTTTGCGAGCCGCGCGCGCTCCGACGATCGACAGCAAGCAGTACCACTCATCAACTCCGAAACTGGAGTGCCTAAACGACTTGGGTACGGCGGCGTTCTAATGGGCTCCGTCCCCGAGAGCATCGCAGCGGCTTCGCTCGATCCAGCTCTACTCGACGGATTGAGGGGCTTCGCGTGGAAGTCGGCAAGCGATCTCGTCAGGAGGATCGACGATGCGCGCAACGCGCCCTTGGAGCGCTTGATAATCGGTTTGGGCATTGAGCACCTGGGCCCGACGGCTTCGGAACTGCTCGCTCAACGCTTCGGTTCGCTCAATGCCATAATGAGGGCCACGACCGAGAGTCTCGCCGAAATCGACGGCATCGGACCGATCATCGCCGACAGCGTCAAGGAGTTCTTCGCCGACGAGGCCAACCGGGCACTGGTCGACAAGCTCCACAAGGTCGGTGTCCGGTTCGATGTGGCTGATCTGCCCAGCCCAGTAGCAGACGTTCCACAAGTGCTGGCGGGTCGCTCGGTAGTGGTCAGCGGCAACTTGGACGGTTGGTTCATCGGGCGCGACGACGCGAAGCGGGCCATCGTGCAGCGCGGCGGCAAGTCACCCTCGTCGGTGAACAAGAGCACCTACGCGCTCGTCGCAGGCGAGCGGGCAGGCCAAGCCAAGCTCGACAGGGCTGATGCACTCGGCATCCCTGTCCTTGATGAAACCGGCCTGCGGTCCCTGCTCGACGCAGGCGAAGTCAGTCCTGCGTAGCGGATGCGGCGCCGGTCGTGTCGGCCGGCGTCAAATGGGTTCGTTGGCGAGCAGGCAATGCAGGCCGTGTTGTGGGCGATCACCAATGAATCCCGAGTGAGCGCCTCGACGTGTCGCCAAACTTCCGGAAGCGTCGGCGACGAACGCGTGTCGCTCGGACCGATTCCGTGTATCGACGTATTGAACGGGTCGTATTCGTTACCGGGCGGCTGAATCAGGGAGACATAGCTATCCGCAACTTCGCCGTCCTCAAACACGACTGCAGCGATGGCGCAAGCCGAGTCTCGGTCACCTGTTGCCGTTTCGAAGTCAATGGCGACGAATGATCCGTCGAACTGTGCAGACCACTCAGGATGCCCTCTCACGTACACCTTCCTCGCCTTGCGATGCGCAAGGGTGCGTCGAGGGCGTCAACGCAGTACCGCAGTTCGTCTTCGAGGCCTGTGAATGTGTCGGCGTCGAGTCCCTCGTCGTGGCACTGGTCGGCCACGAAGGTCGCGATCTTGGTCGCTGCGGTCGCGTGACGGCGGAGGTATGAGTTGTCGAATGACGCCACTGGGCGGGCCTCGGTGTAGAACGCGCCCTGGCGCCACTGATCCAATTCGGCGAGTTCGACACTCGCAGAGAGCTCCTCGAAGGCCTGCCTGACCTCGTCGGGCTGCCCTGCGAGCAGTTCGGGAATGTTGTGCGATCGTCGCGGAGCGGCGCCGGTGGTGACGATGCAGGTGATCTTGGCCCCAGCTTCGACGACCATGTGCGCTGCGCTGCACGCATGGGCGAAACGACGATCTTCCCGCGCCGTGAGCGTGGACCAGTCCTCAGCAGCAGCGGCCCGGTGCTCCCGATCCGTCGGCACGAGGAACATGGCGAGGTCGGACACAGCGCCCACGAAGTCATCGAAGCGGCGCTGCAGCTCCGCGGTGGGGTTCGCCGGCAATCCGATCTCCTTGTCCCAATCGATCTCACCATGCCGCGCGACCTCTGCAAGTGCAAGCGCATCGACGGCGATGCGCGCCTCGAGCGAGCACGGCACCTTGGTCGTCCGAACCGACCACTCGGGCATGTCGGTCACCAGCACATCGACCGGCCAGCCGACAGCAGCCTTCGCACGAGCCTCGAGGTCGCAGCGGCGGCGTGCGCGTTCGCTGTAGTCGCCCAAGTCGTCGTAGATCGCCACGAGGTCGATATCGCTGCCGCTCTGTGCATCGGCACGCGCCAGCGACCCGAATACCAGCACCGTCCCCACACCGGCATCGATGATCTCCCGCGCTGCCCGGCGGGCGTCGTCGAGCGTTGGCGCAGCCATAGAACGAGATTACCGAGCGGAGTTCATCGCAAAGAAGCGAATCCGTTAGGGGCCGAGGGCGGTGACGGGGGTAACCCTGACTCCGTCGGGCCGGGTGTAGGCGAAGCCGAGGCGGTGATAACGACCATGCCGGCCATTTGTGATTTCCATGATCGACATTCCGCGACCCAACCCGTAGCGGCTCGCCCCCTTTGCACGACATGCTCAGCCGAGGTTGTCGGGGATCTCTACTCGCAGCGACGGATCGGGTTCTGCAGCCGCGACCCGCGCGTTGTAGGTGTCAAGCAGTTCTCGCAGGTGCGCCGCCATCTGGAGACGCTGGTGCCGGGCCGGGATGTCCACCGCGTCGGCGACGAACTCGGCCACGTCTCGCACCGAGATCAGGTCGGCAATGTCGAAGTTGCCTGCGAGCCCCTCGGCGGCAGCGATGCGATCTCTGAGGGTCAGCACGATCGGGAAGACATCGAGCGAGAGGTTCTGGACGCACTTGCGCAGCAGGGCTTCGCCAGGTGCGGTCGTCACGTGGAAAGCAGCGTCGTTTACAACGAAGTCGCCGATGCGGCCGGTTTGCTCATCGGCCGTGGTGTAGGAGTGGTTGTCGATATCCGTGTCGGGATAGAGCAGGCACAATGCTGCACCCACGACATGCTGGGCCACAGCACCGGTGGCGTTGCCCCCACGACCACTGGCCGCGTCGAGCAGTTGGCGGATCACTGTGCAAGTCGGTTCATGACTCCGGTACTCGATTCGCAATCGCTGCTTGTCGAAGAAGTCAACCTGGATGCGCTCGACCATCGCAGCCTGCAATGTCTCAATGATCTCCGCTCGCGCATCGGGATCTACTCCAGCGAACGCGTCGGCGGCTGTCGAGGAGTTGACGGCAGCTTGGAAGCCGCGCGCGAGTTCCTGGCTGCCTCGGCTGGTCCTGCCGCCCTCGCTTGCCAGTGGGCGCGCCTCGCCATGACGAGCCAGAATCTTGTTGATTCTCGAACCGCCAAGCAGTCGGACTTGCGACCCGCTGAACCACTGGGCTTCGTTGAGCGGGAAGTGGGCTCTCATGTGCTCGCACATGATGAGGCCGACCGTCATCACATTGCGATTGACGCCCGTCTCGGTGCGTTGCGTCTCGTACCAAGCATCGATAGCACCGTCGAGGGCCGCGGCGATCTCGCCGGCAGTCATGCTGCCGCGTGGGTGGCGACGGTAGGCACCCCCAGCGCGGGCTTCACGAAGCTCTCGACGAGCCAGGTGATGACGGGCACGGTGACAGCGTCACCGAAACCGAACAGCGCTTGTGACTCGGTCACCGGCGAAATGTCGAAGTCGTTGGGAACGCCTTGAAGCCGACCGCACTCGAGGGCCGTCATCCACCGCACACGATGACAGCCCTCGCTGATCTCCACCAGCGCCTGACGCGACGAGCCACCCCTCGCGGTTCGTAGGCAGCCCGCGATCTCATCACCGCGCACTTCCCAGACGGCTCGACCGCCACGGGTCCGGCGGTACGCAGTCCGCCACGCCGTGACGCTCTGATCACTCAGCTCGGCAATCCGGGCCGCGTGCCGGTCCGGGAGAGTGCTGTCGAACGCGGCAAGCCGCTTCGCGTCCCACCAGCGTTCGTCCTCAGGCGCAAGTCGCTCGACGACATCGCCAAGCCGTGGATCGGCTGAAGGAGGACGACCGATCATTCGCCGGGTGAGGTCGAGGCCCGAAGCTCGTGCGAGGAATCGTCTGATCGGTGCAGGACGAAGCGCATCAGACTCGGACACCCCGCCGTCCACTACCGACAATGAGGGCGGGCTCGTCGCCTGATCAGCACCGAGCAGGCCGAACACGAAGAGCCGGCTGCGCGACTGCGGCACGAACCAGCGCGAATCGACCACAGCGAGATCGCAGGCGTAGCCCAGCCTGTTGAGCGCCACCAGCGCATCGCGCAGATCGCGGCCCCCACGTGACGAGACAAATGACGGAACGTTCTCGATGAGCACCGCGGCCGGGCGCCGGGCACCCATCTCGTCCAGAACGCGTACGAACTCGAAGAACAGGCCCGACTGCTCCCCCGCCAGGCCGCGCCGGTGGCCGGCCAACGACAGGTCGATGCACGGAAAGCTCGCCGTCGCAAGATCAACGCTCGGCACGTCATCGCCGCGAATGTCACGCACATCGGAGACGCTGTAGTCGTCGCCGAAGTTGGCGGCATAGACCGCGTGCTTCACCTCCGAGATGTCATTCGCCCACACCACATCGAACCCAGCCGCCTCGACACCGGCGCGTACCAGACCGATACCGGCGAAGAACTCGGCAACCGACAGCTGTGACATCGACTCGGACAGTACTGCCGAGGTGCGACATCGTCGCGGACGGCCCACGCAGTCGCCTGCGGCGCAGTGTGCGGGGGCATGCTGAAGCAGTGACGAGGCCCGCGAAGACCGACAGCGCGCAGGCGTTCAGCGGGCTTGCGGAGACATACAGCAGGGCTCGACCCCAGTACCCCGACCTGCTGTGGAGCACCCTGCGAGAAAGACTCGATCATCACCCCGTGCCCCACTCGGCGGTCGATTTCGGCCGGGCACCGGCATTGCTAAGCCCGGATCCACCGGTGGGTCTGTCAGTTTTTTTGTGTATCCGGATGTGGTGGTGTTCATCGGATGTGGTCGGCGGTCCGGTCGCCGTAGTGGACGGTCAGGGTGTTCAGGATGGCTTTCCAGCCGTTGGTCTTGCCGGTCAGGTTGGACCGGTTCTTGCGTCTGGCGGTGGCGACAAGGCAGCAGGGCCTTCATCGCTGCCTGCTCGTTGGGGAAATGGCCTCGATGCCTGACTGCTCGTCGGAATCGGGCGCAGTGGCTGTCTGTGGCGTTGGTGGTGTACACGACCCTGCGCAGCTCGGCGGGGAACTCCCCGAACGGCACGAACTCGTCCCGGGGCTGGCGCCAGCTGCGGATCATGGCCGGGCAGGCGGCCTCCCAATCGTCGGCGAAGCTCTCGAAGCGGGCTTCGGCGGCCTCGACGGTGGGCGACGTGTAGATCTCCCGCATGGCCTTGGCGGTCTGGCCCCTGTGCTTCTTTGACGCGTGCCGGAGGCTGTTGGGGACCATGTGCGCCACGCAGGTCTGCGCCGTCGCGTCGGGCCAGGTGGCCCGGATCGAGGGGGGCAGGCCCCGCAGCCCGTCCCAGCACACGACCGGCGCGTCGGCGAGGCCGCGGTTTCGCAGCTCGGCCGGCGTCGCCGCCCACTGGGTGGCGCCCTCCCCGCCTGTCGGGCCCAGCCACAGGCCCCCCACATCGCGTTCTCCTTGAAGATCCACGCCGATCGCCACATAGACGGGCCTGTTCGCGACCTGGGAGTCGCCGGCCTTGACGACGATCGCGTCGATCAGCAGCACCGCATACACCGGCTCGAGCGGTGCGGTTC